>NC_010125.1:85000-685000 GCF_000067045.1 Gluconacetobacter diazotrophicus PA1 5
CCAGGGGGTAGCGACTGTTTAGTAAAAACACAGGGCTGTGCGAAGTCGAGAGACGACGTATACGGCCTGACGCCTGCCCGGTGCCGGAAGGTTAAGAGGAGGTGTGCAAGCACTGAATTGAAGCCCCGGTAAACGGCGGCCGTAACTATAACGGTCCTAAGGTAGCGAAATTCCTTGTCGGGTAAGTTCCGACCTGCACGAATGGCGTAACGACTTCCCCGCTGTCTCCAGCATCGGCTCAGCGAAATTGAATTCCCCGTGAAGATGCGGGGTACCCGCGGTCAGACGGAAAGACCCTATGAACCTTTACTGCAGCTTTGCAGTGGCATCAGAGACATTCTGTGTAGGATAGGTGGGAGGCTTTGAACCCGGGGCGCCAGTTCCGGTGGAGCCATCCTTGAAATACCACCCTGACTGTTTCTGATGTCTAACCGAGACCAGTAAGCCTGGTCCGGGACCCTGCATGGTGGGCAGTTTGACTGGGGCGGTCGCCTCCCAAAGTGTAACGGAGGCGCGCGATGGTGGGCTCAGGTCGGTCGGACATCGACTGTTGAGTGCAATGGCATAAGCCCGCCTGACTGTGAGAGTGACAGCTCGATCAGAGACGAAAGTCGGCCATAGTGATCCGGTGGTCCCGCGTGGAAGGGCCATCGCTCAACGGATAAAAGGTACTCTAGGGATAACAGGCTGATCTCCCCCAAGAGTCCACATCGACGGGGAGGTTTGGCACCTCGATGTCGGCTCATCACATCCTGGGGCTGGAGCAGGTCCCAAGGGTTCGGCTGTTCGCCGATTAAAGTGGTACGTGAGCTGGGTTTAGAACGTCGTGAGACAGTTCGGTCCCTATCTGCCGTGGGTGTTGGAGACTTGAGAGGATTTGTCCCTAGTACGAGAGGACCGGGATGAACAGACCTCTGGTGCACCGGTTGTCGCGCCAGCGGCACAGCCGGGTAGCTAAGTCTGGACGGGATAATCGCTGAAAGCATCTAAGCGAGAAACCCACCTCAAAACCAGGTCTCCCCGAGGGCCGTGATAGACCATCACGTCGATAGGCCAGATGTGAAAGCGCAGCAATGCGTGCAGCTAACTGGTCCTAATCGCCCAACAGGCTCACTCACACCGCCTGCCCAGCAGGCAACACACATGCACAGCAATCATCCACACAACACACTCACCTCTCACCGCACCAACCTCACACGCCCAATAACACCCCACAGGGTGGACTGGACGACCTGGTGGCCATGGCGGGGATAGACCCACCCGATCCCATCCCGAACTCGGCCGTGAAATGCCCCAGCGCCTATGATACTGCGTCTCAAGACGCGGGAAAGTCGGTCGCCGCCAGGTCTTCCAGTCCACCCCTCACAACACACACACCACACCAGCGCGGGGTGGAGCAGCCCGGTAGCTCGTCAGGCTCATAACCTGAAGGCCGCAGGTTCAAATCCTGCCCCCGCAACCAACGATACTTGCGATACGAACGTATCAAGAACGCCACTGTCCGGATGGACCGTGGCGTTTTTCTTGTGTGCCGCGAACTGCAGGATCGCCGCCAGATCGCCGCGCAGGATGATCGCCAGTTCGCCTTCGGCCGGCTGGAGCGTGATCTGCGAGACGAGTGTGCGCAGGCGCTCGGCCGCCTCGGTCTTCGTGTCTTCGGCCTGAAGACTCTCATAGAGAGACGCGATCCGCTGCTGGTAGATCTCCGCCATGTTCGGATGGAGAAGGGGAGGCGGCTCCTCCGCGTTGGCCAGACGTTCTGTGAGTTCGATCTTGCGAGCTTCGAGCGCGCCGATCTTATCCTTGAGCTTCGCACCCGGAACGCCGTCGAGGATGGCCTGAATCGCCTTGTCCAGTTCGCGATCAATGCGAGGCAGTTCATTCCGCATTGCTGCGAGATCGGCACCGTGCTCCATCCGAAGCCGGTTCACCTCGCGGGTGAACTCATTGCAAAACTCCTTGAATAGGTCCGGTTCCATCAGGTGCGTGCGCAGCCCGCTTAGGACAGAGGCCTCCAGCGCATCACGACGAATGTTCAGACGGTTGTCACAGGTGCCCTTGTTGCGCGCGGTTGAGCAGCCGAGCAGATCCTTAGAGATCATGCTGTACCCACCGCCACAGCAGCTGCAGCGGATCAGCCCGGCAAAGAGATGACGGGGACGGCGCCGGTCATTGAGGGCTTCGTTGCCCCGTTCCGGCTGGCTGAAGGTTGTTTCGGCCTGGCGGGCCTTTACGGCATCCCATAGATCCTGCTCGACGATCCGCAGTTCCGGCACCTCCTGGATGACCCATTCGGATTCAGGATTGAGACGCGAGACGCGCTTGCCGGTATCGGGATCTTTCAGGTAGCGCAGCCGGTTCCAGACCAGACGCCCGACATACATCTCGTTGTTGAGGATACCGGTGCCGCGTTCCCGATTGCCGTGGATGGTGGATGGTCCCCATTCGCGGCCCTGCGGACCTGGAACGCCGTCCCGGTTCAACTCCATGGCGATCGTGCGCGACGACTTGCCCCGCGTGTAATCGGTGAAGATGCGTCTGACCGTCCGGGCTTCTTCCTCGTTGATGGTCCGGTCGCCCCGGATGCGCTCGCCTTTCGCATCGAACTGGCGCACGACATCATAGCTGTAGGAATTGCCGCCGCCGGACTTGCCGTCCTCGACGCGTCCGCGCAGGCCACGGCGTACCTTCTCGGCGAGGTCTTTGAGGAAGAGGGCGTTCATCGTGCCCTTGAGCCCGATATGTAGATGGGTGACGTCGCCCTCGGAGAGAGTGATGATCCGCACGCCGGCGAACGTCATCCGTTTGAACAGGCCGGCGATATCTTCCTGGTCGCGCGACAGCCGGTCCATGGCTTCGGCCACGATGATCGTGAAGCGGCCGCGCGTAGCGTCCTGGATCAGTTCCTGAATGCCGGGGCGGAGCAGGGAAGCACCCGAGATGGCACGGTCGGTGTAGCTTTCGACGATCGTCCAGCCCTGTTTCTCCGCATGAAGTCGGCAGAGGCGCAACTGATCCTCGATCGAGGCGTCGCGCTGGTTATCGGATGAGTAGCGGGCGTAGAGCGCGACTTTCACAATCCTATCTCCCTAGTCCTGGAGATCGCGTCGCCGCGCGGCCTCCACTTCAGCGTTGACGAAATCCCGTGCGGCCTGACGGGCCAGAAGCCGGACCAGACTGACCAGCCGAGGATCGGCTTCACTGCGTAATGGTGTCACGTTGGCGTCCGGGGCGTCGAGAACGAGCCGCACCCTGTCCGCTATCGTATCGCGTTGGCGTGCCATCTTCCCGTCCTTTCTGCATGGATCTGTGAGTGGTTCTGACAGCACTGTGGAGGTCGAATGGAGGATGTGTGAACAGAAAAATACGCGGAAACAGGGAGATGGATCGTGCGGAGAGGGCTTTGGGATGGTCGCGAACATTCGCGGCTATCGTGGTCGGCACTATCACAAAATGGTGATGTCGCGACTATAATAGTCGTAGTTTGCTGTGGAACGCATCGACTCGCGGATGAACTGAGGCAGATATAGCTTCCGTAACGCCGTGTCCGTGCCATTCCGTGGAAGCGATCCGGCGTCTGGTGGGGCCGGAAGAGAGGAAGAGGGAAGTGGGGTTTTCGTGACGGATTCAGGGGTGGGAGAGAGGCTTCCGCCCGTCCGTCACGGAGTGTCCTGCCATGGCGAGCGCCATCCAGAAAATCGCCCTCAATGCGTCCCGTGATATCCCCTTCAACAAGCTGGTGCTGTCGCAGTCCAATGTGCGGCGTGTGAAGTCCGGTCTGTCGATCGAGGAACTGGCCGCCGATATCGAACGTCGTGGGCTGCTCCAGAGCCTGAACGTCCGGCCCATTCTTGACGATGCCGGTGTCGAGACCGGTACCTATGAGGTGCCGGCCGGTGGTCGCCGCTTCCGCGCCCTTGAACTGCTGGTGAAGCAGAAGAAACTGGCGAAGACCGCCTCTGTGCCCTGCATCGTGCGCGAGGCCGGATCGTCCATTCTCGCCGAGGATGATTCCCTGGCCGAAAACGTCCAGCGCGTGGCCCTGCACCCGCTGGACCAGTTTCGTGCCTTTCGTGACATGCTGGAAAAAGGCATGTCCGAGGAAGAAATCGCCGCCGCGTTCTTCGTCGTGCCCACCGTGGTCAAGCAGCGTCTGCGCCTGATGACTGTGTCCGACAGACTGCTTGAGATCTATGAGCAGGATGGCATGAAGCTCGACCAGTTGATGGCGTTTTCCATCAGCGATGACCACACCCGTCAGGAACAGGTCTGGGAGATTATTGCCCAGAGCCACAATCGCGAACCGTACGTCATCCGCCGTATGCTGACGGAGAAGACCGTGCGGGCGTCGGATCGCCGGGTGCGCTTCGTCGGGTTGGACGCCTATCTTGCCGCCGGTGGTCCCGTCATGCGTGACCTGTTCGAGGCAGACGATGGCGGCTGGCTGCAGGATCCGACCCTGCTCGACCAGTTGGTGATGGAAAAATTGCAGGAGGCGGCCGAACAGGTCCGCGCCGAAGGCTGGAAATGGGTCGAAACGGCGCTGTCCTTCCCTTGGGGGCACACACGGCAATTCGTGGAGATCGATGGTGTGCCGGCTGTGCTCTCGGAAGAAGACGCCGCACGCCTAACCGCGCTGCACAGCGAGCAGGAAACGATCGAGGCGGAATACGCGCAGGCCGATGAATTTCCCGAAGACATCGATACCCGGCTGGGCGAGATCGAGCAGGCCATCGAGGCGCTGGAAGAACGCCCCGTGTCCTTCGATCCGGTGGACATGCAGCGAGCCGGCGCCTTTGTCAGTCTCGATACCGACGGCACGTTGCTGGTCGATCGGGGCTTTGTTCTGCCCGAGGATATGCCGGCGGAGCCCGAGGAGGGGCACGATGAGTCCGACGGATATGATGACGCGGTCGTCTATCACAGCGCGGGTGACGACGGCGAAGGGGAAGGGAGGGAAGACGCACCCGACGCCGAGCCCGAGGAGGAAGACGGACTGAAGCCGCTTTCCGACCGCCTGCTGACCGAACTGACAGCCTGGCGCACGCTGGCGCTGCGGGATGCGTTTGCCGGAAATCCCCATGTCGCGCTGACCGAATTCCTGCATACACTGGTGCGAGACATCTACTGGCAGACGCCGGGGGCCGACTGCCTTGAGGCTTATGTTCGGGAAATCTCCCTGCCGGTCCATTCCCCCGACATGCCGGGCAGCCTGCCGGCTCATGCGCTGCGCCAGCGCAACGAGGGCTGGAAGCACGATCTGCCGGAGGATGAAGACGCCCTGTGGCGCTGGATCGACGGACTGGACGACACCAGCCGTCTGGCCCTGCTGGCGCATTGCCTGTCTTTCGGGATCAACGCGCTGCATGAATCGTCCCATGGCCCGTCCCTGGCACGCAGCGTCAGGGAACGGCTGGCGCGAGCCGACCGCCTCGCCACTGCGCTTACGCTTGATCTGGTCGAAGCGGGCTGGCAACCGACGGTGGAGAACTATCTGGGCCGCGTCACCAAGGCCCGTATTCTCGAAGCCGTACGCGAGGCGCGGGGAATTGAGGCAGCCGAGCGTATCGCACATCTGAAAAAGAACGACATGGCGCAGGCGGCCGAAAGGCTGCTTGAGGGCGCCGGCTGGCTGCCTGAGGCTCTGCGGACGAAAGGACTGTCTGCGCAGATGAAAACTGATGAAGTCCCTGATTACTCAGCAGACGGGCATGCCGCGGTCGCTGCGGAATAGCATTTCCCTGAATGAAAATGGCGGCTTCCGGTCTCCGGGAGCCGCTTTTTTTCATGCTGTCATGCTACTCGGCAGTGCTTCTGCTTCCGCCCTCATTCCCGACGTGGAGTCTCCCAAGCAGATGACCGTAGCGCGGATATCTGCGGGGTTGTTTCCTCAGGCCGAATTTATGACGTAGGGATGAACGCCAAACAATCTTAATCTCCTGCTCGTTCGGCGAGCACACCTTCCTTTACCCGTGCTCCGATCGTCTCGTCGATCTTCGACCAGTATTCGAACACCCTCGACAAAACAGGTTCCTCAACGCCCTGCAACACATGCCCGACGATATTGCTCACCAGACGGTCACGCGCCGCATCGTCCATCACGCGGTTGACCAGCGCATGGGCCTGGCTGAAATCGTCATCGTCCGGCCGAAGCGTATACGCCGCACGTACGAATTCGCCGTCCGCTGCCCAGACCGCATTCTCGGGGAAACGCTGCCTGTCAGCCGCGGGACCACCTTTGGAGTTTGGCACATAGGCCGGGTCATGCGCGTCACGCATCCGCATGGCGCCCCCCTTGGTGTAGCCATGGACCGGACATTTCGGCGCGTTGACCGGAATCTGCTTATAGTTCACGCCCAACCGCGCCCGATGTGCATCCGCATAGGCGAACGAACGCCCCAGCAGCATCTTGTCGGGTGACAGTCCGGTTCCCGGCACGAAATTGTTCGGCTCGAATGCGACCTGCTCGATCTGGGAGTGGAAATCCGTCGGGTTCCGGTCGAGCGTCAGCTTGCCGACCTCAATCAGCGGATATTCGCCCTGCGGCCAGACCTTGGTCAGGTCGAACGGGTTGATGCGATAGGTCTTCGCGTCCTCATACGGCATGATCTGCATCTTGAGCGTCCAGCTCGGATGCTCGCCACGTTTGATCGCCGTATAGAGATCGCGCCGGTGATAATCGGCATCCGCGCCCGCAAGCTGACCTGCCTGCTCCTGCGTCAGGCACTTGATGCCCTGATCGGTCTTGAAGTGATACTTCACCCAGAACCGCTCGCCAGCCGCATTCACCCATAGATAGGTGTGGCTGGAAAACCCATCCATGTGGCGCCAGCTTGCCGGGATGCCACGGTCGCCCATCAGCCATGTCACCTGATGCGCGGTCTCCGGGCTCAATGTCCAGAAATCCCACTGCATGTCGTTGTCGCGCAGGCCGTTATCCACACGGCGCTTCTGCGAATGGATGAAATGCTGGAATTTCAGCGGATCGCGCACGAAGAAGACCGGCGTGTTATTGCCGACCATGTCGAAATTGCCGTCCTCCGTATAGAATTTCAGGGCAAATCCACGCGGATCGCGCCACGTATCCGGGCTTCCGGCCTCTCCCGCCACGGTCGAGAAGCGCGCGACGACCTCCGTCCTCGCGCCCGGTTGCAGGAATTTGGCGCAGGTATACCGGCTGACATCGTGGGTGACTTCGAACCGACCGAACGCGCCGCTGCCTTTGGCATGGGGCTGACGGTCGGGGATCATCTCACGATTGAATGCCGCTATCTGCTCGATCAGGTAGTGATCGTGCAGCAGGATCGGGCCATCGGCACCGACAGTCAGCGAATGCTCGTCGCTGGAGACGGGAATGCCGGACTCCGTCGTATGATATGCTGTTGTCTGCTCAGTCGTCATGACAGTTTCCTTCGAACGGTTATTCTGAATGTGAATCCGCGCTGACATTCTGTTTCTAAACGTGTCGGCGCGATTTTCCAAGCGTCGCGCGCAGGGCAATATCGGCCAGACGTCCGAACGGTGCACGCAGCAGGGCGGGTAGGTTCCAGCGGCTCTGGATGAACACGCCCCTGGCATGGCTCATGGTACGAAACCCCTCGATGCCATGATAGGCGCCTATGCCGCTGGCGCCGATGCCACCGAACGGCAGATCGTCCTGAGCGACGTGTATCATCGTGTTGTTGATGCCGACATTCCCCGACGTCGTCCGGGCCAGCAGCCTGGCGCAGTCGGCATCGCGCGCACCGAAATAATACAGCGCCAGCGGGCGTGGGCGCGCGTTGATGAAATCGATCGCGTCGTCCATCGTGCGGTACGTCCGGACCGGCAGGATAGGACCGAAAATCTCCTCCTTCATCACCGCCAGATCGTCCTCAGCGCCGATAACAAGCGTGGGCGTGAGGGTCCGTTTCCGGGCAGCGTCAGGCCGGGCACCCACCTCGATCACCCGGCCCCCCCGTTGCCGCGCCTCGTCGATCAGCCCCGTCAGGCGCGTGTAATGGTGGTCGTTGACGATGGACGAATAATCGGCACTGGTCGGACCATCGGGATAGGACCGGGTCACCGCGCGATCCCAGGAGGTGATGAACGCCTCCAGATCGTTTTCATGCACCAGCGCATAATCGGGAGCCACGCAGGTCTGCCCGGCATTGGACAGTTTGCCGAACACGATGCTGTTCATCGCATTGTCGCTGACATGACCGCGCGCAACGACGACCGGGCTTTTGCCACCCAGTTCGAGCGTCACGGGAACAAGATTTTCGCTCGCGGCCGCCATGATGTGCCGGCCGACCGAGGTGCTGCCGGTGAACAGGAGATGGTCGAAGGGCAGTCGGCTGAAGGCTGCGCCCACATCCGGACCGCCCAGCACGACAGCAACTTTCTCGTCGCCAAATGCCTCGGCCAGCATCATCCGGATCAACGCGCTGGTCCGCGGCGTCGTCTCCGATGGCTTGATCATGACGCGGTTCCCGGCGGCGATGGCCGTTGCCAGCGGGATCATGACCAGTGAAAACGGATAGTTCCACGGGGCCATCACGCCGATCACACCCTTCGGCTGATACGTGACATGCGCGCGGCCGCCCTGATAGATCAGGCTCACATGCCGCTTCTCCGTCCGCATGAAGCGATGGAGGTTGCGGGTCAGGTAGTCGATGGCCTGCACGACGCCGACCAGTTCCATCAGGTCGGTCTCATGGCGCGACCTGTGCCCGAAATCGGCGTCGATCGCCTGTTCGATCGCGCAGCGGTGCTCCAGCACGATGGCGCGCAACCGTCGGAGGTCGCGCCGACGCTCCGTGCGTGTGGGTGGTCCGTCACGCAGGAAGGCAGCCCGTTGCCGATGAAGTGTCTCCGTCATCGCGGCCAAAGGATCGGTGTCTTTCAACATGGCTGTCACGTCACCCGAAACGAGGGGCAGGCGGCGCATCGGTGCCACCCGCGATGGTCAGACAATGATGAGGCGACCCTCACCCCGTGATGAAGGCCAGGATATCGGCGTTGATCGTGTCGGCATGGGTCGTGTGCATGCCGTGCGGATAGCCGGGGTAAATCTTCAGCACACTGCCGGCGATCAACTGATGCTGGAGCAGAGCCGCGTTCCTGTAGGGAACCACCTGGTCGTCGTCGCCCTGCAGGACGAGGGTCGGCACCGTGATCGCCTTCAAATCTTCGGTCTGGTCTGTTTCCGAGAAGGCCTTGATACCTTCATAATGCGCCTTGGCGCTGCCCATCATACCCTGCCGCCACCAGTTGCGGATCGTGCCTTCCGAGATCGCAGCACCCGGCCGGTTGAAGCCGTAGAACGGTCCGGTCGGGACATCGAGGAAGAACTGCGCGCGGTTGGCGGCAAGCCCGGCCCGCAGGCCGTCCAGCACCTCGATCGGCGCGCCTTCGGGACTGCGATCGGTCTTGACCATCAGGGGCGGTACGGAACTGACCAGCACCGCCTTCGCGACGCGCCCCTGCGGCTGCCCGAAGCGCGCGACATAGCGTGCGACCTGACCGCCGCCGGTGGAATGACCGACATGGACGACGTTCTTCAGGTCGAGATGTTCGACCACGGCCGAGGCATCGGCCGCGTAATGGTCCATGTCGTGCCCCTCGCTGACCTGCGTCGACCGTCCGTGGCCGCGCCGGTCATGGGCGATGACCCGAAACCCCTTGGACAGGAAGAACAGCATCTGCGCGTCCCAGTCGTCGGCGCTGAGCGGCCAGCCATGATGGAACATGATCGGCTGCGCGTCCTTTGCGCCCCAGTCCTTGTAGAAGATTTCTACGCCGTCTTGTGTGGTGACGAATGGCATGTCGGTAACTCCAGTATGGTGGGTTGATGAAGGGTACGCCGGACTCAGCTTGTCATGTAAATCCGGGTGCACTCAGCCTTTCGGGCATGTTCAGCACGAACTGGGCATCGCGGACGACATCCAACCGAAGCATTTTCGAAACGCCCAGTCCCGTCAGAAGATCGCTCAGCGGGCCGCCCTGGCGCGACAGGGTGACGTCATTGGGAAGCAGACGCTGCGCGAAAGAGAGTGTGTTCGAGCGCACGACGGTCCGATGCCAGACGCCGTCGATTTTATGGATCATCGTGTTCGCGCCCATATGCGACTGCGACGGGATGTTCTCAAAACGGGGACGTGGCGCGCGGAGCAGCAGGTCCGGCGTGCCGTCAGGCGCCAGAACGGACGCCACGATATCCCCGCCGATCGTCAGCGAAATACCGGCCAGCCATTTGGGAAGCTGATAGCCGGCAATCCCGCGCACGCGTGCGATCTCGGTGGTGACGGGAAGCGCCAGGACATGGGCGAAAAAGCTCCGGCGCCGGATGGAGGCACCAAGCTCCATCGCCTGTGGGCCGCACGCGCAGGGCCTGCGTACGACGATCGCAACGGAGGCCTCGTTATAGGGGTCGTTGTCGCATACGGCATAATTGAAGACCGTGACGGCGACCAGCCCATGCCCCGGCCAGGCGCGCAGCGGTTCGAGCGGTTCGGGAAGGATTGCCCTCAGCCGGCTCAGAGGAGCGGCCATCAGCAGTTGCACGCTGCTGGCGCGATAGTAGAAATTCGGTGCCCAGACCGGTCCGATCCGCGATTGGACCTGTCCTTTCGGAATACGCCGGAAGAAGTCGATATTACCGGCTGCCGGATCGCGCGCGACCACGTCCAGATCCGGGTTCGAACGAAACCGGTCATAATAGCCGCCTTTGATGACGGGCACCGTGTAGGGACCGAATTCCACCTCTGTGACGGGATCGTTCATTCCGCTCACTCCTTTCCGGCAAAAACCGCCGCGGTGCGCTCAGGTGCAGGGCATTCAGGCTTTCTGGCGCCCACGCGCGAAACAGGCCGGGAGGACGCCATCCAGGCGCGATACGCCCGCGCCTGCCGGCGCGCTGCCAACTGGGCCAGCAGGAAAGCGACGAGTGGCGATATGCCCGGCCTGGTGGCACGCCCCGTGGCCAGCCGGACGAGCTGATAACGCACCGCCGCCATCAGGGCTGCCGAGGCGAGCGGCTTGTTCTTCCAGGTGATCGGCTTCAGCGCGGGGGCGTCACCATGCCCGTTCTGCCACCGGCGCGGCAGGGCGGGTTCGATCGCCAGCGCCGTCGCCATACCTGCCATCGCGATGCCGTCGGCCACGACGCGCTCTGCCACGTCCTGCCGCCGGATGCCGCCGGTCACCATGAGCGGCATCGTGGCGACGGTGGCGATGTCTTTGGCGAAATCGAGGAAATAGGCTTCCCGCGCCAGGGTGCGTTCGTCGCGAGAGGACCCCATCATCGCGGGCGCTTCGTAACTGCCGCCGGACAGTTCCACGAGATCGACGCCGAGACCGTCGAGCATCCGGACGACGGCTCGGGCGTCGTCGGGCGAGAAGCCGCCGCGCTGGAAATCGGCCGAGTTGAGTTTCACCGATACCGCGAAATCCGGTCGCAGGGACGACCGCACGCCCCGCACGATATCGAGCAGCAGGCGAGCGCGGTTTTCGAGGCTGCCGCCCCACTGGTCCGTGCGCCGGTTGCTCAGCGGGGAGAGAAACTGGCTGAGCAGGTAGCCATGCGCCGCATGAATCTCGACCCCATCGAAGCCCGCACGCTCGGCCAGGCCGGCCGTGTGGATGAAGCGGCGGGTGACATCGGCGATATCGTCCGCCCTCATGGCACGTGGAACAGGGAACATCTTCGACTGCCGGCCCAGATCGAGAGGGATAGCAGACGGTGCAAGCGTTTCCTGCGCCATGCTGGCAGGCATCTGCCGCCCCGGATGATTGATCTGCATCCAGATCTGGCCGCCACCAGACCGGGCTGTCGTGGCCCAGTCCTGAAAACGGTCGAGATGCTGCGCGTCCTGAAGCACCACCCCAGCCGGACCGGTCATGGCCCGTGCATCCACCATCACGTTGCCGGTGATGATCAGGCCCGCGCCGCCCTCCGCCCAGGCCCGGTAGAGACGGATCAGCCCTTCGGATGGCGCGTGGTCGGCGTCTGCCATGTTCTCTTCCATGGCGGCCTTGGCGATACGATTGGTGATGACGGTGCCATTGGGCAGGGTCAGAGGGGAAAACAGGGACATCAATCCAGCTCCATGAGGCCGACTCCGTGAGGAACACTCTGGTCAGAGCGTGACATTAAAGGTAACTTTAAGGTCAAGGATCATCTTCGGGAGACGGAGCATGAAGATCGGTGACCTCGCGAAACAGACCGGCCTCGCGCCCTCACGCATTCGCTTTTACGAAAGCATCGGCCTGCTGACGGCCGTGGAGCGCAAGGCCAATGGCTACCGGACCTATCCGCCGGATGCGGCCGTTATTCTCGGCCTGATCGCCACCGCCCAGAAAGCGGGGTTCACGCTGGACGAGATTCGCGTCCTGCTGCCAAGCGACCTGAAGGATTGGGATCATGACGCGCTGATCGGTGCGCTGACGCGCAAGGTCGCCGATATCGAGGCGCTGGAAGGCCGCCTCGCCCAGAACAAGGCGCAGTTGCGTCACGTCATCGAAAGCATCGAGACGCGACCAGCGGATCTGGACTGTGCCGACAACGCACGTCGCGTGCTGACGCATATCCTGAATGGCGATGAGGAGACGGCGGACGCCCGCACAGGGAGCGCTCCCCGGTCCAGGCCAATGGCTTCCCGCGAGCCCTCTGGTGCGGCGCGGGCCAGACGCGCCGGTGCTGACACGTCGCCGGTTTCAGAGCAGGTCTGAAATCCTGCGTGCCGTGGCCTTGGCCGAGGCGGGATTCTGCCCGGTGATCAGGCGACCATCCGCGACGACGTGGGGCACGAAGGGCAGGAATGCTTTATCGTAGTGCGCGCCGCGGGCTTTCATCTGCGCTTCAGCATTATAGGGCATCTCTTTTGCCACCCCGGCCAGGATTTCCTCTGTCCATGAGAAACCGGTGATCTTCCTGCCGGCGACCAGCAGGCTGCCATTGGAAAGCCGCGTGTTCAGCAGCCCACAATAGCCGTGGCAGACGGCGGAGACGATGCCGCCCCGCTCCCAAAGATTACGCGTGATGGCCTGAATCCCCGCGCTATGGGGAAAGTCCCACATGACGCCGTGGCCACCCGTGAAATAGATGGCATCGAATGTCTCCGGGTCGATGTCGTCCGGCCGCGCGGTCGTGGACAGCAGTGCCATCCTCGCCGGGTCGTTCAGCCACCCCCTGGCTGAGGCATCCAGCAATGGCCATTTCAGGGCACGGGGTTCCAGCGGTGCGCGGCCACCCCTTGGGCTGACGAGGCTCTGCTCGAATCTTCGGGCCGCGAATACATCCCAGGCATGGGAAAGCTCCGAGAGCCACAGACCGGT
The DNA here is from genome assembly GCF_000067045.1 of Gluconacetobacter diazotrophicus PA1 5. NCBI lineage: Bacteria > Pseudomonadati > Pseudomonadota > Alphaproteobacteria > Acetobacterales > Acetobacteraceae > Gluconacetobacter > Gluconacetobacter diazotrophicus. The sequence continues at coordinate 98,318 of NC_010125.1, forward strand.
CGCGTGGGAGGGGTCATCGTAGTGGGCGACATTGGTGACAACGTGAAGAATGTGCTTCGACATGACAGTACCTCGTGATGCGCCGCGCCATCTGTAACGTTCAACCATGCTTGAGGGTCAAGAGATCACTTTGATGACATGCGGTTTTTGCAGTCATTCAATCCGAAAGACGACATTCTGCTTTCCCCTCCCATTGCTGTCGTGATTTCGGGTAAGTGAAGGGAACACCGTGTTCCGAGATGAGGGGCTGGGTATTTCTGGGGTTGGATGGGATCCCGCGTGGGAAGTGGTGATCAGAGGAAGAGGGCGGCTTCGCCTTTGGTGCCGAATAATCGGCATTAGAGGAGAGTTTTCCATGACCACGACCACCATCCTGCCCCCTGCGTCCCGTGGTGCTGCGTCCGGCGGCTTTAAGATCGATCCTTCGCGTGGCGGCAGCAGCGCCCGCGTCTCGTCCGAATGGTTCTCGCGTCCTGATGACGAACGCTATCTGTCGCTGTCCGATCTGCATACGGCCACGCTTGCCCGTGCCGAGCGCGCCACCGCCCGCACCGTCGAGAGTCGTGGTATCCGCGTTGAAGCATCTCGCGACAACGCCGAGCGTCTGACCCTGACTGTGCCGGGACAGAATGAGCCGATCGCCCCCACACACTGGTCGTTCGGCCAGATGTGCAGCCTTGTCGGCGCGCCATCGTCGTACCTGCGCAACCTTCCAGCGCCACTGGCAGCGATCAACCTGCAGCATGGCCTGCTGTCGCACCGCGCCGAACTGATCAAAACACTGGAAACCGAGGATGGGCGCGTGGAACTGCGCGCCGTGACCGGTCCCGATTATGGCCGCATCTGGGACCATGAACTGGTGGGCGCGGTGCGCAAGATCGCGGGGGATGGCACAGGCGATACAAACTGGAAGGTGCCCGGCGTCATCGACTGGGCGACCATGACCCATAATCCGTATGTCGACATCACCAGGGAAACCACGACGCTCTACGCATCGGATCGCGATGTGTTCCTGTTCCTCGTGGACGATACGCATCCGATCGAGGCGGGACGCCTGCCCAATGGCGACCCCGATCTTTATTTCCGGGGTTTCTATGCCTGGAATTCAGAAGTCGGCAGCAAGAGCCTCGGCATTGCGTCATTCTATCTACGCGGAGTGTGCCAAAATAGAATGCTCTGGGGCGTAGAAAATTTCGAACAGATCACGATCCGGCATAGCAAGTTCGCAGCCTCGCGTTTCGTGCATCAGGCGACGCCCGCGCTGCGGAATTTCGCCACGGCCAGCCCGGCGTCATTCGTCTCCGGCATTCAGGCCTCGCGCAAGGCGCTGGTCGCAAAAACCGATGAAGATCGGGAAAGTTTCCTGCGTCGTCGCGGGTTCTCCAAACCGGAAACCGCGAAGATCATCGAAACGGTTTTGCATGAGGAAGGGCGCAAGCCCGAGAGCGTGTTCGATTTCGTGCAGGGGATAACGGCGCTGGCGCGGACGAAGACCAATCAGGACACACGGCTGGATCTGGAAGAGAAGGCCCGCAGGTTGATGGAACGGGCTTCCTGAAAGCCGCTTCTCCGTCTTTCCGTCAATACGCCTTTACGAGCCCGGCCGCTGCGCCGGGCTTTTTCGTTTCGGGAGTTTGTCCGATGGCTGATTTCGTCACGCATTTTTCCTGCGTTCTCGACGTGGGTACGGTGGACAATGCCGCAAAGGCGCTCGATCTCTACAACGCGTTCATGGATGAACTGGCGGCGGAAGATCCGCCCTCTGACGGGTTCCGGCTTTCCGTAGAACCGGAATATGGTGGCACCAAGCTCTGGATGCGCGATGACGTGACCGGTGATCCGCAGCAGGTCGTGGAATTCGTGCTACGCTGCACACGGACATTCCGGCTGCGGGGTCGATGGGGGTTCCAGTGGGCCAATACGGCCTCACGTCCCAGGATCGGTGCCTTCAGCGGTGGCGCGCATCTGCTTGACCTTGGCAGGCGCAAGACGATTTCATGGATGACCACCGATCGCTGGCTGGCGATTGCCCTCGATGGCGGCGATCCCGAGAGTGGAGGGAAGGGGTGATGGTCGGGCATGATGCAGGCGATCTCGCCCGTCGTCTGGCGGAGAACGCAGAGGCGGTGTGCCAGCGGTATCTGTCCGCCGGTCGCCGTCACGGCAATTACTGGCTGGTCGGCGACGTGCGGAATACGCCGGGGCGGTCGCTGTTTGTCCGGCTGCACGACACCGCCAACGGCAGGGCCGGAAAATGGACCGACGCACAGTCGGGCGAGCATGGCGACCTGCTCGACGTGATCCGTGAAAGCCTCGGCCTGGTGGATTTCCGCGACGTGGCCGATGAGGCGCGAGCGTTCCTCAGCCTGCCACGTCCCGACCCGGCATCGTCGTCACAGGATCGTCCGGTCCGTGAACGTGGCTCCGCCAGTTCTTCCGAGGCCGCGCGTCGGCTCTGGGCCATGTCCGGGCCGATCACGGGCACGCCCGTAGAAACGTATCTTCGCAGACGCGACATGACGCTTTTGCACGGAGCCGGAGCGCTGCGCTTCCATCCGCACTGCTTTTACCGCCCGGACGAGGACAGTCCGACCGAGACCTGGCCCGCGATGATCGCCGCCGTCACCGACCTCGATGGCACTCTGACCGGCGTGCATCGCACCTGGCTGGCGGCGGACGGGCGTGGCAAGGCGCCGGTCGATCACCCACGCCGCGCGTTGGGTGGGCTGCTCGGTCACGCCGTGCGCTTCGGGGTGGCAGCCGACGTGCTGGCCGCCGGCGAGGGGATCGAGACGGTGTTGTCGCTGCGCCAAATTCTGCCCGATCTGCCGCTGGCCGCCTGCCTGTCCTCGGCACATCTCGCCGCCATGATCTTTCCGCCGCTGCTACGCCGGCTCTACGTCCTGCGCGATGACGACCCGGCCGGGGACCAGGCGCTGGCGACGCTGCAGGCCCGCGCGGATGATGCCGGGATCGAGCTGATCGGCCTGTCGCCCCGGCTGGGCGATTTCAACGATGATCTCCGTGCCCTCGGACGCGGGGCGCTGCGGGCGATCCTGCATCCCCAACTCGCGCCAGCGGACGTAGCCCGCTTTCTGGAGGCCGCCGGCACCTGAGCGGGCCGGAAAGAGGGGCGGGCGGTTTCCTTCTTCTTTCGGTGGGTCTGTTCGGCCTCCCGTCCGGCAGGTCCGCGCCTCGGCCTTTCTGGAGGGGAGCGGGCGTCAGCCGGGCCGGGCCTTCAATGGCGGGGCCGGCTATTTTCCGTCGCGCCCCTTGGGGGGCGCTTTACATCGCGAAGCAAAATAGCCGACCCCCTGCCATCCTCCGCTGCGCTGCGGCCGCGCGCGAGCGCGCGGTTCCGGCCCGTCCCTGGTCTGCCGCTATCCGCCCCCGGAAAGGCCGCGAAGGGCGCGGCCGGAGACCTGGGAGGGCAAAAACATGACCCGCACCGACGATTTCGAACCGCCGCACGCCGCTTCCTCCACCGCCCATGTGCTGGCTGAACTCCAGATGTATGGCTACCGTCCCTTCGAGGACGAGCCGGACCCGAGGCCGCTGCCTGAAGCTCCGCGCATCGGGGGTGCGGTCGCCGACATCTTCGACGCCATCGCCGCGACCCTGACCGACACCCGGCTGGAACCCGACCTTGAAGCGCTGCTCTGGTCCACCGTCAATGTCTTCCATCGCATGGTCGGCCAGGTCGAGCGTGAGCTTGACCGCAACGAGGCGGCGCAGAAACGCAGCCAGCAGGAACAGGATGGCAGCGAGATCCGCTCGGTGGAACTGGAGCGGCTGATCGCCGAAGGGCTGACCCTGATCGAGCGCCGCAACGCCTACGAGATCTTCCGCGACGAGGCGCAGGAGCAGTTCGAACGTCTGACCCTGAGCGCATGGCGACCGAAGACCGGCTCGCTGCTCTCACGCCGGACCATGACGGCTTCCATGATCGATAGCCGTGACTTCCTCAATGCCCGACGTCGCGCCGAGGGCGAATTGCTGGTCCCGCCCGGCCCCAAGGTCGTCGTCACTGGCGGTCTCGACTTCGACGACCATATCCTGATCTGGGACCGGCTGGACAAGGTGCGCGCCAAGCATCCCGACATGGTGCTGCTGCACGGTGGCTCGCCCAAAGGCGCCGAATTCATCGCCTCTCGCTGGGCCGATCACCGCGAGATCGTGCAGATCGCCTTCAAGCCGGACTGGACGAAGCATGCCAAGGCAGCGCCTTTCCGCCGCAACGATGCGCTGCTCGACACCATGCCGATCGGCGTCATCGTCTTTCCCGGCACGGGCATCCAGGAGAACCTGGCCGATAAGGCGAAGCGCCTCGGTATCCCGGTCCTGCGGTTCGGCGGCGGCGCGTAAGCGCCGTTTTCAGTCCGGATCGCCCGTGACCGCGATCCGCGCGGAACGGGCATAAAAGGCCAGTTCGATATCGCCGGGCACCAGAAGATCGAGCAGGCCCTTCATGTCCTGCATGTCCGAATAGGACTGAAACGGCCGTGGTTGCCGCTCGATCGCCAGCACTGCAATGGCGAGCGCCTTTTTAGCCAGATGCAGTTCGCGCCCCGTGATTTCCGCCATGACGTCTTCTCCCTGAGAGACGATAACGATGCACCTCCGCGTGCCGGACGCCAGTATGATTCTCGTTCCGTCGACAGACCATTTTCGCTATGATGAGGGTCGCGCCGTGGTGGTGGTGGCAGGCGCGACCGTCAGATCATGTCATCTCTACGGGAGCCGCCACCATGGTAATCTTCGCACCGTTCCTGATCGTCACCGGCATCGGATTTTTCTGCTGGCTCATCTTCACGCTCGCGGTCTTCGCCTTGCCGTTTGCCGGTGGGCTGTATGCCGGGCTCTGGGCGTTCCATACCGGCGCCGGAGTGATCGGCGCCCTGATCGTCGGCGTCATGGCGGGTATTGCGACTTTCACGCTCGGCCAGATCGCACTTGCCTGCGCGCCGTGGATCTGGCTGAGAGGACTGATCGTCCTGCTCTATACGGTGCCCGCCGTCATTGCCGGCTATAGCGCCACCCATGGCCTCGCCCAGATGATGATGCCCTCCGCCATCTGGCAGTCCTTCTTTTCGGTCATTGGCGCCATCGCGGTCGGCATCACCGCGGTCGTCCGCTTTACCGGCATGCCCCCGCCCGAACCGACCGGCGGAAGCATCGCGCGGGTCTGACGGCCTGCACGGTAGCCGGTGGGCAGGCCTGGATCAGGCATTTCGTGGAGACGCGCATCCTGTCGTCATGAGAAAGGCGGGGTGTGGCGATAAAGCCTGGCGCAACGTGCATCCGCCCCTGATGGTCCCTCTCGCGGGGCTGTCGGCTCCGGACCGTCTTCCTGTTCTGCGCGCGTTGACAGAAACAGTGGCCGACGCGGTGTGCCCGCGGGGCACCCGCCCACGAGAACGGGTCATGGTCACGGCCGGAACGGCCTGGTGACGATGCCTGGCTTCTTCTCTGCCGGATCCTGCACGCCGAGGGGGCATCATGTCCTCCGTGATGTGCGCTCTGTCGGGTCGCGCACGCATACGGCCTCTGAAAATGGCTGATCTAGCCGGAGGGCGGCTTCGCCTCGATCGGCTATGGCGCAACAGCGGGCCATAATTTTCTTCCCCTGCCGGCTGCGCCGTCATTCCGCGCGCACCAAGAAAATTCCGTCCCGCCGTCCTCCGCTGCGCTTCGGTCCCTGCGGGATGCACCGCCGCTCGCCTCCGTCTGTCCGATCGCCATCGAGGCCGCAATGGTGCGGGCTCGATAACAGAGATCACGGAGCAGTATCATGGCCACCATCGGCACCTTCAGGAAGACCGGCAACGAATATGTCGGCGAAATCGTCACCCTCTCGGTTCAGGTCCGCAATGTCCGTATCGTTCCCGACACCGGACGCCAGAGCGAGAACGCCCCCAGCCACAGGGTGTTCGTCAACAGGGCCGAGATCGGGGCGGCCTGGTCCAAGCAGTCCAACGAGGGACGCAGCTATCTGGGCCTCAAGCTGGATGATCCGAGCTTCAACGCCCCGATCTTCGCCAATCTCTTCAACGACGAGGACGGCGAGACCTACAGCCTGATCTGGTCCCGCCCCAACGGTCGCCGCAACGGCGACTGAAGTGCCAGCGATCCCCCGCCCGGCCGGTCCGGGCGGGGCCTTCGCATGACCGATCGGGAACTGGCGGGCGGGCCCGCAACGGTTGCGCCGTGCCCGATCCGCCGGTGTGCGGGCAAGAAACGGGAATAGGGCTTCCCTCAGTCTTCCCATTGTACCATGCCCGGCGTGAACCGCCTCAAGGACGCGCGGTCCCCCCAATTTTGCCCGGCGCCCCTGCGGGCACACCAGACAAAATCGGCTCCCCCGCGCGCCGCTGGCGCGGTCGCCGGCGGCGATCCCTGACCCGGTTCACGCGTGCATGAGGCAACGGCCTGTCTTCGAGAAACGAAAGGAGCAGGACGATGACCACGCTACACGACCAGATCCAGATGCTGCGCGCCGAACTCACCAGCTACGCACTCAGCCGCCGCGAGCGGGCACAGATCGAGCGCGAACTGAAGCAGGCATGCGCGCAATTCGCGGCGGACCGCTACGATGAGACACCCCCCGCATAGAACGGGGGGCTTTTCGTATGGTCGCCCGTACCTTCGGACATCCAGACGCCGGTTCCACTTGGCCATCATCCTGAAAGAACGATGTTGAATCTCTCTAACGCGACTATTATAGTCGTATTTCTGGTGTGCATGCTCCGCGTGTCGGATGTGATCATGGATGATCACTGGCCGACAGGTTAGGGCGGCACGGGCACTTCTGAACTGGACACAGGAGATGCTCGCTGAAAAAGCCCTCGTAGCACTGACCGCGCTGAAGCGCCTTGAATCCGAACGCGGTCTCGGCGTCCATGAGGGCACGACCGACCAGGTCCGCCGTGCGCTGGAGGCGGCGGCCATCCTGTTCATCGAGTCCGGACAAGGACGCGGCGTCATGTTTCTTCACGAGACTTCCGGTAATGAAGCGCGGCAGGCTAGGGTGCGTCGCGTTCGTTCTCCGACCTGATTGGCCCCACCATGCAGAAGCCCCCGCTCGACCCGCCCGTCGCCGACAGCGCCCCGGAAGCGTCCTGTCTCACCGGCTACGACGAACAGCACCTCATCACCTATCTGCGTCTGCTGGACGCCGAGGCCGACGGTGCGGACTGGCGCGAGGTCGCCCGGATCGTGCTCCACCGCGACCCGGCGGCCGATCCCGATGGTGTCCACCGCTGCTGGCACAGCCATCTGGCTCGGGCGCACTGGATGACCAAGCATGGCTACCAGCATCTGCTGCGTGGCGGCGCCCCCCACTGATACCCTGAATCGTTGCGTAATCCGCAAGACCTGTTGCATTGCCGGGGCGTAGCGGGCAGCGGGATGGTCTGGCATACTCTCGCGAGCAAGTGCTTGCCCAGTTCCCACCCGTTACGCATCGGAGACGACGCCATGAGCCGCGCCACCTGGCGGTCGGCGGGCGCGTACGAGGGCCTGCGGTCGCTCGACGCCCCTGCCTTTGCCTTGCAGTTTGTCAGTCGCAATCGGGACTTTATCCGTGAGCGTGCCACCCTTCAGCGCGCCCTGCGCCGGGGTGCCTTGATGCAGCCAGATGCCGAGGCGTTCGCCCGGCGCTGGGGGTTGCGATTTCGAAAGTGTCCGCACTGCGCTGAACCCGCGTACTGCGTTGTGGAGTGCTGCGGTGCTGCCGGGCGTGATCGCGCTGATGGAAGCACCGACCGGTCTCGCTGACCCGGATCACCCGCCGTTCACCTCCGTTTTTATCGGATTGCCGGCGGGCCAGGTTGGTGAACTCCTGCTTGAGCGCCCCGGCGTCGTTCTGCGCCTGCATCTGGTGACGTCGGAGATCGAAGCCCTCTCTGTCGTCCTGCCGCTCGACGCCCTGTTCGAGGTGCGCGTCCAGGCCGCGTTGCGGCTCTGGCGCGCGTTGATGGGCCGGCGCTCCGGACCCGATCCCGCGACCTTGTCGCCAGATCGGGTCACTCGGCTGATCCTGGCGCTCCGTACGCTCGATGGGTTGGACGCCGGGGCGACGCAGCATGAGATCGCGTTCGTCCTTTTCGGTCAGAAGGTTTCCTCACGGGACTGGCTCTCGCACGATCTGCATTTCCGCATGAAACGGCTGGTGCGTTTCGCGCGCGTGCTGACAGAAGGAGGATACCGGCGCCTGCTGCTCCATCCGTTCCGGGGACGATAGCGAGAGGGGGCTATTGCCGTGATGGGTCTTCCGGGGTCGCCCTGGCAACAATGGTCAGCGTGCCGTCAGGCAACGGGTTCTGCAAGAGCAGCGCATCGTCGATCGGCGCCGTCATCCAGCGGTCGATCTCCTCCCCGGTGGCCAGGACCACCGGCATGGCCTCGGGATGAATGGCTCCGACTTCGTGGTTCGGCTTTGTCGTAAGAAAGCCGAACAGGTCGTCCGTCGTCTCTCCGTCCTTCGCCTTGCGCACGGACGTCCACCGGCACCAGATGCCGGCAAAGAAAGCGAGCGGACGCGTCTCACCGAACGCGAACCAGGCCGGCGGCCGGGAACCGTCCGGCTGCGGTTCGGGCTCGGCGAAGCTGGTAAAGGGCACGACGCAGCGATGCGCGACATCGAGCCACGGCCGCCAATGCGGCGACTGCGGATTGCGGATGTTGGTCACGCCCCGATCGACCGTCTTGCCGGCGAGATAGCGGGGCGGCGTCGGCATCCCCCAGCGCGCCATCATCAGTTCGCGCCCGTCCACCGAATTGCGAACGATCGGCGCCATCATGTTGGGATAGATGCCAGGTAACGGCGGGAGATTGCCGGTGCGGTCGACCATGACCTTTGCGAGGTCGCGGATCGCCTGCTGGTTGGTGGTCATCGAAAACAGATTGCACACGGATCGCTTTCTCTTCCCTCGTCTCGCACGCGATGGCTATGCCCGCGAAGTCCAGCCGACGAAGCTCAGCCAAAGGCCTAACAGCAGTACGATAGCGGCGGCGATCAGCAACAGCGGGGGCGTTTCCACGATCGCGGCCGTCATGGCGGCGCCGAGGCTCGGCACAACCATGAGCGCCGCGCCCTTGAGCGTGATGACAATGCCGATCAGAGAAATTGCAATCGCACTCGGGCTCTCCCACCGAAGATGGAGTGCGACGATGGCGAGGCCCGCCATCAGGGTGAACGCGCCGGTGGCCAGCACCAGTGGGCCGTTCTGCATGAAGACCGGCAGCAGCATGGGCAATGTGCCCAGGCGGGCGAACAACGCGACAGCGAGCACCACGAGATAGGGCCCGATGATACGGGCCAGGGTTTGCGTCCGAACCGCGGGAAGATCGTCGGGCATCGGTATCTCCATACATGCGGCAATGGGAGGAACGCATGGAGCGAAGGCAAGGAACACATTATTTTTCGCGAAGTTGCGCCATCCTGACCTGCCCCTGGTGGTCGGGGACTCGGGCGGACGGCGGATCCCGGCTCTGGCGCCGTGCATGACGGCCTGGCCTTGCGCCGCGTTCAAGCCGTCGAGAGGGGGGCGCTCTCAGCGCTGCGGACGTAACCCCCTGTCCTGCAATGGAATCACGGTGTCGCTGCCACGATGTCGATTCCGGCTTTTCCGCCTGGGGCGACCCCTGCACGTGCGATGCGGCGTTGACTCTTGGATAGAGTAAGGAACAAATAGGGAACAAAAGACCCCGACCGCCGGTTGGGAACCCATCCCGGAAACCGATCGACCATGTCCACGCCCCTATCCCGTCCCCCGCTGGAGGCGCTGCGGGACCAGATCCGCCGTCTCGAAGGATCGGCCACCCGCCGACGGGCCGTGCTGCCCTTTGGCATCCGTGACATCGATCGCCGCCTGCCGGGTGGCGGCCTGGCGCTCGGCGCCTTGCACGAGGTGGCAGGCGGCGGGAACGACGCCCTCAACAGCGCGGCCGCCGGGCAGTTCGCCGCCGGCATCGCCGCGCGCACCAAGGGCAAGGTGCTGTGGATTGTCACCCGCCAGGATCTGTTCGCCCCCGCCCTGAAACAGGTCGGACTGGGTGGAAGCCGGGTGATCTATGTCGAGGCCGGGGCGGACCAGGATGTCCTGGCCTGTTTCGAGGAGGGACTGCGGCATGGCGGTCTGGGTGCCGTCGTGGCCGAGGTCGCGCGTCTGTCGATGACCGCCTCCCGCCGGCTGCAACTGGCGGCCGAGACGTCCGGCGCGCTGGGGATCGCCGTCCGCCGCTGGCGCCGGCAGACCGAGGCGGCTGATTTCGGCCAGCCGACCGCCAGTGTCACGCGCTGGCGGATTTCGGTCCTGCCGTCTGAATCCCTGCCGGTGCCCGGCGTCGGACGGGCGCGCTGGCTGCTGGAACTGATCCGGGCGCGGGCGGGAGAATCCGCCGATTTCGAAGTGGAGGCTTGCGATGGCAAGGGTCGTCTCTCTCTTCCTGCCGCTGTGGCCGACGGACCGGATCAGGAAAAGGCTGGGCGCCGACGCACCCGCGCCTGAGGCGCCGCTGGCGCTGGTCGGGCGCGAGGGACGACGCCGCGTCGTGCTTTCGGTCGATCTCGCCGCCCGCAAGGCGGGCGTGCGTCCCGGCACGCCGGTCGCCAAGGCGCAGGCGCTTTACCCTGATCTGATCACCATGGATGCCGACCAGGAGGGCGACCGGACCGGGCTGGAGAAACTGGCGTTGTGGTTCCAGCAGCGGATCGCCCCCCTGGTGGCGGTGGACGTGCCTGACGGTCTGGTGCTGGATACGACCGGCGCCGATCATCTGCATGGCGGCGAGCCGGCCATGCTGGCGGAAATGGTGCGGCGGCTGCGAGACGCCGGCATCACAGCCAAGGCTGTGGTCGCCGACACGCTGGGCGCAGCCCATGCGCTGGCGCGCTATGGCCGCGCGCGCACTCTGGTGGTGCCGGCCGGGGAGACGGCCGCCGCGATCGCGGACCTGCCGATCGAGGCCCTGCGCCTGCCGGACAATATGATCGAGGACCTGCGGGCGCTGGGCGTCGCGACCATCGCTCCGCTCGCCGCGATGCCGCGCGCGCCGCTTGCGCTCCGCTTCGGGCCGGACGTCGCCCGCCGGCTGGACCAGGCCTATGGTCGCATCAGTGAGGCCATCCTGCCGGTCCGGCCGGTTGACCCGGTCATGGTCAGCCGGAATTTTGCCGAACCGATCGGGGCCGCCGAGACGATTGCCCGCTATATCGGCAGGCTGGTCCCGCCGCTCTGTCAGGGACTGGAAGAACGCGGGCAGGGAGCCCGGCGTCTCGACCTGGTGCTGCACCGCGTCGACAGCCGCACCGAGGCGATCCGCATCGCCACCGCGACGCCGGTGCGCGACGCCAAGCGCCTGGTCAGGCTGCTGTGCGAGAAGATCGAAACCATCGATCCGGGTTTTGGCATCGAGCGTATGGTCCTGACCGCCACACTGGCCGAGCCGATCGCGCCGCGCCAGAAAATCTCCTCGCTGATCGCGGAGGAAGAACCGGATGTTTCGGATCTGATCGATACCCTGGCCAATCGCGTGGGCCATCGTTCCCTGTATCGCTTCGCTCCGGTGGAGAGCGATGTGCCGGAGCGGTCCTTCTGTCGAGTGCCGGCGCTGGCGCCGGACGACCAGAAGGATTGGCCGGAGCACTGGCCACGTCCGACACGCCTGCTGGCGCGGCCGGAGCCGGTGCAGGCCATGGCGGAACTGCCGGATCAGCCGCCGCTGTTCTTCATCTGGCGTGGAGTGCGGCGGAAGGTGAAATGCGCTGATGGGCCGGAACGGGTGTTCGGCGAATGGTGGCAGGGCGATGCCGAACTGACCACGGTGCGCGATTATTTCCGTCTGGAGGACGCATCCGGCGAGCGGTTCTGGGTCTATCGCTCGGGTGACGGCGAGCACGGGGAAACCGGCTCGCAAGGCTGGTTTCTGCATGGGATCTTCGGATGAGCCGCTATGCCGAATTGCAGGTGACGAGCTATTTCTCGTTCCTGCGCGGGGCGTCGTCGCCGCTCGAACTGTTCGAGCAGGCGAGGGCGCTCGGTATCGCGGCATTGGGCATCGCCGACCGCAATTCCCTGGCCGGCATGGTGCAGGCCCATGTCGCGGCGAGGGCCACCGGCGTCCGGCTGGTCGTCGGCTGTCGCCTCGACCTCGCCGATTTCCCGCCGGTGCTGGTCTATCCGACCGACCGCGCGGCCTACGGCCGCCTGTGCCGGCTGCTCAGCCTGGGCAAGAGCCGTGCCGGCAAGGCCAGATGCCATCTGCTCTGGGAAGACCTGGTGGCCTGGGGCGACGGGTTGCTCGCCATCCTGGTCCCCGACGTCGCGGACGAGGCCTGCGCCTTGCATCTGCGCAAGCTGAAGGACGCGTTCCATGACCGCGCCTATATGGCGCTGACCCTGCTGCGTCGGCCCAACGACCAGATGCGGCTCTACGCGTTGGCGAATCTTGCCCATCGGGCACGCGTGCCCACCGTTGTGACCAACGATGTGCTGTTCCACACCCATGACCGGCGCATCCTGCAGGATGTCGTGACCTGCATCCGGCACAACACCACCATCGATGAGGCGGGTTTCGCGCGTGAGCGCCACGCCGATCGCTATCTCAAGCCACCCCAGGAAATGGCGCGCCTGTTCGGCCGCTATCCCGAGGCGGTCGACCGCACGATCGCGATCATGGAGCGCTGTCGCTTCAGCCTCGACGATCTCGCCTATCAATATCCCGATGAAGTTTCGGTGCCGGGCCAGACGCCGCAGCAGGCCCTCGAAGTGCTGACCTGGGAGGGGGCGCGGAGATTCTATCCCGAAGGGATTCCCGACGAGGTAACGGCCAGCCTGAATCACGAACTCGCCCTGATCGGGCGTATGAATTACGCGCCGTATTTTCTCACCGTGAACAGCATTGTCCGCTATGCCCGCAGTCAGGACATTCTCTGTCAGGGCCGTGGCTCGGCGGCCAATAGCGCGGTCTGCTACGTGCTGGGCATCACCGCCATCGATCCGGCGCGCAATTCGCTGCTATTCGAACGGTTCGTATCGGAGGAACGGGGTGAGCCCCCGGATATCGATGTCGATTTCGAGCATGCGCGGCGCGAGCAGGTGATCCAGTGGGTCTATGGGCATTATGGCCGTGAGCGCGCCGCCCTGACCGCAGTGGTGATCCGATACCGGGCCAAGGGCGCGTTGAGGGATGTGGGCAAAGTGATGGGCCTACCCGAGGATCTGATCGGCACCTTGTCCGGTCAGATCTGGGGCTGGTCGAAAAATGCCGATCCGGAGCAGTTCAGGGATACCGGTATCGACCTGTCCGATCGGCGCATCCGGCTGACGCTGGATCTGGCGTGCTGCCTGATCGGCGTGCCGCGGCATCTGTCGCAGCATCCGGGGGGCTTCGTGCTGACCCATGACCGGCTCGACGAGTTGGTGCCGATCGAGCCCGCCGCGATGGATGATCGTCAGATCATCGAATGGGACAAGGACGATATCGACGTCCTCAAATTCATGAAGGTCGATATCCTGGCGCTGGGCATGCTCACCTGCATGAAGAAGGGGCTGGATCTGCTGGCCGAGCATAAGGGGCAGCGCTTCGCGCTCGCCACCATCCCGGCCGAGGACCCGCTGACCTACGCCATGATCCGCCGGGCGGACACGATCGGCGTCTTCCAGATCGAAAGCCGGGCGCAGATGTCGATGCTGCCACGGCTGAAACCGCGCGTGTTCTATGACCTGGTGATCGAGGTCGCCATCGTCCGCCCCGGTCCGATTCAGGGTGATATGGTCCATCCCTATCTGCGCCGGCGTGAGGGCATCGAGCCGGAAGAGTATCCCACCCCCGAACTGGAAAAGGTTCTGAAAAAGACATTGGGCATCCCGCTGTTCCAGGAACAGGCGATGCAGGTGGCCATGGTGTGCGCTGATTTCACCGCCAGCGAGGCCGATCAATTGCGCCGCGCGATGGCCACCTTCAAGAACACCGGTACCATCGGCAGGTTCCAGACCAAGCTGGTCGAGGGCATGAAGGCGAACGGCTATACAGAAGAATTCGCCGAGCGGATCTACCAGCAGCTCGAAGGGTTCGGATCCTATGGATTCCCCGAGAGCCATGCGGCGAGTTTCGCGATCCTCGCCTATTCTTCCTCCTGGCTGAAATGCCATCATCCCGACGTGTTTCTGGCGGCTTTGCTCAATTCCCAGCCGATGGGCTTCTACGCGCCCGCGCAACTGGTGCGCGACGCGCGCGAGCATGGCGTCGGGATCCGGCCGATCTGCGTCAACGCCTCCCGCTGGGATAGCACGCTCGAAGGGCCGGAAACGGCGTGCGGCCGGTTCGCCGTCCGGCTCGGCATGAGCCTGGTCAAAGGCCTCGCCAATGCTGACGCCGCCCGCATCGTTGCTGCGCGCGGAGCGCGGCCCTTCGCATCGGTGGACGATCTCTGGCGCCGCGCCGGCGTACCGGTCGCGGCACTCACCCATCTCGCGGAAGCCGATGCTTTCCGGCCGGCGCTCGGCCTCGCCCGGCGCGAGGCGCTGTGGGCGATCAAGGCGCTGCGGGACGAGCCTTTGCCGCTGTTCGCGGCGGCGGCCGTCGCGCGCGAGGCCGAGGAGCCGGACGTGCTGCTCCAGCCGATGCGCGCCGGGGCTGAGGTCACGCGCGATTATAACCGGATCGGCCTGACACTGCGCGATCATCCCGTCGCCTTTCTCCGCGACGATCTGCGCCAGCGGAAATTTTTTTCCTGCCGTGAAGCCCATGAGGCACGCGATGGCAAGCGGCTGGATGCCGCGGGGCTGGTCCTGGTGCGCCAGCGCCCCGGCTCCGCCGAAGGCGTCGTGTTCCTGACCCTGGAGGATGAAAGCGGCGTCCTCAATGTCATTATCTGGAAGGATATTTTCGAAAAATATCGCCGTGTCATCCTTGCGGGGCAGATGCTCGGCATCAAGGGGCGGCTCCAGAAGGAGGGCGAAGTCGTGCATTTGGTGGCGCTGGAGATCACCGATCTCTCCGCGCTGCTCGCCGATGTCGGCAACCGCGATTTCGACCGAGGCCATGGAGCTGCTGTGGATCATTCAGTCGAGACACTCTCCGTAAAATCAAGAAATTTTCATTGATTCAGAGACCGACGGCGGGAGCCGTCACGGCCATTCTATCCGCTTGTCCAGGACCGATCTCGTCCCCCGGTGAGATCGGTCCTAGTTCCAAAATACCCCTCTCCGCCACGCTGATCCCCGCTGGCCGCATCTGTCCCGCGGCCCCAGACAGCGATCACGGAGCCTTCTCATGTCCGCCAATTACAGCGATCTGCCGCCGCGCTATCTGCGCACGCCCGACGCCTCGCGCTTCGTCGGACTGTCCATTCGCACACTGGAAAAACACCGGATTTACGGCACTGGTCCGCGCTATTCGAAGCTCGGCGGCCGGGTGGTCTATCGGGTCGACGAGTTGCAGGCTTGGGTCGAGAGCGGGGCACGCGCCCATACCTCGGATACCACCGCCGGCACCGTGTCGGCCGCCGCGCGGCAAAGTCCGCTGATCCCGCCGACACCGGCGACCTCACGCGGGAACAGACGCTGATGCGTACGCCCGATCGGAACCAGTCCGAGCGCGCGAAGCTCGCGGTGTTCCGCGCCATCCCCGGCACACTCGCCCCGCGCGACGCGCAGGATCTGATGGCATTTCCGTTCTTCAGCCTGTCCAAGACAGTGCGGACCGTGCCGATCGATTTCCGGACCCCGGACGTCACCATCCGCGTGGAAGCGACCGGCGAACATGGCATGGCCACGATCTGGGATGCCGACGTGCTGATCTGGGCGGCGAGCCAGATCGTGGAAGCACGGGACGCGGGTCGTTGCACCTCGCGTCTGATGGTGGCGACGCCGCATGAAATCCTGGCCTTCATCGGCCGGGGCGACAGCGCGCGGGATTACCAACGGCTGGAAGCGGCTTTCGACCGGCTGCAATCCACCACGATCAAGACCTCGCTGCGCCACGCCGGTGCGGGACAATTGCACCGGTTTTCCTGGATCAACGAATGGAAGCGGCATACCACGCAGGAGGGCCGCGCCCGCGTGGTCGAGCTGATCCTGCCGGACTGGTTTTACCAGGCCGTGCTCGATGACGCGTTGGTGCTGACCATCGACCCGGCCTATTTCCGACTGACCGGCGGAATGGAGCGCTGGCTCTATCGGCTGGTCCGCAAGCATGGCGGCCGCCAGCGCTCAGGCTGGAAATTCGATTTCCATGTCCTGCATCTCAAATCGGCCAGCCTGTCGCCATACCGTCGCTTCGCGTTCGAACTCCGCGGCATCGTCCGGCGGCAGCCATTGCCCGGCTATCGCTTGGCGGTCGAGCGGACCGCTGACGGGTGTGAAATCCTGACCTTTTCTCGCGACAGGTTATCCACATCCTCATGTGGACAAACTGTGAGTCCGTCCGTGCTATCGGGAACGCCCGAACCGGCGAAAGCCGTGACTTCGGGAACAGCGAAACCGTGCTTATGTGAACAGAAATCGCCGAATCGCGACATTGAATCAGAGGGTTATGACGCCCTTAACTTAGAATCTAACTTAAAAGAATCTAACTTTAAGGATGTTGGCACCCCACATGATCTGTGGAAAACCCCCGGAGAGGGGCGGTGATCGTGGCCTTCCTCAACCAGAAGGGCGGCGTCGGCAAGACGACGCTGGCGCTGCATCTCGCGGGCCAATGGGCTCGGGAAGGCCGGCGCGTGACGGTCATCGACGCCGACCCGCAGGGCTCGGCGCTGGATTGGTCGGCGCAGCGGGCGCGGGAGGGACTGCCACGGCTGTTCGGCGTGATCGGGCTGGCGCGCGACACACTGCACCACGAGGCGCCGGAATTGGCTCAGGGGGTGGATCACGTCGTCATCGACGGCCCGCCTCGGGTGGCGGCGCTGCTGCGCTCCGCCCTGCTGGCGGCCGACCTCGTGCTGATCCCGGCGCAACCCTCCCCGTTCGACGGCTGGGCCTCAGCAGAAATGCTGCGGCTGCTGGAAGAGGCGCGACTCTTCCGTCCCGGCCTGTTGGCCCGCTTCGTGCTCAACCGCTGCGCCGCACGCACGGTCATTGCCCGCGAAACGCGGCTCGCGCTGGTGGGGCATGAGCCTGCCGCTCTAGCGGCGCGGATCGGCCAGCGGATTGCTTTCGCCGACGCCGCGCGCACCGGCCGCCTGGTCTGCGACCTGCGCCCGCACGGGATCGCAGCCCGCGAAATCGCCGCCCTGACGGCCGAGATCGGGGGACTGGTGCCATGACCCTCCTGACCGGCGACAGCGCGCTCCTGATGCCCTGGCACGGCCCCTACGACATGATCCTGGTCGATCCCCCCTATGGCGATACGTCGCTCGCATGGGACCGATGCGTGCCGGACTGGCCGGGCAAGGCGCTCGCCGCCCTGAAACCGAGTGGCTCGCTCTGGGTGTTCGGTTCACTGCGGAGCTTTCTTGCATCCAGCGCCGCATTCCGGAATGCGGGCTGGAAATATGCCCAGGAACTGGTCTGGGAGAAGCAGAACGGTTCCAGCTTCCATGCCGACCGTTTCCGCCGCGTGCATGAATTGCTCGTCCAGTTCTATCGCGACGATACGCCCTGGCGTGCCGTTTACAACTCGGTCCCGACCACGCCCGACGCTCGGGCGCGCACGGTCCGGCGGAAACACCGGCCGCCGCATATGGGGCAGATCGATGCCGGCCATTACGTCAGCGAGGATGGCGGCCCGCGCCTGATGCGTTCCGTGATTCCGGTCCGCAATGCGCATGGCCGCGCCATCCATCCCACCGAGAAGCCGGTGGCCCTGCTGGAGATCCTGATCCGTACGAGCTGCCCGCCGGGCGGTCTGGTGGGTGACTGGTTCGCCGGATCGGGTGCGGCCGGTGTCGCCTGCCGATTGGCTGGCCGGCGCTATGTCGGCTGCGAGATCGATCCTGTCATGGCGCAGAAGGCGCGTGACCGTATCGCGTCCGTGCTGCCGCTCGGTGAAGGAATTTCGCCATGACGGAACGTCGCACGCCGCCCGGTTTCGCCGCGCGTCCCGCCGATCCTGAGCGCTGGGTCAGGGCGCCGGAGAAGCCTGCGACCCCCAACCGTTTTACCGCCCGGCTGACCATCGACGTTACGCCGGCGCTCCGCGCCCGCCTCAAGGTCGCGGCGTTCCAGCGCGGCATCACGGTCGCCGACATGCTGCGCGTGCTGCTGGCCCGCGAGTTCCCCGATACCTCTGGAGATGTGCCATGAACGACACCCTCGCTCATGTCGAACTGACCTGGATCGAGAAGCGCATCGAGCACTGGATCCGCTTTGGTCCAGTCGCCCATGAGCAGATTCTTGATCGTCGCCGACGGATACTGAGCTTTCCTCCGGACGCCGTGTTCGCCTTCCTGCGCTGGGCGGCGAACGATTACGGCACGGTGGTGTCCTGCATCGACATCGTGCGCGTTACCCGTCCCGGCGAGCCGTATCAGACGGTGCCGTTCGTGCGCCCTGGTGGTGAAAGCCTGCTGCGCCAGAGCGGCTGGCCGAAGGTCCGGCTGGTGCTCGAAGTGATCGATCGCATCGAGGCGACCGGTATCGACCCAGTCGACGTGGCCCCCGAGCATTGGCGGCATCTGCACAATCGGATGCTCGCCGGGCAGGCACCACGCCCCTACACGCGCGACCGCCATGATGCCTGGTTGCGCCGGAGGGCGGTATCATGACGCGCTTCGGCTGGTTCTTCACCACGTATTTCGCAGTCCTCGGTGCCGGCACGTCATTGGCGATCCATCCGGCGCCCCGCCTGATCTGGAATGCCACCGCCAGCACGCCGGTCGGGCTGTATCGCCTGCAATCGGCCCGCTCATTGCATGTCGGCGACCTGATCGCGATCCGGCCACCCTCCGACATTGCCACGATGCTGGCGCACGGCGGCTATCTGCCGCTCGGTGTGCCACTGCTCAAGCCGGTTGCGGCACTGCCGGGGCAATTGGTCTGCCGGATCGGCACCGTCGTTTCGGTCGATGGCACGGTGCTTGGCGATGCGTTGGCCCGCGATCATCGCGGCCGTCCGCTGCCGGTCTGGCAGGGATGCCGGCACGTCCTGCCCGGGCAGATTTTCGTCATGAACCCGGCGGTCCCGACCAGTCTCGACGGCCGCTATTTCGGCGTCCTGCCGGTCGATGCAGTGCTCGGCCGTGCACAGCCGCTGTGGCTCGTGCCGTCATCGATGTCTCCCACCCCCAAGCAGAAACGAGGCTGACATGGCCCAGATTGGAACTTTCACGCGCACGTCTGACGGCTTCGCCGGGCGCCTGCGCACGCTCGCCCTCGACGTCGAACTGACGATCGTGCTGGCGACATCGTCGGACGCCGAGCATGCGCCCGACTATCGCGTCCATCTTGGTGACGCCGATGCCGGACCGGAGGTCGGCGCGGCCTGGAAACGCACCGGCGAGAAGGCGGGCACCTATCTCTCGCTGGTTCTCGACGACCCCATACTGGCGCAGCCGATCCGGGCCAACCTGTTCCAGTCCGACCGTCAGGGACGTGCCTTCCATCTGGTCTGGAACCGTCCGGTGAAGCGCGATGATCGGCGGTAAAATGGGGCCACGGCTGTTCGGTGTCGCGCTTCCGGTCGTCGTTTCCATGACGATATCCGGGCATGTCGCGGTCGCCGATCCCTACACCGACATGATCGCGGAAGCAGCCACGCGCGCGCAGATTCCGGCCGCATGGATCGCTGCCGTCCTGCACGCGGAGAGCCGAGGCGATGCGCGGGCCGTGTCATCGGCGGGTGCGATGGGGCTCATGCAGGTGATGCCCGGAACATGGGCCAGCCTGCGCACGTCGCTCGGCCTTGGCGACGATCCGTTCGACCCGCACGACAACATCCTGGCGGGTGCGACCTATCTGCGCTGGATGCGGGATCGCTACGGCGAGGCCGGGTTTCTCGCCGCTTACAATGCCGGTCCCGCGCGCTATGACGAGCATCTCGCGACCGGCCGGCCGCTGCCTGCCGAGACGCGGAACTACGTCGCGTCGGTCAGCGCGCGGCTGGCTCTTCCGCTTGCCGATGACATCGCGGTCGGCGCTCTGGCTGCACCATCATGGCAGGATTCTTCCCTCTTTCCGGCCTCATTCCTGCGCACGGGCGATGCGTCCGGGCCTGTCGATAGCGCACACGATCCGGCACATTCATCTGGTTCCCGAATGACCGACTGGACGGCGCTCGCACCGCAATCGGCCGGGCTGTTCATCGCGTCAGGGCATGGGGAGGCGCGCCGATGATCCCCGTTCCGGTCCATCGGGCGCTGGCGGGCTATGGGTGGATTGGGGATGGGGTGCCGGGGGGAGGCTGGCAACGGAGGGAAGGACTGCCAGCCGTAATCGGGCCTGAGCGGTCGTCGTCGATTGGCGGTCTCCCGGGCCGGAAAGAAGGTAGAGTTGCCGCGGTGAAACAGCAGCGCGGGAGGCGTGCGATGGAATTCTTTTGCGGTCTCGATGTGTCGATCGACGAAACGGCGGTCTGTGTGGTGGACGAGCAGGGCACCGTGCATCTGGAAACGACGGTGGCCACGGACCCGGCTGCGCTCAGGGATGCCGTGAAGCCGTTCCTGCCGCGCCTGCGCCGTATGGGTCACGAGGCAGGTTCCCTGTCGCCCTGGCTGCATCCGGAGATGCTGGCGCTGGGCCTGCCGGCGGTCTGCCTGGAGACGAAACACGTGCGGGCGGCGATGTCGGCGCAGCGCAACAAGACCGACAAGGCGGACGCGCTGGGGATCGCGCATATCGTGCGCACCGGCTGGTTCCGGACGGCCCATATCAAGAGCGAAGCAAGCTATCGGCTGCGTCTGATCCTGACCCAGCGCAGCACGCTCAAGCGCAAATTCATGGATCTCGAGAATACGATCCGCCATTCGCTCAAGGCGTTCGGTATCCGCCTGGGCACGGTCTCGCGGGCGCGCTTCGACACCGCACGTTCGCGAGGCACGTGGCGCAGGACGCGCTGACCCGCGATCTCATGGAGGCGATGCTGCGGGCGAAGGCCGTGCTCTGGCTTTGTCAGTCCAGGCTTTCGGCACATACAAAGCCCGGTCGAGAAAAGCATGCCCCTTGTCAGAGACATAGGCTGGAACACGCCAATCTGGCAATTCGTGATCTTGCCGGCAGACCCGGTATATTGCCGTCCCACTCCGCATGATGCAGAGCCCTTCTTGAGGAAACCAGTCTCGTCGACCACCAGTACCGCGTCGGCATCCCCCAGATGCTCGACAACATGATCGCGCACGACGTCCCGCAATGCATCGGCGTCCCAATGCCCGCGTCCAAGCAGGGCCTGCTGTCGCCATGGCCCCGGATCGCCCGCAGCTTCAGCCCGCATCCAGCCGGTCTTGCGCGGCTCGTTGCCCAGTAGTGTTTCCAGAAACCGGCCTGCCGATGCCGCCACCCGCTCCTGGCCGAATACCGGGCGCATTCGCTCCTTGGCGTCCCGCAGCGCCTCCAGCGTCAGAGCCAGAACATCCTCGACCGAAGCTGCGCTATTCATCTCGTTCAGAATCATGGTTACCCATAGATTCAGAACTCTCAGAAAAACGCAACTGTAGTGCTAGGCAAGGGAGCGGCCCTCGTCCTGCCCTGGTGCAACCTCCACGCCATGAACCGGCATCTCGACGAGATCTCGCAGGCCGTAGCGCCGGGCGCTCACGCTATCCTCATCGTCGATCAGGCAGCGTGGCATACCAGCCCGAAACTCGATATCCCCGCCAACATCACCATCCTGCCGCTCCCGCCACGCTCGCCCGAACTCAATCCGGTGGAAAACGTCTGGCAGTTCATGCGCAATACCTGGCTGTCGAACCGGATCTTCCGCACCTACGACGACATCGTCGATATCTGCTGCCACGCCTGGAACCAGCTCGTCGACCAGCCCTGGCGCATCATGTCCCTCGGGCTACGACAATGGGCACATGGGTTTTAACAAACAGGAGTTGGTATAACGCGGGATGGTAACGATGCCCGTCTGTTTGGGAAAGACAGTGACGACATTCGCGCCTCGGACTTCGCGGAACGATGCGATGGCGACCGCCACCATTTCCGCTTCATCGTCTCACCGGAGGATGCGCCGGAGATGTCGGACCTGCGGGCCTTTGCGCGAGATCTGATGGGGCAGATGGAATCTGATCTCGGCACGAAACTCGACTGGGTTGCTGTTGATCACTGGAATACAGCGCATCCCCATCTGCATGTCATCGTCCGGGGCGTGGCGGAGGATGGGTCCGATCTGGTGATCGCACGCGATTACATCCGCGAGGGCATGCGCGCCCGTGCACAGGATCTGGTGACGCTGGAACTCGGACCACGCACGGATCACGACATCCACCAGGCGGTCGAGCGGCAGGTGAACGCCGACCGCTGGACTCAATTGGACCGCCAGCTTCGGAGGGATGCGGGGCAGGATGGCGTCATCGCTCTCGAACGCACACCGGGCGAAACGCCGGACGCCTTCGCCACCGTGAAGCTGGGCCGGTTGCGCCGTCTGGAGACTATGGGGCTGGCGCACCAGGTCGGGCCGGATCGCTGGCGCATGGACGAGAGTGCGGAGGCAACCCTACGGGAGATCAGCGAGCGCAAAGATATCATCAAACGGATCCACCGGGGCCTTGCGGAACAGAAGATCGATCGTGCCGCGTCCTCCTGGGTAATGGCCGCCGAGGATACCACCGATCCCGTCATCGGCCGGCTGGTCGATCGTGGTCTCGACGATGAGCTGCGTGGCACGGCCTATGCGGTGATCGACGGGATTGACGGACGCACGCACCATGTCCGCCTGCCGAACCTCGAGGCCGCTGGCGATGGGCCGGTCGGTTCGATCGTCGAACTGCGGCGTTTCAGCGACAAGCAGGGACGTGACCGTGTCGCGCTGGCCGTGCGCTCGGACGTCACGCTGGAGCGGCAGGTGACGGCGGAGGGCTCAACCTGGCTCGACCGGCAGGCCATCGCGCGGGAGCCTCTTGCTCTCTCGTCCACAGGGTTCGGTGCCGATGTCAAAGAGGCGATGGAAAAACGCACGGATCATCTGGTGGAGCAGGGGCTGGCCAGCCGCGACGGCGGGAGCATCCGTTATGTGCGGAACCTGATCGGCACCCTGCGGCAGCGGGAATTGGGCGCGCTGGGCCGGAACCTCGCCGGGAAGTCGGGAAGCCCCTTCCGGCGGAGTGACGAGGGCGATCCCGTTGCCGGCACTTATCGTCAGCGTTTCAACCTGGCGTCGGGCCGGTTCGCCATGATCGACGACGGGCAGGGCTTCGAACTGGTGCCGTGGTCGCCGTCGCTGGAAAAACAGCGCGGGCGGGAGGTGTCGGGAATCATGCGCGGCGATGGGGGGATTGACTGGTCGTTCGCGCGGAAACGGGGTTTGGGTCTATGACCGGGAAGGGGGGGAAGCAGAAAGTCTGCTTTTAGATCGTGAGAATGAAAGGACTGCCATTGGTTGCGTCTACGTTGATGACGAGGCCACGTGGCATGGAGCATTAGATGCGCGGCAGTTGTCCGCGTGGGAAGCAAAGAGAGTTGATATTGTCCTTGCCTAGCCAAGCTGGCTTCTGGGGACAGGCAGCAGAATTTACAAATTTTCTCTTCCTTTATCCAAGTGCATATATTTACGCGACTGAAGAAATCCAGGTAAGATATTCAGAGATTCAACTCGAGGTTATTCAATGTCATCGTCTCCTGTTCCAGCGTCTGACAACCTCTCCCCCCCTAGCGAGAACCGCCTATACCCGGAGTTATTTGCGCTTCATCGTGAGATTCATGATTTCTCCAAAGATTTAGAAAATTTTTCGCGTCTCCTAAAAATTCAAAGACGAATAATATCTTCTATTGAGGAAGCAGAAAATGAAATCCGTGATGCGAAAATTTATGGAAAGAATCCGAAAGACTGGCAATATGTGCGATATAATTTTTTGTGCCTCGGGGATTGCTTAGCATTTCTCTACGTAGACAGATTTTCTTTGAAGCAAACCTACTTCGATACGAATACCTATAATATAAAACAAAGTGGTGGCTTCATCTTAGGAAAAGATGGTCATAAAAACGAAATGATGGCCCTGGAAAACGCAATCTCGCATAACATTCCTGCAGTTCTATGCGATATTACAAATGTTCTCCGTTACGGCGATATTTGCCTGCTGGGGGATAGTGACCCCGTTCCTATCGAGGTCAAATCATCCAAGACGAAAGATCGTCGTAGTAAACGACAAAAGCTTAAACTGCAAACGCTATCTGATTTTTTGAAATCGGATCATGCAGAGAACTTTCGTGGTGTTTCTGGCTCTACTATTAGGGTGGAATGTTCTACTTCTCCCAAATTGTATAATAGAGAGCTGCAAGATGCCGTTAAAGAGGCAATCAAACGAGGCTCCGTGAGTTTTGAGGTTGATGAGTGTCTAAGGGTAGTTATAATATCAGAAGATAATGTAGATTATGCGAAGCTTTTTGGAGAGAAAAATTTATTATCGAAATCTCTCATTACTTCTGTGAACGAAATAAAAACCAATATGCTATGGGGCTGCTATTATCCATACCCTTTGACATTTTCAGATCCAGCGTCTTTTGAAGCCTTCGTCCGAGGTGAGATTCATATTTTTACTATTCTTTACTTGGAAAAATTTGAAGAAAAACTAGCTTCTGAGCATGTCACACTAAATGTTGAAGCCAGCGAATATAAAATCGAGTGCCACATGCATTTTCCAGATTTGGTTATTGAAGATCCAACTGCAAGATTTACAATCGGAGAGCATATGATGTGCCGTATATGGACAGATTTTATTAGCCCGCGTTGGATAGTTGATAACTCCATCTTATCAGTAAGAAATGCTATCGGTAAGAGACGGGCATAGTTAGAGGCTGTAGATCACCCTCAATAGGTTCAATTCATATATACATAAATCGAAATCGTGTCCGCTATACGGAAAGCTTCTGCGTAGAACGCATATCCGAATTGAAGCGGAAGCCGCCTGTCTGCTCCCACAATGTAGAACAGACAGGCAGGTCAGGGGGGAGAGCGGAATGTCGGCTATCGGGAATCAACAACCGAAAGCAGTCATTCCCTGCGCTTGTGTTCGCGACGCCTACCGACCAGACCCGGTCGCCCGATTAGCCACCGCGAACGTCTTTTCCTGACAGAAGCTGCCGTTTGGCTCCCCCGAAGCGGATTGTCAGCAGGGTGCCTCAAATCGATCGTTTGCCAACGAAGCGGCAGTCAGTGAAACCCGTCTCGGGAAGCTTGCGGGCGGCGACGCGGACTCAACTGCGATCGGTCTTACGGTCGCTTCGAGATTGACAATAATCGCGGCGGGGAATGAACTCCTGCAATGGGGATACTCACGAACATCAAGTCGCTGCAGGGAATGGGAATATACGCCGCTCGCGGCGCGCGATCACCATCTCTGAACTTCCGGCGATATAACCTGATCTACGGGTTCAACGGTTCGGGAAAGAGCACGCTGTCGCGGCTGTTCGCGAGCCTCGAGTCGGGCGAACCGCACCCGAAGCTCCCGCAGGGCGGCACGTTCGAGGTGACGTTGGACGACGGGGCGGCGTTCGGGTGCCCGACCAATCCCAAAGGGCTCGAGCAACGGATGCTCGTGTTCAACTCGGACTACATCGAGCAGAACCTCCAATGGGCCGCCGGGCGCGCGCGGCCGGTGTTCTACATCGGCGCAGACCAGGCGGAAGCCGCCGCCGAGCTGACGAGAATCGAAGGCGACATCCCCAAGGCGGAGGCGAATAGCGACGCGGCGACCGCAACCGAAAGGGCGGCGGACAAGACCTTCGCCAGCTACAAGCGCGAACGCGCCAAGTCCGTCGCGTCGCGCCTCCATCTGGGCAGCCGCAAGTACGAGGCGCCGGCGCTCGCCAGGGACTTCGACACGTGGAAGGACTATGACGGACCCAGGCTGACGGATGGCGAGCTCAAGGCCGCAGAGGACACGCGCAGGCTAGACGAGCCGATGCCCCGCCTCGACCCGCTTTCGTTCGACCAGGCCACGATTGAGACCGCCTACCGCTTCATCGCCGAGGTCTGCGGCCAGTCGCTAGCGACCGTCGCGCTCGAGGAGGTGCAGCGGCACCCGGACATGCTCCTCTGGCTGAAGCGCGGCCACGAATACCACGACGCCCATGGGCTAACCGACTGCCTTCTGTGCGGGAACGAGATCCCGGCGGAACGCCGCGCCTTGCTGGCGGCGGCGTTCGACGACAGGGTCGACCAGTTCGTCGCCCGCCTGAAGAGAACCGCCGAACGTCTCGACGGTCTCCTAGGGTCTATCAGCCAATTGGCCGCCCAGCTGCCCGCGATGGACGACCTAGCCAGCGAGTTGCGGCCCGGCTTCAGGGATCTGAGGCAGGACGCGTCGCAGAACGCGCGCCAGCTCGCGGAGCAGTTGCGCACGCTGCAAGGCGTGTTATCCGCAAAGCTGGAGCGGCCCGCATCTCCCGCGGACATGAAGGACATCGCTGCCGAGGCGGATGTGTGCGCCACCGCCGAGCGCTTGACAGTCAGCGTCGCGAGCGTCAACGAGACGATCGCGGCCCACAACCAGGGCGTCGCCGACTTCGCCAAGCGGAAGGAGGATGCGGAGACGTCCATCCGCCGCCACTTCATCGTCGACTGCCGAGAGGAATACGCCAAGACGGCGAAGGACGTCGGCGACGCCACCGCCAGGCTGAAGGTCGAGACCGACGCGCTGGCCGCCCTGCGGGAGAAGGCACGCGAGCTGCGCCAGCGCATCCGGACGCACGGCCCCGCGGCCGCCGTCATCAACAAGCTCATCGCGGCCTACCTCGGCCACGCCGAGCTGACCATCAACCCCGTCGACGAAGGCTATGAACTGCACCGCCATGGCGCGCCGATCACCGGCGTACCGAGCGAGGGCGAGAAGACAGCCATCGCGATCGCCTACTTCCTCTCCTCCATTGAGGCGGACAACCGGAAGCTGAAGGACGTCATCGTGGTGGTGGACGACCCGGTCTCGAGCCTCGACACCAAGGCGCTGAACTTCGCCTGCTCCCTTGTGAGGACGAGGCTTGAGAAGGCTGCGCAGGTCTTCGTCCTCACGCACAATCTCCAGTGCATGAACGAGTTTAGAAAGGCCTGGAAGGGCAAGGCCCGGCCTCCGGCCGGCAAGGATCCGACTGCCACTTTCCTCTACATCGACGTCACAATCCCCGAGGGAGAACACCGCCGCTCCTCCAGGATCATCGCGATGTCGAAGCTGCTCCGCGAGTACGATTCGGAGTACCACTTCCTCTTCAGCCACGTGCTGCGCTTCGTCGAGCAGCCCGACGCTTACGACGACCACGGCTACATGATGCCCAACGTGATCCGCCGGGTGCTCGACGTGTTCCTCGCCTTCAAGAGTCCGGGTGGCGGAGGACTGCCCGGCCAGCTCGACAAACTGTGCGCCGACTATCCGCATCTCGACAGGGAGAGGTTGGCGGCGCTCGAACGGCTTACCCAGGTCGAGTCTCACTCCGACAACCTCGACGACCTGCTGTCCTTCTCGACGATGACCCTTGAGGAGACGCGGGGAGCGGCCGCTGCGCTCTTCGCCATGATGGAACACGTCGACGGGAACCACCTAAAACGGCTGAAGGGCCTCTGCACCTGATACCTTCCGGCCGTCGAAAGCCTGGGGCATTCCGCCGGAGGACGCCAAGGAATGATGGCACCTCAGACCGAAGATCTGCGAGCTATCGACAACGTTTGCTCATAGGAGCGCGTGCAATGACGCCAAGTTGTCGGCATCAAAACTGTGCTACAACATATTGGCGCGCGCGATGTGATGATGAAGAATGAGCGGCCGACGCATGGGGGTGAGCCATTACAGACTTCCGTTTCCTGCATGCCGCCGACATTCACCTCGATAGCCCGCTGCGCGGCCTGTCGAGATACGAGGGACTTCCGGAGGAAGACATCCGAGGTGCGACCCGGGCGGCATTCGACAACCTCGTCCAGCGGGCCCTCGACGAGGAGGTCGACTTCGTGGTGATCGCCGGCGACCTGTTCGACGGCGACTGGAAGGACATGGGAACCGGCCTCTACTTCGCGCGGGCGATGGGTCGGCTCGCCCAGGCTGACGTCCCGGTCTTCCTTTTGTCCGGCAACCACGACGCGGAGTCGGTGCTAACGCGCAGCATCCCTTGGCCCGACAACGTCAAGCTGTTCGGGACGAGGCGCCCGGCGACTCATGTCCTGCCGGAGTTCGCCGTCGCCGTGCACGGCCAGAGCTTCGCAACGCCGGCCGTTACCGACAACCTCGTCCTCGCCTATCCCGGCGCGGTCGAGCACCACTTCAACATCGGCGTGCTCCACACCGCGCTAGCCGGCCGCCAGGGCCATGCCGCGTACGCCCCGTGCAGTCTGGATGACCTCAGGTCCAAGCACTACGACTACTGGGCGCTCGGCCACGTCCACGAGCACGAGGTCGTCGCAGAAGACCCATACGTCGTCTTCCCGGGCAACACGCAGGGACGCACGATCCGCGAGACCGGGCCTAAGGGCGCGGTGATAGTGACGGTGGAGGACGCCCAGATCGTCACCATCGAGCATGTCGAACTGGACGTACTGCGCTGGGCGCACGTCGAGGTAGACTGCACCGGGGCGGCGGCGGACGCGGTGGCCTCGCTCATGCGCGCATCGCTCCTCTCCACTTGGCAGGCCGATGCGGCAGGCCTGCCTCTCGTCGCACGAGTGTCGCTCACCGGCGAGACGGCGGACGCCGGCGCACTACACGACGGCGTGTCATCGATCCGCGACGCCGCGCGCGCGGTCGCCGCGTCGATATCGCCGGACCTATTCATCGAAAGGGTGAAGGTGCTGGTCGGTCCGCCCGCGCAACCGCAGCAAATCCGGATTGGGGACGACCTGTCGTCCCTCATCGGACAAGCGGCTACCGACCCGGAGCTCGCCGCGCTCCTCGCCGAGGACCTCTCCCCGTTCATGCTCGCCACGCAGACCGCGATTGGCCAGTCGCCGGACGACGCCGACGACGAGGGCCTGCGGCGATCCGCGGGCGACGGGGACTGGACGGCGGTGCTCCAGACGGCGACACTCGCGCTGCGGTCGCGCCTGACTGGGGAGGCGTAGGTGCGCTTCGTAAACCTGTCGCTCGAGCGCTACGGCCACTTTGAGGACTGCACGCTCTCGTTCCGCAACGGCCAACCGGACCTGCACGTCATCTACGGCGCGAACGAGGCCGGCAAGACCACGTCGCTCGCCGCGGTGTCGGATCTCTTGTTCGGCTTCCCAGCCCGATCGCCCTACAACTTCATGTACGACTACTCGCTCCTGCGGGTCGGTGCCGTGCTTGAGGACGAGGGGGCCACGCTCGCCTGCCGCCGCAAGAAGGCCCCAAACGCCTCGCTCCTGGGTCCGGACGACCGGCCGATCGACGAGGGCGCGCTCCTCGCGATGCTCAGGGGACAGACGAGGGAGACCTTCGGCCTCTCGTTCAGCCTGGACCAGGAGGGCCTGCGGGCCGGCGGCAAGGCCATGGTCGAGGCCCGCAACGACCTTGGCCGGGCGCTGTTCGCGGCCGGCTCCGGTCTGACCGGAGTCTCGGACGAGCTGGCGCGGCTGGAGGAAGAGGCGGATGCCATCTGGGGTCCACGCGCGTCCAACAGACGCTCCTTCACCGTCGCCCAGCGCGAACTTGAGGCGGGCCTGCGTTCCATCCGCGACAGGTCGCTCCGACCGAGGATCTGGACCGACGCGAGGACGGCGGTGGCCACCGCGCAGGCCGCGTTGGACGAGGCCCAACGTCGGCGCGACGAGTTGCTCGCCGAGATGAGCCGCGCGGAACGGATCCGCCGGATCGCGCCGTCGGCGCGCCTGCGGGCGGAACATCTGGCCGCCTTCGAGGCACACGGTGCGACCATCGAGCTGGCTGCGCAGCGCGAGGAGGTGGCGGAAGCGGCGATGGCCGAGGCCGCGTCCGCGGGCCGCGCGAAGGCCGCCGCGGCGAAGCTGGCTGAGGAAGCGGCCGAACGTGTGGACGCGCTTGTGGCGGACGAGGCGATACTGGCTCAGGCGGATCTCGTCGACGCGCTCGTGAGCGCCTCGGGGGCGGTCGCGAAGGCGAGCAGCGACATGGTCCGGCTCAGGACCGAGCACGCTGCGCGGACCGGCCGGATCGAACGGCTACGGGAGGAGGCTGGCGCGCTGGCCGCCGATCCACCGTCACGGATTGCCAGCGCGAGGCTGCGCGAACTCGCGCTCTCGCACGTCGAGGACAGGTCGGCGATCGCTCAGATCGCGCAGAGCGAGGAGGAGCTCGACGAGCGGCGGAGGGTGGCCTCGGGTCTCCCGCGCAAGGCCGACGATCATCCGAATAGGGACCTGGGGCCGGTCATCGCCGCCGTCGACGCCGCGCGCGCGCTCGGTGCCGACATCGACGCCCGCTGCCAGTCCCTGCGGAGGACGGCCGACACAGCCTCGACGACCTTGGCACAGTCGCTTTCGCGGCTGGCGCCGTGGAGCGGCGGCGCCGCGACGCTCCTGGAGCTCCCCCGAATCGGACAGGCGGAGATCGATGAAGCGCGGACGGCGATGGCGAACCTCTCGGCCGAAGCCGAGCGGGAGACCGCCGATGCCGGCCGCGCCCGGGATGAGGCCGCGGCCCTATCCCTCCAAATGGAGCAACTCGCCTCCGGGAACGCGGTCTCCGCGGAGGAGATCCAGAGCGCGCGCACCGCCCGCAACGAACACTGGCGTCCGCTCCGCGCCCACATCCTGGCCGCGGCGCCAGTCGCCGCGCCGGGCGAAGCTGTCACCGTCTTCGAAGCCACCCTGGCAGAGGCGGACCAGCTCAGTGACCTGCGGTTCGCGGCGGCCGACGAGTCGAGCCGCCTCGCCGACATGCAGAACCGGGTCGCGAAGCTCATGCTTGATGCGGAGCAGGCGGAGCTCCGCGCAAAGGGCGCGGAGGAGCGCGTCGACACCAAACGAAGCGCCTGGCGGAAGAGGCTGGAGGCGGCGGGCCATGTCGATATGGAGCCGACATGCCTTGTCGCCTGGAATGCCGCGAGGGACGTCTCCGAGTTGGCGTACGCCGCATCCGTCGCGGCGATGGCGGAAGCCGGGGCGGCCGACGTCCGCCGGGCCAAGGTGCGACAGGCACTCGCATCATGTCTCCCCGAAGGCGCCACGCTGCCGGATGCCTCCGAGATCGCGCCCATCCTGGCGATCGCCGAGCGACTGCGGGCCGACCTTGAGGCGGCCGAGCAGCAGAGACGGCTCGACGAGGCCGCCGCGGCGCGTATCGAGCAGGACGCCGACACCCTCGGACGACGTAGGAAGCGCCTCGAGGACGCCGCGGCCGACCGTGAAGCCCAGTGGCGCCAGCAGCTCGAACAGACCGGCCTCGACCTCGAGCTCGGGAACGCGACCGCCGCGCTCGACATACTCGAGGAGTTGCGCGTCGAGATCGAGGCGCTATCGGACCTGCAGGGACGGCTCGACGGGATGGAAAGGGACGCGGCCGACCACGGCGCCACGGTCCACGCGGCCGCCGACACCCTCGGCATCCCCGCGTCCGAAAATCCGGAGGAGCGGCTGACCGCGCTACGGAGCCGCCTGACCTCCGCGCGCGCCACGGCCAAAGTCATCGACGCACTGAAGGCCACCATAGAGGCCCGCAATGAAGAGGTGGCGGCCGAGGAGGCGAGGTTAGCAGCGGCCATGGATTCCCTTAGGGGCCTGATGGAGGAGACGGGTTCGGAAGGCGTCGACGAGCTCGCGGCCGCCATCGCGCGATCTCGCGCGGTCAGAGCGCTCCGGGGGGCGGTCGCTGATGCCGAGACGGCGATCACATCGGCAGGCGACGGCAAGGGTCTTGCGGAACTCCTCGGAACCCTCGACGGCGTCGATCCGGACGGCCTAGCGGCCAAGACGCAGACGCTCGCATCCCAACTGGCGGACTTAAACGCCGAGGTGGATGCCGCGGCGGGCCGGCTCGGCGATACACGGAGGGCGTTCGCCAATCTCGAGCAGGAGGGAGAGAGTGCCATCGACGCTGCCACGGACGCGGGTCAGGCCCGCGCAGAGCTGGCGGTCCTTTCCGAGCAATACATCCTGAAGCGGGCCCAGGCGGTGACGCTGCGTTGGGCGATCGAACGATATCGCGAGCAACATCAGGATCCGATGCTGCTCCGCGCCTCGGAGCTCTTCTCGATCCTGACGATCGGACGTTACGCGGCGCTGCGGATCGACAGCGACGCCGCCTCGCCGCGACTCCTCGGAGTCCGTAACGACGGCAGGACCGTCGTCGAGGTCGGCGCCATGAGCGAGGGAACCACCGACCAGCTGTTCCTCGCCTTGCGCTTAGCCGCCGTCGAGCAGTCTGTCGCAGCGGGCGTGCGCCTGCCGTTCCTAGCCGACGATCTCTTCGTCAACTTCGACGACGACCGGTCCGAAGCTGGTTTTCGAGTGCTGGCAGAGCTCGCTAGGTCGACGCAGGTCCTCTTCTTCACCCACCATCCCCATCTAGCGTCGATCGCGCGATCGGTAGTTGGGGCAGACATCCACTCGGAGTGTACTCTGGGTTGAGACCCGAGCCGCTAGGCTTCTTCCGGCGTTCAGGCCGAACCGGGCCGCCGCGCGGGCTCTTCGCTACACCAAGAAAGAATGACCGGTTTCAGCGTTATTGGTCGTTCTCAGAGGCGATGACTATCTGCAGTTTTGTCCCAAACCCGGTCTATCTCGGCTCGCCTGACAATGGCGGCTTTCGGGCAGCTACCATCATCACTTCGATGTCTGACTTGAGGCGATTTTCGCCGTAAGTCGGCGTGCTCAATATTCCCGTTTGCCCTTGTCACATTGTAAGCTCGACGTGGACGCACGCCTGATTTCTGATGAACATATATGCGGCGGCTTCGAGCAGGAACAGACAGCGCAATCTAACGATGAGCAGCGCTGAGAAATCGATGTCCCGCTCGCCGTTGACCAAGCTCTGCATCGAAATAACGTCCTCGTGGCTAGGCCGGACCGGAAAGCTGGGGTGGGAGTGCCACTCGCCTAGATAGTTGAAGCGTTTGAAATCGGAGCCAGTCTTTCGAAAGAAGATGTCGAGCGCTTGCGCATGATGGTCGGGACTGCGGACGAAATGTGCAGCCGTCCCGGTCGTTTCGTCGACCGAGAAGTCGACGATGCGGAAATGATCGGGTGCGACTTGCTCTCCCATGAGGATGCCGCCGATCTCACGCCGACCGGCCCCTCGCAGACAATTGCGAAGCTGCGCCCGCTGATCATTCGGAAGGCTGATCGTGACCATCGAACGCCGAGGGCAAGAGTTCGCGCAAGAGCGCAAGGCTGTCTGCGACAGAAGCGGGGTCCTGTTCGGCTTTCCAGGGGGCCGAGCCAGCGAGTTCGATAGGCCATGTCTCAAACGGCTGAGAGAAAATCCAGGCCTTGCGCAAGCCTATCGCATAGGCGGGGGCCGTAAACGCACTGTCCTCCGGCAGGGTGAGCACATCGGTTGCCAGACGCGCGAGGTGACCTGCGATGATGGAAACTTCGGCGTCGTCAGCGACAAGCGGTCTGGCGCTTCCGGTTGCCGCTTCATAGGGGGCAGCTAGGCCGGCAAGCGGGGCGGGGACGCCATGTGCATTGCACCAAGCGTTGATCTGGTTGCGGGCGGCCTGAGGCTCCGGCTCATGGCCTGATCGAACACGTGCCACGAGGCCGCCGATGCCCCCGGCGAACACCTCGCCCCAGACGAGTGGCTTCAGGCTTTCCTTCGCGACCGCGGCGCAGAAGTTGAAGCAATGCGCGTCGGCGGTGGCGTCGATGATGAGGTCGCAGGCGCGCAACGCCGACATCACCGAGTCCGTGGAATCGGCGCTTTCCTGACCGCCCAGCGCGACACGCCGCACCGTGACGTCGATCGTGCCGGCAATCTCAATGAGGCGGCTGCGGACCGCGTCGGCCTTATGGACGCCGGCCGCGGCGGCGCCAAGTTCGTTGCGCACCAGATTCTCGGCGAAAAAGACGTCATCGTCGACCAGCGTGAACATCCGCACGCCGGCGCGCGCCAGCATCGCGGCGAGCTTGGAGCCAAGCGAGCCGCATCCGACGATGCCGACGCTTTTTCCGGCGAGGAGAGAGTAGTCGTCCGGGAGCCGGTCACTGGTGGCGACCTTCAGTAGTCGCGAGCGACCGAAGACGCGCTTCTGGCCGGCGTCATAGGCATAGAAATGTGCGGTCTCGGTCGCGGACGCCAGCACCAAGTCCATTTCTCCGCTGGCGGCGAGTGCAGCCTCGCGAAGCGCTCCGAGGCCAAGCGCGCCGAGCAGGTCGGCGATACCGGCTTGCGTGGCTGCGGGCATCGCTGTCCCTTCGGGCAGCCGAATGGCCTGGCCGCGCTTCGTCGTCTCCCGAATCCCGGCCGGCCATGCTCGGCCATCGGTGACGCCGTCGGTCTCTATGATCGTCACCGTGAAGGTATCGGCGTAATATTTCTCCGCAATACCAATCTCGAACGACTGACCGGGTGCGATCGCCTTCAGGCGCTCTTCCATTTGCCGCGTCAGCAGGAACCGGAAATAGGAGCCGCGCACGCTTTGGCCGAGCGAAACGGCATGCGCCGAGGGCAGTTCGGGACCCTCGACATCGCGTTCACCGGCGATCAGACGATGCGCGCTCTCGATCATCATCGCCCCGGTGATCGACGTCTCCCAGTTGTCGGCGCGATATTCCAGGCAGAGATTTCCGCCCGCCCCATATTGGTGGTTCGACAGGCGACTCCCGTCTCTGGGAAGCACGATGGGTGGGGAATTGGGGTGGAATTCGGCATAGGTCATCGTCAACGGAACGCTGTCGCCGTCATGCTCGATCTCGAAATCGACCGCGAGCGCAGCGCCGTTCGAGAGATGCCAGCGCACGCCCTTGAGCCAGGCGACGCGCTCCGCGAGGTTAGCCACGCCCTGACGCTCGGTTCGTGCGCGAGTCGGATTTTCGAGCCACCAGATCATTCCGCGCCGCCGAACCCCTGCGGCTTGGTTGGCACCCGGCTCCTGTCCGGAAAGGAAAGACCTTCGGCTACGGGCGCCACCGAAGCGGTTTTGAGCAGCGGGGATCGCGGCGGCGGCGGACGGCGGCGGGCCGTGCGGTCGGCCATCGATCCGCCAACGCCGCGTCCGACTATCTCGGTGATCACTCTCCTATCGCTCGACCGAGCTGCCGCGGCGAATTCCGTCCTGGCCTTTTGGAGCCACTCGTAGAACGCGGTCGCCCGCTCGGGGTGCTCGGCCCATTTGTCGGCGAAGTTTTCGAGCGGGTCGGTCGGATTCGGGATCCAGTAGCGGTTGTTGTGCCACAGGATATGCTGGTCCATGCCCGCGAGAATCACCGCGAGCGCTTCGCCGATCGTCTCTTCGCCCTTATAGGCGTGGGCCGCAAGGGTGGTGATGATGACCGAGATCGGCCGTTCGTCGCCGCCATGCTCGAAGGTATGGTCACGGTGACGCTTCAGGATCATGATAGCGGCCTGAAGCGGCGTTCGGACCTTGTAGTCCGGGATATCCTCGACGCTCGCCCTCATGCTGTCGGCGAGCACGCGCTTGCGCCGTTCGAGCGCGGTTGCCATCCGGCTCTTGAACCACTCGCAGTAGCCCTTGGGGTTCGAGCGCGGCCAATCGTCGGTAACGGTGGTGTAGGTCGGCCCCTCCTTGTCGGTGATGGCAATGGCGGTGAGTGTCCAACGCGCGTCATAGCCGCGGGATTCCAGGAGGAGGCGGGCGGCTTGCCCGTTCGGAAGCGCGGGCACGATATCCATATGGAATTGGGCGCCATCGGCATAGTCGAGCACCCAGCAACGGCGACCCTCGCGAAGCGGCTTGTTCATATTCTGCGCACGCCGATAGGCCTCGATCTCGGCGCCAAGCAGGGTCTTGAGCTGCTGTTGCGTCAGCGAGGTCTTGCCAAGCTTCTGCAACTCGCAGACGGAATCGACGTCATATTCCTCGGCGTCGTTCAAGGGCCGGATCGTCGTGCCGAGGCGAAAAGACCCCTGGACGTAGACCTTGGGTCCGTACTGTCGGACGGTCGAGGCGTCGCGGTGCAGCCAGTCGCCCAGTGACATGTAGCTCCGGTCGGCCTGCTCATACCGGCTTGGCGGCACGCTCAGTTCTTCGGCAAGATCCTCGAGGAATTCCTCGCTCTCGCGAGTGCGCGTCTGCTTTTCCACCATATGCCTCCAAGGTGAAGCCCACGGTCCGCGTATGGATAGTCGAACTGCGCGGTTGAGCTTTGAGGATAAAACGTGAACATTATAGCGAATCGGAGCGAAACACCATCATGGCAAAAACGCAAATCCCACAGAAAATTCAGGTCGCCCTCTGGACCAAAGCAGCCGGGCGCTGCGAATACCGCGGGTGCAACGAGGAACTCGTCGGCGACCTGATCGCCGGCCGCGTGGACGGTAAGTTCGGCTTCATTGCGCACATTGTCGCCGACAGTGCTGACGGACCGCGCGGCGATCCGGTTCGCTCGCCTGCACTCGCCAAAGACCTGAGCAATCTCATGCTGCTCTGTGCGAAGCACCATAAGGGCGTAGATGTCGACTATCTCGCGGATCATCCCGAGCCCGTCCTGCTTGAGATGAAAGCAGAGCACGAGGACCGGATCGCCATCGTGACGGGAATGGCGCAGGAGCGCGCCGCGCACGTCCTCCGGTTCGCGGCGGATATCGGACAGCGGGATGCCCTAGTATCGACGCGATCGATCTTCATGGCGATGCCGCCCGACAGGCACCCCGCCGAGGGACGAACGATCGATATCGAGTTGGCCGGATGTGACTATGCCGATCACGAAGCGAATTACTGGTCCGTCCAGCAGGACAATCTGCGCCGCGTGTTCGCTCGCAAGGTGAAGGAGCGCATCGAACAAAAGGAGATAAAGCAGCTCAGCGTGTTCGCGCTAGCGCCGCAGCCGCTGCTGATCGAACTTGGGCATCTGCTGGGGGATATCGTCCCGGTCACGGTTCATCAGCGATATCGCGAGCCCCCGACATGGCGGTGGCAAGCTGACCAGCCCGCAATCACCTTTCAGGTCGGCGACTATTCCGGGGCACCGAACGTCGCAGTCGCGCTGAAGCTCGCGCTGAGCGCGACCGTTACGGATGAACGGATTAGCGCAGTGCTGGGCGAGGATGTCGCCATCTGGTCGCTGACCGCGGAAAATCCGCACAACGACATCATGCGTCGTCCGGACGACCTGATCGAGTTCAAGCACCAGCTTCGGCGTCTCCTTGATCGGATCAAGGCTGTTCATGGCGAGAATGCGGTTATCAACGTGTTTCCCGCTTTGCCGAATTCAGCGGCGGTTGAGGTCGGGCGCGTGTGGATGCCTAAGGCCGATTTGCCCATGCAGATCTATGATCAGAATCGGGCCGTCGGCGGGTTCATTCCTACCTTATGTATCGCGAATTAGAAGAGGGCCGCCTCCCCCTTCGTCGATCGGCTAAAGCTACCGATATGCAACCCACTCTAAGTGACAATAGAAGTTTGCACTGGTCATGTCCGTTATGCGGAAAGTGCACTGTGCGTTACATGTTCGGAAGGGAGGGCGTAAACGGAAGTTCCGCGCCACTCACGCCCTGCTAACCAGTTCGTCCAGTGCTCTTATGATCTTATCCTGATCGCGTTCGGCCAGGACACCGACGGCGGTTCCAAGCCGCGCGGCAGGGATGGTCGCCAGGTCGAACGGGTTGGCAAAGACGTCCTCTCCCTCGACATGCAGATACGGCGTCAGCGGGTGATCCGGCGGCGCGCTGCCCGATCGTCTGACGAGCGGCATGACAACGCGGCCCATGCTGCGCTCCAGGCGGCTGCTCTGGATCTGGACCACGAACGGGATGTCCTGGTTTCGGCCGGGGTTCCGGTAGATCGCGAATTGCGGCATCGGATTAGAGCGTCGAGAATTCGTCGCTCAGGAAACCGTGCCGCGCGTGCAGATCGTTCACTGCGTCGATCACGCCGTCGAGCTTGCGCTGTTCGTCCTCGCGTTGCTTGCGTGCGGATTGCAGGTAGTCGCCCAGCAGGGTCTCGACCGTCGCCGAAAGATTGGGCGTCACTTCCCGGACCTGCGCCAGCAGATCGGTGTTGAGCGACAGATTGACCGGGCGGCGGGGCGCGCTCCGGTCATAGGAAACGCCGAGGCTGGTGCGGCTGGGCATGATCCGACTCCTTGTGCGCATATCGTGCGCATGAGATGAGGATGCCGACGCCAGACCGCAACGTGCAAGTATTTTTTCGCTCCTGCCCGCCACAGTACGATGGGTGCCGGATCATGCTTGCACCTTGGAAAATCCCGGTTCTTCGCTGTCTCGCAGGACAAGGGAGGGATCGATGGACCAGCCGGGAACACGTATCCAGTGGGGGCAGGCGCTGGTGGTCCTGTCCATGATCGTGCTGTCCTGGTGGACGGCGACACAATGGACGGCCTGGGAACTGGCGTTCCAGCCGGAACTCGGCCGACCGTGGTTCACAATCCTGCATCGCTGGCCGGTCTACGCCCCACCACTGTTCTTCTGGTGGTGGTATGAGTTCGACGCCTACGCGCCGACGGTTTTCGCGCGGGGGGCCTGGATCGCGGGCTCCGGCGGGGTTCTGGCTTTTGCCGCAGCCGTGGCGCTGTCCGTCCATCGCGCCCGCGAGGCAAAGCGCGCGGCAACTTACGGCTCCGCCCGATGGGCCGATGATGCGGAAATCCGCGCGGCGGGGCTGCTGGGCGAGGATGGCGTTGTGCTGGGCAAATACCGCCGCAGCTATCTCCGGCACGATGGCCCTGAGCATGCTCTGATCTTCGCGCCGACGCGTACCGGCAAGGGGGTGGGTATGGTCATCCCCACGCTTCTGACCTGGCCGGGTTCGGCCATCATCCACGACATCAAGGGTGAGAACTGGCAGATCACCGCCGGTTTCCGGTCAACCTTTGGGCGGGTGCTGCTGTTCGACCCGACCAATCCTGCCTCGTCGGCCTATAATCCACTGCTGGAAGTCCGACGCGGGGCGTCGGAGGTTCGTGACGTGCAGAACATCGCCGACATTCTGGTGGATCCCGAGGGGTCGCTGGAACGGCGCAACCACTGGGAGAAAACCTCCCATGCCCTGCTGGTCGGGGCGATCCTGCATGTCCTTTATGCCGAAGCCGACAAGACGCTCGCCGGGGTGGCGAAGTTCCTCTCCGACCCGCAGCGGTCGATCGAGGCGACCCTGTCCGCCATGATGCGGACGAACCACCTGGACGGGAAGGGGCCTCACCCCGTCGTGGCCTCCGCCGCGCGGGAATTGCTGAACAAATCTGACAACGAGCGTTCGGGCGTGCTGTCCACCGCCATGTCGTTTCTCGGCCTCTACCGTGATCCGGTGGTGGCCACCGTGACCAGCCGCTGCGAATGGCGGATCAGTGATCTGCTGGAGGGTGAACAGCCTGTCTCCCTGTATTTCGTTATCCCACCTTCGGATATCAGCCGCACCAAGCCGCTGATCCGCCTGATCCTCAACCAGATCGGGCGGCGGCTGACCGAAGATCTGTCCGGCCGCGAGGGGCGGCGTCGCCTACTGCTGATGCTCGACGAGTTTCCTGCCCTCGGCCGTCTGGATTTCTTCGAGAGCGCGCTGGCCTTCATGGCGGGCTACGGGATCAAGGCGTTCCTGATCGCCCAGAGCCTGAACCAGATCGACAAGGCGTACGGCCAGAACAACAGCATCCTGGATAATTGCCATGTCCGGGTCAGTTTCGCCACGAACGATGAACGTACAGCAAAGCGCGTATCCGACGGTCTGGGTGTGGCCACCGAGATCCGGTCGCAGAAGAACTATGCCGGCCATCGGTTATCGCCCTGGCTTGGGCATCTCATGGTGTCGCGTCAGGAGAGCGCGCGGCCCCTGATGACGGTGGGCGAAGTCATGCAGCTTCCGGCGCGGGATGAGGTGGTCATGGTGGCGGGCTGCCCGCCGATCCGGGCGCGGAAGGCGCGGTATTTCAGGGACCGCCGCTTCGTCGAGCGTGTTCTGCCGCCGCCTGATCCCACGCAACCGCCGCGAACGGTCCGGCCTGATGACTGGAGCGGGCGTCCGCTTCCCGCTACTCCGCCGCCGGACAAAAAATCACTGTCACAATCGCCAGAAAATCCTGACGACGCGGACAGTGAGGAATCCCTCGGCACGGGGCGGAAGTGGTCACGCGAGCATGATCCGGCGGAGACCGGAAAACGCAAGCGGCGTGCGGCACCGGACCTTTTTGGTGAGGAACCGCCACCGGATCCAGAAGCGCGGGATCGCGCCGACCTGACACGGATCGCTCGGCAGGCTGGGCTCGACCGTGGCAACGATCTCGGGCTGTGAGGGCGTGATGAGAACATTCCCGAAGAAGGCGCGGCTGTCGGTCTATCTGGAACCGAAGCTGCTGGATGCCCTGACCGCGCATGCAGCGCGGCGCGATCTGTCCCTCTCTCTGGTGGCGGAAGCCGCCATCGCATCCTT
Organism: Gluconacetobacter diazotrophicus PA1 5; assembly: GCF_000067045.1. Lineage (NCBI taxonomy): Bacteria > Pseudomonadati > Pseudomonadota > Alphaproteobacteria > Acetobacterales > Acetobacteraceae > Gluconacetobacter > Gluconacetobacter diazotrophicus. The sequence continues at coordinate 138,853 of NC_010125.1, forward strand.
CCTGTCCCCCGATGCCGATGAGCGGCGGGAAGCAGCGATGAGCCGCAGGCTGGATCGTCTCGACCGGCAGGTCGCCCGCATGGAGCGTGATCTCGGGATCAGTCTTGAGACGCTGGCTCTGTTCATCCGCTACTGGATGACGGTCAGTCCACCCTTGCCGGAACCGGCAGCCGCGGCAGCGCGGGCACAGGGGGCGGAACGATATGAAGCGTTTGTGGCGGCCCTTGGCCGACGACTCAGTCGGGGACCGGTCTTCCGGCAGGAAATTCCCGACGATGTGCCTCCAGCGCCAGAAACCTGATCCCGCAATCCGCAAGTAAAAGCCGCATTCCCTACGATCCTGTACTATGGCTGGAAAATATTGTTGAAATCGGGAGAAAGCAGCACTCTCTAATTGTCCCCGTCGTCGTCCGGAGAGGCCGGATGACCCGTAAAGACGGGGATTCCCATGGCGGTCACATCGATTGAAAGTGGTGTCCGACAGCGTGGCATGTCCATGCTGCGCACGGCGATGGGACCGGCTATTGCCCGGCACCTCGCTGATCCTGCCATTGTCGAGGTGATGCTCAATCCCGATGGCAGGCTGTGGATCGACCGCCTGTCCGAGGGACTGGGTGATACGGGAGATCTGGTCACACCCGCTGACGCGGAGCGTATCATCCGCCTGGTCGCGCATCATGTCGGGGCCGAGGTGCATGAGAGTGTGCCCCGTGTGTCGGCGGAATTGCCGACGGGCGAGCGTTTCGAGGGATTGCTGCCGCCGATTGTGATGGCACCCAGCTTTGCGATCCGCAAGCCTGCCGTCGCGGTGTTCACCCTCGACGATTATGTCGCTGCCGGGATCATGACGGAGGGGCAGGCGGCATATCTTCGCCAGGCAGTCGCGGACCGTAAAAATATTCTGGTCGCGGGAGGCACATCCACTGGCAAGACCACATTGGTCAACGCATTGCTGGCCGAGGTCGCGAAAACTGACGATCGCATCGTGCTGATCGAGGACACGCGCGAACTGCAATGCCGCGCGCCAAATCTTGTGTCGCTGCGCACCCGTGATGGTGTCGTCACGTTATCCGAACTGGTCCGTTCAGCCCTGCGGCTGCGCCCTGACCGTATTCCCATTGGTGAGGTGCGCGGCCCCGAGGCGCTAGACCTGCTCAAAGCCTGGGGCACGGGTCATCCCGGTGGGATTGGCACGCTTCACGCCGGCACCGCCATCGGTGCCCTGCATCGCATGGAGCAACTGATTCAGGAAATCGTCGTCACCGTACCGCGCGCCCTGATCGCCGAAACCATCGACGTGATCGCAGTCCTATCCGGACGCGGCACGGCGCGCCGCCTATCCGAACTGGCTGAAGGCGATGGCCTCGATCCCGTGACGGGAGCCTATCGCATCAGGCCAGTCAGCCTTTCATCTTCCAAAACATCATTCTCTGACAATGGAGAGTCGTTATGAGTCCGCTGTCACGTCTGCGCGCCATCGTGTGCGCTGTTGCACGTCCCGATCATCGCATGACGGATCTTCGTGTGTTCGGAACGTCCACGCTCCTGTCGCTGGTTTTCGTGTCATCGGCCTGGGCATCAGGCTCCGGTATGCCGTGGGAAAACCCGCTCAACGAGATCCTGGAATCCGTGCAGGGGCCGGTCGCCAAGATCGTCTCGGTGATCATCATCACCGTGACTGGCCTGACCCTCGCCTTTGGCGAGAGTTCGGGTGGGTTCCGTCGCCTGATCCAGATCGTCTTCGGCCTGTCCATAGCTTTTGCGGCGTCCAGCTTCTTCCTGTCGTTCTTCTCCTTCTCCGGGGGAGCACTGATCTGATGGCGGGATATGACGATGATATGGTGCCGGGATTTCATGTCCCGGTGCATCGCTCCCTGACCGATCCAATCCTGCTGGGTGGGGCACCTCGCGCCGTGGCCATTGCCAACGGCACACTGGCAGCGGCTATCGCCCTCGGCCTGCGCCTGTGGCTGATCGGCGCTGCCTTCTGGGTCGTGGGGCATACGCTGGCGGTCTGGGGTGCCAGGCGTGATCCGCTGTTCATCGAGGTGGGGCGGCGGCATCTCCGCTATCCCGCCTGGCTGCGGGCGTAGGGAGGGCAGGGCGATGATGTCCCTTGGAGAATATCGCAATCGTGCTGCCCTGCTGTCCGACTTCCTGCCCTGGGCAGCACTGGTTGAGAAAGGTGTTGTCCTGAACAAGGATGGCAGTTTTCAACGCACCGCCAAAATTCGAGGCCCTGATCTGGATAGCGCCACGCCAGCCGAACTGGTGGGTGTCACGGGGCGTCTGAACAATGCCCTGCGGCGTCTTGGTTCCGGCTGGGCCGTGTTTGTGGAGGCACAGCGCGTGCCCGCCACGATTTATCCAGAAAGCGATTTTCCCGACGCGGCCAGTCAGATGGTGGATCTGGAACGCAGGGAGCAGTTCGAGGATGAGGGCGCGCATTTCGAGAGCCGGTATTTGCTCACATTGGTCTGGCTGCCGCCAGCGGAATCTTCGGGCCGCGCCGAGCGTTTTCTCTATGAGGGTCGGGAGCGCGAGGGGCCGGACCCGCACGGCATGCTCCACATGTTTGTGGACCGCAGCGATCGGCTTCTGGCCCTGCTGGACGGGTTTATGCCTGAAGCCTCCTGGCTGGATGACGGGGAGACTCTGACCTACCTGCATTCGACCATTTCCACCCGCCAGCAGCGCGTCGGCGTGCCGGAAATTCCGATGCACCTTGATGCGCTGCTGGTGGATCAACCGCTGTCGGGCGGTCTGGAGCCGAAACTCGGTGACGCGTATCTGAAAACCCTGACGATCACCGGGTTCCCCAGCCGGACCTTCCCCGGCATTCTCGATGACTTGAACCGGCTGGCGATGCCCTATCGCTGGTCCACCCGTGCGATCCTGCTCGACAAGAGCGACGCTACCAAGGTGCTGACAAAAATCCGGCGTCAGTGGTTTGCAAAACGCAAGAGCATTGCGGCCATTGTCCGGGAGGTCATGACCAACGAAGCATCGGTTCTGGTGGACAATGATGCCGCCAACAAGGCGGCCGATGCCGATCTCGCGCTACAATCGCTGGGAGCGGATGATGTGGGGCAGGCATACATCACAGCAACCATCACGGTCTGGGACGGCTCTGCTTCGATTGCTGCCGAGAAGCTGCGTCTGGTCGAAAAAATCATCCAGGGTCGCGATTTCACCTGCATGACGGAAGGCCTCAACGCGGTGGAAGCCTGGCTTGGGAGCCTGCCCGGTCATGTTTACGCCAATGTGCGCCAGCCTCCGGTCTCCACGTTGAACCTTGCGCACATGATTCCGTTGTCGGCCGTCTGGGCGGGACCGGATCAGGACGTGCATTTCAAGGCCGCGCCGCTGTTCTACGGCAAGACCGCTGGGGCCACGCCGTTCCGGTTTTCCCTGCATGTCGGCGATGTCGGTCACACCCTGATTGCGGGGCCAACGGGGGCGGGCAAATCCGTGTTGCTGGCGCTGATGGCCTTGCAGTTTCGCCGGTATATGGGGGCACAGATTTTTGCCTTCGATTTCGGCGGATCCATGCGCGCGACCACACTGGGTATGGGCGGCGACTGGCATGACCTCGGGGGTGGACTGGCGGACGATCATCCATCGGAAGAACAGGGTAGCAGCGTCTCACTCCAGCCCCTGGCAGGGATCGACGATGCCGACGAGCGCAAATGGGCCAGCGAATGGCTGGGCCAGATCCTGGTCGGCGAGGGCGTATCGCTCACGCCAGACGTCAAAGCGTATCTCTGGTCAGCCCTGAACTCCCTGGCATCATCACCCTCCCGCGAACGCACCCTGTCCGGGTTGGTGGCGCTGCTCCAGTCCAACGCGCTCAAGCAGGCATTGGCGCCTTACTGCCTGGGTGGTCCTTATGGTCGCCTGCTCGACGCGGAGGCCGAACGTCTAGGCGAGGCTGATGTCGTCGTGTTCGAGACCGAGGGCCTGATCGGTTCCGGCGCTGCCTCTTCCGTTCTGTCCTACCTGTTCCACCGCATTGAAGGGAGGCTGGACGGTCGCCCAACGCTACTGATGATCGACGAGGGCTGGCTGGTGCTGGATGATGGCGATTTCGCCGGCCAGTTGCGGGAATGGCTGAAAACCCTGCGTAAGAAGAATGCGTCGGTGATTTTTGCTACCCAGTCGCTGTCGGATATCGCGAACTCTCCTATCGCGCCAGCCGTGGTGGAAAGCTGTCCCACGCGGATATTCCTGCCCAACGAGCGGGCCATCGAGCCGCAGATCATGGCCATCTATCGCGACTTCGGTCTGAATGACCGGCAGATCGCCATCATCGCGCGGGCCGCCTCGAAGCGGGAGTATTACTGCCAGACCCAGCGTGGCAACCGGCTGTTTGAACTCGGCCTCGGTCCTATCGCACTCGCCCTTTGCGCTGCCTCCGGCAAGGACGATCACCGACTGCTCGATGTGGTTCTGGCGGAACATGGGCGCGACGGCTTTCTACCGGCCTGGTTCGACGCACGCGGCGTGTCATGGGCTGCGGATCTTCTGCGCGATGGAGGCGTGCCATGAAATACGGCATGCGTCTTTATGTCACCATCGGGGTAATTTCGATCACCATCATTTCGTCCGCCCGTGCGCAATGGGCGGTGTATGACGGTGCGAACCACGTCCAGAACGTGCTGATCGCGGCCCGCACGCTCCAGCAGATCGACAACCAGATCACGTCACTGGCCAATCAGGCCCAGATGCTGGTCAATCAGGGGCGTAATCTGGCGAGCCTGCCGCTTTCGACATTGTCGACGCTGCAATCGACGATTTCCCAGACTACGGCGCTGCTCGCGCAGGCGCAGAATATCGCCTACAGCGTCCAGTCCGTCGAGCAGCAGTATCAGCAGGCGTACACGTCCGTATCGTCCGGCATGTCCGACAGCGCCCTGTTTTCTCAGGCGCAGACACGCTGGCAGAATTCCGTCGGCGGGTTCGAGGACGCCCTGAAGTTGCAGGCGCGGGTGGTGGGCAATATCCCCAGCGACAGCAGCGCCATGACGCAGCTTGTCTCGGCCAGCCAGACCTCCTCGGGAGCCTTACAGGCGGCGCAGGCCGGAAACCAGCTTCTGGCCCTGCAATCCCGTCAGTTATCCGACATTCAGGCCGAACTTGCCGCCAATGGCCGCGCCACCGCCCTGCAGCAGGCGCGGGATGCCGCGACGGAAGCGGAGAGCGAGGCGCAATATCAGCATTTCTCCCAGCATGACGCCTACGTGCCCGGCACGGTGTCCATGTTCGGCAGCCGCGGGAACTGACCGCCATGGCCACCAACGATGTCGGGGTGATCGACACCTTCCTCAATACCTTCACCACCACCATTGATACCGGGTTCGGTCTGGTGAAAGGGAACGTGATCTCGCTGGCCGGAACGTTATCCATGCTGGATATCGCCCTGGCCGGGCTGTTCTGGGCGTGGGCTGCGGATGAGGACATCATCCAGCGTCTGGTGAAGAAGACGCTGTATATCGGCTTCTTTGCCTGGGTCATCAACGATTTCGATGCGCTCTCGAAGATCGTCTTCGATAGCTTCGCGGCCCTCGGTCTGAAAGTCGGTGGTGGAACGCTGGCGCTTTCCGATTTCCTGCGTCCTGGCCGTCTGGCTTCCACCGGTTTTGACGCAGCCCAGCCGCTTCTGGACTCTGTCCATAATCTTCTTGGCCCTGTCGCCCTCTTTACGAACTTCATCCAGATCTTCGTGCTGTGCCTGTCCTGGCTGATCGTGCTGGCGGCGTTCTTCATTCTGGCCGTGCAGCTTTTCGTGGCCCTGATCGAATTCAAGCTGACGACGCTGGCAGGATTCGTGCTGATCCCGTTCGCCCTGTTCAATCGCACCGCCTTCCTCGCCGAGAAGGTGCTGGGCAATGTCGTCTCCTCGGGTGTGAAGATCATGGTGCTGGCGGTCATTTCCGCCATCGCGTCGGTTCTGTTCGCCCAGTTCTCAACCTCCTACGGCAGCGACGTTCCCACGATCGGGCAGTCCGTGTCGGTGGTGCTGGCCTCGCTTGCAATTGTCGGTCTGTCGATTTTTGGCGGCAGCATCGCCAACGGTCTGATCTCCGGCGCTCCCCAGCTTGGAGCAGGGGCTGCGGTCGGCACTGGCATGGCGGTTGGTGCGATGGGCGCGGCTGCGGTTGCCGGTGTTGGAGCGGCTGCCTCGGGTGGTGCGGCTGCACTGGGCGCGACCGCTGCTGCTGCACGCGGTGGAGCCGCGATCGCTGGGGCTGCCACGTCCGCCTATTCCGTCGGTGCTGCCGGGCAAACTGGTGCTGCTGGTATGGCTGCTGCCGCCGGGAATGTTGGTCGCGCCGCCGGTGGCGCGGCAGTCAACGCCGTCAAGGGCAAAGCAGCCTCCGCCGCGTCATCCCTGAAGGACAGCTATGCCGCCGGCAGCCAATGGGCCGCGCGGGGCATGAGGGGCGGGAAGGGTGGTGAAACCGGTGGTTCTGACGGCGGCGGATCGCCGCCATCCGGTGGTGGCCCTTCTGGAGGGGGTGATGCTCCTCCGGGCGGTGGCCCCACGGGTGGTGGAGACGGTGGTGGTGGGCCCGGTGAGCCACCTCGCTGGGCGCGCAACATGAAGCGCCGCAATGCCGCAGCCCATGCCGCTGAAGCCGCCCATGTCATCCGCTCCGCCGATGGCGGAGGCGGGTCGGCATCCATCGACCTCTCGGAGAAAGAATAATGTTCCGTCGCTCCACCACACGCTACGGGACCATGCCCGAGCCGGTGACACCCTATCAGAAAGCAGCGCAGATCTGGGACGAGCGCATCGGCTCCGCCCGCGTACAGGCCCGAAACTGGAGGCTGATTGCCTTTGGCTCCCTGTTCCTGTCAGCGGGGCTCGGGGTCGGGCTGGTCTGGCAATCCGCGCGCGGCACCATCACGCCGTGGGTGGTGCAGGTGGACCGGCTGGGTCAGGCGCAGGTCGTAGCCTCCGCGACAGCGGGCTATATTCCCGCCGATCCGCAGATTGCCTGGTATCTGGCGCAGTTCGTCCACGACGTGCGCTCCCTGTCGTCGGACGCGGTGGTGGTCCGGCACAACTGGCTACGCGCCTATGATTTCACCACCCCCTCCGGCGCGGTGGCGCTGAATGATTATGCCCGCCTGAATGATCCGTTTTCACGGATCGGGCATGAGCAGGTCGAGGTGGACATCGCCTCGGTCATCCGGGCCTCGCCCGGCAGCTTCCGCGTGGCCTGGACCGAGCGCCATTACCGCGACGGCGCGTTCACCGGCACCGAGCGCTGGACCGCGATCGTCTCGGTCGTTCTGCGCACGCCGCGTGACGCCGATCACCTGCGGAAAAATCCCCTCGGCATCTACGTCTCCGCCATCAACTGGTCGAAGGAACTCGGACAATGATCCGCATGGTTATGCGCGCCGTTCCAGTGGCGCTGCTCGCCCTGTCCGCCTGCGCGGGGCAGTATCATCTGCCTGTCATTCGCTACGATGATGCCGTGCAGGCCACGCGTCTGCCGGACCCGCCGAAGCCGGTGCGAGTGGTGGAAGTCGTGAAACCGCTTCCCCTGCCGGGGCAACTCAAGCCGCTGCCGTTAGCGCGGCGCGTCCACCCTGCGCCTGAGGCGGTCGATCCGACAGCACGGATCACACAGGCCAATCTGGCGGCCCGCATCCAGCCCACGCGCGCAGGCTTCATCAACGCGGTGCAGGTCTACCCCTACAGCGCAGGGGCGCTCTATCAGGTCTATGCCTCGCCCGGCGAGATCACCGACATCATGCTCCAGCAGGGCGAAAAGCTGGTCGGCACCGGGCCGGTGGCCGCTGGCGATACCGTGCGCTGGATCATCGGCGATACCGAGAGCGGGGCGGGGGCGACCAAGCGCATCCATATTCTAGTCAAGCCGACACGGCCGGACCTGGCTACCAACCTGATCGTCAATACGGATCGGCGCACCTATCTCGCCGAACTGCGCTCCACGCCGGTGACGTATATGGCGTCGGTCTCGTGGGACTATCCCGAGGATGACCTGATTGCCCTGCATCGGCAGGACAGTGCGGCCGATGATGCTGCGCCGGTGGATATAGGGCTGAACCTGAATGCGCTGAATTTCCGTTACGCCATCCAGCCGGTGAAAGGCGCCACACCGCCCTGGCTACCTGGCCGGGCCTTCGATGATGGTCACAAGGTCTATATCGCCTTCCCGACGGGGATCGGGCAGGGGGAACTGCCCCCGCTTTTCGTGCTGGGGGCAGATGGCGGCCCGGAACTGGTCAATTACCGGGTCCGGCAGAACTGGATGATCGTCGATCGGCTGTTTGCCGCCGCCGAATTGCGGCTCGGGGATAAACACAGCGAACAGCGGGTGCGCATCGTCCGCACCGACGGGCGGCCGTCATGACCGGGCAGGCACCCACAGTGGGCGAAAATCCCGCACCTGCGTCATCCCCGCCGCCCGATCTGCGTCTGCGGGCTGATCGGCCGCGTGTCGTGCGTCTGTCGCGCACCGTGGTCTGGTCGCTGGGTGGGGTCGGCATGGTGGCGGTGGCCTTCGCGCTGGGTTACGCCCTTCAGGCCAGCCATCGGTCGCCATCAACGGCCGCCACGCAGGACACCGATGTCCGTCCCTCGGCCGACGGGCTGGCGGGGCTGCCCGCCGATTATATCGGCAATACCGTGCCGAAGCTCGGGCCAGCACTGCCCGGTGATCTCGGGCGCGCCATCCTGCATGCGCAAGGGCAGGGGAAGGCGGTCTCCGGCACCGAAGACCACCGCGCCGCGCAGGAGATCGAGGCCGCGATCGCGAGCCGGCTGTTCGTGCAGACGGGGGAGCGCGACCGTGCCAGCGAACAGGCGACCCCGCCCGCGCCGGGCGCTCCTGCCTCTCAGGGGCGGGCATCCACCACGACCGGGCCACAGGCCGGAAACATTGCCTTCCTGGAAGGGCAGCCGGATCGTGCGACAACCAGCCCCGACCGCATTGCGCCGCCTGCCTCACCTTATGTCCTCCAGGCGGGCACGGTGATCGCTGGTGCACTGAACACGAAGATCAGTTCCGACCTGCCGGGCCAGATCGTGGGGCACGTCACGCAGAACGTCTATGACAGCCCGACCGGGCGCTATCTTCTGATCCCCCAGGGTAGCCTGCTGTTCGGGGCTTATAACAGCGGAGTGTCCTTCGGGCAGCAGCGCACGCAGATCATCTGGACGCGGCTTATATACCCCGACGGCGAGAGCCTCGTGCTGGAGAAGCTGCCCGGTGGTGACGCCATCGGCCAGTCCGGCCTGTCTGACGAGGTCGACAATCATTGGGGCCAGCTTTTCAAAGCGGCCCTGGTGACCACGCTCCTCAGCGTCGGCTCCGAGGCGGGCACCAGCCAGAGCGAAAACAATCTGGCCCAGGCAATCCGCTCCGGCGCCAGCAACGGCTTCTCCATGGTCGGCAACCGCCTGATCGACCGCAGCCTCAACGTCCAGCCCACCCTGACCGACCGGCCGGGACTACCCTTCACCGTCATTCTCAGCCGCGACCTATTGCTCAAACCCTATCAGAATGGAGGAAATTTAAGATGACAGAGCTGAAGATCACGGAAATCCCTGACGAGAAACCGGTGAAAATGACCGTGGCGTTACCCGCCGATCTTCATCGTGATCTGCTTGCCTACGCAGCACTTTTTTCCGGTAGCGATGGGACGATGGATCCGGCCCGACTGGTCGCGCCCATGCTCCGGCAGTTCATGATATCGGACAAGGGGTTCGCCAGGGCGCGGAGAAAGAGGAAAGGAACGTCGTCAGAAAAATAGCTTCATGGTCTGTGGCTTTCGATATAGCGGGCGAAACTCAGGGCGCAGGGATTTTCATTGTCGGGTCGCCAGACGATCCCGAATTCCAGATGGGAGGAGCCACCCGCGTCCCGGATTTCCGTGATCGCGATGTCATGGCCATGCCGATCGCGGATCAGCGGTAGCCACGAGGCGGGAAGCAGGGCAACGCCTTCGTTGTTCTGGACGAGTGCGACGATCCTGTTGCTGCCGATATCATGACGCTGGATCTTTGGGCGGATGCCGGTTTCCCCGAGCTTGCGCTGGATGAGTGCCTCGAAGTCCTGACCCGCGTTGTCGCGTCCCGTGAGAAACGTCTCGTGACGCAGGTCTGTCCAGGATACTTCCGGTCGTGTTGCCAGGGGATGATCAGGGGGGAGTGAGGCCACGATGCGGTCGCTCCACAGAGGCGTGACCCGCAAGGCAGGCGCCAGGTTGCGGCGGGTGACGACCGCGAAATCGATCTGCCCGCGCTGGAGCCGGCGCAGCAGCCTCTTGCCTGTACCCTCGGAATAGCGAAAGACGATATCGGGGTGAGCGGCGCGGAAGTCTGCCGTGAAGGTCGAGAGTCTTCCGGGCAGGACGCAGGTCTGGATACCGATAGAGATCTGGCCATTCTCGCCCTTGCCCGTCCGCCGAGCGCGGGTGTTCATGCCTGCCACATTGTCCAGGATCGTCTGGCTCCAGCGGATGAATTCCTGACCGAACATGGTTGGAGCAGCGCCCGCCGGCGAACGGATGAACAGCCTGACATCAAGCCGCTCCTCCAGGTTATGCAGGGATCGGCTGACGGCCGATTGTCGGTGACCTTGCCCCCTGAAATGCCCTCGCATTGAAGTAAGGTCTGTCCACTGGAGACAGACGATGAAGAAAGCGCGATTTACGCAGGACCAGATTATCGGGGTCCTGAAAGAGCATCAGGCGGGCGCTACGGCTGCGGATCTGTGCCGCAAGCACGGGATCAGTGACGCGACCTTCTACACCTGGCGGTCGAAATACGGCGGGATGGAGGTGTCGGAAGCGCGGCGCCTCAAGGCTCTTGAAGAAGAGAACGCGAAGCTGAAGCGGCTTCTGGCGGAGAGCGTGATGGACGTCTCGACGCTGAAGGAACTACTGGCAAAAAACTCGTGACGCCCGGTTTGCGGCGGGAAGCCGTGACCTGGGCGATCCGGGAGAAAGAGTATTCGCAGCGACGGGCCTGCCGGCTGATCGGCATGGACCCGAAGACCTGGCGCTATGCGTCACGCCGCCCGGATGATGCCGCAGCGCGCGGGCGGCTGCGCGAACTGGCTGGGGAGCGACGGCGATTTGGCTACCGGCGACTGCATATCCTGCTCGGCCGGGAAGGAATGACGATGAACCACAAGAAGCTGTTCCGGCTGTATCGCGAAGAGGGGCTGTCGGTCCGCAAGCGTGGCGGCCGGAAACGGGCGCTGGGCACGCGCTCGCCGATGATGCTGCCCGACGGGCCGAACCAGCGCTGGAGCCTGGATTTCGTCTCGGATGCATTGAACAACGGACGGCGCTTCCGGGTGCTGACGGTGGTCGACGACTACACGCGCGAATGTCTGGCGCTGGTGGCGGACACCTCGTTATCAGGCGAACGCCTCGGTCGTGAACTCGACCGGATCGGCGAGCATCGCGGCTGGCCGCTGATGATCGTTAGCGACAATGGCACCGAGATGACATCGAACGCGATCCTGGCCTGGCAGCAGAAGCGATCGGTGCTGTGGCACTATATCGCACCGGGCAAGCCGCAGCAGAACGGGTTCGTCGAGAGCTTCAACGGCCGGTTCCGCGACGAATGCCTCAATGAGCATCTGTTCCGTAACATCGCCCACGCTCGGACGGTCATCGAGGACTGGCGGGCCGACTACAACGCCGTCAGGCCTCACACCAGCCTCAATGGCATGACGCCAGAGGCTTTCGCTCAACACGCCACCAAGGCATACAACAATACACAGACCCTAACTCAAAACTGAGGGCACGTTCGGGGCAGGGTCATCGGATGTTCAGGAAACGCGCCGCGCCGTGGATACTGCCGTGCTCGGCGATTGCCCGCACGCACAGCAGTTGCCACAAATCGAATGGCGGACGGCGCATGGCCTGTCACACCGTCTTGCTGCGGCGCGGCCTGATGACCGTGTAGACCGAGGGCAGAACGAACAGCGTCATGGTCGTGCCGACGATCATGCCGACAACGATTACCGTTCCCAGTCCGAAGCGGCTGTTCGCGCCCGCACCGGTAGCGATGACCAGGGGCGCAAGACCTACGACCATTGCTGCTGTGGTCATGATGATCGGTCGGAAACGGATGGCGGCGGCCGTCTCGATTGCTGTCCTGCGGTCTACATTGTCACGATGAAGGATCTCGTTTGCGAACTCGACCATCAGGATGCCATGCTTACTGACCAGTCCGATCAACGTAATGAGTCCGATTTCGGTATAGATATTTAAGGTCGTCACACCGAGGGCGAGTGGAATAAGGGCACCGAACACGGATAACGGCACACTCACGAGGATGATTACCGGATCTGTGAAGCTGTTGTACTGAACCGACAGGACGAGATAGATGGCAATCAGTGCGAAAAGGAATGCAAAAATCAGTGCGTTTCCTTCCTGTACATACTGACGTGAATCAGACTGCCAGTCATAGCTGTAGCCGGGCGGGAACTCCGCTGCCTTTGCCTTCAGGAAGCTCACGGCGTCACCCATCGTAACACCTTTGGCGAGAATGGCCTGAAACGTGGCCGAGTTCTGCTGGCCGAACTGGGGTAGACGGTTGGGTTCGACATCGACCCGCACGCTGGCCAGGGCCGACAGCGGTACCTGATGGCCGTTCTGGTCGCGCATATAATAGGTCTTCAGGGCGTCAGGGGTCAGGCGGGACAGCGGAACGGCTTGCGGGATCACGTCATAGGACCGGCCATAATAGCCAAAGCGATTGACGTAATTTTCCCCGATGAGCGTATTCAGCGCGTTGCCGATCCGCTCCATACGGATCCCGAGCGCATTGGCTTTGGTCCGATCGACCGTGACCCGAACAACCGGGTTATCGAAGGCGAGGTCGCTATCGACCACGGCAAACAGACCGCTTTTAGAGGCTTCGTCCCGCAGGTGTGACATGACGCCGAAGACGTTGCGATAGCTGTCATCACTGCGGACGACCATCTGAACTGGCAGGCCGCCGGTTGAACCCGGTAGTGCCCCCATCTGGAACACGAAGACGCTGGTCCCCTGGATGGAAGCGACACGCTGTTGAAGGTCCATCTGGATCTGATCGGCGTTACGCTTCCGCTTGCCCCAGTCGTCGAGATTGACCCCGCCGACGCTGTTGGCGATCCCGTCAATTCCGTTCATCTGCCAATGGCTATGGCCTTCCGGGATTTCAGACATCTTCTCGTAAAGTGTCTGGGCGTAGGTCTCGACATAATGAAGATTGGCATATTGCGGAGCCTTGACCGCCGTATAGACAATGTCCTGGTCCTCATTGGGTGCCAGTTCGCTCTGCGAGACATGCAGCATGGCCGGAATAAGGAGGAAGATTACCGCCGCCGTGCCGAGCGGAACCCAGCGATGCCGCAGCGAAAAGTCGAGCACGGTTTCATAGCGCGCAGTCATGAAGCCAAAGACACGCTCGGCCATTCGCTCCATGAAGCCTTCCTTCTCTTTCGCTTTGAGCAATTTTGCGCTCATGAGCGGTGACAGGGTGAGTGCGACGACCCCGGAGACGATGACGGACCCGGCCAGCGTGAGCGCGAATTCCCGGAACAGCGTGCCCGTCAGTCCACCCATGAAAGCGATCGGGGCGTAAACTGCTGTGAGTGTAAGGGTCATCGCGACAACAGGGCCGGCCACCTCACGCGCCCCGAGTAACGCGGCGTCGAAAGGGGATTTGCCTTCTTCAATATGGCGATGGACGTTCTCGATCACGACGATGGCGTCATCGACCACGAGCCCAATCGACAGCACCATCGCCAGCAAGGTGAGCAAATTCAGGCTGAACCCGAAGGTGTACATCAGCCCGACCGCGCCAAGCATCGAGAGGGGTATGGTGGCGATCGGCACGATCACCGCCCGCACGGTGCCGAGTGAGAGGTAAATCACAAGAATGACGATGAGCAGCGCCTCGATGAAGGTCTCGGTCACTTCATCGATCGACGCCTGAATGAAATGCGCGGTCTCGTAAGGGACGCGGACATCAATGCCCGGCGGAAGAGTCGCCTTGAGTTTGGGCATGATCTCGTTGAGACGCGAGATGATCGTCAGCGGGTTGCCTGTCGGCGACGGTTCCAGCCCCACGAAGATCGAAGGGCGGGGCGTCGGTTTGCCATTCGGCGGTCGAAGCGTGCTGGTCTGCGAACTGGTGTCCGTATTGTCCGGCCCCAGTTCCGCGCGCCCGATGTCCCGCACCCGGATAACCCGGCCACCGGTCGAGCGCAGCACCATATCACGGAATTCCTCGACCGTTTTCAGATCCGTGTTGAGGTTGATATTGCTGATCGTATAAACGCCACGTATCCGGCCGGGTGCGGCCTGGAAATTGTTTTCCCGGATAGCCCGTGCCACGTCCTCGCCCGTCATGTCGTTGGCGGCCAGTTTCTCGGGATCGAGCCAGAGGCGCATCGAAAGGCGCTGCTCTCCGAAATAACTGATTTCGGATACGCCCTCTATGCCCGAGAGCATCGGTGCCGCGACGCGGTGGATATAATCCGAGATTTCGTAGAGAGGCCGCGTTGTGCTGGCAAAACCGATATAGGCGACGGCGGTGAAGCCGCCCGAGGTGCGTTTGATGACCGGGTCATACGCGCCTTCCGGCAGGCGGTATTTGACCGCGTTCACCTTGGACATCACGTCGGTCAGGGCGCGCATGGAATCATAATTCAGCATCATGCGCACCGTCACCACGCTGAGGCCCTGCGTGGTGGTGGAGGAAAGATAATCGATGCCCTCGACGGACGCGACGGCCTCGCTGATCGGCTGGGTCACGAAGCCCTGCATGAGATCCGATGATGCCCCCGGATAGCGGGTCGAGATCAGGATCGTGGAGGTTTCGAGGGTCGGATATTGACGTGTTGCGATGGAATTGAAGCCCTTGATCCCGAAGAGAACAATCAGGATCGTCACGACAATCGCCAGGACAGGCCGCCGAAGAAAGCGGTCGGTGAAGGTCATTGTGCCAACTCCCGCAGGCCGGCCAGAGGCAGGACTTCCGGGATTTCGCGTACCTTCATGCCGGTGACGAGGCGGTTCTGGCCGCTGGTGACGACGCGGTCATCCGGTTTCACCCCGTCGTCGATGACCACCCATCCGTTGCGGCGGTCGCCCGCGCGTACAGCCGTCGCGGTCACGGTGGGGCCATCGGTGGACGGCTGCTCGACGAAGAGCGTCTCTCCGTAGGCGGTATAGGTGACGGCGGTTTCCGGGACCACGAGGCGTGGCAACACCTTCGCGGCAATGGAGACATGCGCATAGGTGCCCGGATGCAGGTCGGTCGGCGGCGCGTCGAGCAGGGCCTGAATGGAGAGCGTATGCGATCCGTCGATGCGCGGGTCGATGGTAGTGACCGAGGCGGTGAAATCCTGCCCCGGCGTTGTGTCGAATGTCAGGTGGACGGTCTGTCCGAGCTGCACGCTGGCTGCGTTCTCCTCGGCGAGGATGAAGTTCACCCGCATCCGGGCGTAGGACGTCAGCGTGGCGATGGCATCACCCGGATTCAGATACTGGCCGAGATTGACCCGTCTGATCCCAATGGCGCCGTCGAAGGGCGCGCGGATATGCTTCTGGTCGATCACCGCCTGCACTCTGGCGACATTGCCTTTCGCGGCTTCGAAGCGCGCCGTGGCTGTCTCCAGATCCTCGTGGCTCTCCACCCCGGTGCGGATGAGAGAACGGGCACGGGCCAGATCGGCCTCGGCCGCGCGCAATTCGCCGCTGTGGCGGATCAGTTCGCCCTGTTCCGGTGCGTCATTGAGGACCAGGAGCAACTGGCCTTTCCGGACGATCGCCCCGGAATCGAAATCCAGTTCAGTGATCCGGCCGGCGATTTCAGGGGAGAGCGTTACCCCCTGGAACGGCTCGACCTGACCGATCGTCTCGATATGGGCGGCGAAAGGGATGGGTCTGACCGGCCAGACGGATACCGCCGTTGCCGGAGTGTCCGCAGCCCTGCCGGCGGCGGGCAGGGACATCAGCACCGCGAGAGCGGTGGCATGGTGCCAGGGGACGAAGAAGCGTCGCACAGATATCTCCCGAAGTTATTGTTATACGCGGATATACGTACCTAGAGGGCTGGAAAGTCCGGACATTGGAGGCCGAACGTGCATCAGATGCCGGTCATCGCGCCGCGAGCCGGACGGATCGCCACTGATCGGGTGTGACGTGGGAGTCGGCGAGTCCACCGCCGGTCGCCACCATGATCCGCACCGTCTGACGGAACATCTCGGTCTGTGCCCGCACTGTGTTCTGGCGCGCGAGCAGAAAGAGCCGTCGGGCGTTGATCGGCTGAAGGATGGTTCCCCGGCCCGCCTGATAACCGGCCTGGCTCAAGGTCAGCGCGTCATCGGCCGAGGTCAGGGCCTGCCGCTGGTTGTCCAGTTCCGTCGAGGCGTTCTTCAGGCCGTTCAGACTATCGGCGACCTCCCGAAAGCCATTGATGACCACTGACTGGTAGTGATCGAAAGCGATCCGATAGTCCTCTTCCGCCTGTTTTTTCCGGGCCTTCAGGGTGCCGCCATGGAACAGTGGCAGAGCAGCGCCGCCGATCAGACGCCATGCCGCACCGGCGGGGCCACCCATCAGACCTTCGGCAGCGGCGGCCGCACTGAGGGTCAGGCGGGGATACAGGTCAGCCGTCCGGGCACCGATTTCGGCATTCGTCGCGCGCATCATGGCTTCGGCGCCGATGATATCCGGACGGGCATGGACAAGGTCGGAGGGCACGACCACAGGGATGTCTGGCAGAAGGCTGAAATCGGCGAGCGTCAGGATCGGTGCGGTCCAGTTGGCGGGCGAATGCCCGGTCAGGACGGCCAGTGTCGTTCGCGCGGCTTCATGGGCATTGATCAGCGGCGGCAGGAGAGACTGGTCGTGCGCCAACTGCGCTTCGGCCGTCACGACATCCAGTCGGGGTCTCCTGCCCGCCTGCCAGGCGAGCGTTGCCAGCCGGAGCGTTTCCCGGTCGGTGTCGATCACACCCCGGATCACGGCGATCTGGTCTGCTGTCGAGGCCGCTTCGAAGGCGGTTAGGACCGTGTCGCCGACCACCAGGAGCATCGTGACATCACGGCGCTCCCGTTCGGCATCCTTTTGTGCGCCGACCATCTGGATCAGCCGGTGATTGCTACCGAAAATATCGGGGTCATAGGAAACGTCGAGACCGGCCGAATAGGCGGAGAAGGCCGGGAAGGTCCACGCCCAGGGACCGAACAAGGCGGCGCCGTATTCCTGTCGTCCTTCGGTGCCGGTGGCATCGATCTGGGGCATCAGGCTGCCCTGGGCGGCATGAAGTCCCTCAGCGGCCTTGCGCAGGTTGGCCTGCGCCGCCTGGATCGACCAGTTGCTCTGGAGTGCCTCTGTGACGAGGGTGTCCAGCCGAGGGGAGTGAAAGAGACGCCACCAGTCGGAGCCTGGCTTTCCAGCGGCCTGATACGGGGAGCTGGACGAAGCTATGGTCGCTGTTTCCGACCGGGTTTCGCCGAATGTTGCGGCATCCGGTGGCTGGGGAGCCTTGTAGGTCGGGCCGACTGTGCAGCCTGTGAGGCCCGGCACCAGGACAACGAGAATCAGCCGGGCCGCGCGTGATGCGGCGGCGACCCGCTTTGGCCTCTGGCTAGGGGGCAGGAAATTGGGTGGCAAGGCGGCCTCCGGTCGTCATGAACGAGTCTCAATGATACGAACATAGACGTACATACGAAGTAAAGGCCAGCCTTATCGAGACACAGGCTTATGACGGGGGCTCAGAAGCAGCGTTTTCTTGACCCGCTCCCATGATACGCGTACCAATCCACGCATGATCGCACGCCATCCGAAACGCGAGGATATCCGGCTCGACGCCGTGCTGACGGCATTGGGTAATCCCATCCGCCTGGCTGCGGTACGGACGATCGCCGTGGGCGGCGAACATCCCTGCTGTGATGTGCTGCCGCAAATTCCGAAATCTACCATGACCCATCACTGGCGCGCGTTACGGGACAGCGGTGTGGTCTGGCAGCGCCATATCGGTCGGGAATACCGTCTTGAGCTGCGGCGCGAGGATCTGGACAGCCGGTTTCCCGGTCTGTTGGATTCCATTCTCGGGCCGCTTGTCAGCGATCCGCTGACGCAGGAGACGATTTCCGAATACGACCGGTCCCGCCAAGGTGCGCCTGCCTGACGGAAGCACAGGCGGGACGGCCTTTGCTCAGGGAGTGCCGGAACCGGAAGGCGGGATGACGCATCCCGTGCTATCGCAGGTCATGCCGGTGGTAGGGTTTTCGGATGCCGTTTTGCGTGCCTCCTTCCATGACTGGCGCAGGGCGGCCAGCAATTGTGCTTTCGGCTGCGCGCCTGAAAGAGTGTAGGCGCCGTCGAGGATAATGAAGGGCACGCCATGAATGCTGGCCTGCGACGCACGGGCTTCATCACGCCTGACATCTTCGGCGAAGTCGCTGCCCGTCAGCGTGGCGCGCACGGCGTCGCCATCAAGACCGACATCCTGCGCAAGGCCGACAAGTACGTCATGGTCGGCGAGGGGGGAGTTGTCGGTGAAATAGGCCCGGAACAGCCGCTCCGTCATGTCCGTGCCGTGACCGTGCTGTTCGGCGAATTTGGTCAGCCGATGTGCGTCGAAGGTGTTGGTGTAGCGGACCGAGGCATAGCGCATGTCGAGACCGCATCTCTCGCCCATGGACGTGATATGGTCGATCATGGCTTGGGCGTCGCTCCGGCTCTTGCCGTATTTCCGCATGATGCGGTCGAGTGTTGTGGTGGTCACTGCCGGACCCGATGTGGGGTCGAGTTCGAAGGCCCGGAAGACGATCTCGACTTCGCTGGCGTGCTCGAATTGGGCCAGGGCGGCTTCGAGAAATCGCTTGCCGATATAGCAGTAGGGGCAGGCATAGTCGGACCAGATTTCGAGTTTCATGACAGCCTCCGCATGCTTGATAATGTACGATTATACCCGTACCATAGTTTCATCAAGCGTCATGAATGTCGATGAGAAAGGGGAGCAGAGGATGAAGCCGCTGAAAGCGCTGGAAGTCGAAACCGGGCGAAATCCCGTCGCGTCGATCATCCTTATTCACGGCCTGGGGGCGAGTGGCCGGGATCTGGTGTCCATTGCTCAGGCGCTCGACCTGCGCTCCATCGGCGCGGTTCGGTTCATTTTTCCCAACGCGCCCGTCCGGCCGGTTTCGGTCTGTGGTGGTGAGCGCATGCCGGCATGGTATGATCTTCTCGCGCCAGATTTGCTTCTGCGGGAAGATGAGCCAGGGCTACGTGATGCCCAGACCTATCTGGCGAGCCTGATCGACCAGGAAGTCGCGCGCGGTATTCCGTCCCGGCGCATCGTGATTGGCGGGTTTTCTCAGGGGTGTGCGATGTCGCTGATGACCGGGCTGCGCTATTCGTCGCCCCTGGCTGGGATCGCCGGTCTGTCCGGCTATCTGCCGCTGCCCGGGCAAACGGGAAGGGAGGCAACGGAGGCCAACCGGGCAACGCCGGTTTTTCTGGCGCATGGTGAGGGCGACACGGTCGTGCCGCTGGCGGCGGCTCGCCTCGCACGGGACTGGCTACGTGCCGAGGGGCATGACGTTGCTTGGTATGCCTACCCGATGACGCATGAGATCATAGGTGCGGAGATTGCCGATCTCAATGCCTGGTTGGGGGAGCGTCTCGTAACCTAACGACCTTGGGCAAGGAGCAGCCGTGTGACTCACCTCCAGACTTTAATGGCCCATCTCGGTCTAAGTGGTATCAGGATTAGAGTGCAGTTTCGATAGACAGTTTTCAGTTTCTGATGATTTGGTCTGGATTGTTCGGAATGGATGGGAAAGAAGACATCGAAATCGTATGTCGCTTTCCAGCGTTTACAGAAGCAGATCAGACACATTTGCCCCATCCATGGCCGTCTGCCAACCCGATCTGCTCCGCTTCGTGCCGCAGGGCCACGGACAGCAGCCGGGAGATTTCCCCCGTCCGTCATGGTCCGTTCTTATCGACTATCGGTCGAATACGCATCCTCAATCCGACCTTCCTTTGTTGCGCGATTCGAATGCTCATTTCAAGTCGATCTATGCAGTTTCAGAATCCTTTCTTGGCCCGATACTGGGTAGTCACCAAGAGACAGATCGAGTAATTCTGTGGGTGATCATTCCGCCTATTCATTGCGAAATATCTGGAGAAATGCATGTCATTCGTCTTAAGTCTTCGCCCATTCGCGGTGCCATCATTTATCATGCTGGTGCTTGCGGCGTGTGCTTCGCGAAGCCAACCCAAGACTAATGATACGCAAATGTTCCCCATTCAGAGCGCAGCTAAACAGTGTGCAGATCAGATTCTTGCAATCGGGCATACTGAGGTTGGTGAAACGACCCTATTCGGCATCCCATACATTCTCAAGGATCATATGGAGCAAGCTGGCGCACTGTCGGCCAGAACATGGCAAACGATCACGCTCCCGGCCGTTTCCATCCCCGCAGATGGATTGAGCAAAGGGGCTACATGGAAAGGTTGTATGAAGAATAGAGGTTATCAATTCTGAGAAATATATATTACTCTTGCATGGCTCTGCCAAAAGAAGAATCCCTTATTTATTTCGAGATGACATGAAAAAGCTCAGCAAAAGATATAGGAAAATTCTAATATATAGAGCGTTAAAAGGAATGCATTCTCGTCAGGTATTCCGCCACAAGCGCACTAAATCGTCATCTTACGTTACGCTTTGGGATGGGATTTCTGAGGAACGCGCTCTATGTCAATCTCCGCCAACAACTCCCCCCAAGAATATAGATTTCGAAGAAAATATAGAAGAAACACTATCTTTTCTGAAAGTTATCAGGGATCGATTAGGGAAAAAGAAAACAACCCCACGTCATAGATTGACCTGGATAAAAAGGAGAAAGAACAAAAAACCAATAATCAAATCGTATTACGATTTCAGCGCGATCGAAAGGCTCGACATAGCTCCAGCTTTAGTTATAGCGGCGGCGTATGATCGAGCAAAACGTTTGACTGGCTCGGTTCCTCCTGCAGTCAACTATACGCAATGGACCAAATCGGCTTTCCAAACGTTATATGAAATCGGTTTTTTCGATCTTATAGGGCAAAAGCATCACGACAAGATAACAAAAGAATATGAAGATAAACTTGATAGTAATATAAGAATATGTCGTGCCATTTCCGGAAAAAATGCTGATAATTTAAATTTATGCTCAGACACTATGTCTGAACTCCTTAAATTTCTAACGGAAGATGAGTCTATAGTCGAAGAATACATACCTGATATTAACACCGCCGTCAGCGAAGCGATGATTAACGTGTCAAGGCACGCATATCCACAAGAGTACTCCGTGAAATCAATTTACGATACAGTGAACCAATGGTGGATTACGGCCCGCGCCGATAAAATTAATCATACAATAAATATTGTTATTTATGATCAAGGGGCCTCAATCCCAGGAACGCTTCCTTACAAAGGGCGGTTCCAAGAAATGGTTGAAGTCTACATCAAGCCCTTGCTTCCAGAATTTAAATATTCTGATGATTTCCGGCGCATGGACCATGAATACATCAACTACTCCATGAAGCCAGGACGAACACAAACCCAGAACCCCGAAAGAGGTCTAGGCTTGCCTCAGATGCAAGGGCTGATTAATCTCTGTGAGGACGGATATATTATGGTCATTAGTCGAGCAGGGTTTTACAGGTATGGAAAGGGAACTGGCATCACAAAACGCGCGTTACCGATCGAACTTGAAGGGACTCTTGTCGAATGGCATCTTTCGCTTCCTAGCAGGAAGGCACAGTGATGGGCAATGAGATCATGATTAAAATGGCAAATTTCTCCGCCTATCCGTCAGGTAGAGAAGATGAGGATGGAGCGTTTAACGGCACTAGATTTCGGGAAACGATTCTGCGGCCAGCCATCGAAGCTGCAAAGCAAAATGGTCAGGTGGTCTGCGTGTCTCTCGAAAACGTGTTAAGTTTTGGGTCTTCATTTTTAGAAGAGGCTTTCGGAGGGCTTGTTAGAAAAGGAATTGCAGATAAGAAATTTCTAAAAAGCCATCTGATAATTGACCCCGGAAAGCCTTCTTATGAAAGGTATAAGGATGTGATTTTTCAATATATAAATGACGCCAAAGTTGCATAATGCCTGATAGTTTGAACGTGTTGTCTGGCGCTAAAAATTGCTTACCTGACGCAAACGTCTTTTTGCAAGCGGCGCAAGCACCGGCCCATAACTTCTGGAATTATGCTTGGGCAAGTTTACCCAATGTGACTGGGGTCACTATCGCTGCACTATGCGCTTTTGGCTATACGTTTTATTTCAACGTAAGAACGGCCAGAAATGATGTATTAAAAGACGTACATTCAGATTTATCAGATATAGAATCGTTAATTACAGAATATTGGCTGGGTGATCACGCTTCAAAAGATGAGAAGGAAAAGTCAAAATTAGATTCTGTTGGTCATGAACTGCGTTCGAAATTGAATTCATCTATGATCTATAGGGATAGATATTTATTTTTCTTCAAAAAGGAAGACCAGGAGCGTTATAAAGAATTAGATACAAAACTTTTCATGGCAGCAACAGGCGGAGATTTTCAAACCAAAAAAATGAGATCGTCGCCTCAGACCTATAACGATATTATAACAATATTATATGATTTAAGGGCGCTTATGAGAAAGACACGAGGCAGGAAAACCATTTGAAATCGAGTTGTTTTGATTTACCCGTCGTCACCGAATTCGATTAGGTTAGGCTCGCATCGTCACGCAACGATTGATGCCTTTGCAGGTCACCCCTTCGTCATGCAATCCTTGGTCGCGTCTCGTCACCTTCTCCCGCTGATCATCTAACATTGCGGGCGCGGCTGCGGTAATCGCCACTACGGCGACCACGCTCGGGGCTGTCGCCCGGATGTCAGAGCCGGCGGCGGGATGACGGGTGGCGGTAACGGCACGACCGCCGTAGGCTGGTTGTTCTGGGACCATCTTTGGATCAGGCACATGCAGAAAAAAGCGCATCAAAACAGGCTATTAATCCCGATTTGTTCTCAACTTGCGATTGCCGCAACTTGAGAAGCGATCCTGCCCCCGCAACCATACAAAATACAAAAACCCCGCTAAACCAATCGGTTGGCGGGGTTTTTGTTTGGCTGCATGGCGGGATGAAAATAAATACCAACCAAAATCAATGACCTAATTTCGCAGGTTCAAAGCGGGGCCGCTTAACCCGCAACCAATTGCGATAAATGTCCAGTTCTACGGTGACCTTGCCCCCTGAAATGCCCTCGCATTGAAGTAAGGTCTGTCCACTGGAGACAGACGATGAAGAAAGCGCGATTTACGCAGGACCAGATTATCGGGGTCCTGAAAGAGCATCAGGCGGGCGCTACGGCTGCGGATCTGTGCCGCAAGCACGGGATCAGTGACGCGACCTTCTACACCTGGCGGTCGAAATACGGCGGGATGGAGGTGTCGGAAGCGCGGCGCCTCAAGGCTCTTGAAGAAGAGAACGCGAAGCTGAAGCGGCTTCTGGCGGAGAGCGTGATGGACGTCTCGACGCTGAAGGAACTACTGGCAAAAAACTCGTGACGCCCGGTTTGCGGCGGGAAGCCGTGACCTGGGCGATCCGGGAGAAAGAGTATTCGCAGCGACGGGCCTGCCGGCTGATCGGCATGGACCCGAAGACCTGGCGCTATGCGTCACGCCGCCCGGATGATGCCGCAGCGCGCGGGCGGCTGCGCGAACTGGCTGGGGAGCGACGGCGATTTGGCTACCGGCGACTGCATATCCTGCTCGGCCGGGAAGGAATGACGATGAACCACAAGAAGCTGTTCCGGCTGTATCGCGAAGAGGGGCTGTCGGTCCGCAAGCGTGGCGGCCGGAAACGGGCGCTGGGCACGCGCTCGCCGATGATGCTGCCCGACGGGCCGAACCAGCGCTGGAGCCTGGATTTCGTCTCGGATGCATTGAACAACGGACGGCGCTTCCGGGTGCTGACGGTGGTCGACGACTACACGCGCGAATGTCTGGCGCTGGTGGCGGACACCTCGTTATCAGGCGAACGCCTCGGTCGTGAACTCGACCGGATCGGCGAGCATCGCGGCTGGCCGCTGATGATCGTTAGCGACAATGGCACCGAGATGACATCGAACGCGATCCTGGCCTGGCAGCAGAAGCGATCGGTGCTGTGGCACTATATCGCACCGGGCAAGCCGCAGCAGAACGGGTTCGTCGAGAGCTTCAACGGCCGGTTCCGCGACGAATGCCTCAATGAGCATCTGTTCCGTAACATCGCCCACGCTCGGACGGTCATCGAGGACTGGCGGGCCGACTACAACGCCGTCAGGCCTCACACCAGCCTCAATGGCATGACGCCAGAGGCTTTCGCTCAACACGCCACCAAGGCATACAACAATACACAGACCCTAACTCAAAACTGAGGGCACGTTCGGGGCAGGGTCAGGGGCCGCTTGCTGTTGGGATTGGGCTGTGTCCCGAGGTGTGGTGTAGGAGCGAGTCTGGCTGCTGAGGCGGCCATCGCCGGTCTTTGATAGGGTTCGGGTGCGAACTGAACCTGAAGGACCTGACGATGACCGACGAGAAGATGGCGCTGCTGGAGCTTGTGGAGCAAGCGTCGGATGGCGATTTTGTTCGTGAGATGCTGGCGTTCGCTGCCGATCGGATGATGGAGATGGAGGTTGAGGCCCGGACCGGTGCTCCGCTTGGCGCGCGTTCGGCCTCCCGCTCGACCCAACGCAACGGCTACCGCGCTCGGAACTGGGACACCCGGGCGGGCACTGTGGAGCTTGCGATCCCGAAGCTACACAAGGGCAGCTATTTCCCGACCTTCCTGGAGCCGCGGAAAACGGAGGAAAAGGCACTGCTGGCGGTCATCCAGGAAGCCTACGTCCAGGGTATTTCCACGCGATCGGTCGATGATCTCGTCCGCGCGATGGGCGCCGGGGGCATCTCCAAAGCCAGGTCAGTCGTCTGGTGGGCGAGATCGACGAACGGGTCAACAGCTTCCTGTCTCGGCCGATCGAGGGCGAATGGCCGTATCTCTGGATCGACGCCACCTATCTGAAACTGCGCCAGGGTGGCCGGATTGTCTCGATTGCCGTGATAATCGCCGTGGGCGTAAATACGGACGGCCGTCGTGAGGTGCTCGGCGTGGCGACGGGACCGTCCGAAGCGGAAGCGTTCTGGACGGATTTCCTGCGCTCCCTGGCCGATCGCGGCCTGCGCGGCGTGAAGTTGGTGGTGGCCGACGCGCATGCCGGACTGCGGGCCGCGGCCGGTCGCGTGTTCAATGCGACCCTGCAACGCTGCCGGGTGCACTGGATGCCGCAATGCGCTCGCCCATGCCCATGCAAAGCAGCGGCCTGCCATCTCGGCCCTGTTGCGCACGATCTTCACGCAGGAAACCGCCGAGGATGCGTCACGCCAATGGCGGCACGTCACCGACAAGCTGCGCGAAGGCTTTCCGAAGCTGGCCGAATTCATGAAGCGGACGGAAGTGGACGTGCTTGCCTACATGGGCTTTCCTCGGGAGCATTGGACGCAAATCTCGTCGACGAACCCGATCGAGCGGGTGAACAGGGAGATCAAGCGTCGCTGCGACGTCATCGGCATTTTCCCCAACGATGCCGCCATTATCCGCCTCGTCGGCGCGCTGATGCTCGAACAGAACGACGAGTGGGCGGTCTGCCGACGTTACATGACGCTGGAAGGACTGGCCGCCATCAGCCATAATCCCACAATCAGCCTGCCCGCCGTGGCCGCCTGATAACCTCGAACCCTTCGAGGAACGGTGCTCCTACACCACACCTCGGGACACAGCCTGATGGAAAGCAGGAAAAAGCGGGGCAATCCAGACGGGCAGGCCGATCCGACCGGTCCCCGCAAGCGAGACGCCGAAGCAACCCAGAAGCGCATTCTGTCATCGGCCAGGCGTGAATTCGCAACCAGCGGCCTGGCCGGCGCGCGCGTCGATATCATCGCGGAGAAAGCCGAAGCCAAAAAAAGGATGATCTATCATTATTTCGGGAACAAGGAGGCGCTGTTCACCCGGATCCTGGAAGATGCCTATATCGATCTCTACCAGGCCGAGCAGAAACTGGATCTCGACCATCTCGATCCCAGGTCGGCGCTGGATCATTTCGTCAGGTTCACGTGGAACTATTACCTGAAGAATCCCGATTTCATCACCCTCGTCAACAGCGAGAACCTGCACTGCGGCGTGCATCTGCAGGATTCGGCCGTCCTGCGCAGCGTCAGCCAGAACCGCCTGCGCATGCTGGAAAACCTCCTGAAACGCGGCGAGAAGGACGGTGTCTTCCGTCCCGGAATCGATGCCATGCAGTTGCATATTTCCATCGCCGCGGTCGGATATTATTATATAACCAACCGATATACCGGAATCATTATTTTCAAGCGCGATTTCATGTCCAAGGACATGCTGGACAAGCGCGTCGATTTCAATGTCGAGAGTATCTTGCGCATCGTCCAGGCATGATCCGCCTATTGTCCCTGCCCGGGCATGCAATCAAGATACGCCTCGCTGGCATAGCGTCGCATCATGCGGTGACTGGTAAAGATCGACCCGCATTTCGAGACCGCCCCGGCCATCACGCGCGCCCAGCCGGCCCGGTCATCGTGGAACAGCGGCAGGATCACGTGCTCCAGCTTGTCCAGCATGGCGTGTCCATGCTCTGACGGGGGCATGTCGGGCGTGCCGATCGCCCATCCCGTAACGCCTTCCATGCATCCCTCGACCCACCAGCCATCCAGCACGCTCAGGCTGGGAACGCCGTTCAGCGCCGCCTTCATGCCGCTGGTTCCCGATGCCTCCATCGGGGGCAGGGGCGTATTCACCCAGAGGTCGGCGCCGGCGACCAGGTTCCTGGCCAGCGAAAAATCATAGTCCGGAAGAAAGACGATCGGCACCTTGCCTTTCAGAAGGCGCGCCCGGTCTATGATCCGGGCGATCAGCCGCTTGCCGTCCCGGTCATGGGGATGGGTCTTGCCGGCGAAGACGATCTGGAACGGCCGGTGCGCCGCGATGCGCGCCAGTCGCTGCGGATCGTCCAGGATCAGGGTCGCGCGCTTGTAGGCCGTCATGCGCCGGGCGAAGCCCAGGGTCGGAAGCGACGGGTCGAGGGACTGGCCCGTCAGGTCGCGGACCCGGTCCAGCAACGCCGCCTTCGCGGCATCGTGGGCGGTGAACCAGTCCTGCCTGTCCAGTGTATCGACGGAGCAGAGGAATTCGGGTTCGTGCCGCCAGCGCGGGCATGTCCGGTCGTACAGGTCGGCGAACGCCGGATGGACCCATGTTTCGGGATGGACGCCGTTGGTGATCGACCGGATCGCATAGCCGGGGAACATGCGCTGGGTGGTCTCGCCATGGCGTTCCGCCACCCCGTTGACATACCCGCTCAGGTTGAGCGCCAGCCGCGTCATGTTCAGCCTGTCCGTGCCGGCAAGCTGCTGCAGCACCGGCATCTCGACGAAATCGCCCAGCATCCGGCGTACCAGGTCGTAGGAAAACTGGTCGTGCCCGGCTTCCACCGGCGTATGAGTAGTGAAGACGCAACGTTCCAGAACCCGTTCCCGGTCATAGGGGAACATGTCCCCCGCGACATGGCTGGGGGGCCGGGAATGCCGGCGCAGCAGGGCGAGGGGCAGCAGGGCGCCGTGCCCCTCGTTCATATGATAGGTCCGGATGGAAAACCCCAGCGCGGTCAGCATCTTCTCGCCGCCGATTCCCAGGACGATCTCCTGGCACAGGCGCCAGGCATCGTCGCCACCGTACAGCCGGTCCGTGATGGGGCGGTCCGCGCGGTCGTTTTCCGCCAGCCGGGTGTCGAGCAGCAGGATGGGAATCGCGCCGCCAGGCCGTTCCAGCACATACAGCCAGGGACGAATCCAGACCTAGCGCCCGTCGATGGTGACGGCGATCATCGCCGACAGCGGCTCGGCCATTCCGGCCGGGTCCCAGGGCTGCGGGTGATCGTGCTGCACGCCCTTCGCGTCGACCACCTGGTGCAGATATCCGGCGCGCGAGGCCAGTGTCACGAACACCATGGGCAGACCCAGGTCGGCGGCCGACCGGGCGGCATCGCCGGCCAGGATGCCCAGGCCGCCGCTGTAACTCGGAACCGCCGGATCGAAAGCGATCTCCATCGTGAAATAGGCGACCGACACCCTGCCTGTGAAACGACGGACCCGATCCATGCCGACCTCGCGACTGCAAGCCGGCGTGTAACGCGGAAGATCCGTCCGCGTTCTTCGATCCGTTCAGGACGCGCGTGCCGGGTGCAGGACGCGCGCCTGCTGCGCCCGGATCAGCCGGTACACGGCCGCGTCCAGCGCGCCCAGCGCCTTGACCTCTTCCAGGCAGTCCTCGAATTCCGCCACGTCGGCCTGCTGCCGGACGATGTCGGAGCTGTTGTGGCGTTTGACCATGCCGGGCCGGGACCGAAGCAGTCCCACGGTCCGGTTGACGAAGGGTTCGATCGCGTCCGACGTCATGAAGACATGAAGCGGATGGCGCAGATACTGTCTGATGGAATCGAAGATGTCGCCGTCCAGGCTCTCCTGGTAGTGTTCGCGAAACGAAAAGCCAAGCATCAGGGATTGTTGCGAGACCTCCATGCGCGCGTCGGGGCGTTTGAGGAATTCGCGAAACGGCATGTCCCTCATGGCCCGCATGACCGGGGTAAAGGTGGCGGGGTCCTCGTCCGGCCGCCGGCTGTGCAGGAACGCGGACCTGAACCGGCTGACGGGTTCGCGGAACAGGCACGTGACGACGTCGTCGGGACGGATGCGCGGTTCCATCACCCGCAACGGGATATGGCCCCCGACAAGGTCGTATTCCCCCGCCGCGGGGGGATTGGCGATAAAGGCCGAGTACATCTCGTAATAGATCTTGGACGGCACGTGTGCGGCCATCGCCCTCCAGGCCGACGTCCCGGCGGTCTTCGGCAGATGGACGAAGAACATGGTCCGGTCCGTGCGCTTCCGGCGTCCGGAATCGAGATACCGCGTCAGGACCCCGACATGGCGCGAATGTGCCATGCCCCGGAACAGGGGCAGGAGCGGACGACGTTTCCGGAAACAGATGAAGACTTCATTGGCGTGGAAGATGTACCACGTGCGGAAAACCTGCCGAAGCGCCGACCTGTCGATGCAGCCCATGCGCGCCTTGTGCAGGAAAAAGATCGTGGCGTCGCCCAGGTCGATGGCATCGTCGTAACACCGGATATCGCCGGCGGCCCCGCCGGGCCAGTCGCCCCGCGGCAACAGAAGCCTGTCGTCCCGGCCGACATGTCGCTGGGCGGCGACCCAGGCGTCATGCCAGTACGGGTCTTGCATCTTCTCTCTCGCTCATCGCAAACGAGAGTATAGAGACGCGGTTTCGGCGTTAGTTATATAATCGAAACAAATTGTATCATTGACCCGGCGGTCGAAGGGTCACGGCAGGCGCACGACGATCCGCCCGCGCACGTGGCCGTCCAGCAGGGCCGCCGCCCTGGCGGGCGCGTCCGTCAGCGGAATTTCAGTGACCATCTTCTCCAGAATCGCCGGGTCGATCAGGTCGGCCAGCCGGCGCCATGCGTCCAGGCGCCGCGCGCGGGGGCACATCACGCTGTCGATGCCGACCAGCGTGACCCCGCGCAGGATGAAGGGGGCGACGGTCGCGGGGAAATCCATCCCGGCCGCCAGCCCGCATGCGGTGACCACGCCGTCGGGCAGCATGGCGGCGCAGACATTCGCCAGCACCACGCCGCCCGCGACATCCACCGCCCCGGCCCAGCGGGCCTTTTCCAGCGGGCGTCCCGGTCTGGAAAACGCGTCGCGCGGCAGGATCTCGGCGGCGCCCAGGCCGGTCAGGTACTCTCGTTCGCCCGGGCGGCCGGTCACCGCCGCGACGCGATAGCCCAGGCGCGCCAGCAGCAGGACGGCCACGCTGCCCACACCCCCGGCCGCCCCGGTTACCAGCACGGGGCCATGGTCGGGCGCGACACCCTGGCGTTCCAGCGCCAGCACGCACAGCATGGCGGTATAGCCCGCGGTACCAATGGCCATCGCCTGCCGCGTGGTAAAGGCATCGGGCAGCGGTACCAGCCAGTCGCCGTTCACGCGGGCGCGCCCGGCCAGTCCGCCCCACTGTTTCTCGCCCACGCCCCAGCCGTTCAGCACCACACGGTCACCGGGGCGGATAGCGGGATGGGCGGACGTTTCGACCGTGCCGGCGAAATCGATTCCGGGCACCATCGGGAACTGCCGCACGATGGGGCCCCGTCCGGTAATGGCCAGCGCGTCCTTGTAGTTCAGCGTCGACCATTCGACGCGGACCGTCACGTCGCCTTCGGGCAGCCGGTCATCGGCCACCGGGCCGACATGGACCGATTGCGTGCCGTCGGCGGCTTTTTCGATCATCAGGGCGTCGAACATCGTCTCGGCTTTCCTCGTTGGTGGGATCGATCCGTTCGGGGAAGGGGAAGACCTTCACAGGAACGCCATCATGATCCGGTGCAGGTGGTCGGTGGGCCCGGTTTCGATCTCCATGCCGTCCCGCGCGCCGATTCCGCCCAGCAGCGGCCCGGGATCGTACGCGCCCGGGCGGGGGTCCAGCACCACGGCGCACAGGGTGGCGTCCGCCCGGTGCAGGATCACCCGATCCTGCCGGCGGATCGCGGCGGCGGACGAGACGACCAGGAACGCCCCGGCGCGAAAGACCGGCTCGAACGCATCGGTATCGACCATGACGGCATACAGCTCGGCGTCGCCCAGCCCGGGCACGTCCCACGACTCCCAATGCCGCCCGACCGGCAGGCCCGCCGCGTCGAACATGCCGCCCTGTTCCAGGTGCGACAGCGCCGACAGGCGCAGGCGCGACCGGCCGGCGGCGCGGGACGCGCGCGGCAGCGCCTGGCCGGCCATCAGCCGGCCGAACGATTCCAGGGTCAGGCCGGTCGCGTCCAGCACCCGGGCCAGGCTCTCGGTCCCCGGCCAGCGCGGCCGGCCGGCCGGCGTCACGCGCTTGGACGGGTTGAAGCTGGTGCTGTCCAGCCCCGCCGCCCGCGCCAGGCCCGACGGTGTCAGCCCGCGCTCGGCGGCCAGGTTGTCCAGCGCCTGCCACAGGTCGTCGTGCCGCATCATGGCGGGTTCAGGATCTCGGCATCGTGCCGGGCCACGCCTTCGCCGGTGGCGTGGTAGCGCCCGGCCGCGTCCCGCGCCGCCAGTCCCATCCGGTCCAGCCGCTCCAGGCAGGGCTGGTCCTTCAGTCCCGCCGGCCGCCCGGCGGTGCCGCTCAGGATCAGCCGGTGCAGCGCCGACCGGCAGCAGGTTTCCAGGTACGGTTCGGTCCACATGGGCCCGAGGATCGGCGTTTCGCGGCCGGCTTGCAACCGAACAGCGGGCCGTATCCGTGCTATGTCACCATCCATGGAGACCAAACCCCCGATTCCGCTCGCCGTCCTCGTCGGCATCCAGACGCCGGACGTCGATGATATCGCGCACGAGGCCAGCCTAGCCGAACTGGGGCGCCTGGTGAAGACGCTGGGCTATGCGGTCGTCGGCACCGTGTCGCAGAAGCGCGAAGGCACCGGCGCCGCATTGCTGCTGGGCAGCGGCAAGCTGGCGGAACTGGCCGCGCTGACCGGCGGCACCGGTGTCGTGACCTCGATGGCCCCGCCCCCGAAATCCAAGGCCCGGCAGCGGTTCGAAGGCGCGGCCGAGGGCGCCGCGCCGCCCGAGCCCGACCCGGACGCCGCCCGCAGGCCCGAATTCGTCATTGTCGACCATGAGCTCTCGCCCAGCCAGATCCGCAACCTGGAACGCGCCACCGGCGCCCAGGTGCTGGACCGCACCGGCGTCATCGTCGAGATCTTCCACCGCCACGCCAACACCCGCGAGGCACGGCTGCAGGTGGAGATGGCGCGCCTGAAATACGTGGCCCCCCGCCTGCGCGAATCCTCGGGCGGCGGCGGCCGGCAGCAGGGTCCGGGTGCCGGCGAAAGCACCCTGGCGCTCGACCGCCGCAAGATCCGCGACCGGCTGGCGGAACTGAAGACCCAGCTTGACGCGGTGCAGCGCGACGGCGACCAGCGCCGGTCCGCCCGCCGCGACCAGCTTAGGGTGGCGCTGGTCGGCTACACCAATGCGGGCAAATCCTCCCTGATGCGGGCGCTGACCGGCAGCCAGGTGCTGGTCGAGGACAAGCTGTTCGCCACCCTGGACACCACCGTCCGCATCCTGCAGCCCGAAACCCGCCCCCGCATCCTGGTTTCCGACACGGTCGGCTTCATCAAGCAATTGCCGCACGATTTGGTGGCCTCGTTCCGCTCCACCCTGGCCGAGGCGCTGGAGGCCTCGCTGCTGCTGTTCGTGGTCGATGCGTCGGACCCGACCTACGAGTCCCAACTGGAGGTGACGCGCGGCGTGCTGCGGGAAATCGGGGCCGACGCCGTGCCGTCCCGCCTGGTCCTGAACAAGATGGACCGGCTGGACCCCGCCGCCCGCGCCGCGCTGCGGGACAAGCACCCCGACGCCATCATGCTTTCCGCCCACGCGCCCGGGGACGTCAGCGCATTGCGCGACACCCTGATCGCGTTCTTCGAGGCCGAGATGGTGGAGGACACCCTGGTGCTGCCCTACGCGAAACAGGGCCTGATCGGCGAAATCTATGAAAGCGCCCGCGTCCTGTCCGAAGACCATGACGAGACCGGCCGCGTGCTGAAGGTCCGCGCCCTGCCCGCCGCCATCACCCGCCTGAAGCGAAGCCTCGCCGCGCGCTGAAACATCGATGCGGCCCGGGTTGCGCTACGCCGCTGGGTGGAAGGCGGCCGCGCTGGCGAATTCGATGCGGTTTCGACCGAGGGTCTTCGCCTGGTACAGGGCGCCGTCTGCCGCGGCCAGAAGGTCGTCCAGCGTCATCCGGCTGGTCCGGACCTCCGTCAGGCCGACGCTCACCGTCACGTGCAGGGGCGGCCGGAAGTCCTGAGCCGCGAGGGCGGTGAAGCGCCGTGCGATATTCTGGCCTGCCGCACGCGCCGTGGCCCTGTCGCTTCCCGGCAGCAGCATCGCGAACTCCTCGCCGCCCAGGCGGCCCATGATCGCCTCCTGGCCCACCTCCTCGCCCATGGCACGGGCGAAGAGCTTCAGCACGGCGTCGCCCATTGCGTGACCGTGGATGTCATTGATGGACTTGAAATGGTCTATGTCGAAGATCAGCAGGGAAACCGGCTGGCCGACCGTCTGGCCGGACAGGCATTTCTGGCCGGCCTGATAGAAAAAATGGCGGTTTCCGATATTCGTCAGGAAGTCCGTCTGTGCGATTTTCAGCATGGCGAGGCGGCTCTCCTCCCTGACCACGGACAGCAGCGCGACCGGCATCGCAACGGAATACAGAACGCCCTCGTACATCGTGACCTCGGCAAAAACCGAGGAAGCATGCTGTCCCTTCCAAAGGACCATAAGGGGCATGACGGCGCCGCGGAACAGATAGAACACCCCGTGTCCCCACGCGATCGCCGCGACCACCGGCCGCGAACGCGGGGCCTGGATGCCGGACCGATACTGGATATGCCAGGCCGTGAGGCCGCACATCAGGGCGATGGGGAACGCGGCGCCATAATCCCACATGATCCGGCATATCGCGGGGCCGCCGATGATCCACACGAGGGACACGGCGACGAGCAGGGTGATCGAAGTCGCGACGTATCGCCGATGATCGAGTTGCCCGACCCCGTTCAGGACCAGGGCATAGCCTGCCGTGAACAGCACGTTGCTGACGGCCCATCCGGAAACACCGGGCAGGTCCGGCCGCAGGAGGGTGATGACGCACCCGATCGCATAACATGCATAGGCCGCCGCCCAGCAGAGGAGCGGGACGCGCCGGCCGGGCTGTTCGTGAAGCTCCCACAGCGTCGCGCCGCATCCGATGACGAGCGTGCCGATCGCCAGGCAATAGAGGGTCAATAGGCCAGCCTGCATGGATGCTTTCCGGGTATCACGGTGCGAAATTTCGGTACAACCCTCGCATGACCAGGTTCATGCGAAGGCCTTCACTGTAAGGGAGCGGCCTGTCTGCGGGGACCCGCCCCTCCATCAGCGATGGTCGCCGAACCAATCTAGCGGGCCGGCACGTCCGCCGCCACGGTGAAACTGCGCGGTCCCGGCGGGGTGCCGCCGGCGCGTCCCGGTTGCGAAAACCGATCGTCGCGGTAGGCTGCCCGGCAGGGTTCAGGAGGTCCGCGATGCTCAAGATCGACGATCCGGCCATCGTGGCGGAAGTGACCGCCATGTCGGACCGGTACGAGGCCGCGCTGATGGCCAATGACGTGGCGGTGCTGGACGCGCTGTTCCGCGATGCGCCGGAGACGATCCGCTATGGCGTGGGCGAGGTCCTGTATGGCTTTGCCGAGATCGCGGCCTTCCGCGTGGGCCGTGCCGGCGGGTCGCCGCAGCGGCGGGTGCTGCGGCGGGTGGTCACCACGTTCGGCACCGACATGGCGACCGTGAACCTGGAATTCCAGCGCGAGGGCGCGACCCGCATCGGACGGCAGAGCCAGACCTGGCTGCGGACCGAGGCCGGCTGGAAGATCACCTGCGCCCACGTCTCGCTGATGGCCGACATCTCGTAGGATGCCTGCGAGGCAGCCTTTCACGTACCGGACAGGGGCGGCGGCGTGACGACGCGGTGGCGCACCACCTGGCCCACCAGCACCAGCGCCGGGCTGCCCACGGCATGGGCGCGCGCCAGCGCCGGCAGGTCGGCCAGGGTTCCCGTCAACACGCGCTGGTCGGGCCGGGTGCCGCGCTCCACCACGGCGGCGGGCCAGTCGGGCGGCAGGCCGTGGCGCACCAGCATGGTGCACAGGTCCGGCAGCGCGGTGACGCCCATATAGATCGCGATGGTCTGCCCCGGCCGGGCCATGCTGTCCCACGGCAGGTCCAGCGTGCCGTCGCGGCGGGCGTGACCGGTGACGAACAGGCAGGACTGGGCGCAGTCCCGGTGGGTCAGCGGAATGCCGGCATAGGCGGCGCAGCCGCTGGCCGCCGTGATGCCCGGCACGACCTGGAACGGAATTCCCGCCGCCATCAGGGCCTCGATCTCCTCGCCGCCGCGACCGAAGATGAACGGGTCCCCGCCCTTCAGGCGCAGCACCCGCTCGCCCGCCCGCGCGCGGCGGATCAGTTCGGCATTGATGTCGTCCTGCGGCATGGTGTGGCGGTCGCGCTGCTTGCCCACGAACACCCGCTCGGCATCGCGGCGCACCCGGTCCATCAACGCGGGCGGCAGCAACTGGTCGTACAGCACCGAATCCGCGTTCTGCATCAGGTGCAGCGCCCGCAGGGTCAGCAGGTCCGGGTCCCCCGGCCCGGCGCCGACCAGCCAGACCTCGCCCCCGGTCTGCGCGCCGGCCAGCAGGTGGTCCAGTACCTGTCGCGCGGCCGCGTGTTCGCCGCGCTGCGCCGCCTCGCCGCCTGGGCCGTCCAGGAAATCCTCCCATACCCGGCGGCGGCGGCCGATATCGGGGCAGGCAGCCACGACATGAGCGCGCTCGGCCTGCAGGAAGCGCGCCAGCGCGTCGAGCCCTGCCGGCATCACGGCCTCGATCCGCTCGCGCAGGCGCCGGGCCAGCACCGGGGCCGCGCCGCCGGTGGAAATCGCGATCCGCACCGGCCCGCGATGGATCTGCGCGGGCGTGATGAAGGAAGACGGCTCCGGGTCGTCCACCGCGCAGACCGGGATATTCAGCGCATCGGCCTGCGCCGCGACGGCGCGGTTCACCGCCCGGTCGTCGGTCGCGGCATAGACCAGGCGGCTGCCGGGCAGCAGCGCACGCACCCGGTCGGGCGTCGCCTCGCCCGCGATGTGGGTGATCCGCCCTTCGGCCTGCCAGGCGGCCAGCGTGTCCTCCAGCCGGGGGGCCAGGATGTCGATCCGCGCGGCGTGGGCCAGCAGCAGCCGGACCTTGTTCAGCGCGATCCCGCCGCCGCCCACCACCACCACCCGCGCGCCGCGCAGCCGCAGCGCCAGCGGGAACCAGCCGGGGTCGGTCGCATCGCTCATGCCGCACCTGCCGGGGCGGGCAGGGGGCAGGCCCGCGCCAGGATGAAATCGGTGATGGCGGCGGTATCCGCCAGGTCCAGCCGCGCCAGGCCCGGCGGCAGGGGCAGCGCCGCCGCGTCGGTGGCAACGGCGGCGATGTGCGGGGTGGCGGGCCACAGCGCGTCCTTGCCCACGTCGGGCCGATACACCTCGATCGCCACGGGCAGCGCGGCACGGAAGCCCTCGACCAGGATCAGGTCCACCGGTGCCATGCGCGCGATCAGGTCGGGCAGCGCCGGCTCGCCCGGGGCGGCGCATTCATGCAGCAGCGCCCAGCGCGTGCCCGACGCCACCATGACCTCCCGCGCTCCGGCCTCGCGATGACGGTGGGAATCCTTGCCCGGCTGGTCCATGTCGAACCCATGATGCGCGTGCTTGACGGTCGAGACCCGCAGCCCCCGCGCGCCCAGCGCCGCCAGAAGCCGGACGACCAGCGTCGTCTTGCCCGCGCCGCTGCGCCCGGTAATTCCCATGATGGCGGGTGTCCGCATCTGTCCGCCCGTCTTCCCTGCTGTGGTGCCTGATGGCCCTGGTGGTCGTGTCGTCGGGGCGTACAGGTGCCTATAATCCCCGGTGCTGACAAGATGGGCGGGGCAGGGGAAAATGATGCGGTATGCTTGCGTGATCCTGGCGGGGGGGGCCGCGACGCGCATGGGCGGTGGGGACAAGCCGCTGCTGCTGGCCGGCGGGCGGACCCTTCTGGGCCGCCTGCTGGACCGGCTGGCCGGGGCCGGGGTGCCGATGGCCATCAACACGCGCGGGGATACCGCGCGCTTCGCCGCCTTCGGCCTGCCGGTGCTGCCGGACGATACGGCGGACGGCGTGCCGGACGGCGGGGCCGGGCCGTTGGCCGGCGTGCTGGCGGCGATGGACTGGGCCGCCGGGCTGGGGTGCGACGCGGTGCTGACGGTGCCCGGCGACACGCCCTTCGTGCCGCGCGACCTGCTGGCGGCGCTGGCGCCCGCGCCGGCGGTCGCGCTGTCGGGCGGGCGGCGCCACCACCTGGTGGCGCTGTGGCCGGTGGCGGCGCGCGCGGCGCTGCGCGCCCGGCTGGCCGCCACCCCGGCGGGCGCGCCGCGCGCGGCCTTCGGCGTGCGGGCCTTTGCCGAGACGATCGGCATGCGGGAGGTCACTTTCCCGGACCAGCCCTTCGACCCGTTCTTCAACGTCAACACGCCCGAGGACCTGGCCGCCGCCCGGCGCATCGCCGCGACGCAGGACGCCCCACGGGCGTAGACGGCAACGCCGGCCCGCCCGGCGCGTTGACGGCCGGACAAAGGCGGAAAGAGCGGCGGAGAGACAGGATGACCGCACCGGCAAGGATGACCGCGCGGACGAACTGGCGGGGCATGCTGCGGATCGGCGCATTGCAGTGCCCGGTCGCGCTGTACACCGCCGTCTCGACGTCGGAGCGCATCCATTTCCACATCATCAACCGCGCTACCGGCCACCGGGTGCGCCGGGATTATATCGACGAGGACACCGGCCGCGTGGTCGAGCGCGACGACCAGGTCAAGGGATACGAGACCGACAGCGGCGAGGAGGTGATCCTGACGCCGGAGGACATCGCCGCCGCGATCCCCGACAGCGACAAGACCCTGTCGGTGTCGGCCTTCCTGCGATGCCGCGACATCGACGACCTTTATCTGGACCGGACCTACTACCTTGCCCCCGGTACCGGACCGGCGGCGGGCGCCTATCCCCTGATCCGCGACGCCATCCAGGCGCGGCAGGTCGGGGCGCTGGCGCGCACCGTGCTGTTCCGCCGCATGCGCACCCTCGTGATCCGGGCCGACGGCGCGGGGCTGGTCGCCTCCACCCTGCATTTCAACTACGAGGTGCGCCCGGTGCAGGCGGCGTTCGAGTCCATTCCCGACTTCACGCCCACGCCCGACATGCTGGACCTGGCCCGGCATATCATCCGCTCCCGCCAGGGGCGGTTCGATCCGGCCGCGTTCGAGGACCGGTACGAGGCCGCCGTGACGGCCCTGGTCCAGGCCAGGATCGAAGGCCGGGCCCTGCCGCCCCCACCCGCGAAACCCGCCGCCCCGGCGATCACGCTGATGCAGGCCCTGCGCGAAAGCGCGGGCCAGATGCCCCCTACCCCGGCCCACCGCCGGGGCACCGCGCGCGGCAGGGCGGCGGCACCGCATCGCAAGGCGGGTTGAGCCATGGCGCTGGACACCTATCGCAACAAGCGCGACTTCGAGGCGACGCCCGAACCCGAGGGTGCCGAGGCGGCGGAAAAGCCGGATACCGGCGCGGGCCATCTGTTCGTCATCCAGAAACATGCGGCACGCCGCCTGCATTACGACCTGCGGCTGGAAATGGATGGCGTGCTGAAGAGCTGGGCGGTGACGCGCGGCCCCAGCCTGAACCCGGGCGACAAGCGCCTGGCCGTGCAGGTCGAGGACCACCCGCTGGATTACGGCACGTTCGAGGGCACGATCCCGAAGGGGCAGTATGGCGGCGGCACGGTCATGCTCTGGGACAAGGGCACGTGGACGCCGCTGCACGATCCGGTCCGGGGCCTCGCCAAGGGGCATCTCGATTTCGAACTGCGGGGCGAAAAGCTTCACGGACGCTGGAACCTGGTGCGGATGGACGGACACCGCGAGGGAACGCATGAGAACTGGCTGCTGATCAAGGCCGCCGATTCCGATGCACGGTCGAAGAACGATGCCGATATCCTCGAAGAGCGGCCGGAATCCGTAAAGACCGGCCGTGCGATGGACGACATCGCGGCCGGTGCGCCAGGGAAGGACAAGGTCGGGAAGGCGGCGGCCCAAAAAGCCGTGACGAAGAAAGCCGCGATACCGAAGGACGCGCCGCAGGCGGACGCGGCCGCGACAGGCGCCGCACCCTGCGCGGGGGCGAAGCCCGGCCCGTTGCCATCCTTCGTCGAGCCCGAACTGGCCACGCTGGTGCGCGCGGCCCCCACCGGCCCGCAATGGCTGCACGAGGTCAAGTTCGACGGCTACCGCCTGCTGGCGCGGATCGAAGCCGGACGGGTCGTGCTGCTGACCCGCACGGGCCTGGACTGGACCGCCCGGTTCGGCGACCAGATCAGTGCCGCGCTGGCGTCCCTGCCGGTGCGGGCAGCGCTGATCGACGGCGAACTGGTGGTGGAAACCGCAGGCGGGACCTCGGATTTTTCCGCTCTCCAGGCCGATCTCAGCGCCGGCCGCACCGACCGCTTCATCTTCTACGTCTTCGATCTGTTGCATCTGGACGGCTACGACCTGCGCGACGCGACGCTGGAGGCGCGCAAGGGCGCGCTGCACGACCTGGTGCCGGACGATGCGGCGCGGCTGCGCTTCAGCGGCCATTTCGACGAGGCCGGGGGGCAGGTGCTGCGCCATGCCTGCCGCCTGGGCCTGGAGGGAATCGTCTCCAAGCAGCGGGACGCGCCCTACCGGTCGGGACGGGGCCGGGACTGGGTGAAATCGAAATGCGTGGCGCGGCAGGAATTCGTGATCGGCGGCTATGTGCCCTCGACCGCCAACCGGGGGGCGGTCGGCTCGCTGGTCCTCGGGGTCCAGGAAAACGGCAGGCTGGTCCATGTCGGCCGGGTCGGGACCGGCTTCACCGCCGCGACGGCGGCGGACCTGTTCCGGCGCCTGCAACCGCTTGATGTCCCCGACAGTCCTTTCGCCGCTGCCCTGACGGCCCGCGAGCGAAAGGGGGTGCGCTATGTCCGCCCCGATTGCGTGGCGGAAGTGGAATTCCGCGCCTGGACCGCCGACGGCCATCTGCGCCACGCGGCGTTCCTGGGCCAGCGCGAGGACAAGCCGGCGGCCGACATCGTCCGCGAGGTCGAAGCGCCCGACCCCGTATCCTCCGGCCCTTCATCCAAACCGGTCAAACCGGTTTCCCCGGAACCCGCGCCTGCCCGCCCGGCCCGCACCCTGACCCATCCCGACCGGTCCTACTGGCCGGATGCCGGCGTGACCAAGCAGGACCTGGCCGATTATTACGCCGCGATCTGGCCGCGAATGGCGCCCTTCATCACCGACCGCGCGCTGGCGCTGCTGCGCTGCCCCAACGGCATCGCGGGGCCGCGCTTCTTCCAGAAGAATTTATGGAAGGGCGCCGGCGGCCACCTGGTGCCGTTGCAGGACCCGGAGGGCGAGGCCGGCACGCCGCTGATCGGCCTGCACGACCGCGACGGGCTGATCGACCTGGTGCAGGCCGCCGCGCTGGAAATCCATCCCTGGGGCGCGTCCGTCCAGGCGTGGTCCCAGCCCGACATGATCGTGATGGACCTCGATCCCGGCGACGGCGTGCCCTGGTCCATGGTGATCGAGGCGGCGCGGGAAATCCGCGCGCGGCTGGAACGGTCCGGCCTCGCGTCCTTCGTCAAGACGACCGGCGGCAAGGGGCTGCATGTCGTGGCGCCGCTGAAACCCGGGGCCGACTGGGCGGTGGTCAAGGCCTTCACCCGGTCCATGGCCCAGGCGATGGTGTCGGACAGTCCGCAGCGTTATGTCGCCACCATCACCAAATCCAGGCGCCAGGGCCGTATCCTGGTCGATTACCTGCGCAACCAGCGCGGCGCGACGGCCGTCGCGCCCTATTCCCCCCGCGCCCGTCCCGGCGCGCCGGTCGCGATGCCGCTGGCCTGGAACGAACTGGGGCCGGATATCGGACCCGCGCACTTCACCATCGGGACGATCGGCGCCCGATTGGCGGTCGCGGACCCATGGGCGGAGATCCGTGACGCGGCCCGGCCGCTCCGTTAAGGGCCGCTCCGTCAGGAGGTTCCATCCTGCGCCAGGCTGGCCCGCAACGCATCCAGGATACTGACCACATTGCCGGTCTTCGGTTTCGCGGCCTCGCGGGCCGGCGCCCGCTTCCGGCCCTTCTGCCTGGCCGCGATGATGTCCAGCAGCCGTTCCTGCACCGGGTCGCGGACCATCTCCGGGTCCCAGGGCTGCGTCTGCCGGTCGATCAATGCCGTCAGCAGCTTCATTTCCGGGCTGTCGGCGGACTCGGCCTCGGACGCCGGCCGGGTCCGTGCGGCGGGGTGGCCGCCATTGCGGACCGCGTTTCCGTCATGCAGGGTCCACAGCACGATCCCCTTGCCGCGCGGTTCCAGCAGCACCGCGCGTTCGCGCCGGTACAGCACCAGGCGCGCGATGCCGACCATCCCGGCCGCCTCCATCGCGGCCCGGATGACGGCGAAGGCCTCCACGCCGATGGTATCGTCCGGCATCAGGAAATGCGGCGCGTCATACCAGACCCAGCCGATGCTGCCCGCCGGCACGAAACTTTCGATGTCGATCGTACGAGTGCTGTCCAGGGCGACGG
Organism: Gluconacetobacter diazotrophicus PA1 5; assembly: GCF_000067045.1. Taxonomy (NCBI): domain Bacteria; kingdom Pseudomonadati; phylum Pseudomonadota; class Alphaproteobacteria; order Acetobacterales; family Acetobacteraceae; genus Gluconacetobacter; species Gluconacetobacter diazotrophicus. Next base: position 180,302 of record NC_010125.1, read on the forward strand.
ATTCCAGCTCCTCGTCCTCCAGCAGCACATAATGGTCGTCGTCGCGCGGATAGCCCAGCACCTGCTCATCGTCCGCCACGGGCGCGCCGCTCTGCGCATCGACATAGCGGCTGACGACGCGGTGGCCAGTCCGCCGGTTGATGGTGTGGAAACGAACCGTCTCGCTGCCGGTCGTCGCCGGCATCATGGTCACGGGACAGGTGACCAGCGAGACCTTCAGATAGCCCGTCCAGGATGGTCTGTCCGCCATGGCGACGCGCCCGTTATGCCTTTATGCCGGCCGAACGCCCCGCCCGCGCCGGCGGTTCCCCCGCGCGGGCCGTGCAACTCCCGTATCATCCGGTCGTTCCAGGCGAAGCACGCCTGCGCCCGGGGGGACCGTCATGAAAAGCGCCGTTCGACTGGCCGCGATCGTCTGCTGCGCGGCGCTGGCCGGCCCGGGCCTCTCGCTGGCCCAGGGCACCCAGCCGCCCAGGATACCGCCCGCGGCCAATCCCCACGCCGCCGTCCCGCCCGAACGCATGGGCAGCACGCATTCCATGCTCTGCGCCAGCGAAATGACGCCGACGCAATGCGTCCATCCCGAAAAGCCCGGACCGCCCCCCGAACATGCGGCCCCGCCCGGCGCGACCCCGCCATCCAGCGAGGTGCCGAAAAAGCCGAGCCGTCCGCCCTCGGCACCCCCGCCGGTCACCGCGCCGCCCTGACGGGCCGGCGGGGCGGCCCGCCGGTCAGCCCGCGCGCGGCGGGCGGGCGTTGGCGGCGGCCACGCGCTTGCCCCACGTGACCAGCTCCTGCGTGCAGTCGTCGCGGTCCAGCGTGCATTCGATCAGCGTCGGGCCGTTGCGGTTGGCGCGCGCCTGCTCGATGGCGGCGGCCAGTTCCCCCCCGGTGCGGGCGCGCAGGCCCAGCCCGTTGCCCTCGCCGGCGTTGAAGACCTCCATCAGGCCCGCATAATCCCAGTTCTTGACGTTGTTGTACGGGCCGTCATGAATCATGACTTCGATCGTGTAGCCATGATTGTTGATCAGGAAGATGATCACCGGCAGGTCGTGGCGGATCATCTGCGCGACTTCCTGCGCCGTCAGCTGGAACGACCCGTCGCCCACCATCAGTACATGCTGCCGCTCGGGGGCGGCCAGGGCATTGCCGAACGCGGCGGGAACCGACCAGCCGATATGCCCCCACTGCATTTCCAGTTCCACCCGCGCGCCGTGCGGCAGCTTCATGCGCACGGCGTTGAACCAGGAATCGCCGGTTTCGGCGGTCAGGGTGGTCCGTGGCGTCAGCAGGGCGCCGATCTGGCGGGCCATTTCGGCATTGTTCAGCGGCGCGGTCGGGGCTGCGGCTGGCGTCTGCGGCGTCACGTAGGCGCCGCCCCGGGCGGTGGCGTCGCGCCGCACGGTATGCGCGGCCAGCCGGGTCAGGAAGTCGCGCATGTCGATGCCCGCATAGGCAACGCCGCCCACCGTGACCGCGTGGCGTTCCACCAGCATCACATTGTCGCCCTTGGGCCAGGCCGACCAGCCGACGGTCGCGTAGTCGTTGAAGACCGGCGCCAGGCAGATCACGCCGTCCGCGCCTTCGACCGCCTGCTGCGCGCCCGGGCTGCTGACCTCGCCCCAGTAATGGCCGCGATAGCCGGGATGGTCTTCGGGGAAGAAGCTCTTGGCGGCGGCCATGGTGGTGACGGCGCAGCCCAGCGCGTCGGCCAGGGCCACGGCCTGGGCCTGCGCGCCCGCCGCGCGGATGCGGCTGCCGACCAGCATCGTCACGCTGCCGCGCTGTTCGATGAAGGCAAGCGCCGCATCCACCGCCGCCTTCAGGCTGGCCTCGTCCGGGGCCGGCGGGCTCAGCAGCGCGTCGATCCCGCCCGGACGCACGCAGGGCGCCCCCGCGACGTTGCAGGCGATTTCCAGATAGGCGGGCTTCTTCTCGCGCAGGGCGGTGCGGATCACGTGGTCGATCTTGGCGGGCGCGTCCTCGGCCGCCACGATGGATTCGGCGGCGCAGGTGATATGCCGCGCCATCTCAAGCTGATAGCCGTAATCGGTGGTGCCCAGCGTGTGATGCAGGATGTGACCGGTCCCGTGGTCGTTCGCGTTCGGTGCGCCGGAAATCAGGATCACGGGCAGGTTTTCGGCATAGGCGCCGCCCAGCGCGTTGAAGGCCGACAGGGCGCCGACGCTGAAGGTCACGATCGCGGCGGCGGCCCCGTTGGCGCGGGCATAGCCCTCGGCGCTGAACCCGCAATTCAGCTCGTTGCTGCAATAGATCTGCTGCATGTCGGTGTTGAGCAGAAGCTGGTCCAGCAGCACCAGGTTGTAGTCGCCGGCCACCGCGAAATGGTGCTTCAGCCCGATCTGGGCCAGCCGATCCGCGAGATAGCGTCCAACGGTATAGGTCATCACATGGCTCCTTGCATCGTCCGGCCATGGTGATCCTGCCTTATGCCAACGTCAAATATATGGTATGTGTCGATTCCATATACAGGATATATGGATATGGACCTGCGTCATCTGCGCTATTTCGTGGCGGTCGCCGAACGGGGCGGCTTCACCCGCGCGGCCGAAAGCCTGCACATGGAGCAGCCGCCGCTCAGCCAGCAGATCCGCCAGCTTGAACAGGAACTGGGCGTGACGCTGTTCGAGCGTCTGAGCCGCGGCGTCCGCCTGACCGAGGCCGGGGCCTGCCTGATCGACCAGGCGCGGACCATCCTGGCGATGGACGCGCAGTTCCGCACCGATGCCGGCGGCATCGCGCGGGGCGAGCAGGGGCGGCTGCGCATCGGCCTGGCGGGGGCGGTGTCCCTGCTGCCACTGATCCCGCAGGCGATCCGGCTGTTTCGCGACCGCTGGCCCGGCATCGTCCTGACGATGGAGGACAGCAACACCCCCGCGCTGATCGACGCCCTGCGCCAGCGCCGGCTGGACATCGCGATCATCCGCCCCCCGGTCGTCGAGCCCGACATCGCAACGACGCCCCTGCTGGACGAACCGACGGTGATCGCCCTGCCCAGCGGCCACCCGGCGGGAGAGGAGGAGGAGATCGACCTGGCACGCATCGCGGGCGAACCGCTGATCATCTTCGACCGCGCCCTGGGCCCGGGCTTCTACGACGCGATCCTGTCGGCCTGCCAGGCGGCGGGCTTCACGCCCGCGTTCGGCCAGGGGGCGCCGCAGATCGCCTCCACCGTGCCGCTGGTGGCCGCCGGGCTGGGGGTGTCGATCGTGCCGGACTGCCTGCGCCAGATCCACGCCGGCGGCGTCACCTACCACGCCATTCGCGGCACCGCGCCGCTGGCCTCGCTGGCCATCGCGACGCTGGCGGGCGCATCGGGGCCGCTGGTGCCGCGCTTTGTCGAGACGCTGCGGGAGCGGGTGGTTCTTTTTTGAAAAAAAGAGCCAAAAAACTTCTGATTTGTTCAGGTCTTTTCAGGACTGACCCTGGCTCTGATCCTGCTCGGGCGGGGCTTCGGGCATCGTGGGCGGCCAGAAGGCCTGGGCGATCTCGCCCTGCACCAGGCGCAGTTCGCGCTGCACCCAGTCCAGGAATTCGTGCAGGCCGCGCAGGATGATGTCCTGCACCGTCTGTTCGGCCAGGGTCGCGCGCAGTTCCTCGATCCGCTCGGCGGCGGCGTAGCCGTTCTTCAGCCCGTAATCGGTGCGCAGGTGCCCCACCGCCCAGTGCAACTGGCGCAGGCTGGTCGACAGCGCGCGCGGGAAGCCGTCATTCTTCAGCAGGAAGCCCACGACGCGGCCGGGCGTGATCTCGCCCGACGCGGTGCGGCGGAAGGCGTGATAGGCGGCGGCGGCACGCAGCACGGCGGACCACTGGCCGATATCGACCTCCGACCCCACGCCGGTCCCGCTGGGCAGCAGCGTGTGGTACTTGATGTCGATCAGCCGGGTGATCTGGTCGCTGCGTTCCAGCGTGCGGCCCATCAGGTAGAACAGCCACGCCTGGTCGCGATAGAACGTGCCCTCGGTAATGCCGTGATGGGTCTGGCAATCCTGCTTCAGCCGGGCGCACAGGCCGGACAGGTTCGACGACCGGATATCGCTGGGCCCCAGCGCGCGGATCGAATTGGTGAAGATGTTGAGCTGCGTCCACATCTCGGTCGAAATCAGCGGCCGCAGCGCGCGGGCGTTCTCGCGCGCCGCATGGGCGATCGAGGCGATGGAGTTCGGATTCTCGCGGTCCGTGACGTAGAAATCGACGACATTCTGCTCGGACGCCGTGTCGTGCCGTGCGAAGAACCGCTCCTCGTCCGCGTTGATCTGCACGATCGACAGCCAGCCGGTGGCGGTGCTGCGCGTGCGCACGAACGTCTCGGTCACGTCGATCAGCCGGGCCAGGTTCTCGATCCGCTCCATGTACCGCGCCAGCCAGATCGTGCATTCGGCATAGCGCGACAGCAGGTTGGGCATCGCAACGCCCCCGGGCGGAAGATCGACGACGATATGGCTCATGATGCCAGCACCCATGTATCCTTCGACCCCCCGCCCTGCGAGGAGTTGACGACCAGCGATCCCTTGCGCAGCGCCACGCGCGACAGCCCCCCCGGCAGCACCCAGGTCGATCGCCCCGTCACGGCGAAGGGCCGCAGGTCGACATGCCGCGCCTCGATCCCGGCCTCGCACAGGGTGGGGCAGACCGACAGGTCGATGACCGGCTGGCTGATGTAGTTGGCCGGATCGGCCAGCAGCTTGGCGCGGAATTCCTCCAGCTCGGTCTTCGTCGCGTGCGGGCCGATGATCAGGCCGTACCCGCCGGATTCCCCCACCGGCTTGACCACCAGCCGCTCCAGGTTGGCCAGCGTGTAGGCCAGGCCCTCGGCCTCGGCGCAGATATGCGTCTCGACATTCGACAGGATCGGCTCTTCCGACAGGTAATAGCGGATGATGCGCGGCATGTAGGCGTACACCGCCTTGTCGTCCGCCACCCCGGTGCCGATCGCGTTGGCGATGGTCACGTTGCCCCGGCGATAGGCGTCCACCAGGCCGGGCACGCCCAGCATGCTGTCGGGGTTGAAGACCCGCGGGTCCAGGAAATCGTCGTTCAGGCGCCGGTAGATCGAATGCACCGGACGCAGGCCGGCGACCGTGCGCATGAACACGCGCCCGCCCTCGACCACCAGGTCGCGGCCCTCGACCAGCGGCACGCCCATCTCGCGCGCCAGGAACACATGCTCGAAATAGGCGGAATTGTAGATCCCGGGCGACAGCAGCACGACCTCGGGGTCCGCCACGCCCTGGGGGGCGACCTCGGCCAGCGCGTGGCGCAGGCGCGGCCCGTACTCGTCCACCGGCATCAGGTCCAGCCCGGCGGCCAGGTCGGGCATGACGCGCAGCATCATGTGCCGGCTCTCGATGACGTAGGACACGCCGGACGGCGTGCGCGCATTGTCCTCCAGCACCAGGAAGGTGCCGTTGCCGTCGCGGACCAGGTCGGTGCCGTTGATATGGACATAGACCCCGCCCGGCACGTCCAGCCCTTCCATCTCGGGCCGGTAGTTGGCGTTGCCCAGCACCAGGTCGGCCGGGATGATCCCGTCCCTGAGGATGCGGCGTTCGTGATAGATGTCCCACAGGAAATGGTTCAGCGCCGTGACCCGCTGCTGCACGCCGCGATTGACATGGTCCCACTCGGCGGCGGTCAGCACGCGCGGGATCAGGTCGAAGGGCAGGATGCGGTCGATCGCGTCGCGGTCGGTATAGACGGTGAAGGTGATGCCCAGGTTGTACAGTCCGGCCTCGGCCGCGCGGGCCCTCTGCCGCAGTTCCGTCAGGCCGAACTGCGACAGCCGCTCGCGCACCAGGGCCAGGCTGTCGGGCGGGGCGTCCCTGCGGTTCATCAGTTCGCAGAAGAAATCCGGCTTGTCATAGGACACGAACAGGCCCGGCCCCTGCGGGGCATTGTGCTCCGTCAGGTCGGTCATTGTCCCGTTTTCCCCCCTGCGCGGCAGGAGATCAGGCGCGAAGGAATCATTTTCACCACCTGCTGGTCCGTTTCCGTTACAGCCAAGCAAGAAATCGCCCCGCCGCCAAGACACAATCCGTATACTCTTCCAGCCACGATGATTTCATGGCGGGCCCGGCCGAATTACGGTGTTTCCCTCTGGTCGCGGACGGGAAAGCTGGCTAGCGTTCCCGGGCGGAATTTCCATTTACCTCAAGGTCGATGCATGACCCTGCATGTCGCGCTGACACATCGCACACGGTACCGCTACGACCGCCCGGTCTCGCTCGGTCCGCAGACGATCCGGCTTCGTCCCGCCCCGCATGCCCGCACGCCCATCGTGTCGTACGCCCTGCGGATCGAACCCAAACCCCATTTCATCAACTGGATGCAGGACCCGTCGGGCAATTACCAGGCCCGGATCGTCTTTCCCGAACGCGTCACGCATTTCGATGTCGCGGTAGATCTGGTGGCCGACATGGCCACAATCAATCCGTTCGACTTCTTTCTGGAGCCCGAGGCCGAGCACTGGCCCTTCGCCTACGACCCCGTCCTGGCGGGCGAACTGGCGCCGTACCGCGTCCGCGAAACCCCGGGCCCGCTGCTGCAGGCCCTGCTGGACGGGCTGGACCGGACCGAACAGCGCACGGTGGACATGCTGGTCGCGCTGAACCAGCAGATCCAGCACCGCATCGCCTATGTGGTGCGCATGGAACCGGGCGTCTGGACGCCCGAGGAAACACTGGCACGCGGGCAGGGCTCGTGCCGCGACAGCGCATGGCTGCTGGTGCAGATCCTGCGGCACCTGGGCTTCGCCGCGCGTTTCGTGTCCGGCTACCTGATCCAGCTCGTCGCGGACCAGAAGCCCGTGACCGGGCCCGAGGGCCCGACCGAGGATTTCACCGACCTGCACGCCTGGGCCGAAATCTACCTGCCCGGCGCGGGCTGGGTCGGGCTGGACGCGACATCGGGCCTGCTGACGGGCGAGGGGCACATTCCCCTGGCCGCGACGCCCGAACCGGCCTCGGCCGCCGCGATTTCCGGACTGGTCGAACCGTGCGAGACCGAATTCGATTTTTCCATGGCGGTGACGCGGGTGCTGGAAACCCCGCGCACCACCCGCCCGTACGACGATACGCAATGGCAGGCGATCCTGGAGGCCGGACGCGCGGTGGACGCCATGCTGGCGGCGGGCCATGTCGGCCTGACCATGGGGGGCGAGCCCACCTTCATCGCCGCCGCCGACATGGACGCGCCGGAATGGAACATCGACGCGCTGGGCCCGACCAAGCGCGCCTATGCCGGCCGCCTGCTGCGGCGCCTGCTGCCGCTGTGGTCGAAGGGGGCGGCGATCCAGCACGTGCTGGGCAAGCATTATCCCGGCGAGCAACTGCCGCGCTGGGCGCTGCTGTGCCACTGGCGGCGGGATGGCGAGCCGGTGTGGACCGACCCGGAACTGCTGGCCTCGGACGACGACACCGACACCGCGACCGAGCGTGACGCCGCCGCCTTCTGCGCCGCGCTGGCCGAACGGCTGCAGGTCGATCCCGACCTGGTCAGCCCGGCCTACGAGGATATCCATTACTATCTGTGGCGCGAGCACCGCCTGCCGGCCAACGTGGTGGTCGAGGACGCGAAGCTGCGCGATCCGCTGGAGCGCGAACGCCTGGCGCGGGTCTATGGCCACGGGCTGAACGTGCCGGTGGGCAGCGTGCTGCCGCTGCGGGTGGTGGTGCGCGACGGGGTGCGCCGCTGGCAGTCCGGCCGCTGGTTCTTCCGTGGCGACCTGATGTTCCTGGTCCCGGGCGATGCCCCGCTGGGCTTCCGCCTGCCGTTGCAGAGCCTGCTGTGGGCCAGCGACGCCAGCATCGACCACGACGTGGAACGCGACCCGTTCGCGCCCGTGGCCCCGCTGCCGCCCCATCCGGCGCTGGCGCGGCGGACGGGCCCCGCCCTGGACGGCATCGCCCCCGAATGGACCCGCCAGGGCGTTCCCGGCCGCGACCACGGCAGCATTCCGGGCGGCGCGGCCGGCGAGGGGCCGGCCCTGTCCGACCTGCCGGCCCTGCCGCCCTATCCCGGCGGGGGGCTGGGCCGCATGTCGCTGGACCGGGCGATGGCCGATCACCTGGTCGCCGTGGGGCAGGAGGAACCGGAACTGGTCCGCACCGCCCTGGCGGTCGAGGCAAGGGGCGGCATCCTGCATGTGTTCTTCCCGCCGCTCTACGCGGCCGAGGACTGGCTGGACCTGTGCGCGGCGGTCGAGGATACGGCCCGCGCCTTCGGCCGCAAGGTGGTGCTGGAAGGCTACCAGCCGCCACGCGACTCCGGGCTGCTGAATTTCTCGATCACGCCCGACCCGGGGGTGATCGAGGTCAACATCCACCCCGCCGCAAGCTGGGACGAACACGTCACCCGCAGCGATCAACTGTACGACCAGGCGCGGCAGGTCGGGCTGATCGCCGAGAAATTCATGGTCGACGGGCGCCATGTCGGCACCGGCGGCGGCAACCACGTGGTGATGGGCGCGGCCCGCGCGGCCGACAGCCCGTTCCTGCGCCGGCCGGACCTGCTGAAATCGCTGCTGGGCTTCTGGCACAACCACCCGTCGCTGTCCTATCTGTTCAGCGGCCTGTTCATCGGCCCGTCCTCGCAGCACCCGCGGGTGGACGAGGCCCGGGACGACAGCATTGCGGAACTGGAAATCGCCTTCGCCCAGGTGCGGCCCGGCCAGCACACGCCCCCCTGGCTGACGGACCGGCTGTTCCGCAACCTGCTGGCGGACATCACCGGCAACACCCACCGCACCGAATTCTGCATCGACAAGCTCTACGCCCCCGAAAGCGCGTCCGGCCGGCTGGGGCTGGTGGAATACCGCGCCTTCGAAATGCCGCCGCACCCCCAGATGGCGGCGGCGCAGATGCTGCTGATGCGCGCCGCGGTCGCCGCGTTCTGGAACCGGCCCTATGACCGCCGCCTGGTGCGCTGGGGCACGCGCCTGCATGACGATTTCATGCTGCCGTACTACGTCCGCCAGGATTTCGAGGACGCGATCGCCGAACTGCGCACCCTGGGCGCGCCGCTCGATCCCGCGTGGTTCGCCCCCCACCTGGCCTTCCGCTTCCCCGAAATCGGCGCGATCTCGCTGCTGGGCATGACGGTCGAACTGCGCCATGCGCTGGAACCCTGGCACACCCTGGCCGAGGAACCGGGCTCGGGCGGCACCGTCCGCTATGTCGACAGCTCCGCCGAACGGGTGCAGGTCCAGGTTACGGGCTGGGTGGACGAACGCTACGTCCTGGCCTGCAACGGCGTGGGCGTTCCCCTGACCCGGACGGAACGGCAGGGCGAATATGTCGGCGGCGTGCGCTTCAAGGCGTGGAATCCCCCCAGCGCCCTGCATCCCACCGTGGGCGTGCAGTCGCCGCTGGTCTTCGACGTCTACGATAGCTGGACGGGGCGCAGCCTGGGCGGCCTGACCTATCATGTCGCCCATCCGGGCGGCCGCAATTACGAAACCCGCCCGGTGAACGCGAACGAGGCCGAGGCCCGGCGCCGCACGCGCTTCTTCCCCTTCGGCCACACGGTGGGGGCGATGGCGGCGCCGGCGCTCCGGCGCTCGCTGGAACAGCCGCGCACGCTGGACCTGCGCCGCTTTCCCTGACCGTTCCCGCTGACCGTTCTCTCTGCGGCGCGGCTCGACCGGGGCCGCAGGGGGAACGGCGGCCGTGCCGCAGGCGTTAGTCCGGACTGTGAAACAACGTCCCGGAGGCCCCCGCCGTGAAGCTGTTCGCCTGCCAGTCCTGCGACCAGACCCTCTTCTTCGAGAACACGATGTGCGAACGCTGCCATCATGTCCTCGGCTATCTGGCGGATTGCGACGACCTCAGCGCCCTGGAACCGGCCGAGGATGCGGACGCGGACCAGGATACGGCCACGCGCCTGTGGCGCCCCCTGGCGGCCGGCGCGGCCGGCGGGCTCTACCGGTTCTGCGTCAATGCCGAACACGGCGTGTGCAACTGGCTGGTGCCCGATGGCGGCGACGCCTTCTGCATCGCCTGCCGCCATAACCGGGTGATCCCCGACCTGTCGATCGAGGGCAACGGCGAACGCTGGCGCCGCCTGGAAACGGCCAAGCACCGGCTGATCTACACGCTGCTGCGCCTGAACCTGCCGGTGAAGACCCGCCAGGAGGACCCGCAGGGCGGCCTGGCCTTCGATTTCCTGGAGGACGCGCCGGACGGGACCCACGCGATGACGGGCCATCAGGACGGCGTCGTCACCATCGCGGTGCGCGAGGCCGACGATGCCGCGCGCGAGACGATGCGCGTGGAAATGGGCGAGCATTACCGCACCCTGCTGGGCCATTTCCGGCACGAGGTCGGGCATTATTACTGGAACGTCCTGGTGCGCGACGGCGGACGGCTGGAAGAATGCCGGGCGGTGTTCGGCGACGACACCGCCGATTACCAGGCGGCGCTGCGGCACCATTACGACTCCGGGCCGCCCCCGGGCTGGCAGGATCTTTACGTCAGCGAATACGCCACCACCCACCCGTGGGAGGATTTCGCCGAGACCTGGGCGCACTACCTGCACATCGTCGCCACGCTGGAAACGGCGCGGGCCTACGGCCTGTCGGTCGACGTGCGGGTGTCCCACGATCCCTCGCTGCAGACCGACATCGGCTTCGACCCCTATGAAGTCGATTCCTTCGCGCCGATCGCGCGGGCGTGGCTGCCCCTGACCTATGCCGTCAACAGCCTGAACCGCTCGATGGGCCAGGGGGATTTCTATCCCTTCGTCCTGCCGCCCGCGGTGCTGGAAAAACTGGCCTTCATCCACGCCCTGGTCCACGGCGCCCGCACCGCCTGAATCGCGCGTCCCACCGGGGCGGCCGCGCCCGGCCGGCGCAAAGCCGTTTACTGTTGACCGTCCTTCGCCCATACATCCTGCATCATGGACATGGCGCAGATCCCTGTGGACGAGATGGTGGACGGCCGTGGCGGCGTCCGGCCCCATTGGCGCGGCCTGCTCAGCATGATCAGCGACCTCGGCCATCGCGAACTGCTCGAACGGGGCAGGCTGATGGCGCGCGCCCTGCACGACCAGACGGGGGCCGCCACCGCCGGCCACCCCGGCGGCTGCGACCCGATCCCGCTGCTGCTGACGGCGCAGGAATTCGCCGGCCTGGCCGATGGCCTGGTCCAGCGCGCCGGCCTGCTGGAGGCGGTGCTGCGCGACCTGTACGGCCCGCGCACCCTGCTGGCCGACGGGGTGCTGCCGCCGTCTCTGGTCTATCCCGCGCCGGGCTTCCTGCGCATGGGGCAGGGGCATGGTCCCGGCGCGCACCCCGGCACGCATCCCGGGGGGCGTGCCGCACCCTTCATGACCTTCTATTCGGCGGACCTGATCCGCGGGCCGGACGGGGCCTGGCGCGTGGTGGCCGACCGGGTGGCGCGCGCCAACGGGGTCGGCCAGGCGCTGGAAAACCGGCGGCAGATGATCCGCATGCTGCCCGAACTGTTTTCGGGGCGTCAGGTCCGGTCCCTGTCCCCGTTCTTCGACGCATGGCAGGACAGCCTGCAACGGCTGGCGGACCTGCCGGACCGTAATCCCGGCCTGGTGCTGCTGACCCCCCGCCCGCGCGGCATGCTGTGGGCGGAACACGTCATCCTGGCGCGCGAACTGGGCTGCGCACTGGCCGAAGCCGGCGACCTGGCGGTGCGCGACGGCGCCCTGTGGCTGAAGACCGTGCGCGGCCTGCGGCGGGTGGACGTGCTGCTGCTGCGCCAGGATGGCTGGACGGTCGATCCGCTGGAACTGGAAGGCGGCTCCACGCCTGGAATCGCGGGCCTGCTGGACGCGGCGCGCGGCGGGGCGGTCCATCTGGTCAACCACCCCGCCGCAGGCGTGGTCGAGGCCCCGGGCCTGGCCGCGTTCCTGCCGTCCCTGGCCCGGACCCTGCTGGGCCAGGACCTGAAGCTGGCGGATGTACGGACGGTCTGGCCGGCGGCGCCCGGCGGCGTCGACAGCCTGCTGTCCGGCGACCGGTCGGCCTGGTGGCTGCGCGACGCGACCGACCCGATGGCGCCGATCCGCCGCCTGGACCGCGCGGGAGGCGACATGATCGCCGCCCTGCGCGACCGGCCGGACCGCTTCGTGGCGGTCAAGGCCGTGGCGCCGTCGCTCGCGCCCTCGGTCCAGCCGGGCGGGATCGAACCCGCGTCGATCGTCCTGCGGCTGTTCGCCCTGTTTGACGGGACGGACTGGCAGGTCGTGCCGGGCGGGCTGGCCCGCCTGCTGCCCGACGCCGAGACCCCGCCGGGCAGTCCGATGCACCGCCCCCGCGACGGCCACGTCGTCACCAAGGATGTCTGGGTCATGGTCGAGGACACGGCCGACCTGGTCGGTACCGCCGCCATCCGCACCCCCATCCTGGCCATCCGGCGGGGGCAGGGCGACCTGCCCAGCCGCGCCGCCGACGATTTCTTCTGGCTGGGCCGCTACCTGGAGCAACTGGAGGACGCCGGCCGCGTACTGCGTGTGGTGACCCGCCGCGTCGGCCGGGTCGACGGGTCGCCCCGCGACCGCGCGGAACTGGAAACCGTGCTGCACCTCGCCCGCCGCGTCGGCCTGCTGCAGGGCGACGTCACGGTGGGGGCCGGGTTCGCGACCCTGGTGCGCGCGCTGTCGGCGGTCACGTTCGATTCCGGCCTGCTGCAGCGCCTGCTGTCCGAAATCGCGCGGGTCGCCGGCGGCCTGCGCGACCGCCTGACGGCCGAAACCTTCGACACCATCATCGAGGGGACCGACACCCTGCGCATCCAGATGCAGGACGCGCGCGTGCCCGGCGACCCGGGCCGCACGCTGGAACGGATCGGCCGCGTCACCGACAGCCTGCTGCGCTATGGCGCGACGATATCCGGGCTGACGGCGGAAAACATGGTCCGCAGCGGCGGGCGCCAGTTCCTCGACCTGGGGCGCCGGGTGGAACGGGCTGGCGCGATCCTGACCTCGGTCGCGCTGGTCCTGCGGCAGAAGGACGTCGACCAGCGGGGCCGGATGGAGGGCGCGCTGCGGCTGATGCTGGAACTCAGCGATTGCGCCATCACCTATCGCTCGCGCTATTTCGCGGTGCTGCAGCCCGCCCCGGTGCTGGACCTGCTGCTGCTGGACGAGGGCAATCCCCGCGGCGTCGCCTGCCAGATGGCGATGATCACCGAGTCCCTGGCCGACCTGGAAGGGGGCGGCGGGGACGCTGGCGGCGCGGACGGGGGCCTGGCCGGAACGGCGCGGGCGGTCATGGACCGGCTGCGCGCCCTGGTCGCGGACATGCTGGCATCCCCGCAGCAGGACGTCGCGGCGGCGGCGCTGCCCGACCGGATTCAGGATATCCATGATACGCTGCGCAGCCTGGGCCGGCAGATCGCCCGGCGCTATTTCGTCGTGCTGCCCCCCCCGCGCGCGGTGGGCGGCCTGCGCGGCGCGGACCGTTCCGGCGCGATGGACGGGACGATGGACGAATCATGATCTACCGCGTCCGCCACCTGACCCGCTACGCCTATGGCAGCCCGGTCGACCTCGCCGCCCACATCGTGCATGTCACGCCGCGCGACCTGCCGGGGCAGGTGGTGTGCTGGACCCGGCTGGACGTCACGCCGGCCCCGGCCCGGCGGGTGGACGGCCTGGATTACTTCGGCAACCGCATCGCCTGGCTGTATCACGAGGCCCCGCACCGCACGTTCGACGTCCTGGCGGATTCCGAAGTCGACGTCTCCTTCGCCCCGCCGCCGCCGGACGGCGCGACCCCGGCATGGGAGGACCTGGTCGCCATCGCCCGTGGCGGCGGCGATCCGGTTTGGGACGTGGCCGAATTCCTGTTCGACAGCCCGATGTGCGCGGCCAACCGCGCGGCGGGGGATTACGCGGCCCTGTCGTTCACGCCCGGCCGGCCGGTCCTGGCGGCGCTGCTGGAGCTCAACCGGCGGATCTATACCGAATTCCGCTTTCGCGCCGGTGTCACCACCCTCTCGACCCCGATCGAACAGACCCTCACCCGGCGCGAGGGTGTCTGCCAGGACTTCACCCACCTGATGGTCAGCGCCCTGCGCTGGATCGGCGTGCCGGCCCGCTACATGTCCGGCTATATCCGCACGCGCCCCCCGCCGGGCCAGAAGCGGCGGCTGGGCGCCGACCAGTCCCATGCCTGGGTCGCGGCCTGGCTGGGGCCGGACCATGGCTGGGTCGGGCTGGACCCGACGAACGGAATCGTGGTGCGGGACGAACATGTCGTCCTGGGCTGGGGGCGCGACTATGCCGACATCAGCCCGGTGCACGGGCTGATCCTGGGGGGCGGCAACGACGTGCTGACGGTGGGCGTGGACCTGGTTCCGGCCGACGAATGGCCGGATGACCTGGCCGGCGGCTGACGGGGCTTCGCCCCACGTCCCGCCACAGGCCGGGGGCCTTGGGAAACCGATTCGGTCAGGGGCTGGATTTCTGCAGGCCGGACTCGAAGCCCATGCTCTGCCAGACTTCCTTCTGGGTCATCGGGTGTTTCTTCCTGCCCCCGCCGCCGCAGGCAGCGACCGACAGAAGCAGGGCAGCCAAGCCTAAAAGCCGAATAGTCTGGAACAACGATGCCTCCCGCCTGGACAGGCGGCGTTCATAGCAGGAAATCCGCCCCGCGCGGAAGATCCGGCGTCCCATACGGGGCAGGGGCTTTCCTTGCCGGGGAAACGGGCCGATATAACCGGTCGTAACCCGTCAGGTCACAGGAAGCGGCAGGACAGAATGCTGAAGACCCTTACGCCGGAACCGATGCGCATCCTCCATACCGTCGCCGACCTGCGGCACGTCGTGCGCGCCTGGAAGCAGGACGGGCTGACGGTCGGGCTGGTGCCCACGATGGGCGCGCTGCATGACGGGCACCTCAGCCTGGTGCGGGCGGCCCAGCAGGAAATGGACCGGGTGATCGTCTCGATCTTCGTCAACCCCACGCAATTCGACAATCCGGCCGACCTGGACAGCTACCCCCAGACCCTGGACGAGGATTCGCGCCTGCTGGCCGACGCCGGCACGCATATCCTCTACGCCCCCACGGTGGCCGAGATGTATCCGCCCGGCTTTTCGACCACGATCTCGGTGGCCGGCGTATCCGAAGGGCTGTGCGGCGCCCACCGTCCCGGCCATTTCGACGGGGTGGCCACGGTGGTGTGCAAGCTGTTCCTGCAAAGCCAGGCCGACGCCGCCTTTTTCGGCGAGAAGGATTTCCAGCAGGTCCATGTCGTGCGCCGCATGGCCGCCGACCTCGACATCCCGATCCGCCTGGTGGCCTGCCCGACCCGGCGCGAGGATGACGGGCTGGCCATGTCGTCGCGCAATCGCCGCCTGACCGCCCCCGGCGAACGCGATCGCGCCCGCGCCCTGCCGCGGGCCCTGGGCGACGCCGCGCGGGACATCGCCGCCGGCCGTCCCGTGGGACCGGTGCTGGCGGCGACGCGGACGCGCCTGCTGGATGCCGGCTTCGCCGAAATCGAGTATCTGGAATTGCGGCGCGATTCCGACCTGGCCCCCATGGCGCAGCGCGACGACCAGCCGGCGCGCCTGCTGGTGGCCGGCCGGCTGGGCACGGTCCGCCTGATCGACAACGTGCCGGTAGCTGGGGAAGAAGAGCCGGGCCCGGCCCGGGCCGGCAAGGGGTTGGGGACCCCTTGACCCCAATTCGTCTTCCTACACGTCCAGCGGGCGGGCTTCGTCCGGCAGCATGATGGGAATCCCGTCGCGGATCGGGAAGGCCAGGCCGGCCTGGCGGCTGATCAGCTCGCCGGCCTCGCGGTCATAGATCAGCGGCCCCTTGGTGACGGGGCAGACCAGGACGGACAGCAGGCGGGGGTCCAGGGGGGCTTGGGCGGTTTCGGTCATCGGATCGGTCCTCTCTCCTGCCATCCTTACGACGGCGGGTGGTCAGATGCACCCTCCTCGGGCTCATGTCCAGCCAGGTCCAGCAGGGTCTGCAACGTTCGGGCCCTGTCGTTCAGCGACCCGGATTCCAGCAGCGCCTGCTTTTCGGCCGCCGGGAAGGGGCAGATCATCGGCAGGGTGATCAGCAGGGCTTCGTCGTCCATCTGCTCGATCACGCTCCAGCGGGCGCCGAAGCCCCGCCGGCGGCAATAGCGGCGCAGCGCCGTGATCATGCGGGGCCGGTCATAGAACGGGTCCTCGCCATCGGTCAGGTCGCTGGCGAAGGATGACGCGTCGATCCGCGCCCGGCGGTATCCCCGATGCAGCCCGGTTTCGCGCAACAGCCGGAATCGCACCATTCCCAGCAGCGTCACGGCATAGGTGCCGTCCGACCGCTCGGTCATCGACGTGATGCGCCCGGCGCACCCGATATCGTACAGGGCGGGCAGCGGCGCCGGCTGCATCTCGTCGCCGTCATCCTCGTCCATCGCATCGCGGCGGGGCTGGATCATGCCGATCAGGCGCGACCCGGCCATCGCGTCCTCGACCAGGGCGATATAGCGCGGTTCGAAGATATTCAGCGGCAGCTTGGCCCGGGGCAGCAGCACCGTATCGCGCAGCGGGAACAATCCCAGTTCGGGCGGCAGGTCCGCCAGCGTCATGTCGTGCGGGCGCGGCACGGCGCGCGGAATATCGTCGCCGCTCAATGCCGTGCCGCCCCCCGCATCATGAAAACAGCAGCGCGGACATACGCCGCCGGGCCTGCAGGGTCGCCGGGTCGTCATGGCCCCAGGACTCGAACAGCCGGATCAATTGCAGCCGCGCCGCATCGTCGTTCCAGGCACGGTCCTGGCGCATGATGGTCAGCAGTTCGTCGGCGGCTTCCTGCCGGTGGCCGGCCGCGTTCAGGGCGGCGGCCAGTTCGTAGCGGGCCTCGTGGTCCGCCGGATTCGCGGCCAGCCGCCGGCGCAGCCCTTCGGATGCCTCGGCGGCCTTGCGGCCCTCGCGCTTCAGGTCCAGCGCGGCGCGGGCGCCGGTGATCTCGGCATGGTCGGCAATCCTGGCCGGCACGTCGGCCAGTGCGGCCTCGGCGGCGTCCTCGTCCCCCATCACGATCAGCGCCCGCACCAGGCCGCCCCAGGCGGCGGCGTTTTCGGGTTCGATCTCCAGGGTCTGGGCATACAGGCCGGCCGCTTCCTCGGCGCTGCCGGCCTCCAGCGCCGCGCGGGCCGCGACGATCAGGTCCGCCGCCGGCATGCTGCCGCCGCCCGCGGCCTTCAGCAGTCCTTCGACGAAGCGCTTGATCTCGCTTTCCGGCTGCGCGCCCTGGAACAGGTCCAGGATCTGCCCCTGCCAGAAGGCGGCCACCAGCGGGATGGACTGCAGCGGCAGCCCGACCTGGGTCAGTTGCTGGGCCAGGGCCCGGTTGGCGTCGACATCGATCTTGACCAGCTTCACGCGGCCGCCGGCCGACCGGACGATCTTTTCCAGCACCGGGGTCAACTGGCGGCACGGCCCGCACCAGGTGGCCCAGAAATCGACCAGGACCGGCAGGGTACGGCTGGCCTCCAGGACATCCTGCATGAAGGTGTCCTGGGTGCCGTCGACGATCATCGCACCATTCCCGCCGGGCCCGGCCGGCGCTCCGGCCATCCCCGACGGCGCGGCGGGAACGCCTGCCTCGTCCACCAGGCCGCCGGTAGCGCGCTGGCCGCCGCGGGACTGACCGATGATGTAATCCATAGAACCCGATCCTGCCTGTTTGTCTTGTTCCAGCCGCCGACCCGCGGCCCGGCGCCGTATGAAACCAAGACCTAACATTGTCATCCCCCGCCTGTCCCACAAGCCGCAGCACCCCCCACGCGCAAAAAACGCAAAAGATGAATTTCCCCCCTTGTCAGGCAGTTCGCTTTCCCTTACACCCCCCTCCACCGACACGGTGCGGGCGTAGCTCAGGGGTAGAGCACAACCTTGCCAAGGTTGGGGTCGTGGGTTCGAATCCCATCGCCCGCTCCAGATTTTCTATGGAAAGTCAGTCGGTTACGGGAAGCCGCCGCAAGGCGGCTTTCGTCGTATTGGGGCCTGGCCGACACCAGGCCGGCACGCTCCCGCGCGCACAGCCCCTCATTTTCTGCGTGCGGATCATCTGCTCAGGAACGGCACGCGGGCCAGCTATCCGGTGGTCCTGCCCCTGTCCCGCCAGTGGCACGATCTGCCGAAGCAGGATCGAAGCTGGTATGCGCATCGCCCCAGCTTTTCAGCGCCATGATGACGGGCTCAAGGCTCCGGCCGCGCTCGGTGAGGGTGTATTCCACCTTGGGCGGTACTTCGGCGTAGACCGTCCGTAGAACGAACCCATCGTGCTCCAGTTCGCGTAATTGCGCTGTCAGCATGCGCGGCGTGACGTTCGGCAAACGCTTTCGGATGGCGTTGAAGCGCATGGTTCCCTGCAGAAGATGGAAAAGGATGACTCCTTTCCACTTCCCGTCGATCAGTTCGAGCGTCGCTTCCACGGCGCAGCCGGGGCTGCAGTCGAGGCGCCTGTGACGAATGCGGGGCATGACGGTATCATTTCCGATACTATGAGCATTATATGTGCGTTCTTGCGTATGCCGAACATAACGCTCCATCTTCCCTCCATTCAACGATGGAGCGAAACCCATGCGTGCCGTTGGTTATCAATCCCCCCTTCCGATCGACGATCCCGATGCGTTGCAGGACATCGAACTCCCCGAACCCGTGCCGACCGGACATGACCTCCTGGTCGAGGTCCGGGCTGTTTCGGTCAATCCCGTCGACACCAAGGTGCGACGGAGTGCCGCACCCGAACCGGGCCAATGGCGCGTGCTGGGCTGGGACGCGGCAGGCGTCGTCACAGCGACGGGGCCGGACGTCCGTGACTTCACGGCAGGGGATGAAGTCTTCTATGCCGGATCTCTGCACCGATCGGGCACGAATGCCCAGTTCCATCTGGTCGACGAGCGGATCGTGGGCCACAAGCCGAAATCGCTGGACTGGGCGCAGGCCGCGGCACTTCCGCTGACCGCGATCACGGCGTGGGAGATGTTGTTCGACCGGCTCGATATCCGGCGGCCGGTCCCCGGCACCGTCCCGTCCCTGCTGATCGTGGGCGGCGCGGGTGGCGTCGGCTCGATGGCGATCCAGCTTGCCCGCGCGCTGACGGACCTGACAATCATCGCCACGGCGTCGCGCCCCGAGACGCAGGAGTGGGTCCGCAGCCTGGGCGCGCATCATGTGATCGACCATCGGAACGCCCTCGCCGGACAGGTGGCTAACCTGCCGACCGGCGCGCCCGGCTTCGTCTTCTCCACGACCCAGACGGACCAGCACTTCGCCGACATCGTGGAGTTGCTGGCGCCACAGGGCCACCTGGGACTGATCGACGATCCGGAAGAACTCAGCGCGTTGCCGCTCAAGCGCAAAAGCCTGTCGCTGCATTGGGAACTGATGTTCACCCGTCCGATGTTCGAAACAGCCGACATGGCCGAACAAGGCAAATTGCTGAACGAGATCGCGTCACTCGTGGACAGCGGGCGCATCCGCACGACGCTGGGCGAGAATTTCGGTCCGATCAACGCGGACAATTTGCGCCGCGCGCACGCCCTGATCGAGAGCGGGCGGGCGAAGGGGAAAATCGTTCTCACCGGCTTCGGTCAATAAGCAGGGTTATCACACACGGTGCGACGAAATCCGGCCTGTGCCGCGCTGCTGTCTCCCTGAGTGGAATAAATATTGATAATGGGTTTTTACATATAAAATCCGGACTTCTTGCGAATAGTCCTGTGGCCACGGGCGGCTGTGCGGAGGGAGGCTTATCTTTGGCGTGCCGACCGGTCCCTGTGATATAAACGCGCCTTATAGGCAGGGATCGGGTGCGATGGACTTGAAGAGTCTGGAGGCCGTGCTGTGGATCGACAGGCTGGGCGGCTTCAAGGCGGCGGCCGAGGCGCTGCGCATGACGCAGCCCGCGATCTCGATCCGGGTGTCGCAGCTGGAGGCCATGCTGGAGACGCGGATCTTCCATCGCTCCGGCAAGCGTGTCTTGCCCACGCCCGTCGGCGTGACGCTGATCCACTACGCCGAGCGCATCCTGCAGCTGCGGGACGAGGCACTTCTGACCATCAAGGGCCATAACGAGGAAAACGGTATCCTGCGCCTCGGGACCGTGGAAACGACCGCGCATACCTGGCTGGCGCAACTGCTCTGCCGCATCGACGAGAAATACCCCAATATCACGGTCGATCTCGATATCGGCATTTCCGACGATATCCAGCGCAAGGTCGCGAAGGGCATGCTGGATGTCGGCCTGTTCATGGGGCCGGTCAATTCTCCGATGATGATCGAGACGCCGGTCTGCAGCTTCGAGGTCGCGCTGCTGGCGCATCGCACGGTCGTGGGCCAGCGCGGCGGGCGCACGGATCTGGGCAGCCTGCCCGCGCTTCCGATCATGACCTTCTCACGCAATACCGTTCCGCATTCGATGCTGCACCGCCTGCTGGGCAGGGAAGGGGGCAGCCACCATCGCGTTCATGCCATGAGTTCGGTACCGACGATCGTCAGCATGCTCCTCAGCGGCGCGGGACTGGCCCTGTTGCCGCCGGATGTCGTGCGCGAACATCTGGATTCGGGTGCATTGTGCAGACTCGATGTCGGGCAGGCGCTGCCGCCTCTCAATTGCGTCGCCGGCCGGCTGATGAAGCACAGCTCGGGCCTGGTGGAGGATGTCGTCGCCATGGCGCGGAACGTGGCGCAAAGCGCAGGGGCCTGACGCAGGTGACGCTCCGGCGACGGCCGAAGCCGCGCATGACACAAGAACCGGGAATGACACGGGAAATCGAGCGGTATCGTGGCGGACGATACGAAGAAATACCGCTATAAAATATCCTTATACGCGAACATATACATTACTCATTTGCAATTTTCGGCACCGGGCAGATAGTCGTTTCTGTGTGGATACGGATCGGCACGCGATACGCGGCGTTGCGTGTCGCAGGGATGGCCCGCTCCGATGTCACGAAAGGGATGCGAATCATGGTCGATTCCGATTCGGCGAGATTGCCCTATTTCAATGCCTCTCCTGCCGAAGTCCGCCGGCTTTGCCGGGCGGGCGAGAGCGGTCCGGTGACCGCCGGCATGGCCGCGGGATATATCCAGGCCAATATTGTCATGCTGCCCGCCAGCCTCGCGGATGCATTCCATGAATTCTGCCTCAGGAACCCCAAGCCGTGTCCGCTGGTCGGCATGTCGCGTCCGGGGGACTACCGGCTTCCGTCGCTGGGTGCGGACCTGGACCTCCGGACCGACCTGCCGCTTTATCGCGTATGGCGCGACGGCAACATGGTGGCCGAAACCGGTGATATCCGGGACCAGTGGCGCGACGATCTGGTCACGTTCGCGCTCGGCTGTTCCTTCTCGTTCGAGAACGCCCTGACGGCCTGTGACGTGCCCATGCGGCACCTGCAGCTCGGCCGCGGCGTGCCGGTCTATCGGACGAATATCGCCTGCACGCCGGTCGGCCCGTTCGCGGGGCCGGTGGTCGTGTCCATGCGGCCGTTCCGGTCGCATCACGCCATTCGGGCCGTGCAGATCAGTTCGCTGATCCCGCTGGCCCATGGTGCGCCGATACAGATCGGCTTTCCGGAAGAAATCGGCATTGCCGACATCGACAGCCCCGATTACGGCGACCCTACGGAAGTGGCTGACGATGAACTTCCGGTCTTCTGGGCCTGCGGGGTCACGCCGCAGGCGGTTCTGGCCGCCAGCAAGCCGGAATTCGCCATCACCCACGCGCCGGGCGCGATGCTGGTCACGGACATGCCCATAGAAGGCTACGAGGACCTGGTGGCGAGCCATCGGGGCAGGATTATCTGATCGGCCATTCGCCAGGTGTCCGGCGGGCGTGCGCGGCCCGGTATCGTTCCCGCTTCCATATCGTTTCGCACATAAAATAAGATCGGGGGCGTATTTCCGCGCCCCCGCCGGGGGTGGGCTACAGGAGAAGGATCAGCTGTTGACCGACCATGCCACAGGGGCAAGTGACGCGATCTCCGTGACCGAGCAGGCGGTATTCCGGGCGGCAGCCTGGCGCATCATTCCGCTGCTCGTCGTCTGCTACATGTTTTCCTATCTCGATCGGATCAATCTCAGTTTCGCCCGCGTTCCGATGGAAAACAGCCTTCATTTTTCCGACGCAACGTTCGGGCTGGGGGCGGGCCTGTTCTTCATCGGCTATATTGCCTTTCAGGTGCCCTCGTCCCTGTTGCTGGCCCGTTTCGGGGTCAGGCGCACCATCGCGGCCATCATGATAGGCTGGAGCCTGATCTCGTTCCTGTTCACGATCGTGGGGACCGACTGGCAGTTCTGCCTGCTGCGCGTGTCGCTGGGCGTGGCGGAGGCCGGGTTCTACCCGGCCGTGCTCTATTACCTGGCGATATGGTTCTCGCGGCAGATGATCGCGCGGGTCACGGCGGCTTTCCTGATCGCCATTCCGGCTTCCGGCGCCATCGGCGGTCCGGTTTCCGTCGCCATCCTGGCGCATTTTGATGGCGTACTCTCCATTCCCGGGTGGAAATGGATGTTCCTCCTGGAAGCCGTGCCCCCCCTTCTGCTGGGCCTGGTGGTATGGCGGCGTCTGGATGACGGTCCGGAAGACGCACGATGGCTCGGCGCGGCGGAGCGGCGGATCGTCCTTGCACGCGTGCATGCGGGATGGGGGGCTGCCGGCGCGGCGTCGGCACCGGTCGGCAGGGCGCGACCCTTCGCCGCGTTGTCGCGCCCGATCGTCCGGTTGCTGATCCTGATCTGCTTCTGCCAGGCGGTGTGCAATTACGGCATTGTCTTCTGGATCCCTACCTTCGTCGCGCAGGTGCTTGCGGCATCGTCCGCGACTATCGGCCTGTACATGATTATTCCCTTCGCGACGGCAATGGTGGCGATGACCCTGAATGCGCGCAGTTCCGACCGGCATCAGGAGCGACGCTGGCATATGGCGGCCCCGTTCCTGATCGTGTCGGTCACGCTTGTGCTGGCTTTCCTGTGCCAGGGGAGCGGCATGCTGGCCCTGCTGCTTCTGACGGCCGCGCTGGCGGCCGCGCTGTGCGTGACGGGCATGATCTTCACCATTCCCACCCTGGTGCTGGGTCAGGAGGTGCTGGCGACCGGGCTGGCGTGGATCAACAGTCTCGGAGCGCTCGGGGGGCTGGTCGGTCCGTATGGGATCGGTTGGCTGCGCGTCCATACCGGCCAGCCGCTGGCGGGTCTGTTTCTGGTGGCGTTCTGTGCGCTCGTCGGGGCGATTGCCACATTGTGCCTGCCGCGACGGGCAACGGATGCGGCCCGGGTCGCGACGCCGGCGTGACAGCGGCAGGCGGGAGGCCGCGGACCCTGCGCTGATGAATCTGCGCCGCGAAATCGGACGCGGCAATGCCGGATGGGTGCCGTTGAGCGGTTATAATATATTTTTATGACGAACTATAATCACAATATTATTGAAAAATTGCGACATCGTTATTATTCCGAATCAGACGCGAAGCCAGATCGGAAAAAGTCAGTCGCTCGACTGCAATTTGTCTCGGTATAGACACAATACCGGTTCCTGCTCACAGTGCGGTGTAAACCTGACCTTTCTCGAAGAAGCATCAATAAGCGTAGGAGTTTTTTTTGAATGGCTGGTAGTCCGAGGCGATTTACTGGTCGCCAAGGGTGTGGTGGAAAATGGAGAATACATATGTCGGAAAACTCGCGATGCCCGCAGATATATTGGTATATCTGCATTACGTCATGTGTAGTCGGGGCAGGGATGCTTCTGCCCAGCCACACGGCACAAGCGCAAGCTGTAAGCCAGGCCCCGGACCAGGCGACATTCACGTCGAAAAGCAACCGGCATATCAATAAACCGAATCCGGCGTCGCCTTCCGCCAGGAATGTGGTGAAGCAGGCGGAAGCGATCACCGTCAGCGGTACGGCCACGCCGGGAAATTCCGCCCTGTCCATTTCGACCCGCGAACACAGTACCGTACAGGTATTCCGTTACAGCGCCGAACAGTTGCGGGAAACCGGGCAGACCAGCATCTATGCGGCCATCGCGCAGCTCTCGCCGGCCGTGACCTCCACCCCGTTCGCGGGCATCGGCGGCAACGGCCTCAACAAGT
This sequence comes from Gluconacetobacter diazotrophicus PA1 5, assembly GCF_000067045.1. Lineage (NCBI taxonomy): Bacteria > Pseudomonadati > Pseudomonadota > Alphaproteobacteria > Acetobacterales > Acetobacteraceae > Gluconacetobacter > Gluconacetobacter diazotrophicus. The sequence goes on from NC_010125.1 coordinate 204,397, forward strand.
CGATGCAGTTGCGGAATCTCGGCGCAGACCAGACCCTGATGCTGGTCAATGGAAAACGCCGCCACGTCGACGCCAATTTCAATTATTACCAGTCGGGACAGAACTACGGCACCGATCCCGCCGACCTCTCGCTGATTCCAATGAGTGCGATCGATCATGTCGAGATCATCACGGAAGGGGCCAGCGCCCTCTACGGCCAGGATGCCGAGGCTGGAGCGGTCAACATCGTCCTGAAGCAGGATACGCACGGCGGGACGTTCGACCTGCAGAACAGTGGCTATTACCCTGGTGACGGTCAGACGGTCGATGGCAACGTCGATTACGGGATGGCGCTCGGGCGCAATGGCGGTTATCTGAATGTCGCGGCACAGATCACCAATCAGCTCCGGACAAACCGCTCCGGGCCGTATCTGGGCAGCCTTTATCTGGACCCGTCGGATCCCCGCGCCGCGGCCCTGGGGCGCAATGTGCAGAATCTTTCGGGATCGCCTCAGTCACTGCTGGAAACCGTCAGCCTGAATGCCGCCTATCCGGTGGCGAAGAACTTCGAATTCTACAATACGTCGACATTCGCCCATAAGGACATTCAGGAAGCCCAGACCTATCGGGCGGCTTCGAACGATCTTATCATTCGTTCATTCTATCCCAATGGGACCCAACCGTACCTGATCGGCACCGAAAACGATTTCCAGGTCAATGACGGCATACGCTCGTCGAACTTCCTGGGCATGGAATGGGATATCTATGCCAATTACGGCAGAGACCAGATGGCCAACGAAATCAGGGACACCGACAATCCCACCTATGGCCTGGCCAGCCCGCGTTCGTTTTCCACGGCGCGATTCATTTCGGACGAGCTGGCGGCCGGTTTCAAGTCAACCAAGTTCTTTCATACGTCCCTTTTGCCCCGCCCGATCAACTTCTCATATGGCTTTGAATATCGGCGGGACAGCTTCCATATCGGCGCCGGAGAGCCCGCGTCCTACACGGACGGGGGGGCTACGGTGCTCGACGGTCCGGATGCGGGCCATGTCGTCGCGGCCGGCGCCGTCGACAAGTTCGGCGTCCCGCCGCTGGCGGCAGGGACGCAGGTGCGGAATGTCTTTGATGGTTCGGTCAATCTCGATTTCTTCGCAACCAGGAAATGGGAATGGACCCTGGGCGGTCACGCCGTAGGCTACAGCGATGTCGGTGCCGCAGCCACGGGGTCCATCGGGACGCGTTATAATTTCACCAAGAATTTCGCGCTCCGCGCCAACGCGAATACGGGATTCCGGCCCCCGACCCTCGCGGAAGAGGCTTTTTTCTCCGAGACCACCTTTCCCACGTATCGGACGGCACAGCTGCCCGTCAATTCGCCGTGGGCGCGGGCACTCGGCGCGTCCAAGCTGAAGGGTGAACAGTCGCGCAGCTTCAGCGTCGGCGCCGACGTTACGCTACTGCCGAACTGGACCCTGACCGCAAACTTGTACCGAATTTCGATCAACGATCGACTCTACAATTCCTCGTTGTTCGGTGGCACGAACATCGAATCCATCCTGGCCGGCGTCGGGCTGCCGAATGTTCTCTATGCGTCCTATTACAGCAATCCGGTCAATACGGCGACGAATGGCGGTGATATTTCGACCAGCTATACGTTGCATACCACGTCCGGAACATTCCTTTTCAGTTTCTCGGTTAACATCGCCGATACGGAGATCACGCACCATAACGCGACGCCCGGTATTCTGACCGCACTTGGACAGACGTCCTTCAATCGCACCAACGAGGAATTCCTGCTTCATTCGGCACCGAAGAATATCGAGAATCTGTCGGTTTCCTGGAACAAGGGCCCCTATTCGTTCCGCGTTCAGGAACAGCGCTTCGGCTCCTATACCTGGGTCGCGTCGCCCTCGCTCGTCCAGACCCAGTGGACGTATGCCGGGCCATCCTATATCACGAATCTCGAACTCGGTTATGACGTCTTCAAGCGCTGGCACATCGCGGTCGGTGCCTACAATGCGGGAAACCACTATCCTACCCGCGCCAATGCCGCCTCGCGCGCCGCGTTGCAGAATGCCTTTATCTACGCAGGAAACTCGCCATACGGCTTCAATGGAGGGATGTACTATGTCAAGACATCCCTGAAATTCTGACGACGGACAAGGCGCCGAAACGCGGATGTTCGCCATCACGGACCTTGTTACGATGTTCCGCCGGGGCGCTGTGAAGGCGCCCCGGGAACTGAACGCTGCAAAGGTCGCGTGGACGACACCGGCACGGGACGGCTCTGTTTTCAGGAAACGGTCATTGATGAAAAATGTGACGCCACGGCAGGCTTCGTTCCAGGAGGACCAGAATCCGCAGATCATGCGGGCGCGGCTGTCACAATGGCGGATCGCGTTTGCCAGCATCGTGGGGACGATGCTGGAATGGTATGATTTCACCATCTACAATACCATGGCGGCCCTGATTTTCGGTCGCCTCTTCTTCCCCTCCGCGCAGCCGCGTGTGGGCATGATCCTCGCATTCTCGACATATGCCGTGGGCTACGTTTCGCGCCCGGTCGGAGCGGTCGTGTTCGGCTGGATCGGGGATCGATATGGTCGCAGGACGGTCCTGGTATTCGCCCTGACCCTGATGGGGGCCTGTACTGCCAGCATTGCCGTGTTGCCGACATTCGAATCGATCGGGATCGTCGCCCCGCTGGGCCTCAGCATCGTCCGCTTTCTGCAGGGGCTCGCATTGGGCGGGGAGTGGGCGGGGGCGGTTCTGATCGCCACGGAACACGGAAGTGCGCACCGTCAGGGGCGGAATTCATCCTGGGCGCAGATGGGGCCGGCGGCGGGGATATTGCTGGCGACGTTCGTCATCGGTGGCGTGGGGATTTTCATGCCCGACAGGGCTTTCCTGTCCTGGGGCTGGCGTGTTCCCTTTGCCCTGAGCGCGTTCCTGATGGTGTTCGGCCTTTGGGTCCGTCGCGCCGTTCCCGAGACGCCGGTGTTCGCCAAGAGCCGCCACGAGGCCGGCGCGCCCCCCCTGGTCGAAGTGCTGCGCAAGCATAAGGCCGCGCTGGCTATCGCATCGTCTTCGAGAATCGGGACGGACGTCCTCTATTCGCTCCTGCTCATTTTCAGCATTTCCTACATAACGCAGTTTCTCGATATGCCCCGTTCCGTCGCGCTGGGCTGCACGCTGACAGGCAGCGCCTGCGAACTTGTCGCGATTCCGGTCTTCGGCTCTCTGATCGACCGGATAGGGTGCCGGAAAGTCTATGCAGGCGGCATCCTGGCCGGCTCGCTCATCACGCTAGCGTTCTTTCCGGTATTCGGCATGAAACTGCCCCTGGCGATCTTCGGCCTGACGGCGATCGGGACGGTGTCCCATGCGGCGATGTATGCGGCGCAGGGCACATTCATTACCAATCAGTTTCCTTCCACCGTGCGCTATACCGGGTCGTCCCTGGCTTACACGCTTGGCAGCCTGGCAGGCGGCAGTGCATTCGCCCCGCTGATCATGAGCAGCATTGTGGGCGGATGGACAGGCACCTGGGGGATTACACTTTACGTCATGGTGACCCTGGCAGTCACCGCGGCCGGCATTGTCGCCGCGGGGCACAGGACACCCTCCGAACAGTCATAGCCGGTTACTCTGTATCCTCTTGAGATCGGATAAAAGAATGTTTGTCCTCAATCCTTTGCCTCCTGCCGTGGCGGCCAGCGACCTCGCGCTCCTGATCCAGGCCGAGCCCGCCGTGATCGGTCATTTTCGCTATGCCGGTTTTATGATGCCCAGGATCCGCGCCCATTTCCAGGATCGGCGTGTGGCGGGGACCGCCGTGACGCTCCGCATGCCCAGCATGGATGGGTCGATCGTCCATTATGCGATAGGAAAGGCGCGTCCGGGGGATATCCTGGTGATCGACCGCTGTGGAGACACGGCCATCGCCGCCATGGGGGGGGCGGTCGCCTATGCGGCCAAATGTGCCGGGGTCGCTGGTATCATCGTCGATGGCGCGGTGACCGACCTGGGTGAATTGCGGCAGTACGGCGTGCCTGTCTGGTCGAGCGGTACATCGGCCGTCACGGTTAAAACCCTGGGCCTGGGCGGCGAGTTCTGCATTCCGGTCAGTTGCGGTGACGTCGCGGTCAACCCGGGGGATGCGATCCTCGCGGACGAAAACGGGGTACTGGTCCTGCCGCCCGCGGATGTCGCTGCGGCCGCGGCACGAGCCATCCAGATGCAGGCCGACGAGAAGGTGACGCTTGCCCGTCTCACCGCCGGCGAGAAATATCCGGATATCATGGGCACGACCGACGTGATCAACGAATGGGTGGCGCGCCACGGATGTTGAGCGGGACCGTTCGCAGGATGGCGTGTTTCCGGAACCGTGATGTCTGACAAGGGTGAATGGCGATGAACCTCAAGTCGCTCGAGGTCCTTCTGTCGATAGACCGTCTGGGAGGGTTCAAGGCTGCGGCGGAGAGTCTTCGCCTGACGCAGCCGGCAATTTCGATACGCATCGCGCAACTGGAACATGAACTGGGCGCGAAGCTGTTCTATCGTACGGGCAATCAGGTCTCGCCGACGCCTATCGGCAAGACGCTGATCTATTATGCCGAGCGCATTCTCGAACTTCATGACGAGGCCGTCGCGACGATCAAGGGGCACAGCGAGAAGAACGGAATCCTGCGTCTCGGGACGATAGAGACCGTCGTCCATACCTGGCTGCCGCATCTTCTTTCGCGAATCGGCGTGAAATATCCGAATATCACGATCGATCTCGATATCGGGAATTCCGACGATATTCAGCGCAAGGTTACGAAGGGGATGCTGGATCTCGGGATCTTCATCGGGCCGGTGAACTCTCCCGTCATGATCGAGACGTCCGTCTACAAGTTCAAGCTCGGTCTTGTCGCCTCGAAGAAATTCAAGGATGCCAGGCTGGAGGAGATCGGACTCGGAAATCTGCCCTCCCTGTCGCTCATGACGTTCTCGCGCAATACCGTCCCGCATTCGATGCTGTGCAGCCTCCTGGCCAGGGAAGGGATCAGTCGCCATCGTATTCATGCCATGAGTTCGGCGCCGATGATCGTCAACATGCTCCTCAAGCGTCCGGGACTGGCGCTGATCCCCCAGGCGGTCGTCAGGAACCATCTCGAATCCGGGGAACTCTGCCTTCTGGACGTCGGCATGCCCGTTCCAAAGGTCAATTGCGTGGCGGGGCGCCTCATCAGGCATAATTCCGAAATTATCGAGGATGTCGTCAAGATTGCCCAGCAGGTTGCGATTGACGAATTCGGTGAGTCCGGATGATGCATCGATCGGTCCGGTGTGTGGCAAAGTAATGAAGTCATATATGACTGTATAACAATACCTTATCATCGTTGTTTTTCTGGTTTTCGTTCAAAGTGCCTTTATAGTCATTGATGGTGACGCCGTCTGGATTGTCGCCGGTTGCGGATGGTCTTGTGTCCGTCTCGACGTCTGAAGGAGAAGATCGTGACGAAATTCGAACAAATGATAGAGACGGGCATCGCCACATGGAGCGGCATCGTACCGCCGAGCGAACTCGCGCGACGGCTGGAGGCGGAACTGGCGGTGACGATCTCCGCGTTCGAGGCGATGCGGGGGCAACTGCGGTTCGAGGATGAACCGTCGAGCTTCGAAGCAGCGCTGCAGGCGGCAAAGCAATGACCGCGCGGGATCTGGCCGATCTGAGCCTTGTGGATGCGGTGGACGCGGTCGCTATGCGCGAGACGACCTCCATGGCGCTTCTGGAGGCCTGTCTGGCCCGGCTTGACGCCGCCGAGGAGCGGATCAACGCCACCATCTGGCTCGATCGGGAGGGGGCTTTCCGCGCGGCGGAGGCCGCCGACAAGGCCGTGGCCGCGGGCGCTGCGCTGGGGCTGCTGCACGGCCTGCCGCTGGCGCACAAGGACATGTACTATCAGGCCGGCAGGCCGTGCACCTGCGGATCGGTGATCCGCAAGGATTTCGTCCCCACGGTGACGGCGACCGTGGTCGAGCGCATGGCCGCGGCCGGGGCCTATGCCTATGGCGGCCTGAACATGGCCGAATTCGCAATGAACCCGACGGGTCACAACGCGCATTACGGCGACTGTCATAACCCCTGGAACCTTCCCTATATCACCGGTGGCTCGTCCAGCGGATCGGGGGCGGCGGTCGCCTCGCGCTGCACCTATGGCGCGTTGGGGTCCGATACGGGTGGTTCCATCCGTCTGCCGGCGGCTGCCTGTGGCGTGACGGGCCTGAAGCCGACACAGACGCGGGTCAGCCGCGCGGGGGTGATGCCGCTTTCCTTTTCGGCGGACAATGTGGGCCCCCTGACGCGCACGGTGCGGGATTGTGCCCGCATGATGAAGGTCATCGCCGGGCAGGACAGCCGCGACCCGACCAGTTCCGCCGAGCCCGTACCGGATTATGAGGCCGCCCTGGACGGCGATCTGCGGGGCCTGCGGGTCGGCATTCCGACCACTTATTTTCTGGATGGCGCCGATGCTCCGGTTGTCGCCGCATTCGAGGCCGCGGTAGCTGTCCTGGCCGGACGCGGCGCAACCGTAATGCGGCTGCCGCTGCCGCTGATGGATGCGGTTTCCGTCTATGCCGGTGTTCTCCTCCGTGTCGAAGCCGCGGCGATCCATGCCGAATGGATGCGCGAGCGCCCCCAGGACTATTCCGTACAGCTCAGCGCGCGGCTGTTTGGCGGCAATGCCATTCCCGCTCCTTATTACGTGGAGGCGTTGAGCCGGCGCGGCCCGATCCTCAAGGCCTTCGCGGATGAGGTCTTCGGGCAGGTCGATGTCCTGGCGACGCCCACGATCCGCACCTGCCTGCCGACCCTGGCCGAGACCAATATCGACCAGGGGTCGCCCGCTTCCGTGCAGGCGTTCATGGCCGTGTCCGCGAATACGCGACCGTTCAACTATCTGGGCCTGCCGGCAATCAGCGTGAATTGCGGTTTCGACCCGAACGGTTGCCCCATCGGCCTGCAGATCGCCGGCCGACCGTTCGCCGAGGCGCGCGTGATGACGGTTGCCGATGCCTACCAGCGCGACACGGACTGGCACACCAGACAGCCGCCTCTCTGAATCCTGCCTGTCGGAACGGACTCATCGGCCGATGCGTCCGTTCCGTCATGTCTGTGAACCGGCACTGGCTGCCTCGGGGGCAGGCGGTCTTTCGACCGCCTGCCAGTACCGTCGTATGCTATACATAACCGCCCTCGCGGTCCGCCTGGCGTCGTGTTTCCGTCCGGGCCCCGGGCGCGCCAAGGCCGCCCCCGCCGGGCGTCATGATGATCAACGTCTCGTCGGGCGGGATAATCTGTAGCCCCTTGCCTGCGAGTTCCCTGCCGCCCGCCAGCTTGACGCAGCCGGGGGCGCCGTCCTTGCCCCCGACTGCGCCGCGCGGGGGGTATGTGATCCGGTCGAATGCGGCCAGCAGGTCGAACGGCCGCTGTTCCGTGCTGCCGATCTCCATGATCTGACCCAGGCCGCCGCGGGTCTCGCCGTCGCCGCCGCTGCCTTCGCGGAATTCCTTGCGCCAGAAGATGAGGGGGCACTGTATTTCCGCGATCTCGATCGGGGTGCCATGGACGCCGGAGGGAAACGCGGTGGCCGACAGCCCGTCCAGGCCCGGCCGCGCGCCCGTGCCGCCATTGGTCGTGATGGCCAGGGCGAAGGCCTGCGTCGTATCCTGGCCGTCCGGCACCCAGTTTCCGCGTACCGTGATGTTCCACAGGCAGGATGTGCCTTCGGCCGGAATCCGGTCGGGCAGGGGCGTGCGCAGGCAGCCGAACACCATGTCCGGCAGCATCTGCCCGACGATATGCCGTGCGGAGACCGGCGCCGGGTACGGCGCGTTGAGCACGCTTCCCGCCGGTGCCGTGACGCGATAGGCCGCCAGTGATCCGGCATTGTTGGGCACGTCCGGCGCGATGGCGCAGGCCAGGCCGAACACCGTATAGGCCTTGGTATAGGCCAGCGGTACGTTGATTCCGCGTGGCACGACGGGGTCCGACCCGTCATAATCGACCTGCACGCCATCGGCATCGATCGTCAGGCTCGCCCGCAGCGTCAGCGGCGCATCGTAGCCGTCTATCGTCATGTCGTACGACCATGTGCCGCGTGGCAGGGCGGCGATTTTTTCCACGACGGCATCGTACGATCGCTCGATGATGAAATCGGCCAGCGGTTCCAGCGTATCGATGGCGAATTCGTCCATCATCGCGCGCAGCGCGCGCACGCCGACGTCGTTGCAGGCCGCCAGGGAATAGGTATCGCCCTCGGTGTCGACCGGCAGGCGGGTGTTGGTGCGGATCATCGCCATCAGGGTCTCGTTCACCCGGCCCTGGTCGATCAGCTTGAGCATGGGGATCGACAGCCCCTCCATCAGCACGTCCGTCCCTTCCGGGCCGCAGCCCAGGCCGCCGATATCCATCAGGTGGCTGGTGCAGGAGAACAGCCCCACAAGCTTTCCCCTGTGGAAGGCCGGGGTCGTGACGACGAAATCGTTCAGGTGCCCCGTGCCCATCCACGGGTCGTTGGTGATGTAGGCATCGCCGTCCTTCATGGTCTCGATGGGGAAGTGGCGCAGGAAATGGCCCACGGATTCCGCCATCGAATTGACGTGGCCGGGGGTGCCGGTCACGGCCTGCGCGATCATGCGGCCCCGCAGGTCGAAGATTCCCGCCGAAATATCCTCGCATTCGCGCACGATCGGGCTGAAGGCCGTGCGAATCAGGACCTGAGCCTGCTCGCCGACGACGGCGATCAGGCGGTTCCACATGATCTGGAGATCGATCTGGTTCCGCGCGTTCATTGGGCCGTTTCCTTCATGTCCATGACGATATTGCCGCTGCCGTCGATAAAGGCGTCGAAGCGGGCCGAAACGTAGGTGGTGGTCTCGCGCTCGGCGATCAGGGCCGGTCCGGGAACGATGCTGCCGGGGCGCATGTCGTCGCGGTCATGGACCGCCAGTTCTACGAACTGCCCCCTGGCCCCGTCGAACAGCCGGCGCGTCCGTTCCGGCGCCGCCCCGTGCCGTGCCGGCGTGGGGGCGAAGGGTTCGGGTTTCGCGGGCGTGGTCGAAACACAGACCGACCAGTTCAGGATCTCGACCGGGGCGTTGGGGATGACGCGCTCGAACTGGCGGGCATATTCCGCCTCGAATGCCGCCCGCAGCGCCGGCAGGGCGTCGGGCGTCAGCGGTCCGTCCGGCAGGGACACGATGATTTCGTGTCCCTGTCCGACATAGCGCATGAAGCCGCCGCGCCGGACGGTCAGCGCCGCCGCGTCGGCTCCGTCCTGCACCATGTCCCGCGCCGTGTCCGTCATATCGTCCAGCAGGGACGTCATGGCGGCGGTGTCGAAGCCGGCATTCAGCCGCACCGGGCAGGAGCGGACGATCTCGAACGAGACCGGGGCGGCCAGGAAGCCGACGGCGGACCCCACACCGGCGTTCGACGGCACGACCAGCCGGCGGACCCCCAGTTTTTCGGCCACGCGGGCGGCATGCAGCGGGGCCGCGCCGCCGAAGGCGATCATGGTGTGGGTACCGATGACCGCCCCACGTTCGGCGGCATGCACGCGGGCGGCGCTGGCCATGTTCTCGCACACGATTTCATAGACCGCGTGGGCCGCCATTTCCGGCGACAGGCCCAGCGTGGTGCCGACGGCCTGCTGCAACGCGATCGCCGCGCGCTCGGGCTGCAGGGTCATGCTGCCGCCGGCGAAGGCCTCCGGCTGGATCAGGCCCAGCGTCACGTCCGCGTCGGTCACGGCCGGGCGCGTGCCCCCCAGCCCGTAGCAGGCCGGCCCGGGTACGGACGATGCGCTTTCCGGCCCGACGACGACGCGCTTCATGGCGTCCAGATGGACGAGCGACCCGCCCCCCGCGCCGATCTCGACCATTTCGATGACGGGAATGCGCAGCGGCAGGCCCGATCCTTTCATGAAACGGGCCGTGCGATCCACTTCGAACACGCGCGAGGATGCGGGCTGACCGTGTTCGATCAGGCAGATCTTGGCCGTGGTGCCGCCCATGTCGAAGGACAGGACACGATCCTCGGCCAGGCGCCCGGCGCATTGGGCGGCGAAGATCGCGCCGCCCGCCGGACCGGATTCGACCAGGCGCACCGGAAACTGCCGCGCCGTCTCCAGCGACGTCAGTCCGCCGCCCGACGTCACCAGATACAGCGCCCCACGGAACGACTGCGCATCCAGCGCCTGTCGCAGCCGGCCCAGATAGCCGGCCATCAGCGGCTGGACATAGGCGTTGGCGACGGTGGTGGAGGTGCGCTCATATTCACGCACTTCGGGGCAGACGGCGCTGGAAAGCGAAATCGGAATGTCCGGAAGCGCCTCGGCCAGGATCTCGCCGGCGCGGCGCTCATGGTCCGGATTCGCGTAGGAATGCATGAAGGCGATCGCGATCGCCTCGGCCCCCGCGGCGCGCAGGCGCGGCGCCAGCGCGCGCAGCGCGTCCTCGTCCAGCGGCCTCTGGACCCGCCCCCGTGCGTCCATGCGCTCCGGCACGGTGAAGCGCGCGGTACGGGGAACCAGCGGCGCCGGCTTCCGGATCATGATGTCATACTGGTTGAACCGGCTTTCCGTGCCGATTTCCAGGATGTCGCGAAATCCCTCGGTGCCGATCAGTACCGTCAGGGCGCCTCGCCGTTCGATAATGGCGTTGGTCGCCAGCGTCGTGCCATGGACGAAGACCGTGACGTCGGCGAAGGCCAGCCCGGCATCGCCCAGGATCAGGCCGATTCCGGTCATCACCCCTTCCTCGGGCGCATGCGGCGTCGTCAGGACCTTGCGCGTCAGGCGCCCGCGCGGGGTTTCCAGCACGATATCCGTGAACGTTCCGCCAATATCGGCGGCCAGGCGAATTTGCATCTTGGGGGACATGCCCTGCCTCCGGGTTCAGGTTAGGATCAGGCTGCGCCGCCACGGTCCGGCGCCGAATAGACGGGAGCGAGATGCCTCATGACGAACACGAAACCCGGCCGCCGCGCGCGCGCGGAACAGCCGTCCGAAGCGTTGGCCCTGGCCATGGAACGCGCCTTTATCGTGTCGTCGTCGCATCTCGCCAGTCCTGGAAACGAAGATCTCAGCGAGTTCGAATTCGCGCTGACGGTCGTCAATCATGCGTTCCAGCGCTGGGTGGTGCGCGGCATGGCGGCGGCGAACCTGCCCGACCTGTCCCCGCTGGACGCGCTGATCCTGCACAGCGTCAATCACCGCCATCGGCAGAAAAGCATCTCGGACCTGATGTTCACGCTCAATCTGTCCGAACGCCATTACCTCAATTATGCGATGAAGAAGCTGGACCGGCTGGGCCTCATCACCCGCCGCCGCGACGGCAAGGAGGTTTTCGTCGGCGCGACGGAGAAGGGGCGGACGGTCTGCGAGGATTACGCCCGTATCCGCAAGGTCTGCCTGCTGGAACTCATCCCCCCGGACCGGCGGCCGGGCGGCGTGAAGATCGGCGAGGTCGCGAAGGCGCTGCGCGTGCTGACGGGATTCTACGAACAGGCGTCGCGCTCGGCCTCGTCGCTCTAGGACGCGGCGCTCAGGCATCGGTTATCTCGAAGGCCGGGGCGTGAAAGCCGATGGGCGCGCCGTCCTCGGCCAGGACGGCGCTGAGCGTCCCGGCCGCCGGCGACGGGATCGGGAGGAGGGCCGGCCCGATCTCGACAAAGCCCAGAATCGCCCCGCATGCGACCGTCGCGCCCGTTTGCGCGCCTTCGGCCCCCAGGCGGAAGATGCCCATCTCCGGGCTCAGGGCCCGCGTCACGGCGGGCGCCCCGGCGGCTGCGGGGACGACCGGCGTCTGCGTCGCCGCCTCGGCCAGCCGCAGGGTCAGCCTGGTCCCGGCGTCGCCCACCGTCAGGCTTCGGACGGCATTGCGCCGCATGGCCGCGACCAGCGCGGGCAACTGGTCCAGGATCGTCATGGCGTGGCCCCTTCGGCCGCCAGTGCCTCCAGATAATGGACGGAGACGCCGCCGGCGCAAAAATCTGCGGCGTCCATCAGGCGGCGATGCAGCGGGGCGGTGGTGGTGATGCCTTCGACCATCATCTCGTCCAGCGCCGCGCGCATCCGCGCCAGCGCATCGGCGCGGTCCGCGCCATGGACGATCAGCTTGGCGACCAGCGAGTCGTACTGCGGCGGTACCGTGTATCCGTCATACAGGTGCGTATCGACCCGCACGCCGGGGCCGCCCGGCGGGCGCCATGTCCGCACGAGGCCGGGGCAGGGGGCGAATGTTTCCGGATGTTCCGCGTTGATCCGGCATTCGATGGCATGGCCGCGCGTTTCGATATCGGACTGGCCGAACGACAGGGGATGTCCCATGGCGATACGCAGTTGTTCGCGCACGATATCGATGCCGGTCGTCATTTCGGTCACCGGGTGTTCCACCTGCAGGCGCGTGTTCATCTCGATGAAGGAAAACGCGCCGTCCTCGTAGAGGAATTCGAACGTGCCGGCTCCGACATACCCCATCCGGACGCAGGCGCGGGCACAGCGCTCGCCCAGGTCGGCGATACGGTCGGGCGGAATTCCGATGGCGGGCGCTTCCTCGATCAGTTTCTGGTGCCGGCGTTGTACGGAACAGTCCCGCGCGCCCAGCCAGACGGCCTGGCCCGCCCTGTCGGCCAGGACCTGGATTTCCACATGACGTGGGTGCTGCAGGAATCGCTCGGCATAGATCGACGGGTTGCCGAAGGCGCGTCCGGCTTCCTCGCGCGCGGTTTCGATCGCCTCCCGCGCGTTTTCGGGCCGGCGCACGACGCGCATGCCGCGCCCGCCGCCGCCGCCTGCCGCCTTGACGATCAGCGGATAGCCCACGCCGTCGCAGATCCGCACGGCCTCGGCGATATCGTCCGGCAGCGCATCGTCCGAGCCGGGCAGGCAGGGTACGCCGCTGTCGCGCATCTGCCGCTTGGCGGCGATCTTGTCGCCCATCATGCGCATGATGGACGCGGGCGGTCCCACCAGGACCAGGCCCGCGCGTTCCACCGCTTCGGCGAAATCGGCATTTTCCGACAGGAAGCCATAGCCGGGATGGATCGCGTCCGCCCCCGTCAATGCGGCGGCGCGCAGGATCCGCCCGGCATCCAGATAGCTCCGTGTCGCCGATGCGGGGCCGATGCAGATCCGCTGATCGACCAGGCGCAGATGCGCCAGGCCGGCATCGGCTTCGGAATATACGCCCACGCTGCGCAGCCCCAGCAGGCGGCAGGCGCGGGCAATGCGCAGGGCGATTTCGCCGCGATTGGCGATCAGGACGGTGCGGACGTCACGCATCCCGGCGCTCCACGGTGAACAGTTCGGTTCCCGGCTCCACCGCCTGGCCGTTTTCACACAGGATCGCGACGATCGTGCAGGGGAATTCGGCCTCGACCCGCGTCAGGGTCTTCATCACCTCCAGGATATAGAGGGGCTGTCCCTGCGCGACGACCGAGCCTGCGGTGACGAAGGGGGCGCCCCCCGGCGTGGGCGAGGCGTAGAACTGGCCATGCATCGTCGCCGTGATCGTGCAGGATGTGGGGGCCGGGGCGGGCAGGGGGGACGGCGGCACGTCCGGCGTCGCGGCAGGCACTGTCCCCGGTGCCGGGGACGCCGGGGGGGACGTGTCCCGGACCAGGCGGACATGCTCGTCGCCATGGGTGTATTCCAGCTCGGCAATGCCGAGTGCGTGCATCCGGTCCATGAGGATCGTGATGCGCTCCAGATCGACGGTCATCGGGGCTTCTCAGGTCAGCGCGCGCAATGTGATGCCCGCCGCTTCCAGCCGGGCGCGCACGGTGCGGGCGACCGCGACGGACTCGGCATTGTCGCCATGCACGCAGATTGAATCGATCCGGGTCGGGAGCATCCGGCCCGACACGGTTTCGATGGCGCCGGCCCGCACCATGCGGACGATGCGGTCGGCCGCGAAATCCGCGTCGTGCAGCACGGCACCCGGTTCCTTGCGGGAGACCAGGTGCCCGTCCTCGGTGTACGCGCGATCGGCGAAAATCTCGGAAAAGATCGTCATGCCGCGTTCGCGGCCGATCCGTTCCAGATGGCTCAGGGCGATGGCCATCAGCGGCAGGGTGGGGTCGATGCGCCGCACGGCCTCGATCACGGCCTCGGCCACGGCGGGGTCCCGCTCGGTCAGGTTGCCCAGCGCACCATGCGTCTTCACATAGGTCATGCGATGCCCCGCATAGGCCGCCAGCGCCTGGGCGGCACCAACCTGATAGGCGACGATCCGCTCGATCTCGCCGGTTGAAAACGGCATGACGCGTCGCCCGAACCCCCACAGGTCGGGAAAGCCGGGATGGGCCCCGACGGCCACGCCCTTGTCCCGGGCGACGCGGAAGGTCGCGGCCATAACTTCCGGATCGCCGCCATGGAAGCCGCATGCCACGTTCGCGGACGTCACGACGTCCAGCATCGCCGCGTCATTGCCGATCGTGTAGTGGCCGAAGCTTTCGCCCAGGTCGGCATTCAGGTCGATGGTCTTGCGGTCGGTCATGGGGACGGTCTCCTGTGGAATCATGCCGGCATCAGCATGCGGCGCAGATCGGCGAACGCGTCCGCGCGGCGCGCCTGGTCCCGGGCCTCGGCCCGCAGCGCGGCGACGGCGTCCGTGCGCGTGGTCTCGACGAAGCGGATGCTGCCGTTCACGCGGGTCTGGGCCAGCAGGCGCAGGTCGGATTCGATGATGGTGGCGATCTTCGGATACCCGCCGCAGGTGTTGGCGTCGGCCATCTGGACGATCGGCTGTCCGGCAGGTGGCACCTGGACCGTTCCGGGCACGATCCCGTGCGAAAACAGGTTCAGCGGCCGTTGCTGGGCCAACGGTGTGCCCTCCAGACGATAGCCCATGCGGTTGGCGCTCGGCGTCAGCCGCCAGGCGGTCTGGAAGAACGCATGCCGCGCCTCGGCGGTAAAATCGTCATATTCGGCGGCGGGCAGCACGCGCACGCGGGTGGCGTCGGCGTCGGGCATGGGGCATCGGACCGCCAGGCCGTAGCCGTGCGGCGGCACGCCGGGCGTCGCGGGTACGCCGCAGGGCAGCCGGTCGCCCTTTTGCAGCGCGCGCCCCTCCAGCCCGCCGAACCCGCCCTTCAGGTCGGTGGCACGGGCGCCCAGCACCAGGGGCACGTCGATCCCGCCCGCGATGGTCAGATAGGTGCGGCATCCCGTGGTCGGGGCGTCGCATTGCAGCGTCTGCCCGGCCCGCGCGATCATGGCCCAGTCGGGCGGCAGGTCGATACCGTCCAGCCGGACGGGACCGCGCGCGCCGGTGACGGCGAAGGCGCGATCATCCAGGAAACGAAGACGGAACGGGAAGAAGGCGATCTCGATTCCCGCCGCGTCCGGCTCGTTGCCCAGCATCATGTTGCCGCAGGCCAGGGCCAGTATGTCCATTGCCCCGCCCCGCGCGACACCCAGGGTCATGGCCCGGGGACGGCCCCGGTCCTGAATGGTGTTCAGCGCCGAATTGGCAAGGATTTCGATCATGCGACCCTCGTGAAGCGTACGGTGTCGCCAATGCGCAGGACGCCCGGATCCGGGCGGTGCGGGTCGAACAGCGGCAGGGTCGTCCGCCCGATGATGTGCCAGCCGGAGGGCGCGGTGCAGGGCATGACGCCCGCGTGGCCCCCGCCCACCACCACGGCCCCGCGCTCCACGCTCAGCCGGGGCGTGTCGCGACGCGGCACGGCCAGGCGCGAATCCAGCCCGGTCATGTAGGCAAAGCCCGCCATCGCCCCGATGGCGGCCACGCTGTAGCGCCCGGCCAGATGCGCGGCGATGGTCTCCTCCTCCGACAGGCCGGCATGCGCCGCCACCAGGGCCAGGTCCTCGCCGAAGGCGCCGCCATAGGTGACGGGAATTTCGATCTCGCGCGCCGGGATCTCCTCGGCGGCGGCGGCGGCCCAGGTCCGGCGGATCAGGTCTTCGACCGCATCGGGTTCGGTGCGGAGCGCATCGAACGTGACCAGCAGGTTGTTGACCCCCGGCACCGCCTGCACGACCGACGGCTGGCCGGCCAGGGCGCGCGCCGCCGCCCAGATCCGGCGCTGCGTCGCGGCGTCGAACGGGCCTGCTGCGGCGTCCAGCAGGATGGCGCCGGTGCCGGCCATGCTCAGGCGGATCATCCTGCCGCGCCCCGCGCGACGGGCCGGGCATGGATCATGCGGCGCGGCATCGTCAGCGCCGCCGCCGCGCCGCACAGGATGATGCCGGCGGTGATGTAGAAGACGCCGTGGAAATTGCCCGTGGCCTGCAGCAGGTAGCCCGTCATGATGGGGGCGGCGATTCCCAGGCCGTTGCTGAAGGTCAATGTCAGGCCGGTGACCGATCCCAGCAGGTCGTGCTCCACGACCAGATCGGCCAGCAGCGCCATGTTGGCCCCCGTACCCGCAGCCATGAAGGCCATGGACACGGCCAGCAGGGGAATGATCGTGCCGGCGGTGGTGCAGAACGGCAGCAATCCCATCAGCGCGGCCAGGACCAGGAAGACGGCCACGACATGGCGGCGCGCGCCACGGACCAGCGGCCGCCCGGCCATCAGCCGTTCGCCGGCCTTGCCCGCGGCAAGCGACAGGACCGCGGCCCCGCAATAGCAATAGGCGGTGTCGGTCCCTGCCTGCACCATGTCCAGGTGCAGCACCTGCCGCAGCACCAGCGGCAGCCACGACATCAGCAGGAAGTTCGCGTAATTGGCGCAGCATTGGGCAATGACGACCCCCCAGAACGAGGACGAGGCGAACAATGTCGGCACGGACAGGATCCCGTGCCGCATCGTCCGGGTCCGTTCCACCTGCGCGGGATGGGCGAGCCACCACGCCACCGACCACAGCAGGCCGCCCGCCCCCAGGATGCCGAAGGCGGGCCGCCAGCCGAAACGCGCGATCAGCCATGCGCCCGCCGCGGCGCCGGATGCCAGGCCGATCGGAATGCCGCAGATAAAGGCCGTCATCATCAGGCCGCGCTCGGTGGGGGGGGCCCAGGCCCGCACCACCTTGTTGCCCAGGGAGAAGGTCGGTGCCTCGCCAATTCCCAGCAGCACGCGTGTGGCGATGAAGGCCGGAATGGTGGCGGCCATGCTGCCCAGGATCATGGCCATCGACCACAGCGCCACCGCCAGGGCGCCGACGGTGCGCGCACCCAGCCTGTCCAGCAGGATCGCGCTGGGCAGGTTCAGGATGAAATAGGACCAGAGAAAGCTGGACAGCACCCAGCCGATTTCGCCCGGCGTCAGGCCGAATTCATGGGCGATCGACGGCATTCCGACCGAAAGCGCCGCCCGGTCCCCATAGCAGATGACGCACATCGCAACCGCCAGCGCATAGATCACGTAGCGGAAAGGACGCGGTGTCACGACATCGGGGCGGACGATATTCAGCAAGGGGCGCTATCCTGTAAACTGCGTGTGGGGGCCTAACTGAAAATCCGACCGGGGGGATGAGCGCGGCCGGTCAGAAATTCAGGCCCGTTCGCACATAGTACATTCCACCGTTGAAGCCGTAGGGCGAAAAGAACGAATATTTATAGGCGTTGAAGGACGTGGCGATCGATTTCGGGTTCAGGCGCGTGGGATATTTGTCGCCGAGGTTGTTGGCGCCGACCGCGACGGTCCATTGCGGCAGGACCCTGTAGGAAACTTCGATGTTGGTGATGAAGGCGGGCCGCTGGACAAGCCACAGATTGGTCGGCAGGCTGGGTGTCGCCGCATAGATCAGAGAGCCGTAGCGCGATTCCTGAACGAAGGCCGACCATCTGCCCCGGCTCCAGTTCATGCTCAGGTTCTCGCGGTTCTTGGGCGCCGAATGCAGCAGGACGGTCCGGGCATATTGATTGAAATAGGCCAGATTCATGCTCTGAAGAACCTGGGGCACGGCATTGGAACTGCGGATCTCGTTGTCGGTCAGGCTGACGCTGAACGCGAAACGGAACGTCCCCAGCCGCCTGGTAGGAAGGGAGTAGTCGGTTGCGATATCGCCGCCGTAGGTCGCCGTATTGACCGGATTCGTATAGTACGAGGCATAGGTTACATTGCCCAGGCCGGCACTGGCCAGCAATGCGCCCACACCCGCGCCGCCCAGTGTCGTGGTGCTCGCCAGGCGGTCGTTGATTGCGATGTAATAGAGATTTCCCGTCACATGCCAGTTGTCGACCGGTGTCGCATCGACGCCGACGCTGTAGCTGCGGGAATACTCGCCCTTCAGCGCGTGGGCGCCGAGGGCGCGGGCCGGCGCGCTGTTGCTGGGAAGCTGGTCGATCGAATAGGTCGCGAAAGGCGCCGAGTAGAAATAATATTCCTGACCGAGCGTGGGGGGGCGATAGCCGGTGTTGATGCTGGCCCGCAGCGCGAACCGGTCGGAGAAATTATAGCGCGTGCCGACCGACCCGGTCGTCACGGTGGCCAGGTTGTTATAGCTGGTCGCGCGGCCGCCCAACGTCCATTCCCAACGCGGCAGGACGTAGAAATCCAGATTGACGTGCCCGTCATAGACGTCGCGGTTCTGGTTGGTGACGGCCAGCGGGGGATTGCCCGCGTGGTCGGCCGACCCCGGATTGGCGGTCTTGCCGGCGTTCGGCCCTTCCAGGATCGGAACGCCGCCGTCGCCATAGGATTCGTAGACGCCCGGCCCCATGGCGAACATGTCGCGACGATATTCCGCGCCGAATTCCACATTGGCCAGCTTGGGCAGGAAGCCCAGGCGGAGCGCGTGTGACGCCCTGAAGCCGGCCGTCAACTGGCTGGTCACGGCCGAACCGGTATCGAATTTCGTCGGGCTGTTCACGCCATAGGTGGGATTGTCGGTGTCCTGCATCCAGTAGCGCTGGATGTCGCGGCCATAATTGACATAGGTGTCCCAGTTGAATCCGGCCGTCGTGCCCTTGAAGCCGTTATCGACCTCGAAATCGTTTTCCTCCAGGTCGAGATAGGGCTGCATGCCGTTCGGCCAGATTGCGTTGACGGTCAGGTCGTCCGCCGCGGACCGGAAATTCTCGGCCGCGTTGACGCGTCGGTGACCATAGGTGTCGGTCGAATAGAACTTGATGCTGTCGGTAATGGGAATGCCCATATTGGCGGAAATCGACTCGCGCGTCTGCTTCGGGATGCCCAGGATGCGCTGGATGTTGCGGCCCAGCGCCGCGGCGCGCGGATCGACCTGGCCGCCGGGCAGCGCATAATACAGGTCGTTGGGATACGTCGCGGGGTTGATGTAGTCGCCCGTGCGCGAGGTCGGCAATTGATGGGTGATCTGGGCGGAGAGGTCGAGGTAACCGCCGTGGCGGCCGATCGCGAACCCCTTGGTGATCGAACCGTCCAGGGCCTGTCCGTCACCCGCGTAATAGCCGCTGTTCTTGAAATTGGCCGACAGGCCCTGCGTATCTTCCTTCAGGACGATATTGACCGCGCCCGCAATAGCATCCTGGCCGTAGAGCGCGGTCGCCCCTTCCGTAATGACTTCGATATGGTCCACCGCGCCCACCGGAATCAGGGAGATATCGGCGGGTTCCGTGCCCCAGTTCGGTCCGGCGTTCGCATTGAAATTGGCGCCCAGATGCCGGCGGTGCCCGTTGACCAGAATCAGCGTCTGGTCGGCGGACAGGCCGCGCAACTGCATCGTCTGTACGAACGCATTGTTGCCCACGCCCGGCAGCGGGGGCGCCGAAACGGATGGCATCATCTGCGACAATGCCTGGATCAGGTTGGTCTGGCCCGTGGCCTTGAGGTCCGATGCGCTGATGACCGTCACCTGCGTCGTGCTGTGGCGTCGTGTCGAGGTCGAAAGCACATTGTTGCCGGGCGCGGCCGTGCCGCTGACGGTAATATCCTCGGACGACGTCTTCAGCGCGCTGCTGGCCGCGGCTTTATCGGCGGCCTGCCGCTGCGTGGCGCCCTGCGCGGGGGCGCCATGCGTGGCGGGGGCGGGCTTGTGCCGCGCGGGCTTGCGGGGCTGTGTCACCTCGGACGGATCGGGCGATGTCGTGGCTGCATAGGCGGGGCCGAAGGCGCCCTGCAGCAGAAGCGCGCCCATCGCGGCGCTGCCGAGAAGAAAAGTCTTCGCCCCGGAATGCTTTGGCATCGTCACGGCCTCCTAAATGTGTAGGCGGCAGACTGCCCGCAATGATCTGCGAACATATCTAAATCACACACATAACGAGCACGAAACTAAATGGCTCTTCAAGATTTTTATGGCCCGGGGAAACTTTTTTTGCGGACGCAGATAACAGGTCTTCGGAAATTTATGATTTAATAAGGAAAATCGGTAAGGGCCGCCATGGCCGGGCATGCGCAATCTCCTTGACCCTCTCTTTGTATAAAATGTAGAACGAAACTGAGAGACAAAAATATCGCATTATTATTGATGTCAGAGACAAAATAATTGATGGTTGTCCCATGATCTCGGAACTCCGCACGTTTTCCGCAGCCGCCCGGCTGGGAAGTTTTGCCGCCGCCGCGGAGCGCGTCGGGCTGACGCAATCCGCCGTCAGCGCGCAGATCAGGCGGCTGGAGCAGGAACTGGGCCATGCCCTGTTCGAGCGCACCGGGCGATCGGTGACCCTCAGTGCGGCCGGGCACCTGTCCCTTGGCCATGCCGAGAACATTCTCGCCCTGTTCGACAAGATGCGGGACCCCGCCGCCGATATCGTCGTGCATGGACGGCTGCGTGTCGGGGCCATTTCCACCACCCATACGACGATTCTGGCCCCGGCGGTGGCCAGTCTCAGGGTGAATTATCCCGCGCTTACCCTTCATATCGTGCCGGGCGTGTCGATGGGGCTGATGGATCGCCTGGATGCCGGCGAGCTCGATGCCGTCATCATCGTGCGGCCGCCTTTCGGGCTGATGCCGCATCTGGGCTGGCATCCGCTGGTCAGGCAGCATTTTGTACTGGTCGTTCCGGCGCACCTGCCGCCGGACGACTGGCGGCAGATCATCATCAGCCAGCCCTTCATCCGATACGACCGCCGGTCGTTCGGCGGCCGGACCGTCGATCGCTTCCTGCAGGCGCAGGGCATCGTACCGAACACGGCGATCGAGACGGAGGAAGTCCATGCCATCCTGCAGATGGTCGCCAGTGACATGGGCGTTGCCATCGTTCCGTACATCCTGGCTGTGCGCGCCATGCCGAATATCCGTGTGGTCCCGCTGGGGGAACACACGATCCTGCGCGAGATCGGGGTGCTGACGATGCTGAGCTGGACCTCTCCCGCCCTGGACGCCCTGATCGCCCATCTGGTGCAGGCCTGCCCGGGGGACGAGCTTCCGTCCGACGCACGGGCCGGGGAGCAGGCTCCATGACCGTCATGCCACCCGCGCTGGACGACGCACGCGCGTTATTCGCCCGTCTGCACACGATCGGCTTCGACGGGCTGGGAATGACCCGTGCGTCGTACGGCGACGGCGAAAACCAGGCGCATGCGCTGCTGGCGGACATGGCGCGGGCACGCGGCCTGCTGGTGCGCCGCGATTGGGCCGGCAACCTGTTCATCACCCTGCCGGGCCGCGACCGGACATTGCCGGCGGTGATGACCGGATCGCATCTCGACACCGTGCCTTGCGGCGGCAATTACGATGGCGCGGCCGGCGTGCTGGCGGGCTTTTCCTGCCTGTGCGGCTGGGTGGACGCAGGATACGTGCCGGCGCGCGACGTGGTCCTGATCGTCACCCGGGCCGAGGAAAGCGTGTGGTTCCCGGTCTCGTATATCGGCAGCAAGAGCGCCTTCGGACTGCTCGAGGACAGCGCGCTGGCGGCGGTTCGCCGTGACGATGGACAGACCCTGGCCGATCACATGCGCGCCTCGGGCGGGCAGCCCGATTGCATCCGTACCGCGCCGGTGCTGCGGCCGTCCGACCTGGCGTGTTTCGTCGAACTGCATATCGAACAGGGGCCGGTCCTGCCGGCGGCCGGCGTGCCGGTCGGCATCGTGACGGGCATCTGTGGCAGCGTGCGCTATCGCGCGGCGACCATCCACGGGCGCTATGCCCATTCCGGCGCAACGCCGCGTGCGTTCCGCGCCGACGCGGTCATGGCGGCGGCGACGCTGATGACGGTGATGCAGGCCGAGTGGCGCAAGGTCGAAGCCGAAGGCGGCGAGATGACGCTGACCTTCGGCGTCTGTCATACGGATGCCGCCCAGGCGAATTTCAGCGCCGTTGCCGGACGGGTCGATCTCAGTATCGATATCCGCTCGCGCGATCATGGCCTGCTCGAGCGTATGGAGGCGGCCCTGCTGGCGCACACCCGGGCTGTCGAGGACGAGTATGGTGTCCAGATCGATCTCGGCGCCCGCACGCAGAGCGCGCCGGCCGCAATGGACGCGACGCTGCAGGCCGAAGCCGTCGCCCTGGCGCGAAAGGCCGGTATCCCGGCGGTGACGCTGCCCAGTGGTGCCGGGCATGATGCCGCGATCTTCGCCGGGCAGGGCGTACCCACGGTGATGCTGTTCGTCCGGAACGCCAACGGCAGCCACAACCCCTACGAGGCCATGGAATTCGAGGATTTCGCCCTGGCGACGCGGCTGCTCGAACGGCTGCTGTACCGGCATGCGGAGCAAGGATGATGATGAAGATCGGCCTGACCGGTGATTCGATTCTCTTTCGGCGCCTGAACAGCACGCAGGATGCCGAAATCCGGCCGCTGTTCGACCTGATCCGGAGCTGTGACGTCAGTTTCACGAACCTTGAGCTGGTATCGAACGATTTCATGGGGGACCCGTCCCTGGACCATGGTGGCACGCATTTCGGCGCGCCGTCCTGGGTGCTGGACGAACTGCGCGACGCCGGGTTCGACCTGTTCGCGGCCGCGACCAATCACAGTCTCGATTACGGTGTCGCGGGCCTGCGGGCCATGCTGGCGGCGCTCGACCGGCGTGACCTGCTCCATGCCGGGATCGGTGCGAACCTGGAAGAGGCGCGGCGACCGGTCTATTGCACCCGGCCGGCCGGCACGGTCGCCCTGCTGTCCTGCGTGTCCACCTTTGCCCGGGGGCAGGAGGCAGCGGCACAGACGGCGCTGATGCCGGGCCGCCCAGGTGTCAATCCGCTGCATTTCAAGCGCACGCATCACGTGACGGCGGACGACCTGGCCGATCTGACCCGGATCTACGAGCGGCTGGGCCTTCGGCATGTGCTGGACGAAAAGATCCGGCTGGGATTCGCATTTCCGCCCGCGCCCGGCACGTTGTCCTTCGACGGCGTATGCTTCGCCGCGTCCGACACGGTCCGCACCCGTACGGAGGCCGACGCGGCGGATGTCGCGGACATCGCGCGCTGGATCGGCGAAGCGCGGCTGGTGTCGGACGTCGTGATCGTCAGCGTGCATGCGCATGAAAGCGGATATAATGCCGACGGCATCCCCGATGTCGAAATTCCCGACGATTTCCTGCGTGCCTTCACGCACGCGGCGGTGGATGCGGGGGCGGATGTCGTCGTCTGTCACGGCCCGCATCTGTTGCGCGGGCTGGAACTGTATCGCGGCCGCCCGATCTTTCACGGCCTGGGCAATTTCATCGGCCAGAACGAACTCGTCGCACGCCTGCCGATGGATTCCTACGCCGCCTATCGCTGCTCGTCCGACGTCACGCCGCATCGCCTCTACAAGGGGCGCAGCGAAAACGACCGCAAGGGTTTCCCCGCGGACCAGCGCTTCTGGGACAGCGTGGTACCGGTCTGCGCCTACGAGGGGGGCACGCTGTCGGGGATCGACATCCATCCGGTGTCGCTGGGGCTGGGACGGTCGGCCCATCGTCGCGGGACGCCGATGCTGGCCCAGGGGGCCGAGGCCACGCGTATTCTCGAGGCCTTTGCGGCCCTGTCCCGCCCCTTCGGCACCGAACTGACGATCGCGGACGGGTCGATCCGGCTTCCCCTTGTGCCCGCGGCCGCCGGAATGGACGCCTGACGTCGTGGCCACCTGTTTCATCACCCAGCCGATCCACCCCGACGCGGTAGCGCATCTGAACGGCGCGGGCATCGCCACGTGCTATGCCAGCCGCGCGACGATGGAGGTGGCAGCGGCCGAAATCGGCGATGCCGAGGCCGTCATCACCCGCGATCTCGGATTCGATGAAGCCGCCATCCGTGCCGCGCCCAACCTGCGTCTGATCGCCTGTCACGGCTCGGGCACCAACAGGATCGCGGTTGCCGCAGCGGCGGCACGGGGGATCTGGGTGACCAACGCGCCGAATACGAACAGCCGCTCGGTCGCGGAACTGACCATGGGGCTGATCCTGGCCGCCGCGCGGCGCATTCCCGTCGCCGACCGCGCCGTTCGCGACGGGCAGTGGGACTTCCGCTATGCGGCCGGCGGGATCGAACTCGCCGGCAAGACCCTTGGCCTGATCGGTTTCGGCGCGATCGCGCGGCATGTGGCGGTGATGGCGGGGGCGGGTTTCGGCATGCGGGTGATGGCCTGGTCCCCCAACGTACCGGACGCGATCTTCGCGCAGGCCGGCGTCATGCGCGCGGACGGGGTGGAGGCGCTGCTGCGCAGCGCGGACGTCGTCTCCCTGCATCGGCCGGCGGACGCTGCGGGGGCCGCCCCGATCGACGCCGCTGCCCTGGCCCTGCTGAAGCCGGGTGCGCTGCTGGTCAATACCAGCCGTGGCACCGCGATCGACGGTGCCGCCCTGGTCGCGGCCCTGCGGGCCGGAACGCTGGCCGGGGCGGCGCTGGACGTTCTGGCGCAAGAACCCCCGCCCGCGCATGACCCGGTGCTATCGGCACCCGGCCTGGTCCTGACGCCCCATCTGGGCGGTGCGACGGACGAGGCCTTGCGCCGCACCGCGATGCTCTGCGCCCGGCAGGTCGTCGATGCGCTGGCGGGGCGGGCGCCGGCGCACCGCGTGCAAGCGTCCGGCGCCTGATCGGCGCCGATGCCGCCAGGGACTATTTGGCGAAAAGCTGCCCGATATCGGCAAATGCCTTGATTTCGATCGCGTTGCCGCTGGGGTCCAGGAAGAACATGGTGGCCTGCTCGCCCGGCTGTCCCTTGAAGCGGATATAGGGCTCCACGATGAAGGCGGTGCCGGCCGCGCGCAGCTTGTCCGCCATGTCATTCCAGGCCGGCATCGGCAGCACGATGCCGAAATGCCGTACGGGCACGGCATGGTCGTCGACCTCGTTGCGTTGCGCCGGCGTCAGTTCGGCCGGCGCCAGGTGCGCGACGATCTGATGACCGTAAAAATCGAAATCGACCCAGTCGGGCGCGCTCCTGCCCTCCGGGCAGCCCAGAAGCTCCCCATAGAACGCGCGGGCCTCCGCGATGTCGCGGACGGGAAAGGCAAGATGGAAGGGCGGGATGGCGCCGGTGCCTGTCGCGATGGTGTTCATGTCGATCTATCCTTGTTCACGGCGGACCAGGCACGGACGATAACGCGGTGTCATATGGGATGGAAAACGATATATTTCCTTGGTCAGACATAAAATATTCGATCTAACCGGACGGGGCACCTGTGCCGTGCCGCGCTCAGAGCCCGAGGAACCTGAAAGGCCTGGTTTCAACGAACCGGTCGTTGGCCATGCCGGAATAGATATGCGTCTGATCGGGGCCGAGATCGAGTTTCATCACCTTCCCGGTTCCTTCCGAGAAATCCAGTTTCTTCAGGTCGACCCAGAAGACGTTGGGCGTGAGTGCCGATTCGAAGAAATAGAGCTTGCGCTTCTGGTCGGCGACCGTGCGCCAGCGCGTCGAGGAGATATTGGGCTGATCGGGCGTGGTGATTCCAAAGGGAACGGAGACATTGCGGATCACGCTGAAGACGCTGGCGATGGCATCGACCGGACTTTCGGTCTTCGGGATCGCGTTCACATAGAAGGCAGCGCGTGCAAACCGGTCCGAGGCGCGATTGGTGCCGGGCAGCATGACGGTGCCGCCGATCTGCGTCCAGTATTCGTTCAGCGCGAGCTGCTTTTCGAAGGTCGGGGAGTTGGTCATCACCTGATAGGCGCGGCTGTGGTGGATGACCTGCTTGCCGTCGATATATTCGATGATTGCGCTGTCGCCGGACGCATCCGAGAGCGAGAGGTGCAGGGTGGCGAGCCTGCCTTCACCCGGTACGGTGGCGGTGACGATCGTGAAGGGCTGCCTTGCCAGCGCATCGACCGCTTCCTGCACGGTGGCGAAATTATCCAGCACATATTGCGCCCAGGCCGCGAGCGACAGGCCTGGGGTCCTGCCGTCATATTTCGGATAGGACGATTCGACCAGCCACAGCACGTTGGCGACAAGTCCTGCTTCGTTCATGCCGTCGGTGGTGGAAATGTCATAGCCCGAGGCAATGACGCTGCCGTATTTCGACGTCCATCGGACCGAGTTCGGCCCCGCTTCCCCCGAACGCTTCATGCCGCGGGGGAAGACCCAGAGGTTGGTTCCGACATCGGTCTTCCAGTCCATGGAACGTGCCGTGATGACCTCGTCATGCGCGCCATGATAGACGAGGCGCGTGCAGGCGTCGGCCGCCGGGTGGCCCAGAAGGTTCGTCGACATGACCATGGCCGCGCACGCAGTCGCGAAAGAACGCTTCTTCGGCATCATGGGCTTTATTCCACTCAATTATACCGGCAGGTCACAGCAATACCATGCGGCGTGATTTTCGAGGAAGTCAAATCGGCCCGATACGTAGCGGGGACTCGCGCCTTTCTAGAGCCGTCCCACGGCGGGATAAGCCGCATCTCGAACGCTGGTCACGATACAGGTCGCGATCCGGCAATGGAGTCATGCCCGCGACGTCAGTCGCGTTCAGGCGCGAGATGCACTTCGAAGCCGCGCGCACCCGGCGGTGCCAGTTCCGGCAGCAGTTCCATGGTCGGGATCTGGTAGTCGCCGTCATTCTGCTTGCGGTAGGGAATCGGTGCGATCGTCTCCAGTGTCTTCATCCGCTCGCGCACTTGGTCCGCCAGAATCGTGAATTTCGGCTCGTCCATCCGATCGACACGATAGGCCACGAAGGGCGGCAGGACGGTGAAACCGGGATAGAAAAGGATTCCATGGTTGATCGGGAACAGCAGATCGTCGATCGGGCCGTTGATCCCGCGATCCGAATAATGTTCCGGCCACCCTCCGGCCGTGACCATCAGCATCGCACGCTTGCCGGCCATGACCCCTTCGCCATACCGGTCGCCCCAGCGCCGGTCGCTGTGTTCGCCCACCCCATAGGCGAAGCCGGAGGCATAGACGCGGTCCACCCAGCCCTTGAGAATGGCCGGCATGGCGAACCACCATAACGGGAACTGCAGAATGACCATATCGGCCCACAGCAGCTTCTCCTGTTCCGCCTTCACATCCGGCGTCAGCGCATCCGCCGCGAACCCGTCATGGGACGCTTTCCAGACCTTCAGCGGTCCGTCCGACGACAGGGCAGGAAAATCGTCCTTGTCGACTGCGGCCTTCCAATGCATGGCATAGAGGTCCGACACCCGCACCTCATGTCCCTGGGCCGCCAGTTCGGCGACGGCGACGTCGAGCAGGGCGCCGTTGAGCGAGTGTCTTTCCGGGTGGGCGAAGACGATCAGGACATTCATGGGGCTTCCTCATGCAGGCGGAAAGAATGGGCGACTTTCCGAGGATAGGGGATAGGCTATTGTCTTCCCATATGGCCTGAGCGGAAGGGACAGTGCCGGAAAATGGAACAATCGCATGTCTCGCTCGACCGGATGCGGACGTTCGTCCGCATTGCCGAACGCGGCAATCTCGCGGCGGTCGCCCGGGAAACCGGCGCAGGCCAATCCACGATCACCCGCCATCTGCGCGAGCTTGAAGAGGCGCTGGGTGTCTCGCTGCTCACCCGCACCACCCGCCGCACGGCGCTGACCGAAGAGGGCACGCGCTATTACGCGCAATGCCTGAACATCCTGTGCCTGGTCGAACAGGCCAGCCAGGAAATGCGGCAGACACGCCAGGCAACAGCGGGCACGGTCCGCATCTCCTGCACCGCGGCGCTCGGCGTCCTGCATGTCAGCCGGCTGATCTTTGCCTTCCAGGACCAGAATCCCGGGATACGGGTGGAATTCAGCCTGACCGACGAACGTGTCGACCTGGTGCGCGAGGGCGTCGACATCGCCATCCGCCTCGGGCCGCTGACCGATAGTTCGATGAAGCTGCGGGCGCTGGGTGAAAGCCAGCGCGTGCTGGTGGCCGCGCCGGACTGGCTGCATCGCAACGGCCCACTGAAGCGGCCCGAGGATCTGCGCGATCGGGAAGGCGTCCGCCTCTCCCGGGTTCACGGTTCCGACCGGCTGGTCCTCCAGGCTCCGAAGGGCAAGCATCACGTCGTTCCGTTCCACGGTCGCCTGAATGTCGATCATGGACTCGCGGCGCGAGAGGCTTTCCTGGCGGGGCGCGGTTTCGGCCCGGCGCATCGGTGGCTGGTGGAGGACTGCCTACAGGACGGCCGGCTGGACCTCGTGCTGCCGAACTACAGGCTTCCTCCGGCTCCCCTGAGCATGCTGATCGCACCGGAACGGGCGAGCCTGACGCGGGTGCGTCTCTGCGCCGATTTTCTCGGCAGCGAAATCGCGAAAATACCCGGCATCGGGCGGTGACGGCGGGCCGGATCAGATACCAGTAGGGCGCGAATTATCCCGCCTGCTGCACGATCCATTGTTCCAGCGCCTCGACCTGTTCCGTCACGTCCATCCCCCTGGGCCGGATCAGCCCGTAGGACGTTCCGTCCGCATCGAATCCGGCCGGCGCCAGCAATCGACCGGTCGCGACATCGTCCGCCGCGATGATCCGGGGTGACAGGGCGACACCCAGGCCGCTGGCGGCGGCTTCCAGCATCATGAAATGATGGTCGAACAGGCGTGTATCGCGGGGCGCCGCACTGTCGGGCCGGGAGGCCAGCCAGTGCCTCCATGCCTCGGGCCGGGTGCGCGATCCCAGCGCCAGGTAGTCGCCCCTGCGGAACCGCTCCGCCATGTCGGGCCGCATGACCGGCCCGACCGTTTCCGGCACGAGCGTGGTGACGGCCCAGTCGGGATCGAGCGGGAAATCGAGGCGCCGGATCGCCAGCGTAATCCGTTCCCGCGCGAAATCCAGCGCCCCGCCACCGGTCGAAAGATGCACGTCGATGCCGGGATGCCGGTCCTGGAAGTCCGACAGGCGCGGGATCAGCCAGCGCATCGCCAGCGACCGCTCGCAGGACAGCACGATCGGCGGCGCGGTGGAGGGCGACCTGATCTCGGCCAGCGCCGCCGCGATCCCGCCCAGCGCGTCGCTCGCCGCGCGGGCAAGCCGCTCGCCGTCCCGGGTCGGCCGCACGCCGCGCCCGTCCGGTTCCAGCAATCGCAGTTTCAGTTCGGCGGGCAGCTTGGACACCCGGCGGCTGACCGCCCCATGCGTCAGGGCCAGTTCCATGGCCGCCGGCCGGACCGAGCCCAGGCGCACTACCGCCGCGAAGGCGCGCAGATCGTCCAGCGACGGGATGTCGGATCGCTTCATTGGTCAGTTTTTATCACCGGAACAGGTCAGTTCATATCGATTTTCCTCCGGAACCGTTCCGCTATTCTCACCATCATGACCGCACCCTCCTCCTGCCACACCCGGCCGCTGGCCGTCACGATGGGCGATCCCGCCGGGATCGGGCCGGAGATCGCGGCCCGGATGTTCCTGCGGCGGCCGGCGCAACGATGCTGGATCGTGGTCGGTGATCCGCTGGTGATGCGCCACGCCCTGGCCGCGCGCGATCCGGCGGCGCGGATGCGCCGCATCGCGACGCCGGCCGAAGCCCGGTTCGATGACGGGGTGCTGAACGTCCTGGCGTCATCGGAATGCGTGGCCCTGCCGCCCATAGGCCGTGTCAGCGCCGAAAGCGGCCGCGCCGCCTATGCGGCAATCCGCACCGCCATACGGTTGGCCAGGGATGGCGCGATCCGGGGCATCGTCACCGCGCCGATCCACAAGGAAGCGCTCGCCGCCGCCGGATTGCCGTACCCCGGCCATACGGAAATCCTCGCCGAACAGGCCGGCGGCGCGCGTGTCGCCATGATGCTGGCGAACGAGGATATCCGCGTCGTGCTGGTGACCATCCATTGTTCGCTGCGGGACGCGATCCGCCGCGCCGATCAATCCGCACAGATGGCGGCGATCCGCCTCGCCCACGCGGGCGCACGCGCGCTGGGCGTCGAATGCCCGCGCGTCGCCGTGGCGGGCCTCAATCCCCATGCCGGGGAAGGCGGCCTGTTCGGCGAGGAGGAAACCCGCATCATCGCGCCCGCCATCGCACAGGCGCGGAGCGAGGGCATCGATGCGTCCGGCCCGTGGCCCGGCGACACGGTGTTCATGCAGGCGCGGCAGAGGCGCTTCGATGTCGTGGTGGCGCAATATCACGACCAGGGGCTGATTCCGGTGAAATATATGGGCCTGGCGCAGGGCGTGAACATCACGCTCGGCCTGCCCTTCATCCGCACCAGCCCCGACCACGGCACCGCCTTCGATATCGCGGGACGCGGCGTTGCCGATCCGTCCAGCCTGGAGACGGCTTTCGATTACGCCCTTCGCCTCACCGGAGCCGCGACATGATCCGACCCGATTTCATCTTCATGCTGACCCGCCATGACCGGACGGTGGAGAATGCGGCCGATCTGGTGCAGACCGCCCGAGCCGCGGGGGTCCGCCATATCGGGTTCAAGGATATCGGCCTGCCCTTCGCGGCGCTCCAGGTTCTTGCACGCACGATCCGGCAGGCGGGGGCGAAGATCTATCTGGAAGTCGTCTCGCTCGATCGCGAGAGCGAGCTGCGCTCGGTGCGGGCCGGCATCGCCCTGGGCGTCGATTACCTGCTGGGCGGCACGCATGTCGATGACGTGTTGCCGCTGCTGGACGGCACGACGATCCGCTATTACCCCTTTCCCGGCCGAATCACCGGGCATCCCAGCATCCTTGAGGGAACCGAGGCCGAAATCGTGCGCAGCGCCGTCGATCTCGCCTCCCGGCCGGGTGTGCATGGGCTGGATCTGCTGGCCTATCGGTTCGCGGGGGAGGTGCCGAACCTGATGCGACGGGTCTGCGAAGCCGTGGCGGACAAGCCCGTCATCGTCGCCGGCTCGCTCGATCGGGCGGAACGGATTCGGGCCGCCGCCTCGGCAGGGGCCGCCGGTTTCACGGTCGGCACGGCGGCATTCGACGGCGCCTTTCCGGCATCGCCCGATCTGGCGGGACAGATCGGCCATATCCAGACCATTTTATTCTCGTCCTGATGGAGAACCGCCCAATGGAAAAGATAAACCTGGCCCAGGCCTTCGCGACATTTTCCGACTACTGGAGCCCCCGTGTGGCCGGTGACATCAACACGGCCCAGATCAAGCTGGCGAAATTCAAGGGCGTGTTCGACTGGCATCATCACGAGCATGAGGACGAACTGTTCCTGGTCGTC
This sequence comes from Gluconacetobacter diazotrophicus PA1 5, assembly GCF_000067045.1. Lineage (NCBI taxonomy): Bacteria > Pseudomonadati > Pseudomonadota > Alphaproteobacteria > Acetobacterales > Acetobacteraceae > Gluconacetobacter > Gluconacetobacter diazotrophicus. The sequence goes on from NC_010125.1 coordinate 235,797, forward strand.
TCCGGGACCTTGCGCATGCATTTCCGGGACCGTGACATCGACATCGAAGCCGGGGAATTCATCATCGTGCCGCATGGTGTGGAGCATTGTCCCGAGGCCCTGGGCGATGAATGCCATGTCGTCCTGCTGGAACCGAACACGACCCTCAACACCGGCAATGTGACCAACGACCGCACCGTGCGGGCGCCTTCCCGGATATAGCCGGGCCGACACCTACACGCGTTCAAAGCCGTCTTCGCTCCATCATTCGCTGCCGAGAAGCGGAGCGTACGCGGCGAGCCGGCGGGATATGAATTCAGTGAAGAGCCGCACGCGCTTCGTCTTGCGTGTCTCCCCCTGCGTGAGAAGCCAGAGCGTTCCATGCCCGTGCAGCTCGGTGCCCGGCACCCTGACCAGCAGCGGGTCGGCATCGCCGACGAAGCACGGCAGTTTCGTCATCCCGATCCCTTGCCGCGTTGCGACGATCTGCGTTTCAGCGTCCGGCGTCCTGAACGGAGCCCCTGTCGTGTGAATCTCTCCTTCGCGGGCCCAACCCGGAAGTCCATCAGTGTTTATGACGATCCAGCGGACAGGATCGGCAACACCGGCACGCCACGCGGTCAGGCGATCGCGTGCCATATAGATGCCGCTGGACAATTCGGGGCCTGGCAGGCCGTGAAGATTGGGCGGCAGTGTTTCCCGGTCCAGCACGATACGGATCGCAACGTCGGCTTCCCGGTTCGTCAGGTTCGCGACCGCGCCGGTCGGCAGGATCTCCATCTCGATATCCGGATTCATGCGGGAAAAATCAGCAAGATCCGGCATCAGCAGATGTGTCGCGAGGAACGGAGGCAGCGTCACGCGCAAAAGCCCGCGCACGCTCTGGTCGCGACCGAAAACGCGCGTTTCCAGTTGGTGCGACGACGCTTCCATCTGGTTCGCGAACTCGAGGATCTCCTCGCCCGCCGCCGTCAGGCGATAGCCCGCAGGCAGCTTTTCGAACATGTGCGTCCCGAGCCTCTCTTCAAGCTGAGCGATCCGCCGCAACACGGTTGAATGGTTTACCCCCAGATGCCCGGCGGCAGCCCGCACCGAGCCACCGCGCGCGACGGCCAGGAAGTAGCGAACATCGTCCCAATCGATCATGGTGCACTCCGGCACCGCACGGTGCGCCTTCCAAAACCCATATCCGCCACATCGTGCGACATGACGCGCCGTCATCATAGCGGTTAGCGACGAATTTGCCTCGGCTTTCAAGCGGCGACTACCGATCGTCCGACCGACGTCAATCGTCCGGCCGGATCGATTTCGCACCACCGATGTGCGCGCTTCCGCACTCAACGCCTGACGCCGGCAGACCTATGTCGAGGGTCTCGGGGACTTCCCCGAACGATCGAAGACGGGCCTGAAAGGAAAAGTCATGGGAAAGCTCGAAGGCAAGGTTGCAGTCATCACAGGCGGATCGAGCGGCATGGCGCTGGCGAGCGCCAGGCGGTTCGTTGAAGAAGGCGCCTATGTGTTCATCACGGGCCGGAGGCAGGAGGTGCTGGACGAGGCCGTCAGGCTGATCGGCCGGAACGTGACCGGCGTGCGCGGCGATGCGGCCAATCTCGACGACCTCGACCGCCTGTTCGATACGGTCAGGCGGGAAAAGGGCAGGATCGACGTGCTGTATGCAAGCGCCGGCACGGGCGAAGCCGCGCCGCTGGGCGAGATTACCGAGCAGCATTTCGATACAACCTTCAACCTGAATGCGCGCGGCACGCTGTTCACGGTCCAGAAGGCGTTGCCGCTGTTCAACGACGGCGGGTCGATCTTCATGACCGGGTCGGTTGCGTCGATCAAAGGTTTCCCCGGTTACAGCGTGTATGCGGCGAGCAAGGCGACGCTGCACGCCTTCGCACGCGGGTGGCTCAACGAACTGAAGGGCCGGAACATCCGGGTGAACGTGCTGCACCCGGGGCCGATCGCCACACCGATGCAGGACCAGGTTCTGACCGAGGACGCGAAGCGGATGTTCGAATCCCTGATCCCGCGGGGAACGATGGGTCGTCCCGAGGAAATCGCGGCAGCCGCGCTGTTTCTGGCTTCGGACGATTCCAGCTTCGTGAACGGGGTGGAACTGTCTGTCGATGGCGGCTTCTCGGCCATCTGAACGCGCGCCGGATCGCGGAAAGCGGCCGACCGGCGGGGACGGGCGTGTCCATGGTGGAACGACTTCCGCGCTGCACGGTCGGCCTGTCCGCAGCATCAATATGAACATGGATCGGAAAAGCACAATGCGCTACGCGATTGTAGGATTCGGTAGGTGTTTTGTCCCGGGATTTGGTGGTGCGGATTATGTATGAACCGTGATGGTTCTTTTTCCCACTGCTGACAAATGAATTCATATGGAGTGAGGCCGCGCAGGGTCTTGAGCCTGCGGGCGAAATTGTAGGCGGTAACGAAGTCGGCGAGGTGTTGACGCAACTGGTCATGTGTTTCGTAGTAGAAGCGCTTGACGGTGGCGTCCTTGATCGTGCGGTTCATCCTCTCGACCTGGCCATTCGTCCAGGGATGTCGCGGCTTTGTCAGTCGATGCTCGATATCGAGATCAGCACAGGCCAGTTCAAAAGAGTGGCACCGGAACAGGACACCATCCGCCCGCATGGCCTTGATGTCTTCGGGTGTCCATCCATTGCCGGCCGGATCGGTAAAATGCGTGCCGTTATCGGTCAGCACGGTATGGATGCGGTAGGGAACCGCAGCGGCCAGAGCACGCAGGAAGTCACCGGCAACGCGACGTGTCGCTTTCTCGTGCAATTGGACAAAAGCGAATTTCGAGGTCCGGTCGATCGCCACCAGAAGATAAAGGCGCCCCATTTCAGTGCGGACTTCAGCAATGTCGATGTGAAAATAGCCGATCGGACAACTCTTGAACTTCGACCGTTTCGGTTTGTCGCCTTCGGTCTCGGGCAGGCGGCTGATCCCATGGCGCTGAAAACAACGGTGCAGGGAAGATCGCGTCAGATGCGGGATCGTCGCCTGAAGCGCATAAAGGCAATCATCAAGAGGCAGCAGGGTATGGCGACGGAAGGCCACAACGATCGCTTCTTCTTCGGTCGACAGGATGGTTGAGGATGCGACCTTCGGACCGGTGCGTCGATCCGACGTATCGGTCCGCCCCTTCCATTTGGCGACCGTCTTCGGGTTGATCCCGTAGCGTTTCGCCAGAACCCTCAGGCTCTCTTGACTATGTTGTATCGCTCGACGGACTGCCGCTGTCGTCGTGGCGCTTCCGTGGTGAACCTGGCCCATAGCGCATCCTTCCACTCATGTGAAAATAATGCACCACCAAATCCCGGGACCAAACACGTAGGATAGGCCAGGCCCTTGCCCACGCCTTCGCCCGCAGGAACATCGACGTGACCGTCGCGAGCCGTCGGCCGCCCGAAGCATTGGCGCCGCAGGCCCGGGCAATCGGTCCCACGGTCGTCGCCAGGTCGCTGCGGGATGCGCTCGAAGCCGACATGATCATCCTGGCCGTCCCGTTCGAGCAGCACCCCGAGGTCGCGAGGGCCCTGCCGGACTGGAAAGGCAAGACGGTCATCGACGCGATGAACTCGCTGGCTCCCCTCGAGGAGATGGATGGCCTCCTGTCCTCCGCCTTCGCCGCGAAGGCGTTCGCCGGCGCCAGGTTCGTGAAAGCGTTCAATCATCTGATTGCCGCCACCCTGGCGACCGATCCGGTCGTCGAGGGCGGCCACCGGGTCGTCTTTCTATCGAGCGACGACGCGGACGCGACCGCTCCCGTGGCGGCCCTGGCCAGACAACTCGGGTTCGCACCCGTCACTCTGGGAAAACTTTATGAAGGTGGCGCGCTGGTGCATGCACGCGGCCGCGTTTGGGGACCGCTCATTTTCCAGGATGTGTTCAAGACGGCGCAGTAATCGATCTGCGATCATTGCTCAGGCGAGAAACGCAGCCAGAGCCATCCCGCCAGGGCGGAGAGGACCGAGCCGGCGAAGATTCCCATCTTGGCAGGGATTACAAGACCAGAGTCGGGAAATGACAGGTTCGCGATAAACAGGCTGATCGTAAATCCGATGCCGCACAGGAGCGAAAGGCCAAACACCTTTCCCATCGACGTTTCTGCCGGAAGCGTGGCGATCCTCAGCCGGGTCGAAAGCAGTGTCGCGCTGAAGACGCCGACAGGTTTGCCGATGAGCAGTCCCGACATGATCCCCAATGGAACAGCGTCCACCATCATGTCGGGATGGATACCCCTGAGTGAGACACCCACGTTCATGAAGCCGAAAAGCGGCAGAATTACCCATGTGACGACAGGTGTCAGTGCGGATGCCGCTCTGTCGAGAGGTGTCGCCTGTCCGACGTTCCGTCCCAGGGCCGTTGCGGGCAGGCACAGACCGGTTATGACCCCGGCAAGGGTCGGATGCAGGCCGGACCCCAGAAGAGCGATCCACAGCAGGATGCAGCCGGTGGCGTAACCCCACACTGTCCTGATTCCGATCCTGTTTGCCCCGATCAGCGCCGCCGTGACAACCACGGCCGCCGCCAGTGCCGGCCAGTACAGGGCATTCCCGTAAAACACGGCGATGACGACGATGCCCAGCACATCATCGAAGATCGCGAGCGCCATCAGCCAGGCCCTGGCTCCGGCCGAGACATGCCGACCAAGAGCCAGAATGATCGGCAACGTGAACGCTGCATCGGTCGCGACGGGGATGGCCCAGCCGCGCGTCGCTTCCGGATGTCCGCATGTCACCAGCAGGTATGTCAGGGCCGGTACGATCATTCCGCCCAGCGCGCCGATCAGCGGAAGGGCGACGCGCCGTGGTGACGAGAGGTGGCCCGTGACGATTTCGGTCTTGATTTCGAGAATGACCACCAGGAAAAACAGGGTCATGAACCCGTCGGAGACCCATGCGTCGATCGTGTCCGGTCCCCGTTTCCCAAGGACGGAAAGCGTCAGGGGCGTTGTCGTAAGGGCGGTATAACCCGCCGCCCACGGCGAGTTTGCCAGGACAAAGCCTGCAAGGGACGCGAGCAGCAGGACGCATGCCCCACCGGAGGGAGAGCCCAGGAAACGTCGGAGAGAGGCAACGCGCGCAGCAACTGATTCAGCCATTCATCTCTGTTGAATGATTCAGGTCGGCCATACAAGCCGACAGCCCTGCGCCTGCCTTCCTGACGACGGCCTTCCTGAACGCAGGAAGCGGAAGCCGGGGCTTGTCCCGCCTATCGCCGGACCAGCCAGAAGATCAGGGAAAGAACCGCGCTGATCACGATGCAGGTCGCGATCGGCGCGTAGAAGGTGAAATTCGGCCTCTGGATCACGATGTCGCCCGGCAGCCGCCCGAGCGGCAGCCGTGACAGGACAGGCCACAGCAGGCCGGCGAGCACCAGGACAATACCAAGGGTGATCAGGGGTCTGGACATACCGCTCCGTCAGCGCTGGGCGAGAGCGGCGGCGGAGGGCTCATGATGCGTGGTCATGCTCGCGCTCCTATATCCGCTCCAGAATCTGGCGGGCGAGTGCTGCGATGTCGGATTTCTCCATCCCCTCGGGATTGTGCCGCGCCTTCTTCGCGATCTCGCGTTCCTGCTCCGAGGCATGTTCGCCGCCCTTGAGCACGAAATCCGCCAGTTCCGTCACCTCGGCCTTCGTCAGCAGCTTGGGCTCCTTGACCGCCCGTTCGGCGAGGGCGTGCAAGCTGCTGGTTTCATGGGGAAGCCTGTCGGTCATGTCGATTCCGTCCTGTTCCGGTCATGGATTTCCAGTTTCAGACATGGGGGCGCGGGCACGCGGATTACAGGGCCGCGAACGCGGGGCAGCGATGCGCGCAGGCCGGCCAGTGGCATCGCCATTGCCCATGCTCAGATCGGCGTCGCCCCGCCTGGCGTTGTATCGGGAGTGCCGGCGCCATCCGCCTCGGCCGCGTCTTCCGGCAGCCGCGAGCCCAGCAGGGCGCGGGGTTGACCCAGCCAGATGCCATCGCGGAGATGGTCGCGGCGTGGGAACCGGGTGTTCGGATGGATCAGGATGCTCAGGTCCTGGTGATTGAGCATCAGCCATGGCACCAGCGTCGCGAACAGCGCCGTGTCGAAGGCGATCTGATACATCGGCAGCGTGTGCGGGCCGATCGGTACCTCATGCCAGCGCCCCAGCCGCACGGCGAAGCGGTCGGCGATGGCGGCGCGCAGGTGCTCGGCGGCCGCGCGCCCGTCCGGGCCGTCGAAATAGACATGGGCATGATAGCTGCCGATCGTCCCGATCTGCCGGATCGGCTCGGGCACCGGCGTCATCGGGCTTTCCATTGCGCGGTGCGTTCGGACCGTGCCGCGGACAGCGCCCGCCTTACGCCCGCCGCGTCCAGATCAGCGGCATAGACCGGCGTGCCAGGCTGCTGCCGCCAGGATTCGTCCAGGCCGCCGGCCTCGATCGCCGCGATCCTGCCGTCCCGCTGTTGCGGGTAATAATTCCCGGTATCGATGACCGGCACCGCGCGGGGCACGTTCGTGAACAGGTCGTGCGGCAGATCCGGGATATTCTTCTCCGGGATCGTCACCACGATCGCGTCGACGCCCGTCACCGCCTGGCGCGGCGTCACGGCGGTCGCCCCGGTTTCCGCCGCCAGGTCGCGCAACGTTTCCGGGCCCCGGGAATTGGCGACCAGAACGGTATGGCCCAGCGCCGTCAGGCGCCGGGTCAGTGCGCCGCCAATGTGGCCGGCGCCGATAATGCCGATCTTCATGTGCGTCCCCGTTGGCTGATCGTCTGCCCTATGGAGTTATGAACGCGTCACGGGTGGGACAAGGGACCGTGTCCTGTCGCGTGGGCCAGGCCTGCATGCCGATCCGTGCGATGTCCAGCAGTCTGTCCCGCGACGCACCGTCGCGCGCCTGCACCGCCATCCCGCGTGCCAGCGAACTGAAGAAGGCCGCCAGCCCCGCGGCATCCGTATCCGCCGGCATGTCGCCATCCGCCACGCCCTGGCGCAGGCGGTCGGCCATCGCGGCCTCGGACAGCGCGCGCTGGCGGGCCATCAGGTCGCGCAGGCGGGCCTGGCCGGGCGCGCACTGGGTACCGGACACCGAGATCATGCACCCCGCCGGCAGGTCCTCGCGCGTGAACTCGGTCGCTGCCGCTTCCATCAGGTGCCGGAAAACGGTCCGCGTGTCGGCGTCCTGTTGCAGGATGTCCAGGAACCACGCGCGCGAGGCGGTCAGGTACGCCTCGGTCGCCTCCTGGTACAACTGCTCCTTGCTGCCGAAGGCGTTGTAGAAACTCGACGGGCTGATCCCCATCGCCGCCGTCAGTTCGTCGAAGCTGGTGCCTTCATAGCCACGATCCCAGAACAGGCGCATGGCCGCGCACAGGGCCTGGTCCCGGTCGAAGGATTGCGGCCGGCCGCGGCCACGCCGTTCACCGTCGATTTTTTTTGGTGTCATCGCTCCATAAATCCTTGAACGCGGACTCGCGCCCCTCATATCCCGTATCTTGGAGCAGTCACTCCAAATTGTAAGCCTTTCGTTTCCGCAATCCGGGCATGAGGAACGCGCGTCGTTCCCGCCCGAGCAGACAGGTCCAGCACCATGAGCAAGCTTTCAGGAAAAGTCGCGATCGTCACCGGCGCCTCCAAGGGGATCGGCGCGGGCATCGCCAAGGCGCTGGCGGCCGAAGGCGCCGCGGTCGTCGTCAATTATGCCTCCAGCAGGTCGGGGGCCGATACGGTCGTCGCGGCGATCACGGACGCGGGCGGCAAGGCCGTGGCGGTGCAGGGCGACGTCTCGCGCAAGGCCGACGCCCAGGGCCTGGTCGACGCCGCGATCGGCCAGTTCGGCCGTCTGGACATTCTGGTCAACAATTCCGGCGTCTATGAATTCGGCGCGATCGAGGAGATCACCGAGGAGCATTTCCACCGGCAGTTCAACGTCAACGTGCTGGGCACGCTGCTGACGACCCAGGCCGCGGTCGGCCATCTGGGCGCGGGCGGCAGCATCATCAATATCAGTTCGGTCGTCTCGCGCATCACCCCGCCCCATTCGGCGGTCTATACCGGGACCAAGGGCGCGATCGACGCCATCACCGGTTCGCTGGCGCGCGAACTGGGGCCGAGGCAGATCCGGGTCAACGCCATCAATCCCGGCCTGGTCCAGACCGAAGGGACGCAGACCGCGAACGTCGTCGGCTCGGAGATGGAGCAGGCCATCATCGCGCAGACGCCGCTGGGCCGCACCGGCCAGGTGCAGGATATCGCGCCGCTGGCGGTTTTCCTGGCGTCCGATGACGCACGGTGGCTGACCGGCGAAACGCTGATCGCCTCCGGCGGCCTGCGCTGAGTCGAGCTGAGCATCGCCCCGACAGGGGCGGGCGCCTGCTTGCAGCGCGGGAAGGGCAGGCGCATGCTTTTTCAGGATTTCATATCTGGCCGGGAGATGACTATTGGCTTCTCTGTTTACGCCCCTGCGGGTCGGTGACCTGACATTGCCCAACCGGGTCATCATGGCGCCGCTGACACGCCAGCGCGCCGGCGAGACGCATATCCCCAACGACCTGATGGCCACCTACTACGTCCAGCGGTCGCTGGCGGGCCTGATCCTGTCGGAAGCGACGCCGGTGTCCCCGCAGGGCATCGGCTATGCCGGGGTCCCGGGCATCTGGCTGCCCGAGCATGTCGAGGGCTGGAAGAAGGTCACGTCCGCCGTGCATGCGGTCGGGGGGCGCATCTTCCTCCAGCTCTGGCACGTGGGCCGGATTTCCGACCCCGTGTTCCTCGATGGCGACCTGCCCGTCGCGCCCAGCGCCATCGCGGCCAGGGGTCATGTCAGCCAGCTCCGCCCCGAACGCCCTTACGTGACGCCCCGCGCGCTGGAAACGCACGAGATCCCCGGGATCGTCACGGCCTTCCGGCACGGGGCCGAACTGGCGAAGGAAGCAAATTTCGATGGCGTCGAGATCCACGGCGCGAACGGCTATCTGCTCGACCAGTTCCTGCAGGATTCCACCAACCACCGCACGGACCGGTACGGCGGCTCGATCGAGAACCGGGCGCGCCTGATGCTGGACGTGACCGACGCCGCCATCGACGTCTGGGGCCCGGGGCGCGTGGGCATGCATCTGGCACCCCGGTGCGACGCGCACGACATGGGTGACAGCAATCCGGCGGCCACTTTCGGCTATGTCGCGACCGAACTCGGGCGGCGCGGCATCGCCTTCATCTGCGCGCGCGAGGCCGAGGGGCCGGACAGCCTGGGCCCGCAACTGAAGAAGGCATTCGGTGGCGTCTATATCGCCAACGAGGCCTTCACCGGTGCATCCGCCGAGGCCGCCATCGAAGAGGGCCGGGCCGACGCGGTGGCCTTCGGGAAGACTTTCATCGCCAACCCCGACCTGCCCGAGCGACTGAAAATCGGTGCGGACCTGACGCCGCCCGATGCCTCCACGTTCTATGGCGAGGGCGCGCGGGGATATACGGACTATCCCACGCTGGGCGAATCCGGTGACTGACAGCGGATCTTTCCGAGGGGACACCATGAGCGCTCATCATGTCCTGATCGCCGGTGCCAGCGGCCCGGTCCGTCTGGGCGCAGGTCGCGGCCCGGCATGGCCTGGCCGAAGCCGACCCCGACCGGCTCGCGCCGGGCGGCTTCGGCGACTTCATCTTTCATGTCGAGACGGACGCGATCTTCGACGTGACCAGGGCGCGGCAGGCGGGCTTCTCCGGCATGCACCGCCGGTCGGACGCGGTGCTGATCGCCCACCTGGACGCCATGCGCGCGCGCAGGCTTATTCCCTGATTGTTTCCCTGACTGTTCGGGCGGGCTGACGTCCGGCGCGCAGTCAGGAACAGCCCGTCGCGACCGCGCGGTCGATGGCGGTGACGAGGTCGATATCGTCGAAGGGTTTCTCGACGACGATCGCGGAAGGATGCAGGACCTGGTCCCGCAGGGAATCGCCGCTGACGAAGATATGGGGAATGAACCCGCCGCGAAGGATTTCCGCGACCGCCGCGATCCCGCTTCCTTCCCGCAGGCGCGCATCGACGATCATCAGGTCCGGCCGGTCGCCCGCGGCGGCGGCGATGGTGCCGGACTGGGTCATCTCCACGCCGATGACCGTATGCCCCAGCCCGCTCAGCAGCTCGGCCATCAGCATCGCGATCAGCATCTCGTCTTCCACGATCAGGATGCGCAGCGCCTTCACGGCAAGGGACGGCCGCGCGGAACCCGAACGGCTGTTGGATGGACAGGCCGGGATCATGGTCTTGCTCCGGTGCGCTGGGGCTTCGAAACAGTCCTGAGGGTAAATAGCGTAGACCAGATCGGAATGCCGGCCGGTCCGGAAAATACCGATTCCAGTCACGAAAGGAGTATCGGCGGCCAGGCGTGGCGAATCCCGACGCCAAACGGGCGATCCGGTGCCGTCCGTCACCCGGCCGGGTGCGGGCGGAACGGACCGTAACCGCTGCGGGAACCGGGCGTCTCGCTTCCGGAAATCGAAGTCGTCTCTTGCGGGAAACGGGGGTTGTCCGCGGCTTCCGGCTCGGGATTATCGGTTTTCATGAATAACGTCGTTCCTGTGCCATCGGCTGGCGAGCCGGTCATCCACGCCTCGCCCCCCCGGCCGTCCTATATCCCACCCTTCGGGGTGCGCACGGTGATCGGCTGCCTGGGCATGCTGCTGGCCGTGCATGTGGCGGGCTTCAACGAACACGTGACCGAGATCGGCCTGACCGATATCCGCGGCGCCATGCACATCGGCTACGATGAGGGAACGTGGCTGATCGCCATCTACGAATCCTTCAACATCGCGGCCATGGCCTTCACGCCGTGGTTCTACATGACGTTTTCCATCTACCGCTTCTCGATCTTCGTGACGGCCGTCATGGCGCTGCTGGCGATCCCGGCGCCGTTCATGCCCGATGTCACGTCGCTGTGCATCCTGCGGGCCTTCCAGGGGCTGATGGCCGGGTGCCTGCCGCCGGTGCTGATGACGGTGATGCTGAAATACCTGCCGCCGGAAATCCGCGTGTTCGGCATCGGCGGCTACGCGATGAGCGCGACCTTCGGCCCCAACCTGGGCCTGCCGCTGGAGGCCTTCTGGTTCGAACGTGTCGGCTGGCACTGGCTCTATTGGGAAATCATCCCGCTTGCCGCGCTGTCGATCGCCATGATCGCGTACGGGCTGCCGCGCGATCCCATGCATTTCGAACGGTTCCAGAAGTTCAACTGGCTCGGCCTGCTGGTCGGCCTGCCCGCCATCTGCGCGCTGGTCATCGTGCTCTACCAGGGGGACCGGCTGGACTGGTTCCGCTCGCCCGTCATCACCAACCTGTCCTTCTGGGGCGGGGCGGCGTTCATCGTCTTCGTCATCAACGAGGCGTACCATCCCAGCCCGTATTTCCGCGTGCAGTACTGGCGGTCGCGCAACATCCAGGCCTCGCTGCTGTCGCTGGTCGGCATCCTGGCCATCTGCGCCATGATGGGCGAAATCCCCGGCATCTACCTGGAGGCCGTGCGCGGCTATCGCCCGATCCAGGCGGCCCCCGTCTCACTGGTCGTGGCGCTGCCGCAGCTCCTGATGCTTCCGCTGATCGCGGCCATCTGCAACAGCCGCAGGGTGGATTGCCGCTACGTGCTCTCGGGCGGAATGCTCTGCCTGGCCGGCGCGGCCTGGCTGGGCACGTGGCTGACCGTGGACTGGGTGCGGGACAATTTCTACGCGCTGCAGGTCCTGCAGATCTTCGGCCAGCCCATGACCGTCATTCCCACGCTGATGCTCGCCACCCTCGCGATGGGGCCCGCCGACGGTCCGTTCATCTCGGGCATGGTGAACATGCTCAAGGGCCTGGCCAACGCGGTGGCATACGCCGTGTTCGCGGCCCTGACCCGGCGGCGGGAGCAATATCATTCCACCATGCTGCTGGACCATCACGGCACGCACGGCCTGGCGCTGCAGGGGATGGGCGATCCGGTCAACCGGCAGCTTGCCGCCACGTCGCCCGACAGCGCGCATGTCGCGCGCAACACGCTCCAGGTCTTTCATACCTTCGTGCACGAGCAGTCGCTCGTCCTCGCGCTGGCCGACATCTACTTCGTGCTGATCTGGGTCTGCCTCGGCTACGCGGTCATGAACCTCATCCTGCCGCGCCGGGTCTATCCGCCGCGCGCGCCGTCGCCGAACACTCCCGCCCGCTAATCCGGAACGACCGATCATGATCTACAAGAAACCGCTTCTCTACGCGGGATGCACCGCCTGCGTGCTCGCCCTCGCCGCCTGGGGGGGAACGCGCCTGGTCAACGGCGACGGCGTCAACCAGTATACCAACGACGCCTATGTCACGGCCGATTTCCCGACCGTGGCGCCCAAGGTGGCGGGGCGGATCGACCGGGTGATCGCGCAGGACAACCAGGTGGTCCACGCCGGCGAGGAACTGGCCCATATCGAGGACGACGACTACCGCGCCGCCCTGGCGGTGGCGACGGGCACCGTGCAGGCCGCCCAGGGCGACGTCGCCAACCTGGAAGCGGAACTGGCCCGCCAGGACGCCGTGATCGCCCAGGCGCGCGCCGCCGTGCTGGCCGACCAGGCCACCCTGCTGTTCGCGCGGCAGAACGCCGTCCGCTACCGCAACCTGTCCTCGGGCGGCGCCGGCACGATCGAACAGCAGCAATCGTCCGACGCGCGTGAAAAGGAGGCCGAGGCCGCCATCGCCCGCGACCAGGCGGGCGTGGATGCCGCCATCCGGCAGGTCGCGGTGCTGAAGGGACAGATCGAACGGGCGCGCGGCGCCCTGCTGCGCGCGCAGGGCGACGAGCGGCAGGCGCAGCTGAACTTGTCCTACTGCACCATTCCGGCCCCGATGGACGGCGTGGTGGGCGAACGCGGGGTGCGCGTGGGCAATTACGTGCATCCCGGCACGGGCATCCTGGCCGTGGTGCCGACGCATGATGCCTATGTGCTGGCCAACTTCCAGGAAACGCAGTTGACCAGGGTCCAGACCGGCCAGCGCGCGACCATCTGGGTCGATACCTTCCCCGGCCAGCCCCTGAAGGCGCACGTGGACTCGCTGGCCCCCGCGACCGGCGTGGCCTTCGCGCCGATCCAGCCGGACAACGCGACCGGCAACTTCACCAAGGTCGTCCAGCGCATCCCCGTCAAGCTGACCTTCGATCCCGGCCAGCCCCTGGCGGCGAAGGTGCGGGTCGGCATGTCGGTCGAAGCGAACATCGACACCTCCTCGAAGCCCGAAGGCCCGCACGCCAATGATGCCCGTTATGCCTGGCAGTAACGCCATGACGCGTCGTCTTCTCGCAGGCTTCTCCTGCCTGGCGCTCGTGGGGTGCACGGTCGGGCCGGATTTCCACAAGCCGCGGGTCACGGCCGCGTCCGGATGGCGGTCCACCCAGCCCCCGGCGGAAAGCCGCGTGACGACGGCCTCGGTCGATCCGGCATGGTGGACGCTCTTCAACGACCCGATCCTGACCCGCCTGGAAGCCGAGGTCGCGGCCTCCAACCTCGACCTCCGGGCGGCGGGCCTGCGGTTCATGCAAAGCGAGGCCGAGCGGCGGATCGCCCGCGCGGCCCAGTTTCCGCACGCCGAAGCCAACGCGTCCTATGCCCGCGAGCGCGCCAGCACCAACGGCATTCTCGGCCTGCTCGGCACCATGGAGCGCGAAGGGGCCGGGTCCGTGGCGTCCGGCACCCAGGGGTTCGGACCGACCGCCCTGCCGGGAAGCGTCGGCAATCCCTCGTTCAACCTGCCGCAATATGGCATGAGCGCCTCGTGGGAAGTCGACTTCTGGGGCCATGTCCGCCGCCAGGTCGAAGCCGCGACGGCGGCGATGCACGAGACCGAGGAGATGCGCCGCGACATCCTCGTCTCCCTGATGGCCGAGACCGCGCAGGATTATATCGACCTGCGCGCCGTCCAGACCCAGATCGGCATCCTGAACCATAATATCGACGTGGCCGCCAACAGCGTGAAGCTGACCGGCATGCGCTTCCAGCAGGGCGCGGCGACCCGGCTGGACGTGGCCGAGGCGACCGGCCAGCTTCACACCTTCACCTCCCGCCTGGCCCCCCTCAAGGCCCAGGCGACGCACCTGCTCAATGCCCTGAGCTTCCTCGTGGCGCGCCAGCCCGGGGCGCTGGACGCCGAACTGGGGCCGGCGCGCGACATCCCGTCGGTGCCCGCGACCATTCCCGTCGGGCTGCCGTCCGAACTGGCCGAGCGCCGGCCCGATATCCGCATGGCCGCCGACCGCCTGCACGCGGCGACGGCCAGCATCGGCGTCGCGATCGCGGACTTCTTCCCCCGGATCACGCTGTCCGGCAGCCTCGACGTCCAGGCGCTGCAGTTCAGCGGCCTGGGGTCCTGGGCGTCGCGCCAGTACGGGTTCGGCCCCACCGCGACGCTGCCGATCTTCGAGGGCGGCCGCCTGACGGGGCAGTTGCGCCTGCGCCGCGCGCAGCAGCAGGAAGCCGCCACGATGTTCCAGCGGACGGTCCTGAAGGCGTGGCAGGAAATCGACGACGCGATGGCCGATTTCACGGCCGCGCAGCAGCGGCGCGACGAACTGGCCGAAGCGGTGCGGGAGAACGAAATTGCGGTGGACACGGCCAGGGCGCAATATGTCCAGGGATCGTCGGACTTCCTGAACGTCCTGACCCTGCAGAACGCGCTCCTGTCGTCCCAGAGCGCCCTGGCCGACGCGACGGCCACCGTGGCCGGGTCGGTCACCCACCTCTACCGCGCGGTCGGCGGGGGATGGGAAGGGCTGTATCCGGAAAAGCCGAATCACCGGCCCCCTGCGTAGAGGACGAGGACATGATCACGATCCGACGGTCGGACACGCTGGGCACGGCACGGTCCGACGGCCTGGCCATCCGGTGCCATTTCGCGTTCGCCGACTGGCAGGACCCGGCCCGGACGCATGACGGCCGCCTGCGCGCCGTCAACCTGGGCACCGTGGCGCCCGGCGGCCGGTATCGCCTGGGCCCGGAACAGGGCGTGGATATCCTGACCTGGCTGCAATCCGGAACGGCCGTCGCGCACATGGACGGATTCCCGCGCGAGGATGTCTGCGCGGGCGGCCTGCACCTGGCCGGCACGGGCAGGGGATGCGCGACCGTGGACTGGCAGGCCGGCCCCCAGGGCGCGTCCTTCATCCAGTTCTGGCTGCTCTCGGACATCGAGGGCACGACCCCCGCGCAGGAGGTCCGCGCCGCGTTCCCCAGGCTGGAGGACGGGGGATTCCGGATCATCGCCTCCGGCTTCCCCGAAGACGACCCCGAGGAGGTGGAAACGATCGCGGACGGCGCCCCGGTGGCGCTGAGCGCCTGCGCGCGCCTGCTGCACGCCGCGATCCCGGCCGGCGAGGGCGCGGCCTACCGCACCGATCCCGATCGCGACCTCTATCTTGTGGTGGTCTCGGGCGACGTGCGCATCCAGGACAGCCTTCTGCACGGCGGGGACGCCGCCGCCCTGACCGGCCTGACGGACGTGACCGTCATCGCGGACGCACCGGCGGTCGTCCTGCTGGCCGACGTGGCCGCCTGACCGCTCCCGCCGCCGCGAGCGAGCCACGAATATATATGCCACAAATCGTCATGACGTAACGTCACTGACGGGCTCCCACCCCGCCGGGAGGAGAAAAGCCGCATGAGCCGGGAAAACGGGGCGCTGTCCCTTCCTCATTCCTCGCGGCAGCATAAAAGTAACGCGTTACCACCCCATGACTGACGCGGAGTTCCAAACCTCTCGTCGAGGCCACGTCATCATCGTATTGGAAATGACAACATGGAACGTTTCTTTTTTCCAGAGAAGAATATCAGGAATAAAATAGAAGATAGGGAAACCGGGGCAACGAAAAATATCTATCACAGTGGAAAGATAACGTCCGGGACTCTCATCTCGTCAACAGACAAAGCGGCAAATGACATTGAAACTGCCGCCGGTGGGAAAAACATCGCGCGACGGCGATCTCCGGCGCATGCCGGTCTCGGCCGGCCCCGTGTCCGTGCGCCGTTTCCCCAATTTTTAGGGAAACCTTCCGCGGGCGCCTGTCGTTCCAACTCGACACATCCGGGGGGATGCGTCCGTCCCCGTGCCGGCCACGCGACCGTGGCCGATGAATGCCGTCCGGACCCGGTCCGGCGCGTGTGCAGCACACAGGAGACACCAGATGCTGACAGTCGAGCAGGCCGTGCAGGCCAAGGCCATCGCGTTGGGAAAACTGTCCGTTCGCGCCACCACCGCCGCAAAAGCCGGCCATCCGACCACGGCTTTGTCGCTGACCCACCTGGTGACGGAACTGTTGTATCGCATCATGCGATGGGACCCGGCCCATCCCCGGGCCCCGGGGTCCGATCGGCTGGTCCTGTCGGAAGGTCATGCGGTGCCCATCATCTACGCGGCCTGCGCGGACCTGGGGGTGACCATCACGCCCCACGGCAATGCCCGCCCGATGACGCAGGACGACCTGATGGCGCTGCGCGACATCGACAGCCCCGTGGACGGCCATCCCAATCCCGAAATCGGTTTTCCCTTCTTCGACGCGGCCACCGGCTCGCTGGGGCAGGGGCTGTCGGTCGCGGCCGGCCTGGCCGCCGCCGCCCGCCTGGATGGGATCGACAAGACGATCTACTGCATCATCGGGGACGGGGAATCGCGCGAGGGGCAGATCTGGGAAGCGATGGATTTCATCGCCGACCACGGCCTGACCAACGTCGTCGCGATCTTCAACTGCAACACCCTGGCGCAGAGCGACTATGTCTCGCCCGCGCAGGACTGGGTGCACCTGCAGCACAAGGCCGAGGCCTTCGGCTGGACCGCCCTGGCCATTGACGGGCACGATCCGGCCCGGATCGACGACGCGTTGCGCAACCGCGCGTCCCTGGCCAAGGGCCGGCCGCTCTGTATCGTCGCCCGCACCGTCAAGGGTTGGGGCGTTCCCGACCTGGGCGGGATGGGCCACCACGGAACGCCGGTCAAGCAGGACCAGCTCACCGCCGCGCTGGCGGCGCTGGACCACATGGCGCGGGAATACGGCGTGGACAGCGTCTTTCCGGACGACGTTGAAAAACTGCTGCGGATCACGCCCCCGCCCGACGTTCCGGTCCAGCCTGCCCCCGTCGCGGCGCCGGCATCGCTGGGCACGGTGGCGCATGACAACGGGACGATCGCCGCCGCGCTGCGCGACAAGAAGATGATGTCGCCCCGCCGCGCCTTCGGGACCGCGCTCAAGGCGCTGGGGGCCGCCAACCCCCAGATCGTCGCGCTGGATGCCGACGTGAAGAATTCGACCTACGCCCAGGATTTCGCCGACGCCTTCCCCGACCGGTATTTCGAATCCCGGATCGGCGAACAGAACATGGTCTCGGCGGCGGCGGGGCTGGCCGGCGGCGGCAAGATCCCGTTCGTCAGCACGTTCGGCCGCTTCCTGGAACGGGCCTTCGACCAGATCGAAATGGCGATCATCGGCGGCGCCGACCTGAAGCTGGTGGGCACCCATATCGGCGTGACCCTGGCCTCGGACGGTCCCAGCCAGATGGCGCTGGCGGACGTGGCCTTCATGCGCGCCTTCGCCCATGTGGGTGACAAGCGCGGCAACCCGGCGGTCAGGGTGCTGACGCCCAGCGACGGGGTCAGCGCCTATGCCCTCGTCCTGGCCATGGCCGAATCCTCCGGCGCCTGCTACCTGCGCGCGGTGCGGGGGGACCTGCCGATCCTCTATCCCGAAGGGGAAAAATTCCCCCTCGGCGGCCACAAGGTCGTGCGGCAGGCCGACCCGGCGGGCGACGGTGCCGCGCTGGTGTTCGTGGCATCGGGCTACATGGTGCATAGCTGCCTGAAGGCGGCGCGGATCCTGGAACAGGACGGCGTCCGCACGGCGGTGGTGGACGCCTATTCCCTGCCGGCGGACGTGCCCGCCATCCTGGCCCTGGCCGGGAAGGGCGGCCAGGTCGTGACCGTCGAGGACAATTACGTCGGCGGCCTGGGCAGCGAACTGGCCGAAGGCGCGGGCACGATCCCGGACGCCCCCCCGATCCACCCGCTGACCGTGACGCGGATTCCCAAGAGCGGCCGGTCGGCCGACGACGTCCTGCACTATGTCGGCCTGGGGGTCGAGGATATCGTGGCGGCGGCCAGGGAGTACCTGCCCGCCGCCTGATCGGAGCCCGCGCCATGTCCGACTACATCCTCTATTACTGGTCCGTGCCGTTCCGGGGCCAGTTCGTGCGCGCCGTCCTGGCCCATGCCGGCAGAAGCTGGACCGAGGGCGGGGACGCCGCGATCGCGCACCTGATGGAGGGCACGGTGCGCGACATGCCGGTCCCCTTCATGGGACCGCCTTTGCTGATCGACAAAAAGGCGGATGTCGCCCTTGCCCAGACGCCGGCCATCATCCTCTATCTGGGCGAAACGCTGGACCTCCTGCCCTCCAGCCCGTCGCTGCGCGCCCTGACGATGAAGGTCGTCGCGGACGCCAACGACGTGATCGACGAGATCACGCTGGATGGCGGCCGCCAGATGTGGGCCGAAAAACGCTGGCAGGATTTCATCCCCCGCCTGGAAAAATGGATGTCGCTATGGGAGGAAACCGGACGGCGGCACGGCCTGACGGCCGAATCCGGCTTCCTGCTGGGCGGTGACGTGCCGGGCATCGCCGATGTCGTGACGGCCACCCTGTGGGCCACCATGGCGGACCGCTTCCCCCCGATCGGCGCGATCCTCGACGCATCCGCGCCCATGACGGCCGCGCTGGCGCGACGGGTCGCGGACCTGCCGCCGCTGGCCCGGCTGGCCGCCCGGGCGCGGCAGGATTACGGCGATGCCTATTGCGGGGGACAGATCGAGGCATCGTTGCGCAAGGTCCTGTCCTGAAAAGGACGAAACAGGAAAATCCCCGATCCGTTATGCCAACCCGGCGCCCTGGGTTTCAAGCCGCAGCCGGAAAAGCTGCGGCCCGCAGCACATGTACAGCTCGTTGCGCTTGGGGCCGCCGAAGGTCACGTTCGAACAGCGATCGGGCAGGCGGATACGCCCGATCAGCCTGCCCGCCGGATTGTGGCAGAACACTCTCGCGAACCCGAGCGGCGCCGTCTGCCCGGGGTCGGGCAAGCTGGATACGACGTACAGCGTCCGCAGGTCCGGCGAAAAGCACAGGCCGTTGGGGCTGGGCACGTCGGTCTGTGACAGGACGGCCTCGACCGCGCCGGTCTTCGCATCGACGCGGAACGTATGGTCCGGCTGGCGCGCATGGGCGGCGAACTGGGTGACGATTTCCGATCCCAGGGTCCAGCGGATCTTTCCGCCCGACCGCGACCCTTCCCCGTCGGTCCCGCCTCGCGCTCCACCAGGGGGGATAACCTGCGTGGCCTTGCGCCCGGCCGAAGCGGCCCCTGTTGCCCGACGTTATGCCCATCGGCATAATCTCCATCAGGATTCTCCTTATGGCTGAATGAAAATTCCGGGACAGGTCACTTCATGCATCACCCATCGACATCCCAATCCGAGAGCTCCGCACTCGCCTATATGCGGGCCAGGATGGCTGAAGCAGACAGCATGTTCAGGAATGGTCTCGCCGCTGCCGCGCAGCCTTCGGATATCCTGAAACTTTCCAGGACTCTTCTAGATATTTGCACCGAAGTTTCCGACGGTCTCAACAGTATATGCAAGGTCAGCCCCGTGGCGTGCCGCAGTGGCTGCGACACCTGCTGCAGAAGCCTCATTCAGGTCAACCCGATTTTCGCGAGACTCGCACTGGATTACGCACGACGCACCTTCACCCCGGAACGTCTGGAGATGCTGCATCAGAGACTTCTGACAGACGTGACGTTCTGTCCTTTTCTGTTTGATGGTGCATGCTCGATATACGATCAACGCCCGATGGTCTGCCGCGGCTAATACAGTTTCGACGTCGCACTGTGCCAGTCAGGAACGTTCTGCGAAAACGACCTGGGATACCAGGGAGATGAAGGGCATGCGGCGCATCAGTACAGGATTTTTCTTTTTGTTCTTGAAAAGCGCATCGAGGATATAGAAAGGGAATTCGGTATCGATCCGGGGCCGGTTTTTTTGCATGAAGCAGTACGCGCCCTGTGGGACGATCCGCAAGAAGGGTGAACGCTGGCCCGGCGGCCGAATATATCACTATGAAAAATGTATAAATATGATTTTTATGCATTTACTGGCGTTAAAATCCTGGCCATCATGTTTTTTGTGTGAAATATGAAATGTGCGGTCGCGCCGACCGCCGGACGCCCGTTCCTGCCCCGTTCCCGCCCAGGAGGCCGACGCTGAGACCCGATTGCTTTCCGGTGCTTTTCGCTGTTGCGGCCGTCGCGGCGGCAGGCCTGCCGTCCGCGCACGCGCAGGGCCCGCTTCGGGGCGGGGAACTGATCTATCTGGACCCCCAGGCGCATACCAACCTGTATCCCCCGGCGGCCGGCTTCTATCCCAACGGCGGAATCCTGGACCAGGTCACCGACCGGCTGACCTGGCAGAACCCGCAGACGCTGGAAATCGAGCCCTGGCTGGCGCAATCCTGGTCCAGCAACGCCGACGATACCGAATACACCTTCCACCTGCGCCCGGGGGTGACGTTCTCGGACGGCACTCCGCTCGACGCGCGGGCCGTCGCCCTGAATTACGAAACCTACGGCAAGGGAAACCCGGCGCTTCATTTCCCGGTTTCCGAGGTCATTAACAATTTCGACCATGCCGAAATCCTCGACCCGCTGACCGTCCGGTTTCATTTCACCCGTCCGTCGCCGGGCTTTCTCCAAGGCACGTCTGTCATCGGCTCGGGGATCGTCTCGCCCGCCACCCTGGCGCATCCGTTCGACCAACTGGGCGTCGGCACGCAGGTCGTCGGCTCGGGCCCGTTCGTGATCGTCCGCGACGTTCCGGGCAAGGAGGTCGATCTGGTGGCGCGGCGCGACTATGCCTGGCCCCCGGCCTCGCGCGCGGGGCAGACGCGCGCGTGGCTGGACGGCGTGAAGATCCTGGTAACGCCCGAGGACAGTATCCGCGTCGGCGCGCTGCTGGCGGGCCAGGCCGACCTGATCCGCCAGGTCGAGGCCTATGACGAGGAACAGGTCACCCTGGCCGGCTATCGCCTCTATGCCCCCTCGACGCGCGGGGTGAACACGGGGATCGCCTTCCGGCCGGACAATCCCCTGGTGGCGGATATCCGGGTGCGCGAGGC
Organism: Gluconacetobacter diazotrophicus PA1 5; assembly: GCF_000067045.1. Classification (NCBI taxonomy): domain Bacteria; kingdom Pseudomonadati; phylum Pseudomonadota; class Alphaproteobacteria; order Acetobacterales; family Acetobacteraceae; genus Gluconacetobacter; species Gluconacetobacter diazotrophicus. Next base: position 256,995 of record NC_010125.1, read on the forward strand.
CCTGCTCCACGCCACCGACCGGCAGGAAATCGTCACCACGCTCTATTCCGCCAACTACCCCCTCGCGCGGTCGGTGCTGTCGGCCCGGGCCGCCGGCTTCCGCGACCTGTCCGACCGGCTGGGCTTCGATCCGCGGCGCGCCGCCCAATTGCTGGACGAAGCGGGCTGGCGCCTGGGGCCGGACGGGCTGCGCCATCGGGACGGGCAGACGCTCGCGCTGGGCATCCACATCTCGCAGCCGCATCCCCAGAACAGGACGATGCTGGAACTGCTGGCCCAGCAATGGCGCAGGGTCGGCGTCCAGCTGACCGTCATGTCCGGTTCGGCGGCGGGCGTCATCCTCGACAATCTGGACCCGACGCGCACCCCCGTCACGGTGTCCGAGGTCGGGCGCGCGGACCCGGACGTGATGAAGAGCGAATTCTTCCCGTCCAACCGGGACACGCTTCTGCAAAAGGGCGGCCAGAGCGCCAAGGTGCGCGCATTCCGTGACGACCGGCTGGACGCGATGCTGCTGCAGGTCGCCTCGGACACCGACCGGCAGGACCGGCTGCGGCACCTGGGCGACGTTCAGGAGTATATCGTGCAAAACGCCTATACGATCCCGATCTTCGAGGAACCCCAGGTCTATGCCGGGGCGCCCGGCGTCCACGGCGTCGGCTTCGAGGCCGTGGGCCGCCCCAGCTTCTACGGCATATGGCTGGACCGGCGATGACGCGCGTCCTGCCGATGGCGTGGTCCGGCCTGGTGGGCGGGGGCATGGCGGCGCGCCTGGCCGGCCGCGTCGGCCACGCGCTGCTGGTGCTGTGGGGCGCGTTCACGCTCACCTTCATCCTGCTGCAGGTGCTGCCGGGCGATGCCGTCATGATCCGCTTCATGGACCCCGAACTCGGCCTGTCGCCCGCGCAGATCGACGCGATCCGCCTATCCTACGGCGTCGGAACGTCGCCGCTGGCGCAATATGTCCACACGCTGGGGCAGATGCTGCGCGGAAATTTCGGCTATTCGGTGCAGCTTGGCGTGCCGGTCGCGTCCCTGCTGGAAAACGCGCTGCCGGTCACGCTCCGCCTGGCCGTCTGCGGCTTCGTCGCGGCGGTGCTGTGGACCTTCGCCGTCGCCGTGGCCGCCAACCTGCTGCCCTGGGCGTGGATGCGCCGGCTGGCCCGGGCCGTGCCCGGCCTGTGGGGCGCGATGCCGCTGTACTGGTCGGGTATCTTGGTCATCCAGGTCGTGTCGTTCCGCCTGCACCTGATCCCGGTGATCGGCGTGGGACCGTGGAAGGGGATGATCCTGCCCGCCCTGGCCGTCAGCCTGCCGATCGCGGCGCCGCTGGCGCAGATCCTGCTGCGGCACATCGACGAGGCCGGGGCGCTGCCGTTCGCCACCGTCGCCCGCGCCAAGGGGGCCAGCCTGGCCTGGGTGTTCTGGCGGCACATCGTTCCCAACGCGATCCTGCCCTTCCTGACGATGGGCGGCCTCGTCTTCGGCGAACTGCTGGCCGGCGCGGTGGTGACCGAGACGATCTTCGGGCTGGACGGCATCGGCCAGCTGACCCGCCAGGCCGTCGCCGGGCAGGATCTCGCGGTCCTGCAGGCGGTGGTCATGATCTCGGCGGCGGCCTATGTCAGCATCAACCTGGTCGTGGACCTGCTGTATCCGGTGTTGAACCCGACCCTGCGCCATCGGACCCGCGCGCCATGAGGGTGCCCGCGCGACCCGGGGCCGCGCTGGCGGCGTCCTGGCTGCTGCTGGGCCTGCTGCTGGCCATGGTGGCCGACCCGGCCCTGTTCACCCGCTACAGCGCCACGGCGGGGGCCGCGGTCGAACATCTGCGCGCGCCCGGCGGGGCGCACTGGTTCGGCACCGACCAGCTCGGGCGGGACGTGTTCGCCCGGATCGTCTACGGCGCCCATCATACGCTGCCGGCCGCGCTGCTGGCGGTGGCGACGGGCTTGGTGTGCGGCACCTTCATCGGCGCCCTGGCGGGTGCCGCGGGCGGGCGGATCGATGCCGCGCTGACCGGCCTGATGGACGTCCTGATGGCGATCCCCGAACTGCTGATGTCGCTGACCATCGTGATCCTGCTTGGGTTCGGCACGTTCCATGCCGCCATTGCCGTGGGGGTCGGCCAGATCGCCGGCTTCGCCCGCATCGTGCGGGCCGACGTGACGCGGGTCGGCGCCATGACGTTCGTCGAGGCCGCGCGCGGCAGCGGCGCCACCTTCGCCGGCCTGCTGTGGCGGCACATCCTGCCCAACTGCGCGGCGTCGATCCTGGGCCTGTCGGTGCTGCGCTACAGCACCGCGATCCTGTCGATCGCCACCCTCGGCTTCCTCGGCTACGGCGCGCCGCCGCCGGCGCCGGAATGGGGGCTGATGATTGCGGAAGGCCGCGACTACCTGACCACGGCATGGTGGATGACGACCTTCCCCGGCCTCGCCGTGCTGCTGGTCGCCCTGGCCGTCAACCGGATCAGCCGCACCCTGGCCGATCCGTCCGGCCCGCGCCCATGAGCCCGATACCCATGAATACCGTGCTGGAGGTCGAGGACCTGCGTATCGCCTACCACGGCAAAACGGTGGTGCACGGCGTATCGTTCCAGGCGGCGAGGGGGGAGACGACCGCCCTGATCGGGGAATCGGGCTCGGGAAAATCCACCATCGCCCGCGCCATCATCGGCCTCATGCCCCGATCCGCCCGCCTGGAATCCGGGGCCATCCGGCTTTTGGGCGACACGCTGACCGGCCGGCCGCCGCGCACGCTGGACGCCATGCGCGGGCGGCGCATCGGCTTCGTGCCGCAGGACCCGTCCAACTCGCTCGATCCCGTGGCCACCATCGGCGCCCATATCGGCGAGATGTTCCGCCTGCATACCGCCCTGCCGCGCGGCGAAATCCGCGAACGCGTGCTGGCGCTGCTGGAGCGCGTGGGCCTGTCGGACCCCGTGCTCCGCTACGGGCAGTATCCGCATGAACTGTCCGGCGGCATGCGCCAGCGGGTGCTGATCGCCGCCGCGGTCGCGCTGAACCCGGACCTGATCGTGGCCGACGAACCGACCAGCGCGCTGGACGTGACGGTGCAGCGGCAGATTCTCGACCTGCTGGACAGCCTGCGGGCGGAACACGGCACGTCCATCCTGCTGATCACCCACGACCTGGCCATCGCGAAGGACCGCGCCCGCGCCACCGTGGTCCTGAAGGACGGCCGGATCGCCGAGGGCGGCGACACGCCGGCCCTCTTCGCCGCCCCCCGGTCGGAATACACGAAACGCCTGATGGCCGACCTGCCGGTGTTCGCGCGCCGCCCGGCCCCGCCCGCGCCGCCGCCGACGGACACCGCCATCGCGGTCCAGGTGTCGGGCCTGTCCGTGTCCTATCCCGCCGGCCGGCACCCGGCACGCCTGGCCGTCGATTCGGTCTCGTTTGGCGTGCGGGCCGGCACGACCCACGCCATCGTCGGTGAATCCGGGTCGGGAAAGACGACGATCCTGCGCTGCCTGACCGGCCTGCTCGCGCCCCGATCCGGCACGATCCTGATCGAGGGCCAGGATATCGCCCATGCGCGCGGGCCGGCCCGGCGCGCCATGCTGCGCCATGTCCAGCTCGTCTACCAGAATCCCTGGGCGTCCCTCGATCCCCGGCAGAGCGTGCGCGACATCATCGCGGAACCGCTACGCAATTTCGCGATCGGTGCCCCCGCCGGACGCCGCGCGCATGCGGCGGCGATGCTGGACCGCGTCCATCTGCCGCGCACCCTGCTCGACCGCCGGCCCGCCGAACTGTCCGGCGGCCAGTGCCAGCGCGTGGCCCTGGCCCGGGCGCTGGTGATCGCGCCGCGCATCCTGGTCCTGGACGAGGTCGTGTCCGCGCTCGACGTGACGGTGCAGGCCCGGATTCTGGATCTTCTGGTCGAACTTCGGAAAGATCTCGGCCTGACCTACGTCTTCGTCTCGCACGACCTGGCGGTGGTTCGCCAGATCGCCGACACGGTATCGGTGATCCGCCACGGCAGGCAGGTCGAAAGCGGCCCGGCGGAGACCGTCTTCGGTGCCCCCTCCGACGCCTATACCAAAATCCTGATCGCCGCCATTCCCGGCCAGGGAAACGCGGCATCCCTTCATCTGCAGGAGACATGACGCGATGACCGCATCCAGCGCCCCCACCTTCGCCTTCTTCACCCGTCTTCTGGACGACGGCGACGCCCTGACGCGCTACCGGCTGGCGACGGAACAGATCATGCATGCCGAACGGTACGGATTTTCCACGGCGTGGGTCGCCCAGCACCATTTCCACCCCGACCAGGGCGGCCTGCCGTCCCCCTTCGTCTTCCTGGCCAACCTCGCCGCGAAGACCGCGACGATCCGGCTGGGTACCGGCATCGTGACGCTGCCCATGGAAAACCCGATCCGGGTCGCGGAAGACGCCATCGTTCTCGATCTTCTCAGCGACAACCGGCTGGAATTCGGGGTCGGCCCCGGCGGCACGTCCGAAAGCTTCGAGGCCTTCGGCCTCGACGGCGCGCGGCGCACCCCGATCATGGAGGACAACCTGGCCATCGTGCGCGATGCCCTGCGCGGGCAGCCGTTTCGCGGCGGCGCGGTGCTGTATCCGCCGGGGCAGGCGATCGGCGCGCGCATCTGGCAGGCCACGTTCTCCACCCACGGGGGCGCGCGCGCGGCGCGCGCCGGGGACGGGCTGATGCTGTCCCGCACCCAGCCCCGCCCCGACGGCGCGGCCGGGGACGGGGGCCATATCCCGCTGTCCGATATCCAGACCCCGATCGTCGATGCCTACCTCGCCGCCCTGCCGTCGGGAACCGCGCCCCGGGTCCTGGCGTCGCGCAGCGTGCTGGTGGCCGACGACCGCCAGACGGCCCTGGACCTGGCCCTGGCCGGCGCGCGCCGCTTCCTCGCCACCGAGGCCCGCGCGGCCGCGTGGAAGGACGCCCCGGTGCCGGATACGCCGGAGGCGCTGATCCGGGCGCTGGACCTGCATGTCGGCACGCCGGACGACGTCGTCCGGTCGCTGTCGGCCGACACGGTCCTGGGACGTGCGAGCGAAATCGCCTTCCAGGTCCATCCGATCGATCCGCCCCATGCGGTAACGCTGCGGTCGATCGAACTGATCGCGCGCGCGGTCGCGCCGGCCCTGGGGCTGCGGCCCGCGCGGTAATCGCGGGGCCGCCCCGATCCGGGTACGCCGATCAGGCGTCCCGGTCGGACCCCGTCTTCCCGGACGGGAAGCCGAGCGACAGCATCAGCCGGTTGGCCCAGTTGAAGAAGGATGCGGAATTGATCAGGTCGAGGATGGCGGCGTCATCGAAGCCCGCCTCGCGAAGGGCCGCGACATGCACTGCGGAAAATTCAACCGGCGTTGCGGAGAGCCGTTCCGCGGTTTCGGCCGTCAGCAGCCATGGCGCCGGCGCGTCCGCCGGAAGCGTTCCGTCGCGCAGAAGGGCGGCGATCGTTTCATGGTCGCCGCCCTGCAGTTCGGAAAAGCGCGCATGGACCGACGCGCAGAAGATGCAGCCGTTGAAGCGCGACACCGCCACCGCCGCCAGTTCCCGTTCCCGGCGCGGCAGGCCGCCGTCGGTATTGTAGAAAATGTCCTTGTCGCTGCGGGTCCGCGCACCAAGAATGTCCGGATCGCGCGCCAGCAGCATGAAATAGGGCGATTTGGCACGCGCGGCATCGACCAGCCCGTCGCGGTGCCGCTCGGTCAGTTCGCTTTCGGGCAGCGGGTCCAGCCATGGGGTCCAGTCGAGTTCGGCGAAGGTGAATTCCGCCGGTTCGCCCACGCCCTGCGCCCGTCGGGTGTGTCGTGCGTCGCTCATCATGCGTTCTCCTTGTGGGCAGCCGGCGCCGGGCCGGCATCCTTCAGCACGGACAGTCCGTGAATGACCCTGATCTGGAAGGCCAGGAACGAGACAAGCTGCGACAGGGTGACGATTCCCGAATCGGTCCAGCCCGCATCACGCAATGTCTCGATCGCCGCCTGCCGTGCGTCGCGCGGGTGGAACACCAGCAGGTGCGCGTGGCTGAAGGCGGCGGCCAGCCGCGCGCCCAGTCCCTCGGCCGGCGCATCGAAGACGATGCCCGACAGGTTTTCCGCCGACAGCGTCCCGGCCGGATAATGGCCATAGGGGCCGCGCGTCCTGGCCCGGTCCAGCAGCGCCTCGATCGCGGCCAGGTGGGCCGCGCCCCCGGGCAGGCCGCGCAGCACGGCGGCATAGAAATCATGGACCGGCCGATGGCCGTGCAGGCCGGCCACGAACACGGCCAGGCCGCGCCGTTCCAGCACCGAGACCTCGCCCGCATCCTCGGGCGCGAACAGCACCAGGGCGCTGCGCTGCGCATTGTCGCGCAACACGCGCCGCCGCTCCCGCAGGGCGTCCAGCCACGATCCTTTCGGAATTCCCACGATATGATCGATAACGTCCGGCACATGCGCCAGATCGACGATTGGTCCCGAAGACATGTCCTCTCCCCCGACTGAAGCCTCTATATACACATTATATAGCGTGATTACAAAAATCAAACAAACATAAAGTATTTTATTGACGGAACGATAACATCATGAGAGACATGATTGTGAATAAATAAAACAACTAAAAATTATCGTTGATTTGGAATCCCGTTGATGAGGCGATCGAGATGATGCGGAGCGGTTTCTTCCCCCGGAACGCGGCAGCGGCCAGGGGGCCGGTGGCGGTCTATTCGGACCATGCCATCACGTTGATGGCGGCCCTGCTGCTGTCCGTCGCACCGGTCAAGGGATTCGGCGCCACCACCGAAGCCGGCCCCGACGCATCCTCGAAGCCTACCTCCAAGACCCCCTCGAAATCCACGGCGGGCAAGGCGGTGCGCGGCGTGGCGGTACCGCCGGGGAAGACGGCCGGCGCCAGTTCCGGCCTCGCCCATGTCGGCGCCGGCGAGGAAATCGTCGCGACGGGTGCCGCCGACAGGATCTCGCCGGCCTTTCGCGTCGCGACGCTGACCAACAGCACGGTCCGCGTCGCCGTCGTCACGGCCGCGCAACTGCTGCAGACCGGCCAGACCAACGTGATCTCAGCCCTGCAGATGACGTCGCCCGAAATCAACGCGCCACCGGGCGGCGGCGGCGGCGCGTATTCGACAACCCCGACGCAGACCGTCATCCTTCGCAACCTCAACGCGGACGAAACCCTGGTGCTGGTCAATGGGGTACGCCGGCATATCAGTGCGCTGGGCAATTGGGGCGACGGGCCGGCCGAGGGCACGGAACCCGCCGACCTCAGCCTGATCCCGCTCAGCGCGATCGACCATGTCGAGATCATCACCGAGGGCGCCACCGCCCTGTACGGGCAGGACGCGCTGGGCGGCGCGGTCAACATCGTCCTGAAATCGGGCGCGCGCAACGGCGGCACCGCCAACCTGATGAACAGCGGCTATTATCGCGGTGACGGGCAGGCCATCGAAGGCTACGGCGACATCGAGCGGACCATCGGCCACCGGGGCGGCGGCATCGATATCGCCTGGCAGGTCCTGAACCAGTTGCCCACCCATCGCGACGGCCTGAACACGGCCACCCTCTATGGGCCGCAGGATGCCGCATTGCAGCAAAAGGTCGGGCAGGACGTGAACCGCGTCGAAGGGCTCAGCAAGTCCCTTGCGGAAGTCTTCAGTTTCAACGGCCATGTTCCCGTCACGGATCGCGTGGACGCCTACCTGACCGGAACGCTCGGCCACCGGACCACGGACCGGGTCGGGTTCCCACGCGGCCCGGCCAACAACAATAACGTCCGCGCGATCTACCCGAACGGCTTCGCCCCGATCGAAACGTTCGATGAACTCGATTTCCAGGTGAATGGCGGCCTGCGGGGCGTGCTGCCGCTGGGCGTAAGCTGGAACACCTATTCCTCGTTCGGGCGCGAGCAGGTGAACGAGGACGTGGAGAATGACCTCAATCCCACCTTCGGCGCCCAGAGCCAGACGAATTTCCACCAGGGTACCATCGTCGCGTCCGAATTGATCGGCGGCGCCAAATTCTCCAAGGAATTCCGCAGCGCCGCGCTGCCGAAGCCCGCCGTCCTGGATTTCGGACTGGAATACCGGCACGATACCTATCAGCTGGGACAGGGCGATTATCAATCCTGGGCCACCGGGCCGGTCCTGATCGGCCAGACCGGCGTGCAGCCCAGTTCGGGCGCCGTCGGCTATGCCGGCTTCGAACCCGTGAACGCGGGCAACTGGTCGCGCGACATCTTCGACGGCCATGTCGGCCTGGACATTTTCGTGACGAAGAAATGGGAATGGACGATCGGCGGCCGCGCCGTCAGCTATTCGGACCTGGGCGCCGCGCCGACCGGGTCGATCGGAACGCGGTATAATTTCAGCCGTCGTTTCGCCTTGCGCGCCAACGTCAATACCGGCTATCGCGCCCCCACGCTCGGCGCCGTCCATTACAACGCGACCTCGACCGGCCCGGGCGAGGTGACCGAGAACCTGTCCGATTTCGACCCGACCGCCAGGCTGCTCGGCGCGACCGGCGTGAAGGGCGAATCCTCGCGCAGCTACAATATCGGCTTCGACTGGACGCCGCTGGATTCGCTGCACCTGTCGCTGGACGGCTACCGGATCGACATCAACGACCGGATCGAAAGCACGACCGAATTTTCCGGGCCGCTGATGAACCAGTTCCTCTACAGCCAGGGAATCACTTCCAGCCCGACCGACAAGATCTACGTCACGTACATGACCAATATCGGCAATACGACGACGAACGGCTTTACCGGCAAGATCAGCTACCAGTTCCCGGTCGATCCGTCCTGGGGCAAGCTGGTCGGCACCGTGATGGCGAACGCCGCGGACACGGAAGTCACGCATTACGCCAGCACGCCCGCGATCCTCGGCCAGTTGGGGCAGACCTATTTCGACAGCCTGTCGCGCAACAACCTGCTGCGCGCATCGCCCAAGAACAAGGAATCCTTCGCGCTGGACTGGTCCAGGGGGCGCTACAGCGTATACGTGCAGGAACAGCGCTATGCCGGCGTGGAATGGATCAACTACAGCGGCGATCCGGCATCGACATGGACGCATATCCGTCCGCAGGTCCAGACCAACGTCGAATTCAGCGCCCGGGTGGGCAGGGGCTTCACCCTGACGGTCGGGGCCAACAACCTGTTCAACAAATACCCGACCCACGTCAAGCGCAGCACCGTGGCCGAGACCCAGGGAACGATCGCCTATCCCATGACCGCCCCGGGCGGCTACGAAGGCGGATATTACTATGCCCGGGTCGGCTACGTGTTCTGAGCCACCGCTTCGAGGGTCCCGCCGCCGGCACGGGCGGATTGCGGTTGTCGCTGCAACCTCATGGCAGGCGGTCCGTTTTCGTCCGAGATTCATGACGACGGAGGACACGACCATGAGGCACGAACCGGAACAGGCCGACCGGCGGGAGGACGGCGACGAAAAGCGCCATCCCGCCCCCGGCCTGGGCTCACCGCCCGAGGCCGTGCCCGACCCCGACGCGGAAACGCCCCCCAAGCCGGGCAACACGCCGAAGGACCTGCCCGAACCGCTGACCCTGCCGGAACATGGCGGCTGAGGGCGCTCTAGGGTTCGATCAGGTCGTTAAGAATCCGCGGAATTTCCGATATGTCGTAGGGCTTGGGCACGAACCGGCTGCGGGTCAGGACGAAATCGTCCGATATCATGTGCTTTCCCGATGTCACCAGCACCCCCAGGCGGGGCCGGCTCTGGCGGGCGCGCAGCGCCAGTTCCAGGCCGTTCATCGACCCCGGCATATCGATATCCGTAAAGAGGGCATCGATATGCGTCGTCGTGCATTCCAGGACGGTCAGCGCCTCTTCGGCGTTGGACGCCTCGCGCACCTCGAAGCCATTGTCCCGCAATTCGGTCGCGACGGCCAGGCGCGTCAGGACCTCGTCTTCGGCAATGACGATGCGCGGGGGGATGTGCGGGGAATAACGGGCCATCACGCCTCTCGGGAAAGGACGGATACTTCGGATGCTGTTTCAAGCGCTCCGATCAGTAACGGAAAATACATAAGGCAGGCGGAACGTAAAGCACGTTTCGTCATTGCCCGATGTAACGGCCAGCCTTCCTCGGTGGGCCTTGGCGATTTCGGATACGATATAGAGGCCGAGACCCAGTCCCTGCTGGCTCGGCCGGTCGCCTCCCCGGAAGAACGGATGAAAAAGCTTCTCATGGGCTTCCGGCGGAATGGGTTTCCCCGCGTTGGATACCGACAATTCAAAGAATTTTTCATTTGTGCTCGCCTTGACGACAATCGGCTTGTCCGGGTCTCCATGCGTGACGGCGTTGCTCAGCAGGTTGGAAAACAACTGGGCGAGGCGGACGGTATCGCATGTCACGGCATGCTCCATCTGGAATCGGGTCTCGATACGTCGTTCCGGCCGGGTGGTCTTAACCTCCTGGACGATCTGTTCCAGGATGGCCTGCAAGGCATGTTCGACCTTCAGTTGCAGGGTAATGCCGCCCCCCAGCCGCCCCCGGGCGAAATCCATCAGGTCGTTGATCAGCGCCCCCATCCGGGCGGTGCTCTTCTGGATATGGGGCACCAACTCGGCCGCCCGTTCCGGGTAGCGAAGCAGCATGCGTGTCCCGGATTCGATCGACATCAACGGGTTCCGCAGATCGTGACCCAGGACGGCGATGAACTGTTCCCGCAGTTCGGACTGGGTGCGCTCGTGCGACAGGATCGCCTCGTTCTCGGCCAGGCGGGAACTGGCATCGACATGGAAGGCCACCAGGTCGGCGAACAGCCGGAACATGGCAAGGATTTCGGGCCGGTCCAGGTCATGCGGCGCCGGATCGGCCGCGCACAGCGTGCCGAAGAACGTGCCGTCGGGCAGGCGGACCGGCACCACGATATAGCTTTGAAAATGATACTGCCGGGGGGATACATGGCGGGCGTAGGCCGGATCGGCATCGACGTGGTTGATCACGACGGCCTCCCCCCGGTGCAGGACGTCATGGCTGATCGTCGTTTCCAGGGGCAGTTCGTCCCCGATTTCCAGCCCCAGATCGACGCCGTCCCGTACGGCGCAGGCCAGCCAGTATTCCGGCGTGACGCGTGCGACCGCGGCGAAGCGCAGGGACGTCGTGTGCTGCACGACATCGAGAATCTTCAGAAGAGCCGGAACGCGCCCCGCGACCCTGATGCCGTCGAGATATTTTACCATGTCACCTAACAGTCGCTGCGCGAAATGAAACGGCCGATCGATACCGCAATGATGACATTGGCATGATACAGGGGATGGATGCTACCCGTCGGCCATCCATGATGCCGCCACGCGGCCATGCTCGGCGACCATTCCTTCGCCGTTCCCGATCCGCATGTTTTCCTGCAAAAAGTCCAGCACCGCCCTGATCCGCGCGGGCAATTTCCCATGATGGCCCAGATAGACCGCATGCGTATCCACAAGGGCCGGACTGTGGAACGCCTCCAGCACCGGAACAAGCTTGCCGGCCGCGATATGTTCGTCGACCTGGAACGCGGCCAGATAGGCCAGGCCCATTCCCGCAATCGCCAGTTGCAGGACCGCATCGCCGTCGCTGGCCTGGACGATGCCGGGCGGCAGGACGGGCACGGGGCCGCCATCGTCCAGTTGCGGCCAGCCGTCATGCATGCGCCAGTAGCTGGACCCGATCCGCCTGTGCCGCCGCAGGTCCGCCGGCGTTCCGGGCATCCCGTACCGCGCCAGGTAGGCCGGGGCGGCGACCAGCCTCATCCGCATCCGGCCCAGCTTGCGCGCCATCAGGCGCGAGCTTTTCAGGGGGCCGTGGCGGATGGCGATGTCCGTGCGGTCCTCCATCAGGTCCACCACCGTATCCGTCAGCACGATATCCAGGACCAGGTCCGGATACCGGGCCGACAGCGCCGGAACCAGCGGCAGCAGGAAACGGCGCCCCATCGGCACGTTGACGTTGATGCGGACCCGCCCGTGGGGCAGCGCGCTGGCCGACGCGCATTGCTCGGCCTCCGCCAGGTCGGCCAGGATACGTACGCTGCGGTCGTAGAACGCGGCGCCCTCCGGCGTCAGTTGCAGTTGCCGCGTGGACCGGTTGAACAGGCGGGTCCCCAGCCGCCGCTCCAGCCGCGACACCAGCTTGCTGACGGCCGACGGCGTCATGCGCGACAGCCGCGCGGCCGGCGTGAAGCCCCCGGCGTCCACGACGCGGACGAAGACGTCCATCTCGCCCGCACGGTTGATCTCCAATCGTCCCATGATGACTTCAACTCATAAATGATGTGCCTTCGGGCAGGCTAGCGCGCCAATCGTCCACCATCCATGTTTGATGACGCCAGGCGGCCGGCAGGGGCCGGCCGAAGAAGGAAGGAGAGGGATATGTCGAACACTGCTCTTGTCGTCGGTGCGACCGGCATCGTGGGTCAGGCCCTTGCCGCGCGGCTGGCGGCCGAAGGCTGGGTGGTCCACGGCCTGGCGCGGCGGCCGCGCGGCGACATGGCGCCGGTCATCCCCGTGGCGGCGGACCTGCTGGACCCCGCGGCGCTGCGGTCCGCCCTGGCCGGGCTGCGCCCGACCCATGTCTATTTCTGCTCGTGGATGCGGCACGCGACCGAGGCCGAGAACGTCCGCGTCAACAGCGCCATGATCCGCCATGTGTTCGAGGCCCTGCCGGAACCGCAGGGCCTGCGCCATGCGGCGCTGACCACCGGGCTGAAGCATTATCTCGGCCCGTTCGAGGCCTATGCCAGCGGCTCGCCGCCGGAAACGCCGTTCCGCGAGGACATGCCGCGCCTGGACCTGGCCAATTTCTACTATGATCAGGAGGACGCCCTGTTCGCGGCGGCGCAGGCGCACGGGTTTTCCTGGAGCGTGCATCGTCCGCACACGATCATCGGCCACGCCGTCGGCAATGCGATGAACATGGGCACGACGCTGGCGGTCTATGCCGCGATCTGCCGCGAAACGGGGCGGCCGTTCGTCTTTCCCGGCTCCCCCGCCCAGTGGCACGGCCTGACGGACGTGACCGACGCGCGGCAACTGGCCCGGCACCTGTACTGGGCCGGCACCAGCGCCGAGGCGCGGAACCAGGCGTTCAACATCGTCAACGGCGACGTCTTCCGCTGGAAGTGGCTCTGGCCCCGCCTGGCGGCCTGGTTCGACATCGAGGCCGCCCCCTATCCGGGACAGGCGACGCCGCTGGAGGCGCAACTGGCCGGGGCTGGCGACCTGTGGGCCGGCATCGCCCGCCGGCACGGCCTGCGGGAGGCGGATATCTCGCGCCTGGCATCGGCCTGGCATACCGACGCCGACCTGGGCCGGCCCGTCGAATGCGTGACCGACATGAGCAAGAGCCGCCGCGCCGGCTTCACGTCCTACCAGTACACGCCGGATTCCTTCACCGACCTGTTCGCACGCCTGCGCGCGGAAAGGCTGATTCCCTGATAACGGCTCCGGCGATAACGGTCCCGGCGGGCGGGCGCGTCATGATGCCAGACGGACTCTGATATCAGGATTCTCCAGCTTCAATAATGTCCCGTCCTATCCCAATGTCCCTGTGCGCCATCAACAGGGGAACGAGAATGCCGGACGCATTGCGGAGCCGTTATCGGGCCTGGAGCTGGGACGCGCCCGGCGAACCGGATGAACTTCAACTGGTGGAAAAAGCGACGGTCCAGCCCGCATCGGGCGAAATCGTCGTGGAAAATACCCTGGCCGCGTTCAACCCGGTGGACTGGAAGATCATCCAGAACGGCCATGCCGCCTGGAAATCCGGCCGCGTTCCGGGGGTCGACGGGGTCGGCCGGATCGCCGCCGTGGGCCCCGATGTCCGCCTGCCGGTCGGCCAGCGGGTCGCGTATCACCAGAGCCTGGCGCGGGACGGCAGTTTCTCGGACTACACCACCCTGCGGGCCGAGAGCGTCCTGCCGGTTCCCGACGGCGTCAGTGACGAGGTCGCGGCCGGCATTCCCTGCCCCGGCCTGACGGCGTGGCAGGCGCTGGCCAAGGTCCCGTCCGTTCCCGATCGCGATGTGCTGGTGACGGGGGCAGGGGGCGCGGTCGCGCTGATCCTCGCGCAACTGGCGGTGCGGCGGGGGTGGCGGGTCTGGGTCACGGCGTCGCCCCGCCATCACGCGCGCCTGCTGGGCCTGGGGGTCTGCGGGGCGTTCGATTATCAGGACGATTCCTGGCAGGGCGCGTTGCAACAGGCGCTGGGGCCGCGCCGCCTGTTCGCCGTGTTCGACACCACAAGCGGGGGCTATGCGAGGACGCTGGCGCCGATGCTCGGCTTCAACGGGCATCTGGTCTGCATCCAGGACCGGCTGGACGCGCCGCCCCTGCCGCCGTTCGCCACCGCGCTCTCGTTGCACGAGGTGGCGCTGAACGCGATGCACGACCACGCGTCGCCACAGGACTGGCGCGACTGGCGCATGGCCGGCGCCGGCCTGATGCACGACGTGCAGGCCGGCGCGCTGGAAACGCAGCCCGTCCGCGTGACGGCGTTCACGGCCCTGCCCGAAAGCCTGTCCGCCTTCAAGGCCGGCCGGACAACGGGAAAAGTGCTGGTGAAGATATAGGACATTCGAACGCATGGCATCGCCGGACGATATGGGTGATGCCATCGCCCCTCCCGCGTCCCTCGTGGCACGCCGGATGACCGGAGACACGATCCGTACCGATGGCGGTTTCCCGCAGGATATTGGAACGGAGACGCAGCATGTCACGGAAACTCGAGGGCAAGATCGCCCTTGTCACCGGTGGCAGCGCCGGAATCGGCCTCGCCACGGCCCGGCTGTTCGCCGGGGAGGGCGCGCATGTCTACATCACCGGACGCCGCCGGCCCGAGCTTGACGCCGCGGTCTCCGCCGCGGGCGGGGGCATCAGCGCCATCCAGGCCGATGTCGCGAAACTCCCGGACCTCGACAGGGTTTATGACCAGATCGGCCGGGAGAAGGGCCGCGTGGATATCGTCTTCGCCAACGCGGGCCTGGGCGAAATGGTCCCGCTCGGTGCGATTA
Source organism: Gluconacetobacter diazotrophicus PA1 5 (assembly GCF_000067045.1). Classification (NCBI taxonomy): domain Bacteria; kingdom Pseudomonadati; phylum Pseudomonadota; class Alphaproteobacteria; order Acetobacterales; family Acetobacteraceae; genus Gluconacetobacter; species Gluconacetobacter diazotrophicus. Next base: position 272,009 of record NC_010125.1, read on the forward strand.
CCGAAGACCATTACGACAGGATCTTCGACATCAACGTCAAGGGGGTCGTCTTCACGGTGCAGAAGGCGCTGCCCCTGATGCCGGACGGGGGCGCCATCGTCCTGAATGCCTCCATCGCGTCCATCAAGGGCTTTCCCGCCTTCAGCATCTATGCCGCGACCAAGGCGGCCGTGCGGTCCTTCGCCCGTTCCTGGACATCGGACCTCAAGGATCGCGGGATCAGGGTCAACGTGGTCAGCCCGGGGCCGATCGATACCCCGCTGCTGAACCACACCTTCTCCGATCCCGACGAAAAGAAGGCCCTGGCCGCGACCGTCGTCATGGGACGCGTCGGCCGTGCGGAGGAGGTCGCCAGCGCGGTGCTCTTCCTCGCCTCGTCCGACGCCAGCTTCGTCACCGGGGTGGAACTGTTCGTGGACGGAGGCGCCGCCCAGGTGTGAGCGCGCATCCGGCGTGGGGGCGGGGATGTTCGCTTTGGAACGCACGGGGCGTGAAACCTGATCGCATCCTCACGGATATGCGTTCGCCCGGGCGCGGAATCGAATTGAGACGCCCGGCCGTCTTCGGATATGAATGTCCACCGCAAGGAGGCACGCATGTCATCCTTTCGACCTTTCCCCTCGCCATCATCCGCGACACCCATGCCGGGCGACCGTGCCGCGTCCGGTGACGGACGATCGTACGACCTTCTGATCATCGGGGGCGGCGTCAACGGCTGCGGCATCGCGCGCGACGCCGCCGGGCGCGGGGCGCGCGTCCTGCTGGTGGAACAGGACGACCTGGCCGGCCATACCTCGTCCGCCAGCACCAAGCTGATCCATGGCGGCTTGCGCTATCTGGAATATTACGAATTCCGGCTGGTGCGCGAGGCGCTGATGGAGCGCGAGGTGCTGCTGCGGATCGCGCCGCACATCATCTGGCCGATGCGCTTCGTGCTGCCGCATTCGAAGCTGGCGCGTCCGGTCTGGGAACTGCGCGCGGGGCTGTTCCTCTACGATCACCTGGCCCTGACCATGACGCTGCCGCGCACCCGAAGCGTCACCTTCGCCGACCATCCCAGCGGCGCCGTGCTGAAACCCGAATTCACCCGGGGGTTCATCTATTCCGACGGCTGGGTGCAGGACGCCCGGCTGGTGGTCCTGAACGCCATGGACGCCGCCGCCCACGGCGCGGAAATCCGCACCCGCACCCGGTTCGTCTCGGCCACGAGGGGCCGCGAGTCGTGGGAGGCCACGATCGCCGACCAGGAAACCGGCCGCACCGGCACCGTCCGGGCGCGCGCGCTGGTGAACGCCACCGGCCCCTGGGTCGCCTCGGTGCTGCACGGCACGCTCGGGGTCGGGGGGAACAAGCAGGTGCGGCTGGTCAAGGGCAGTCACATCGTGGTGCCGCGCCTGTTCGAGGGATCGCAGGCCTATATCCTGCAGAATCCCGACCGCCGCATCATCTTCGTCATTCCGTACGAAAGCCGCTACACCCTCATCGGTACGACCGACATTCCGTGGGACGCGGACCCGGGCAAGGTCGCGATCTCGCCCGATGAAATCACGTATCTGTGCGACAGCGTGAACCGGTATTTCCGCAAGCCCGTCCAGCCGTCCGACGTCGTATGGAGCTATGCCGGCGTGCGCCCGCTCTTCGACGACCGGGCCAGCAGCGCCTCGGCCGTGACGCGCGACTACGTGCTGGATGTCGATACCGAGGGCGGGGCGCCCGTCCTTTCGATTTTCGGCGGAAAGATCACGACCTATCGCAGGCTGGCCGAACACGCGATCGAAAGGCTGGCCCCCCATGTGCGGTCGCTGCGCGCGGTGCCGTGGACCGGCCTGCACGCGCTGCCGGGCGGCGAATTCGTGGGGCGGAATTTTCTGGGCATGCTGGCGCAGTTGCGGGCGCGGGCACCCTGGCTGGACGAACACAATGCCTGGCGCCTGATGCGCAATTACGGCACGCGGGCCTTCGACATCGCGGCCGGCGACGCCGCCGCGATGGGCCAGGATTTCGGATCCGGACTGTACGCGCGCGAGGTCGATTACCTGATCGACCGCGAATGGGCCCGTTCGGCCGAGGATATCCTGTGGCGCCGGTCCAAGCTCGGCCTCCTGTTTTCCGCCGGGCAGGTCGCGGAACTCGAATCCTATATCGCGCATCGCGGCAAGCCCGTGGAATCGCAGGTGGCGGATGTAGCCTAGGACGTATCGGATTCGCCCCGCCCGAACAGGTCCCTGGAGACCAGGCATGAAGAAGCTCATCAACGCCCCCGACCGGGTCGTCACCGAAGCCCTGGAGGGCATGGCGGCGGCCCACCCCGACCTGCTGACCGTCCATCTCGACCCCGCCTACATCATGCGCGCCGACGCGCCCGTGAAGGGCAAGGCCGCGCTGGTCTCGGGCGGCGGATCGGGGCACGAACCGATGCATGGCGGCTATGTGGGGCGCGGCATGCTGGACGCCGCCTGTCCGGGCGCGGTCTTCACCAGCCCGACCCCCGACCAGATCCTGGCGGCGACCCGCGCGGTGACGGGCGAGCAGGGGGCGCTGCACATCGTCAAGAACTACACGGGCGACGTCATGAATTTCGACATGGCGGCCGACCTGGCGCGGGAGGAAGGATTGCGGCTGGAGGCCGTGATCATCGACGACGACGTGGCGGTCAAGGACAGCCTCTACACGGCGGGGCGGCGCGGCGTCGGCGGCACGATCCTGGCGGAGAAGATCTGCGGCGGCGCGGCCGAGGCCGGGGCGGACCTCGGGTCGCTGGCCCGCCTGTGCCGGGACGTGAACGCGTCCGTCCGCTCGATGGGCGTGGCGCTGACGTCCTGCACCGTGCCGCATGTCGGAAAACCCAGTTTCGAACTGGGGGAAGACGAAATGGAATTCGGCATCGGCATCCACGGCGAACCCGGACGGAAGCGCGTCGGGATGGAAAGCGCCGACCGCATCGCGGACATGCTGATGCAGCCGATCCTGGAGGACCTGCCGTTCCGCCGGGGCGACCCGGTCCTGCTGTTCGTCAACGGCCTGGGCGGCACGCCGCTGATCGAACTGTATATCGTCTATCGCGCGGCCCACCGGATCGCCCAGGCACATGGGCTGACCGTCGCCCGCTCGCTGGTCGGGTCCTACATCACCAGCCTGGAAATGGCCGGCACGTCGATCACGCTGCTGCGCCTGACGGACGAGATGACCCGCTACTGGGACGCCCCGTGCGTCACGCCCGCCCTGCGCTGGGGGGCGTGAGCGCATGCCGGATGCCCGCACGGCGGATGTCGCCTTGTTGTGCGTCTGGCTGCGCCGGGCGGCACAGGTCATCGACGACCGGCAGGACAGCCTGTCGGTGCTGGACGCCGTGATCGGCGACGGCGACCACGGGGCGAACATGGCGCGCGGCTTCCGGGCCGTGGCGGGCAAGCTGGACGAACCGCCCCCCGACGTCGCCGCCCTGTTGAAGCTGGTCGGCATGACGCTGATCAGCACCGTGGGCGGTGCGTCGGGGCCGCTGTACGGCACGTTCTTCCTGGACATGGGCAAGGCGGCCCGGGACGTCTCCGCCCTGGACGTTCCGGCATGGCGCACGCTGCTGGCGGCCGGGGTGGCCGGGGTCGCGGCGCGGGGCAAGGCCGTGGCGGGCGACAAGACCATGCTCGACGCCCTGATCCCGGCGGTGGCGGCCCTGTCCGGCACCCAGTCCGGCCCCGACACGCCGCAGGCCCTCGCCCGGGCGGCCGAGGCCGCCCGGCAGGGCGCGGAGGCGACCATCCCGATGATCGCGCGCAAGGGGCGGGCCAGCTATCTGGGCGAGCGCTCGGCGGGGCATGAGGACCCGGGCGCCGCGTCCTCGGCGCTTCTGCTGACGGCCCTGGCCGATACGGCGGGCTAGCGATGGACGCGCCCGACATCACGGCCCCCACCGCCCTGCTGCTGGTGTCGCACAGCGCGGCGCTGGCCGAAGCGACCGAGGCCCTGATCCGGCAGATGACCGGCACGCGCGTCGCGATCGCCCGCGCGGCCGGCGCCGGGCCGGGCGGCCGCGACCTCGGCACCGATCCCATGGCCATCGTCGCCGCCGCCGAATCGCTGCCGGCGGCGTGCGGCGCCATCGTCGTGCTGATGGATATCGGCAGCGCGCTGCTCAGCGCGGACATGGCGCGCGACCTGATGCCGGCGGGCGTGCGGGCCAGACTCCACCTCTCGCCCGCCGCCTTCGTCGAGGGCGCGCTGGCCGCCGCCCTGGCCGCCGCCGCCGGCCTGCCGGTCGAACGGGTCCTGGCCGAGGCGGAAAACGGACTGGCCGCGAAACGCGCGGACATCGCGCCATCCGCGCCCCAGCCCCAGCCCAAGCCCATGCCTTCGCCGGCAACGACAACGGCGACAGCACGCCGCGCCGTCACGCTGGCGGACCCGGCGGGGCTCCACCTGCGCCCCGCCGCCGCGTTCGTGACCGTCGCGGCGGGCTACGATGCCGATATCCGCCTGACGGCGAACGGCAGAAGCGCGCGCGCCGACAGCCTGACGGCGCTGCTGACGCTGGACGCCGCCGCGGGGGCCACCGTCACGATCGAGGCCTCCGGCCCGCAGGCCGAAGCCGCGGTCGCCGCCCTGGCCACCCTTCTGGCCCAGGCGCCCGAAGCGCCCCCGCCCGACCTGCCGGCGCCCCCGGCCACGGGGCCCATCCCGGTCTCGCCCGGCCGCGTCGCCGGCCCGCTGCATGTCGTGGACCGCGCGCCCCTGGCCATCCCGGACCATCCCGCCCCGGACCGGGACGCCGCCCGCATCCGGCTGCGCGCCGCCATCGACGCCACGTTCGGCCGGTTGAGCGCCGGCCCGCCCATCATGGCGGCGCAGGCGACGCTGCTGCACGATCCGGCCCTGGTCGATGCGGCCTATGCCGCCATCCAGGACGCCGGATTGAACGAGGCCGCCGCCTGGTGGCGCGCGGTCCTGTCCACCCACGCCCGCTATGGCGCGCTGGACGCGCCCTACCTGCGGGCCAGGGGGCAGGACGTGATCGAGGTCGGGCGCGCGGTGCTCCAGCGCCTGCTGCCCGGCACGGGGCCGCGCGACCTGGCGGTGGGGCCGGCGCCGTGCATCCTGCTGGTCGATACCCTGACCGCGGCCGAGGCCGCGTCCCTGCCGGCCTCCGTCATCGGCGTGCTGGACCGGCAGGGCGGGGCGACCAGCCATGCCGCGATCCTGCTGCGGGGCGCCGGCATTCCCGCCCTGGCCGGCGTGACGCTGGACCCGGTTCCCCGCACCGTCGCCTTCGACGGCGCCAGTGGGGAGATCGTGCCCGACCCCGACCCGGCCACCGCCCGGCGCTTCCAGTCCCCTCCGTCGCCGGCGCCCGCCGCCGGCCCGTCCGTGCTGCCCCTGCGGGACGGCACCGGCCTGGAACTGTGGGCCAATGTCGGCACCGTGCGCGAAAGCCTGGCGGCAGCGGCGGCCGGCGCCCACGGGATCGGCCTGGCGCGCACGGAAATCCTGTTCCTGGACCGCCCGGACGCCCCCGCCGAGGCCGAGCAGGCCGAGCGGATCGCCGCCCTGCTGGCGCCGTTCCGGGGGCGTCCGGTCGTCGTGCGGGCGCTGGATGCCGGGGCGGACAAGCCGATCCCGTTCCTCGCCCTCGATCCCGAGGACAATCCGGCCCTGGGCGTGCGCGGCCTGCGCGCCCTGCTGCGCCGTCCCGCGTTCTTCCGCACCCATCTGCGCGCGATCCTGCGCGCGGGCGGTGCACACGACCTGCGCATCATGCTGCCGATGGTCACAGTCGCCGAGGAAATGCGCGCGGCGCGTGGCATCCTGGCGGATGCGTGCCGCGAGGCCGGAACGCCCATCCCCCCGCTGGGCGCGATGATCGAAGTCCCCGCCGCCGCGCTGCGGATCGAAGACCTTGTGGCGGAAACGGACTTCTTTTCGATCGGCACCAACGACCTGACGCAATATGTCATGGCGGCGGAACGCGGGCGGCAGGATTTCGCAGCGTTCGCGGACGCCGCGCATCCCGCTGTCATCGATCTGTGCGCGCACGTCGTCCGGCACGCGAACGGCAGGTCCGTCTCGGTCTGCGGGGAAGCGGCGGGCGATCCGCGTGCCGCGCGCCTGCTGGTCGCGGCGGGCATTCGCCGCCTGTCGATGGCCGCGACGCGCCTGGGCGCGATCCGCGCCGCCTTCGCCGCCTGACGGGGAGAATCGCATGGTTTTTCGCAAACATCACGTGATATAAGGAAAATTTCAGAAAACCGCCAAGCGGTATGCCGCAAGAAGAAAAACCGTAAAGGGAGCAGGCACCATGACCAGCTATGTCGGCGCGATCGACCAGGGAACGACCAGTTCGCGCTTCATCATCTTCGACCGCCAAGGCCGGATCGCCTCGGTCGCGCAGAAGGAACATCGACAGATCTATCCCCGCCCGGGCTGGGTGGAACATGACCCTGTCGAAATCATGAACAACACCAACGAAATGATCGGGGCGGCGCTGGCCCGCGCCAACCTGGCGGCGGAGGACCTGGCCGCCGTCGGCATCACCAACCAGCGGGAAACGACCGTCCTGTGGGACCGGGAAACCGGCAGGCCGCTGCACAACGCCCTGGTGTGGCAGGATACGCGGGTCGATCAACTGGTCACGACATTCGCCGCCGACGGGGGGCAGGACCGTTTCCGCCAGGTCACCGGCCTGCCGCTGGCCAGTTACTTCGCGGGGCTGAAGCTCCGCTGGCTGCTGGACAACGTGGATGGCGCGCGCGCGAAGGCGGAAGCGGGGCAGGCCCTGTTCGGCACCATCGACAGCTGGGTCATCTGGAACCTGACCGGCGGGCCGAACGGCGGCATCCATGTGACGGACGTCACCAACGCCTCGCGCACCCAGTTGATGAACCTGGAAACCTGCGACTGGGATCGCGGCATGCTGGACGTCTTCGCCATTCCCGCCGCATGCCTGCCCAAAATCGTGCCCTCATCCTTCGTGTATGGTGAAATCGCCACGCCGACGCTGAAGGGTACGAAGATCGCCGGCATCCTGGGCGACCAGCAGGCCGCCCTGGTCGGCCAGACCTGCTTTTCACCGGGCGAGGCCAAGAACACCTACGGCACGGGCTCGTTCCTGCTGATGAACACGGGCGTCAAGCCGGTGCAGTCCAAGGCGGGCCTGCTGACGACGCTGGCCTACCAGTTCGGCGAGGAACGCCCCTGCTACGCGCTGGAGGGCGCCATCGCCATCACCGGGGCGCTGGTGCAATGGCTGCGCGACAATCTGAAACTGTTCGATATCGCGACCCAGATCGAACCGCTGGCCCGCAGCGTGGAGGATAACGGCGGTATCTATATCGTGCCGGCCTTCTCCGGCCTGTACGCGCCGTACTGGAAGGAAAACGCCCGTGGCGTGATCGCCGGGCTGACGCGCTACGTCACCCGGGCGCATTTCGCCCGCGCGGCGCTGGAATCCACCGCCTATCAGGTGCGCGACGTGGTGGAGGCGATGGAAAGCGACAGCGGCATCAGGCTGACCAGCCTGAAGACCGACGGCGGCATGGTGGCCAACGAACTGCTGATGCAGTTCCAGGCCGACATCCTGAACGTTCCCGTCGTCCGACCCAAGGTCGTCGAAACCACGGCCCTCGGCGCCGCCTACGCGGCGGGGCTGGCCGTGGGGTACTGGAGCAACACGGACGACCTGCGCGCCAACTGGGAAATCGACAAGACCTGGACACCGTCCATGCCGGAAGACCGCCGCGCCCATTACACGAAATCCTGGAAGAAGGCCGTGCAGCGGTCCTTCGACTGGGTGGATTGACGATCGCGGGCGCCTGCAACGAGACCATGTGGGGGGAAGAACCCATGAGCAGAGAATTTCTCGGCGAGCTGATTTCCGAAGCGCTCGCCGTCCTCATCATCATCGCCTTCGGCGATTCCGTCGCGGCGATGTACATCCTGTACGATCCCAGTCCCTACCTGAACGCCTACTGGGGCGTGTGCATTTCCTGGGGGCTGGGCGTTACCATCGCCATCTATGCGACGGCCTCGGTGTCCGGCACCCACGCCAACCCGGCCGTCACGCTGGCACTGGCGATCTACCGGCATTTCCCGTGGCGCAAGGTGGTGCCGTACTGCATCGCGCAGATCATCGGCGCCTTCCTCGGGGCTGCCATCGTCTATGCGCTGTATGTCACCGTCATCGACGATTTCAACACGGTGCACCACCTGACGCGCGCGGCCGGGGGCGCGGCCGGGGTCTTCTTCACCCATCCGGGCCACGCCATCACGCCCATGCACGCGTTCAGCGACCAGATCATCCTGACCGCCTTCCTGCTGTTCGGAATCTTCGCGATTACCGAGCAATATAACGAAATGGCGCCGGGCGCGAATTTCGGTGCCCTGATCATCGGTTTCCTCGTCGCCCTGATCGGCGCCTCGATGGGCTACCTGGAGGCCTGGGCCATCAACCCCGCCCGTGATTTCGGTCCGCGCCTGTTCGCCTATTTCGCCGGATGGGATCAATCGGCCTTCCCCTCGCCGGGGAATTACTGGTGGGTGCCGATCGCCGGGCCGCTGATCGGCGGCGTCGTGGGGGCCACGGTCTATGAATATCTGGTCCACCCGTTCCTGCCGGCGCACATCCGCGCGCAGAAGGCCCTGCACGCCGTGGTCACGACCCCGCCGCCCCGCGCGGCGGAATAGGGACGACGGAGCAGGGGGAACAGGGACCGGCCGCGTGATTCCCCGGGGAATCACGCGGCCTTTCCCGTATCATACCCGGCCGTAGGCGAAGCTGTTGCGCGGGCGCGGCGCCAGGCGGAAGGCCAGGCCGCCGGGGCTGAGGTCCGGCCTGCCGTCACTGGTGGCGGGCACCAGCATCCCGTTCGGCAGTTCGATGAAATGCGAAATCAGCGTCTCGTGGTGCATGCCGGTGCTCAGGCCGGACAGGTCGATCCGCAGGCACGCCTGGCCGTCGATCGTCACCGGCTGCGCGGTCCAGGTGCCGCCCATATAGTCCGACTGGTTCTGTTGCGCGGCGTCCAGCCACATCGTCTGCGTATGCATCCGAAACCGGCCCTGGCGCGCGGTCGGCGGGCCCAGCAGCACCAGTTCGACGGAAACATAGGCCTGCGGGCCGGGCAGGGGCGGATAGCCGTACCAGTCGCCGAACACCGGGCCGGTCGGCTGCACGCAGCCGCCCAGGCCGACCGCCATCCCCAGCAGCAACGCCGCGACGCGCCGGCCCGCCGTCATGGCAGGGTCAGGGGGGCCGGCACCCCGTCACCGATTGGCATACCCATTTTCTGTGTCCCAGTCTGGAATCGCGCGATCATAACCAGATTTCCCGTGCCGGCGCAGGGGATTTAACGCTCCGGCGGCAGGAACGCGCCGGCGGTGCGCGACAGCCAGGTGCTGAAGCGCACCAGGGCGGGCCGGTCCCGCCGGGTTTCCGGCACGAACAGCGTATAGGCCCCGATCTCCACGCCCGGAAACGGCGCGCCCGGCGGGCCCAGCCGCACCAGCGTACCGCGCTCCAGGTCGTCCGCCACCAGGAACGGATTGGCCAGCGCCACGCCCTGTCCCTCACGTGCCGCCGCCAGCACCACATGGGCATGCCACAGCCGCGCCGCCGGGGTGATGCGGGGCACGGCCACGCCCTGCCGCGCGAACCATGCCAGCCATTCGTGGCTGTCCTCCTCGGCCAGCAGCGGCAGCGCCGGCAGGTCGCCGATCGTGCGGATCGTGCCCGCGCGGCGGATGAAATCGGGGCTGGCGACCGGGAACACCACCGGCCGCGCCAGATCCACCCGGCGGATGCCCGGGGTGTCGTACGCGCCATCGGGCGCACCGCCGGGCGCGCCGTCCAGCCGATAGCGGATATCCGCATCCACCCCGTCGGACCAGAACGACGCCCGCGCGTCGGTCGGGCGCAGCACCAGGTCGATCTCGGGATGTTCGGCACGAAACGCGCCCAGCCGTCGCACCAGCCAGTGGAAGGCGAAGCCCGGCACGCACCAGACGCTCAGGTGCGACGCGTCGCCCAGGCGCAGCGCCTCGGTGGCGCTCGCGATCTCGTCCAGCGCCGCCGCGATCCGCGCGTGATAGGCCCGGCCCGCCGCGTTCAGCGTTCCCTGGCCCTGGCCGGGGGACCGGTCCAGCAATGGCACCCCGATCCATTGCTCCAGCGCCCGCACCTGCCGGCTGACCACCGCGTGGTCCACGCCCAGCCAGGTCGCGGCCCGGCGAATGCCGCCGGTCCGGCCGAAGGCGTCGAAGGCCCGCAACGGGGCGAACGGGGGAAGGGGGCGCCGGTCGGACATGGGGCTCCGCAGTCTCGGATGCTCGGGTCGGGGGACCATGTGCGCATACCGGTGCCTTTTTGTCACCACCGCCGCACGCGAAGGCGCCTTCCACGCAACGTTACGGTCAACTAAGAAAAATCCGGTGTGCCGGAAGCGGGGGGACAGAAACTGTGCCTTGCCGGCAACAAAATGAAATTTTCGAACATAGACCGCTCGGGTTCCATTCTGCCGCGTGCCGAAGCCCGGTAAAACCACCCCGGGGCCGGTGGATATACTTCGCCCCGCCGGGCCGCTCGGGGCCTGAAACTGCGGAAGTCTGCATGATGCGATGGATGGCGATATCTCATGACCGGACCGGCCTGACGGAAAGCCGCCGCGTGCCGCGCGGCCTGGCGGTGCCGGGCGCGCTGCTGGCCGCCCGACTGGCCGTGGCGGTGGCCGTGGCGGGGGCGCCCGCGCCGTCCCGCGCCGCCGTCCCCCCGGTGCTGGAGGCGGAACAGAGCGACGTCGCCACCCTGCCGCCTTTCGCCCCGCACTGGGTCCTGCCGCCCACCGCCCGCACCGCCTACACGCTCTATGACGCCGATGCCGGGCGCATCCTCGGCACCATTCCCGCCGGCATCGTGGGCAATATCGCGCTGTCGCCCGACCGGCGCAGCGTCTATGTGGCCGATACGATCTGGTCGCGCGTCGACCACGGCACGCGGCAGGACCTGCTGCAGGAATATGACGCCCGCACCCTGTCCCTGCGGCGCGAAATCACGCTGCCGCCCCGGGCGCTGGCGGTGTACCAGTCGCGCGACTTCGCCCTCAGCGCCGACGGCAGATGGGCCTACAGCTTCAACATGAGCCCGGCGACATCGGTCACGGTCGTCGACCTGGCCCATGCCGCGGTGGCGCGGACGGTCGACATCCCCGGCTGCGCCCTGGTCTATCCCTGGAAATCGGGCGGCTTCTCCAGCCTGTGCGGCGACGGTTCGCTGACCAATGTCGGCTATGACGGCGGCAAGCCCACCGTCACCCACACCACCCCGTTCTTCGACGCGAACACCGACCCGATCTTCGAGGGCGCGCCGGTGGACCGCGCCACCGGCCACGCCCTGTTCGTCTCCTATACCGGCAAGGTCTATGACGCGGCGCTGGGCCAGGCGCCCGTGATCGCGGCCCCCTGGTCCATCCAGCAGGCGGCGGGCCAGCCGGCGGCGGGCACCGGGGTGCAGGAACTGGCATGGCGTCCCGGCGGGTCGCAGCCCTTCGCCTGGAACCGCGCCACCGGGCACCTGTTCGTGCTGATGCACACCGGCACCTACTGGACGCACAAGAACCCGGGCACCGAGGTCTGGGAACTCGATCCCGCCCGCCACGCGCTGGTGCGGCGCATCGACCTGCCCGCGCCCGCCCGCGGCATCGCGGTCAGCGCGGATGCCGCGCCGCTGCTCTACGCCGCGGCCCAGGACGGGACGATGGCGGTCATCGACGTGCGCACCGGCACGCTCCGCCGCAGTATCGAGGCCCAGGCCGGCCCCATGCTGCTGGCGCCCGACCTGTGACGGGGACGGGACGATGATCGATTCCCATTCCATGGCCGCGCTGGATACCAGCGCCATCCTGGCCTGGACCCAGGTGCTGGACTGGCTGCTGCTGCTGGCGCTGGTGCCGGTGCTGGCGCTGCTGTTCCGGCGCATGCGCCGCCTGTTCGCCCGCGTGGCGCCCGTGGGCGCGCTGATGACGTCCGGCGGTCCCGCCCCCGGCGTGCGCCTGCCGTCCCGCATCCTGCGCGCGCTGGACGGGGGCGAGGTCGCGCTGGGCGGCAGCCGCGCCGACGGCGGCAGCACGCTGCTGCTGTTCGTCTCCGGCGCCTGCCCCATCTCGCGCAAGATGCTGCCCATCGCGGGGGATTTCACGCGTCGCGAAGCCATCGACCTGCTGTGCCTGGGCGACGATACCGACGCGATGCAGCACGACCTGACCGCGCGGTTCGCCATTTCACCGTCCCGTTTCGTGAACGATCCGGAAATCGGCCGCATGCTGGGGGTGGACAAGCTGCCCTTCGCGTTCCTGCTGGATGCGACGGGCACGATCGTGGCCAAGGGCCTGGTCAACAGCCGCGAACATCTGGAAAGCCTGGTCGTGGCAGGCGAAACCGGCCATGTGTCCGTGCAATCCTACCTGGATGCCCGCCCTCACGCGGCCTGACGGGCCGCCAGGCTCTGAGGAGTGTAAAACGTCAATGCCGGTCTCTTTCCTCGACACGCTGGGCGAAACCGTCACCCGGCGCCTGGCGGCACGTTCGTCGCGGCGCGGCATGCTGGGGCGCATCGGCGCCGCCATGGCGGTCGCGCCCGCCTTCCCGCTGCTGCCGGTCGCCCGGGCCGATGCCGCGCCCGCCGCCACGCCCGCCGCTACGTCCGGTCCCGCCCCGGCGACGCCCGACCCCGCGCTCAGCGATTTCGAACGCCGCGCGCAATCCGCCGATCCCACCAAATGCACGTACTGGCGCCATTGCGCGATCGACGGCGTACTGTGCGGCTGCTGCGGCGGCGGGGTGCACAGTTGCCCGCCCGGCACCCAGCCCTCGCCGGTGTCGTGGATCGGCACCTGCCGCAACCCCGATGACGGCCGCGCCTACGTCATCGCCTATCGCGACTGCTGCGGCCGCAGCCTCTGCGCCGCCCCCAAATCCTGTTCGTGCAACACCGCCGACCGCGAAATGCCGATCTATCGGCCGCAGGCCAGCAACGATATCATCTGGTGCTTCGGCACGGCCTCGAACGCCTATCATTGCTCGACCGCCGCGATCATCGGCCAGGCCGGCTGACGGGCGGTGCGTCGGCTGCCGGTTCTCGGCCTGCTCGCCGCCATCGCGGGGGCACCGGTCCTCGCATACGGCGTTCCGGCCCCGGCCGGCATGCCGGTCGTGCCCATGGTCCAGTGCCATTACCTGGTGGGCTGGGCGGTGCACGGATCCAGGGCCGCTCGGGGCGCCAGGTGGTGCCCGACCTGGCCGGACAGGTGGGCTATTTCCTGTGTACCGGCCAGGGGCGGGACTATCTGGTCCGCCTGCCGAACGTGGCCTTCGCCAACCTGTCGTCGCACGACCTGGCCGACATGATGAATTTCGTGGTCTTCACCCTGGGCGGCGCCAGCGTGCCGCCGGGCGGCCGGCCCTACACGCCGGACGAAATCGCGGCCCTGCGGGCACAACCCTTGCGGGTGGCCGACCTGCACCTGTACCGTGACCAGGTGGTCCGGGGCGTGGTGCGCGCCTGCCCGGCGGCGCGGGGGCTGCATGAATACGACACCGCGCAGGCCGCGCGCGAACGCTGACGGGATATGGAACAGGGAGAGATGATGGATTCGTTCGACCACGCAGTCGCGCCGGTAACGGCGGCGCTGCTCGCCGGGGGCGTCGGCGTGCTGCTGCTGGCCGCCGGGATTGCGAAACTGCGTGATCGCGACACGTTCCTTGGCACGCTCGCCGCCTACCGGCTGGTGCCCGATCCGCTGCTCGGCCCCGCCGCCTGGGCGCTGGGGGCGGTGGAAACCGTCCTGGGCACGATGCTGCTGGGCGGGGTGTCCGTGCGCGCGGCCGGGTACGGGGCCGCCCTGCTGTTCGTGCTGTTCGCGCTGTCCATGGCGGTCAACGTGATGCGCGGCCGGACCGACCTGTCCTGCGGCTGCCTGCCGGGCCTGGCCTCGGCGCGGCTGTCGTGGGGCGCGGTGGCCCGCACGCTGCTGCTGGCGCCGCCGGCGCTGCTGCCCGGCCTTGCCGGCCTGCCCGCCGCCGCCCTGCTGCGCTATCAGTCCCTGGCCGCCGGGGCCTGCCTGCTGGCGCTGGGGCTGGCCGCATCGCACCTGCTGCCCGCCGGTGCCGAGGAACCGTCCGCATGATGACTGCCCTGATCGTCTCGCAGATCCTGCTGTTCGCCGCGATCGTCGTCCTGGTCCTGGTCGTGCTGGCCCTGGCCCGCCAGATCGGGGTGCTGCACGAACGCATCGCCCCCATCGGCCTGCAGCAGCCCCAGTCCGGGCTGGATGTCGGGCAGGTGATTCCGCGCATCACCATGCGCACCCTGTCCGGCGCGCCGTTCCCGATGGGCGAGGCCCTGCCGCCGGGCACCGTGCGCATGCTGCTGTTCGTGGCGCCCGACTGCCCGGTCTGCAAGCGCGTGCTGCCCGTCGCGCTGGACGTGGCGCGCGATCGCGGACTGGACCCGGTCCTGGTCGGGGACGGCGCCGCGCCCGAACTGGTCGCGATGCGCGACCGGATGGGCCTGGGCGGCGTCGCCTTCGTCACGGGGGTCGAACTGGGCCTGGTGCTGCAGGTCAGCCGCCTGCCGACCCTGGTGCTGCTGGATTCCAACGGCACCATCCTGGCGAAGGACGTGGTCAATACGCGGCGGCAGGTCGAAGCCCTGATCCCCGCCGCCGCCGGGCGGGCGGCGTAGGGCCAGGGCCCGGACCAGGGCCAGGACCCGGCCTTTAAAGCGCCAGCGCCTGCTCGATGACCGCCAGCCCTTCCTCGATCAGGCTGTCCGGCGCCGTCAGCGGCACCAGGATGCGCACCGTCTCGCCCTGGATGCCGCATGACAGCAGGATCAGCCCCCGTTCGGCGGCGCGGGCGCAGATCGCGGCGGCCCCGCCGACGCGCACCGGCCCGTCCGGCCCCTCCAGGATGTCGAAGCCGATCATGGCTCCCGGTCCGCGCGGCGCGCTGATCGGCGTCAGGCCGCGCCGGCCGCGCATCCCCTCCAGCCGGTCGCGGATCAGGGCGCCGATCGCGTTCGCCCGCTCCACCAGCCCCTCTTCGGCAATGACGTCCAGGACCGCCAGCGCCGCCGCGCAGGCGATCGGCGCCCCGGCATAGGTCCCGCCCAGCCCGCCGGGCCCCACCGCATCCATCAGCGCGGCGCGGCCGATCACGCCCGACAGCGGAAAGCCGCCGCCCAGCGATTTCGCGATACAGAC
The DNA here is from genome assembly GCF_000067045.1 of Gluconacetobacter diazotrophicus PA1 5. Taxonomy (NCBI): domain Bacteria; kingdom Pseudomonadati; phylum Pseudomonadota; class Alphaproteobacteria; order Acetobacterales; family Acetobacteraceae; genus Gluconacetobacter; species Gluconacetobacter diazotrophicus. The sequence continues at coordinate 287,251 of NC_010125.1, forward strand.
CAGGTCCGGCGCCACGCCCGACAGTTCGATGCCGAACAGCCGCCCGGTCCGCGCGAAGCCGGTCTGCACCTCGTCGGCGATCAGCACGATCCCGTGCGTATCGCAGACCGCGCGCAGCGCCCGCAGCAGGGCGGCGGGGGTCGGACGGAATCCGCCCTCGCCCTGTACCGGCTCGATGATGATGGCGGCCACCTGCGCCGGATCGATATCGGCCGCGAACAGGAAATCCAGCGCCTTCAGGCTGTCCTCGACCGTGACCTCCCCGGCCGGGAACGGCACGTGATAGACGCCCGCCGGCATGCTGCCGAACGGCGCCTTGTACGGCCGGACCTTGCCGGTCAGCGCCGACGCCAGCAGCGACCGGCCGTGGAAGGCGCCGGTAAAGGCCACGACGCCGCTGCGCCCGGTCGCCGCGCGGGCGATCTTCACGGCGTTCTCGGTCGCCTCGGCCCCGGTCGAAAACAGGATGGTCTTCGCCGGGCCGGGAAACGGCGCCAGCCCGTTCAGCCGCTCGGCCAGGGCGATGTAGGATTCATACGGCGCGACCTGGAACGCGGTGTGGGTGAACAGCTCCGCCTGCCGCCGCACCGCCTCCATCACACGGGGGTGGCGATGGCCGACATTCAGCACCGCGATGCCGCCGGCGAAGTCGATATAGCGCCGCCCCTCGACATCCCACAGCTCGGCATTCTCCGCCCGCGCGGCATGGATGGCGGTGGCCGATGCGACGCCGCGCGGCACCGCGGCCTCGCGCCGGGCCTGAAGATCGGAATTGGTGGATGACATCGTGCCTGTCCTCGTCTGGCGTGAATCCGCCCGACAGATGTAGGCCACGCCCCGCCGACGCGGGAGCCGCCTTGTCGGTCGTCCCCGGTGACGTCCGGTCACCGCCCGCCACGCCGTTCCCGGTGGCCGGGGGCGTCCGTCAGGCCATGACGGGCCAGTCGATATCGCCGTCCCGCGCGATCTGCTCGAACAGCGGCCGTGCGAAGAAGAACCCCTGGAAGAAGCGGCCGCCCACGGCGTGCAGGGCCCGCACCTCCTCAAGACGCTCCACGCCCTCGATCACGACCTTGACGCCCAGATCGGTGGCAATTCGTATGATGCCGGCGATGATCGTGCGGCGCACCTGGTCCCGGTCGCAATCCTGTACCAGGGCCCGGTCGATCTTGATGATGTCGGGCTTGAGATCGGCCAGCCGCATCAGCCCGGACTGTCCGGTCGGGAAATCGTCCAGGGCGACCTTGAAGCCATGGTGATGATATTCGCCGATGATGTCCTGCAGGTGCTTCGTCTCGGTCAGATGTTCGGTCTCGAGGATCTCGAAGGTCAGGTTTTCCAGGGGAAAATCGCTTTCGCGGGCGGCCTGCAGCGTCGCCTGGATGCAGGCGCGCGGGTTATAGACGGCGTTGGGCAGGAAATTGATGCTCAGGCGGCGGTCCAGCCCAAGCCGGGACGCCAGCCGGATGGCCCGGGTGCGGCACGCCTGATCGAAAGCATACAGGTTTTCCTCCGTGACCTGCGCCAGGACGCTCGGCGCGCCCTCGCCCCCGGGGCCGCGAACCAGGGCCTCGTACCCGTCGATGCGGCGATTCACCAGATCGACGACGGGCTGGAAGGCCATCGTGAACGGAAACAGATCCTGATGGTCGTGGCAGGCCTGGCAGGGGGCGCGACTGGACGGGGGTGATGCTGTCATGGGGGGTTCCGGACGTGGATATTCGAATTCATGACTATCGCATGTCGGTCCCGGAAAGCAGCCCATATCCAGCCGCTTCGCTATCCGGGACGCCCCGCATGGCCAGTCGCGGGAAATCCGTGTAGCGTGTCCGCAACCGTGATGATCTTTCGCGGATCGGCATCGGGGAAATCGAAGCGCGGCCATGCACGACGTCATCGTGGGGTTGATCCTGCTGTTCGTGGCCGCGATCAGCAGCCTGTTTTCCCGGCTTCTGCCCGTGCCCATCCCGCTGCCGCTGTGGCAGATCGCGCTGGGGGTGGTGGGGTCCGTGGCGGGGCTGCATGTCGTGCTGAACCCCGACATGTTCATGCTGCTGTTCATTCCGCCGCTGCTGTTCCGCGATGCGTTCCGCATGCCGACGCGCGAATTCGGCCAGTTGCGCGGCATCATCTTCGCCCTGGCGGTGCCGATGGTGGTGGGGACCACCATCCTGTGCGGCTATGCCGTGCACTGGCTGATCCCGGTGCTGGCGCTGCCGGCCTGCTTCGCGCTGGCCGCCGTGCTGTCGCCGACCGACGCGGTGGCCCGTGGGCGGGCATGCTGGGGGCCGTCCGTGCCGCGCACCATCGTCCACCGCTGCTGGACGGCGAATCCCTGCTTGAACGACGCGTCCGGCCTGGTCTGCTTCCGGTTCGCGGCGGTGGCCGCCGTAACGGGGGCGTTCTCGCTGCGCGGCGCGCTGGCCACGTTCGGCCTGCTGTCGCTGGGCGGAATCGCGATCGGCATCCTGGTCTGCTACGCGGCGGCGCGGCTGGACCGGATGCTGCTGCGCCGGGGGTACGACGACCCGCCGACCCAGGTCACCTTCATGCTGCTGCTGCCCTTCGCCGCCTACCTGCTGGCCGAACTCGTGGGGTGCTCGGGCATCCTGGCGGCGGTGGCGGGCGGCATGACGGCCAAGCTGACGGGCGTGCTGCAGGAAACCCAGATCACCACCCGCCTGCAGGCCCGCACGACGTGGGACATGGTCGGCTTCGTGTTCAATTCCATCATCTTCCTGCTGCTGGGCCTGCAGTTGCCCGACCTGGCGGGAAACGGGATCGCGCTGGTGCGGCAGGCGGGCCGGTCGCCCTGGCTGCTGCTTCTGGTCATCGTCGCCATCCACCTGGCCATGTGCGTGCTGCGCTTCGCGGGGTTGTGGATCATCCTGGCGGTGGCGGCGTGGCGGGCCCGGCACGAACGCGGGGCGATGCACTGGCCGGGCCTGCGCACCGTGCTGGTCGGCACGGTCGCGGGGGTGCGCGGCGCGGTCACGCTGGCGGCGGTGCTGTCCCTGCCGCAGGCGGTGGGGGACGTGCCGGGCTTTCCCGACCGCGACCTGCTGGTGACGCTGGCCACCGGGGTCATCCTGGTGTCGCTGCTGGCGGCCAGCCTGACCCTGCCCTGGCTGGCGCGCGGCATGCCGGCCGGGCAGGTCGACCCCCAGGCGCGCGAGGTCGACTGGGCGCGGCTGGTGCTGCTGCGCACGATGATCCGCGCCATGCGCGACGAACAGGCGGCCCTGACCGCGCGGGCCAAGATCCGCGACGAGGCCGGCGAAACCCGGATCGAGATCATCGCCCGCCTGATGCAGGAATATGAAAACCGCCTGGGCCAGTTGCAGCGCGACGGTGACGGCGCGGCCAGCGCGGCGCAGGTCGGGTCGATCCGGCGCATGCGCCTGGAACTGGCGATCCGCCTGACCAACCTGCGCGCGTCGCGGATCGAACTGCGCAACCTGCGCGCCGCCCAGTACGTCAATGACGAAACCGAATCCCTGCTGCAGCAGGAAATGGATTACGAGGAACAGGTCCTGCGCAACCGCGCCCGGACCCTGCCACGCGTCGCGTGACGGCTGTTTCAAAAGCCCCGCTGCCGGCGATCCGACGCGCGTTTCCTGTGCTCCGATGCTCTCGGCCCATAAGGCCGCTCCGCTTCGGTGCGCGGGAACACACGACGGGCGCGATCCTTCGGGCCGCTCTCGCTCAGCATCGGGGTTTTTGAAACAGCCTTTTATATGCGCCGCAGGCGCGCCTCCGCGCCCGGTCCGCCCCGAAGCGGATCAGCGCATCGGCGGCCGGGCACGAGAAGGCCGGCCGCGCCCCCGCACAGCAGGCGGCGCGACAGGTCCATTCCCGGCCCCTATGCCGTCACAGGGTGCGGATGCGCCGGGGCGATCCCCCGGCCGGCCGGTCCCCCCGGGGCGTGCGCGGGGCGCCGGCGGGCTGGTCCTTCAGGGCCGGGGCGGCGGCCAGTTCGGCCTCGAGCTGGCGGATGCGCTTCTGCACGCTCTCGCGCAGGGTGGGGGCAGTATGCGATTTCATGGCCGCCAGTGTCTCGCGCAGGTCGCGCAACTGCTTCTGCTTTTCCGCGTGGGTGCGGCGGATCGGCTGGTTGTCGGACATCTGGCCGTGGAATGCGCGCATGGTACTCGTCCATATCAGAAAGTGAGAGGTCGGGCCGGGGGGCGGCCGGACAGTGTGTGGTCAGTCCGCGTTCCGGGTCAGGATGGTGCCCAGCGCATCGGTCAGGACCCGGCATTCCTCGTCGGTGCCGACCGTGATGCGCAGCCATTCCGCGATCCTGGGCGTCCTGAAATGACGCACGATGATGGCCCGCTCCCGCAGGGCGGCGGCCAGGTGTGCGGCGTCACGATCAGGATGGCGGGCGAACACGAAATTCGCCTGCGAGGGCAATACCTCGAACCCCAGGCCCCTCAGGCTGGATGTCAGCCCGATCCGTGTTTTTATGATCTTTCCCGTGGTTCGTGCAAGCCATTCCCGATCGGCGATGGCGGCGGCGGCCCCGGCCTGGGCCAGCCGGTCCAGCGGATAGGAATTGAAGCTGTCCTTGACGCGGTTCAGCGCCTCGACCAGGTCGGGATGGCCGATCGCGTACCCGACCCGCAGCCCGGCCAGGGCATGGGATTTCGACAGGGTGCGCACCACCAGCAGGTTCGGAAACCGCCGCACCAGCGGAATCGCGGTATCGGCGCCGAAATCGACATAGGCCTCGTCGATCACCACCACCCGGTCGGGCTGCGCGCGCAGCAGGGTCTCGATCTGTCCCAGCCCCAGCGCGATGCCGGTCGGCGCGTTGGGGTTGGGCAGCACCAGCCCGGCGCAGGGGCGCCGGTAGTCGTCCACGTCGATCCGCATGGCGTCGTCCAGCGGCACCGGCTGGTGCGCGATGCCGTACAGCCCGCAATAGACCGGATAGAAGCTGTAGGTGATGTCGGGCGTCAGCAGCGGCGCGTCATGCTGCAGCAGCGCGTGGAAGGCATGGGCCAGCACCTCGTCCGATCCGTTGCCGACGAAGATCTCGTCCATGCCGACATCGTGGGCCTGCGCGATGGCGGCCCGCAGCCGTTCGGACGTCGGGTCGGAATACAGCCGCAGCGTATCGTCGGCGGCGGCGCGAATCGCCTCCAGCGCGCCAGGCGGCGGGCCATAGGGCGATTCGTTGGTGTTGAGCTTGATCAGGTTCGTCAGTTTCGGCTGCTCGCCCGGGACATAGGGCGTCAGGCGGTGGACGACGGGGCTCCAGAAACGGCTCATGACAGGTTCCGCTGGCGGGAAGGAAAGGACGTGCCCTTCTAGAGGATCATCCTCGGGAACGGAACGCGGTCAGGAACGCGCCGCCGGCATCAGCGTCGTCAGCGCGGCCAATCCGTTCCGCGCGGCCAGCAGCCGGGGGCTGTCGCCCTCGCCGTCCCGGTAGTCGGGATCGGCCCCGCATTCCAGCAGGAAGGCGGCCATCGGCGCGCGGTTGAACATGGTGGCGAACATCAGCGGCGTCCGCCCCACATGGTTCGGCGCGTCGATCGCGGCGCCGGCCGCCACCAGTTGCCGCGCCACCTCCACGTCGCCCTTGAAGGCCACGCCGGCCAGCGCCGTCGCCCCCTTGCCGTCGCGCAGGTCGACCGTGGCACCCCCCTTGATCAGGCAGGCGACGGTTTCGGCATGGCTGTTGTACGCCGCCAGGATCAGGGCGGAATGCCCGCGATCGTTGCAGGTGTCGGGGTTGATCCCGGCCTCCAGGAAGGCGGCGACCAGGTCGGTCTGCCCGTCCCGCGCCGCGTCCAGGAACAGGCCCGCGATGTCGTCGGCGCTGAATTGGTCCGGGGCGGGGGACGGCGTCTGGTTCATCATGGCCTCGGGGAGTCGGGTGAATCGGGGCCCCGATCCTATCAGCGGGCCGCCTGCTGTGCGAGTAGGGGCTGCGCCGCGGCGGCGAAGGCCCGGCATTCCCCATGCGCCAGCCAGGTGAACCGGCCGGCATCCAGCCCCGCCGCCGCGCAGGACGCGGCCAGCCGGTGCAGCGGTTCGTCGAACGGCTCGTCGGTCAGGCGGAAGGTGCCGAAATGCATGCCGATCGCCTGCGCCGCGCCCAGTTCGGCCATCGCCGCCACGGCTTCCTCGGGCGTGGTGTGCACCGCCGCCATCAGCTCGCGGGGGTCATAGGCGCCCACGGGCAGCAGGGCGACGTCCGGCGCGCCCAGCCGCGCGCGGATCTGCCCCCAGTGCCGCCCGTGCGCGCTGTCGCCCGCGAAGAAGACCGAAGGCGCCGCGCCCTCCGCCGGCCGGATGTCGAACCCGCCCCACAGCGCCCGGTTCCGGTCGAACGGCGTGCGGGCCGACCCGTGGCGCGCCGGCGTGCAGGTGATGCGCAGCCCCCCGACCGTGTGGCCCTGCCACCAGTCGCATTCCACGACGTCGCGCAGGCCCGACCCGCGCAGGTGGCGCGCATTGCCCGGCGGCGTGATGACGACCGGCGCGTCGCGGCGGGCGAAGAAGGCCAGGCTGTCCAGGTCCATATGGTCGTAATGACAGTGCGACACCACGATCGCGTCCACCCGGGGGCAGGCTGCCGATCGCCCGGCCCGGCGGCCGCACCCGGCGCGGCCCGGCCCAGCGCACGGGCGAACAGCGGTCCGAAAAGACGGGGTCGGTCAGGACCGTCACCACCGACCCGTCGGCGGCGCGCAGGCGCAGCAGGAAGGTGGAATGTCCGATGAAGGTGACATGGGCATGGCCCGGGGCCGGCGCGGCATGCGGGTCGCCCGCCGGAGCGGGCCCTTGCGGCGGCACGGGCCAGGCGGCGCGGCGGCGGCGGGCCCATTGCCAGCGCAGGATCGACAGCAGGCGCCCGGGGCGCGGCGCCCCGCCGGCGGCGGCAGGCGCGGGGGGCGGCAGGATGCTGGCGGGATTGAAGAAACGGCGCCCGTCGCAATGGTCGGACACGGGCAGGGGGGCAGGCGGCATCATGGTCCTCCACGCGCGGGCGCCCATTATGGCGCGCCCGCCCCGTCCACGCGACCCGCCCCCGCGCGCGCCACGGTCGAGAACTCGTGATGAGCGGGGACTGGAATCCTGCGGCCAGCCGGCGCTCTATTACTGCGAACGTTTTTTGGGTCCGTCACGTGACTTGCCCCCGGGGGGAGGTCGTGAGATTGTACTGCGGAAAATTCGTCCGGGCCCCCGGGTGGCCAGGGTCACAGAACGGCCAGGGTCGCGACCGGATGACAAAAAAATGACGAACGGGATCCCCAGGCAAGGGCAGTCCTCAACCCATGGTATCGAAGCGTGCGTGCCGCCGCCGGGATGACCGGCGCAGCGTGGCCGCTTCATGGGCAGGGGACCCGATCGGATGGATGAGACAGGGCAACCATAATGGAGAAGGCGATTTAATGCGTTCCATATTCACCCAACCTGTTCGGGCCTTCGAAGGCGGGGCCACCGGCCCGTCCGCCGAGGATGTGCTGTGCATCAACACCATCCGTACCCTGTCCATGGACGGGGTGCAGAAGGCGAATTCCGGCCATCCGGGCACGCCGATGGCCATGGCGGCGCCGGCCTACGCCCTGTGGCAGAACGTCCTCAGCTACGACCCGGCCGATCCGCTGTGGCCGAACCGCGACCGGTTCGTGCTGTCGATCGGCCATGCCTCGATGCTGATCTATTCGCTGATCTACCTGGCCGGCATCCGCGACGTGAAGCACGGCACGGTGCTGGACGCGCCGTCGCTGACGCTGAAGGACCTGGAACAGTTCCGCCAGCTCGATTCCCGCACCCCCGGCCACCCGGAATACCACCACACGGCGGGCGTCGAGACGACGACCGGCCCGCTGGGCCAGGGCTGCGGCAATTCCGTCGGCATGGCGATGGCGGAAAAATGGCTCGCCACCCGCTTCAACAAGCCGGGCTTCCCGCTGTTCGACTATCACGTCTACACGTTCTGCGGTGACGGCGACATGATGGAAGGCGTGGCCAGCGAGGCCGCGTCGGTGGCCGGCCACCTGCGCCTGGGCAACCTGACCTGGATCTACGACAGCAACCGCATCTCGATCGAGGGCTCGACCGACATCGCCTTCACCGAGAACGTGCAGAAGCGGTTCGAGGGCTATGGCTGGCACGTGCTGGAGGTCAAGGACGCCAACGACCAGGCGGCCTTCCTGGCGGCGCTGGCGGACGCCAAGGCCGAAACCGGCCGTCCGACCCTGATCATCGTGCATTCCGTCATCGGCTGGGGCGCGCCCCACAAGGCCGGCACCGCCTCGGCGCACGGCGAACCGCTGGGCGACGCGGAAATCCGCGGCGCGAAGAAGGCCTATGGCTGGCCGGAAGACAAGAGCTTCTACGTCCCCGACGGCGTGCTGGAACATTTCCAGAAGGGCCTGGGCGCCCGTGGCGCCGCTGCCAGCGCGCAGTGGAAGGCGCTGTACGCGTCCTACGCCAGGGACTATCCCGACCTGGCGAAGGAAGTGGACGCCATCCTGTCCAATCGCCTGCCGGAAGGCTGGGACAAGGACATCCCGGTGTACGAGCCCAGCGCCAAGGGCGTGGCCTCGCGCCAGAGCTCGGGCGAGGTGCTGAACGCGATCGCGCCGAACTTCCCGTGGCTGATCGGCGGCTCGGCCGACCTGTCGCCGTCCACCAAGACCAACCTGACCTTCCAGGGCGCGGGCTCGTTCCAGCCGCCGGAATGGAACGGCACCTATGGCGGGCGCAACCTGCATTTCGGCGTGCGCGAACACGCCATGGGCTCGATCTGCAACGGCATCTCGCTGGCGGGCATCCGGGCCTACTGCTCGGGCTTCCTGATCTTCTCGGACTACATGAAGCCGCCGATCCGCCTGTCGGCGCTGATGAACCAGCCGGTCGTCTATATCTTCACGCATGATTCCATCGGCGTGGGCGAGGACGGTCCGACCCATCAGCCGATCGAACAGCTCGTGCAGCTTCGCGCCACCCCCGGCGTGACGCTGATCCGCCCGGCGGACGCGAACGAGGTCGCGGAAGCGTGGCGCACGCTGATCCCGATGACCGACCGCCCGTCGGTGCTGATCCTCAGCCGCCAGAACCTGCCGACGGTGGACCGCACGGTCTATGCCCCGGCGTCGGGCCTGGCCAAAGGCGCCTACGTGCTGGGCGATTGCGACGGCACGCCGGACGTCATCCTGATGGCGACGGGCAGCGAGGTCGGGCTGGTGGTCTCGGCGTACGAGACGCTGAAGGCCGAAGGGGTCAAGGCGCGCGTGGTCTCCATGCCGTCGTGGGACCTGTTCGAGGCCCAGCCGAAGGAATACCGCGACAGCGTCCTGCCGCCGACGGTCACCAACCGCGTCGCGGTCGAAATGGCCTCGCCGGTCGGCTGGGACCGCTATGTCGGCCTCAGCGGCTCGATCATCGCCATGCACGGCTTCGGGGCCCTCGGCCCCGGCCGGCGGAACTGTTCAAGAAATTCGGCTTCACCGTCGAAGCCGTCCTGGCCGAAGCGCGCAAGCAGGTGGCCAAGGGTTGATTCGTGGCCGGGGCGCCCGCCACGCGGCGCGCCCCGGCCCGTTTCGGTTACCGAAAGGGGCGGGGACCGGCTTTTGGCCGGCGATAACCCGCCATGACAACGAAGGAGCAACACCATGAACGTCGTGCAGAAGACGGGTGTTCAGGGCGCCGCCAATCCGCTCAAGGCACTGGAACAGTTCGGCCAGTCCCCGTGGCTGGACTTCATCCAGCGATCCTATACCGAGAACGGCAGCCTGAAGAAGCTGGTGGACGAGGACGGGCTGAAGGGCGTGACCTCCAACCCCGCCATCTTCCAGAAGGCGATGGGGCAGGGCACCGATTACGATCCGCAGTACAAGGACATCCTGGCCCATCGCATCGTCGATGCCGGCACCCTGTACGAAACCATGGCCATCGACGACATCAAGGCGGCGACCAAGGTCCTGTTCCCGGTCTATGAAGCGACCAAGGGCCTGGACGGCTATGTCAGCCTCGAAGTCTCGCCCTACCTGGCGCGCGACACGCACGGCACGGTGGAAGAGGCCCGCCGCCTGTGGAAGGCGGTCGATGCCAAAAACCTGATGATCAAGATCCCCGGCACGGACGAGGGCGCGCCCGCGGTGCGCACCGTGATTTCCGAGGGACTGAGCATCAACGTCACGCTGCTGTTCTCGATCGACGCCTACAAGAAGGTGCTCGAGGCCTACATCGCGGGGCTCGAGGACCGGCACGCCAAGGGCCTGCCCGTGTCGGGCATCGCCAGCGTCGCCTCGTTCTTCGTCAGCCGCATCGACGGCAAGATCGACAAGAAGATCGACGACCGCGTGGCGGCCGGCGACAAGGACGCGGCGGCGCTGAAGGCGCTGCGCGGCAAGGTCGCGATCGCGAACGCCAAGGTCGCCTACCAGCATTGGCTGGAGGTCACGAAATCCGCCCGCTGGCAGAAGCTGGCGGCCGCCGGCGCGCAGACGCAGCGCCTGCTGTGGGCCAGCACGGGCACCAAGGACAAGACGTTCAGCGACGTGCTGTATGTCGAGGAACTGATCGGCCCGGACACGGTCAACACCATCCCGCCCGCCACGTTCGACGCCTTTCGCGACCACGGCAAGGTCCGTGCCTCGCTGACCGAGGACGTCGAGGGCGCGCGCCACGTGATGGCGGAAGCCAAGCGCCTGGGCCTGGACCTGGACGGCGTGACGACCACGCTGGTCAATGAAGGCGTGTCCTCGTTCGCCGACGCGTTCGACGACCTGCTGGGCTCGGTCGCGACCAAGCAGAACGCCCTGCTGGGCCATGCGCTGACCACCACGACGCTGAACCTGCCCGCCGACATCGACGCGGCGGTGAAGGCCAGCCTGGACACATGGCGCAAGGACGGCACCGTCCGCCGCCTGTGGGCGCGCGACGCCACCGTCTGGACCGGCAAGGACGAATCAAAATGGCTGAAATGGCTGGATATCGTCGAGGACCGGCTGGCCGACCTGCCGGCGCTGGAAGCCTTCCAGGCCGAAGTGAAGCAGAAGGGGTTCAAGGACATCCTGCTGCTGGGCATGGGCGGTTCCAGCCTCGGGCCGGAAGTGCTGGCCGAAACCTTCGGCAAGCATGACGGCTTCCCGCACCTTTACGTGCTGGACAGCACCGACCCGCAGCAGATCAAGGCGTTCGAGAAGAAGGTCGATCTCGCCCACACGCTGTTCATCGTCTCGTCCAAGTCGGGCGGCACGCTGGAGCCGAACATCCTCAAGGCCTATTTCTTCGACGCGGCCAAGAAGGTGCTGGGCGACAAGGTCGGCAGCCATTTCGTGGCCGTGACCGATCCCGGCTCGCATATGGAAGAGGTAGCGAAGAAGGACGGGTTCTGGAAGATCTTCTACGGCGACAAGCAGATCGGCGGCCGGTATTCGGTGCTGTCGAATTTCGGCATCGTCCCCGCCGCCGCCTCCGGCGTGCCGCTGAAGCTGTTCCTGGACTCCGCGCTGCGCGGGGTGAAGGCCTCGGCCGCCTCGGTGCCGCCGGCGCTGAACCCGGGCGTGGTGCTGGGCACCGTGCTGGGCGTCGCCGCCACGCAGTTCGGCCGCGACAAGGTGACGTTCGTGACCTCGCACCCGATCAGCGACATGGGCGCGTGGATGGAACAGCTTCTGGCGGAATCGACCGGCAAGATCGGCCGCGGCTTGATCCCCATCGATGACGAGACGCTGGGCGCGCCCGCGCTGTACGGAAAGGACCGCGTCTTCGCCTATCTGCGCCTGGACACGGACGCCTGTTCGGAAGAGGACGAGGCCGTCAAGGCCCTGGTCGCGGCGGGCGAGCCGGTGGTGACGATCCACCTGCAGGACAAGCGGCAGATCGCGCAGGAATTCTTCCATTGGGAATTCGCCACCGCCGTCGCCGGGTCCATCCTGGGGATCGACGCCTTCGACCAGCCGGATGTCGAGGCGTCGAAGATCGAAACCAAGAAGCTGACGACCGCCTATAACGAGACGGGCAAGCTGCCGCCGGAAACGCCGTTCGCGACCGATGGCGCCTTCTCGTTCTTCGCCGACGCGACCAACGCGGCGGCGCTGAAGGGCGACTCGCTGGCCGCCATCCTCAAGGCCCATTTCGGCCGGGTGAAGGCGGGCGATTATGTCGGGCTGCTGGCCTATATCGAACGCGACAATGCACACCGCGCCTGGATCCAGCGTACCCGCCTGGCCATCCGCGACGCGCTGAAGGTCGCGACGGCCGCCGAATTCGGGCCGCGCTTCCTGCATTCGACGGGCCAGGCCTACAAGGGCGGGCCCAACAGCGGCGTCTTCCTGCAGATCACGGCCGACGATGCCGCCGACCTGCCGGTCCCGGGCGAGAAGTTCACCTTCGGCGTGGTCAAGGCCGCGCAGGCGCGTGGCGATTTCGACGTCCTGGCCGAACGGGGACGCCGTGCGCTGCGGGTGCATATCTCGGGTGACCTGAAGTCCGGCCTGCAGGCGCTGGGCCAGGCGATCACCGCCGCGCTCTGATCCGAACCGCCCCGTCCGTCCTGCGGACGGGGCATTTCTGCTGGCCCCCGGGCACCGCCCGGGCGGCCGAATTATGCGTGGCGAAGGGCCGCGCCAAGGAGATTCAAGAACATGCAAATCGGCATCATCGGCCTGGGCCGCATGGGCGGAAACATCGCCGTCCGCCTGTCGCGGCACGGGCATGACGTGGTCCTGTTCGATCGTGACGCCGCGACGGTGTCCAAGGTTTCCGAACGGATCGAAGGCGGCCGCGGCGTCGCCGCCACCAGCCTGCCCGACCTGGTCGCGAAGCTGACGGCCAAGCGCAAGATCGTGTGGGTCATGCTGCCGTGCGGCGAGATCACCGAGAACGCGGTGCAGGAACTGTACGGCCTGCTGGGCAAGGACGACATCGTCATCGATGGCGGCAACACGTACTACAAGGACGATATCCGCCGTGCCGCCCAGCTTGCGGACAAGGGCATCCACTATGTCGACGTCGGCACCTCCGGCGGCGTGTGGGGCCTGGAGCGCGGCTACTGCATGATGTACGGCGGCACCAAGGATTCGACCGACCATATCGACCCGATCCTCGATGCCCTGGCGCCGGGCAAGGGCGATGTCGCGCCGACCCCCGACCGCGGCAAGCCGGGCCTCGACCCCCGGGCGGAGAAGGGCTACCTGCATTGCGGCCCCGCCGGGTCCGGCCATTTCGTGAAAATGGTCCATAACGGCATCGAGTACGGTATGATGCAGGCCTTCGCCGAAGGCTTCGACATCATGAAGTCCAAGAACTCGCCCAAGCTGCCGGAAGACCAGCGCTTCGACCTGAACATGGCCGACATCGCGGAAGTCTGGCGCCGCGGCAGCGTCGTGTCGTCCTGGCTGCTGGACCTGACGGCCGAAGCCCTGGCCAAGAACGCGTCGCTGTCCGAATTCACGGGCGAGGTCGCGGATTCCGGCGAAGGCCGCTGGACGCTGGAAGCCGCGATCGAGGAAGCGGTGCCGGCTCCGGTCATCACCGCCTCGCTGTTCACGCGCTTCCGCTCGCGTACCGGCAACAACTATGCGGAAAAGGTCCTCTCCGCCATGCGGTTCGGCTTCGGCGGCCACGTCGAAAAGAAGGACTGAGTCCTCAAAACGACGGGTGGCAACAGTTCAGGGAAAAATCTGACATGGATGGAATCGTCGCGTCTGCATCGTCCGAAATCCAGGGGGCAGGCCTGCAGCCGCGGCGTGCTCCCCCGTGCACCTTCGTCGTCTTCGGCGGGGGTGGGGACCTGACGAAGCGGCTGCTGGTCCCCGCCATCTACAACCTGGCCTGCGCCGGGTTGCTGGATGACGGTTTTTCCATTGTTGCCGTCGATTGGGCCGAACTGTCCGACGACATCCTGCGCGCCCAGTTCCACGAGGCGCTGCAGGATTTCGTGGCCAAGCGCGGCACCGCCGCCGCCGTGCTGCGTGACGACATCTGGCGCTGGCTGAACACCCGCGTGTCCTACCTGCGCGGCTCGTTCGAGGACCCGGCGACGTTCGAACGGCTGGGCGCGCGCATCGGGAGCGGCAATGCCGTCTTCTACCTGGCGGTGGCGGCGCGTTTCTTCGGCACCATCGTGGACCGCCTGGGCGAATCCCACCTGACGGACGAGGTGGGCGAGACCTATCGCCGCGTCATCGTCGAAAAGCCGTTCGGCCACGACCTGAATTCGGCCCGCGAACTGAACATCCGCCTGCTGCGCACCCTGCGCGAGCGGCAGATCTACCGGATCGACCATTACCTGGGCAAGGAAACGGTCCAGAACATCATGGCGCTGCGGTTTTCCAACGGGTTCTTCGAACCGCTGTGGAACCGCCAGAACATCGACCATGTCCAGATCACGGCGGCCGAAACCGTGGGCGTGGAAAAGCGCGGCCGCTTTTACGAAGGCACCGGCGCGCTGCGCGACATGGTGCCCAACCATCTGATGCAGTTGCTGGCCATGACGGCGATGGAGGCCCCGGTCTCGTTCGACGCCGACGCGGTGCGCGACGAGAAATCCAAGGTGCTGAAGGCCATCCACTGCACGGGGCCGGAAGACGTGGTGCGCGGCCAGTACGGCGGCGGCGTCCTGGGGGGCACCCCGGTGCGTGGCTATCGGGACGAACCGGACGTGGCGCCGGCTTCGCGCACCGAAACCTATGTGGCGATGAAGCTGGCCATCGATAACTGGCGCTGGGCCGGCGTGCCGTTCTACCTGCGCACCGGCAAGCGGCTGGCGGTGCGCAAGACCGAAATCGCGATCCATTTCCGCCGCGCGCCCTACGCGCTGTTCCGCGACACGCCGGTCGACCGGCTGACGCCGAACATCATGACCATCCACATCCAGCCGACCGAAGGCGTCACCCTGCAGTTCGGGGCCAAGATCCCGGGCCCGACGGTGCGGCTTGGCGGCGTGCGGATGAAGTTCGACTATTCCGAATGGTTCAGCGAGGGGCCGAGCACCGGCTACGAAACGCTGATCTATGATTGCCTGACCGGCGATGCGACGCTGTTCCAGCGCGCCGACAATATCGAGGCCGGATGGCGCGCCGTGCAGCCCGCCCTGGACTGGGGCGAGCGGACCGAGGCCGCGCCGCTGTGCCCCTACGCCGCGGGATCGGCCGGCCCGATCGAGGCCGACGCCCTGCTGGCGCGCGACGGTCGCCAATGGCAGGACCTGGCGGAATGACGGCCACGGACCCGGGCGCGGCCCGCCGTGCCGGCCCGTCGGACCGCATCCGCCTGGTCATTTCCGATATCGACGGCACGCTGGTCACGCCGGACAAGCGCCTGACGCCGGCGGTGCTGGACACGGCGCGGGCGCTGCGCGCCGCCGGCATCGCGCTGTGCCTGGTCAGCAGCCGCCCCCCGCGCGGGATGGAGATGTTCCTGGGCCCGCTGGGGATCGACACGCCGCGCGCCGGACTGAACGGCGGCCTGGTCACGCAGCCGGACGGCACCATCATCTCGCGTCTGTCATTGGACCCGGACGCGGCGCAACAGGCGGTCGGGATGCTGCAATCCCACGGCGTCGATGCGTGGCTGTTCGTCGGCCATGACTGGCTGATCACCGATCCCGACGGCGCGTATGTCGAGCGCGAACGCCGCACGGTGCAGACCGACCCGGTCGTGCTGCCCGATTTTGCCGGGCATTACAACGATGTGGGCAAGATCATGGGCGCTTCGTCCGACTATCCCCTGCTGGCACGGATGGAGGCGGACATCGGCACCCGGCTGGCCGGCCGGGCCAGCGTGCACCGTTCCTCGGACTATTACCTCGATATTACCCATCCCCAGGCGAACAAGGGCTATGCGGCATTGGAACTGGCGCGGCTTATGGATATCGATATCCATGACGTGGCCTGCATCGGGGACATGAACAACGACATCCCGATGCTGGACGAGGCCGGCGTCTCGATCGCGATGGGCAACGCCCCCGACGGGGTGAAGGCGCACGCCCACTTCGTGACCGACACCAACGAACAGGATGGCTGGGCGCATGCCATGGAACGATATGTCCTGCCCCGGGCCCAGGCGAACAGGGCCCAGGCGAACAGGGCCTGAGGGGACGATGGCCCAGGGAATGATGGCCAAGGGGATGATGAAATGACGGCTACACAATCGGGACCGATCCGCCTGGTTCTCGCGGATGTCGACGGCACGCTGGTCACGCGGGAGAAGATCCTGACCCCGCGCGCCATCCGCGCCGTGGAACGCCTGCGCGAGCGGGGGATCGTGTTCACCATCACCAGCGGCCGGCCGCCGCTGGGCATGAAGATGGTGATCGACCCGCTGCATATCGACCAGCCGATCGCCGGCTTCAACGGCGGCATGATCGTCCGCCCCGACTATTCGGTGATCGAGGCCCACACCCTGACCCAGGACGTCGCGCGCCGCACGCTGGAGATCCTGCGCGACCATCGGGTCGACCCGTGGGTGTATAATGGCAACGACTGGATCGTCTCGAACGCCGAGGCGCCCCATGTGGCGCGCGAGCAGTGGACGGTGAAATTCCCGCCCAAGGTCGCCGATGTCGGCGCGCAGTTGGACCAGGTGGTCAAGATCACCGGCGTCAGCGACGATCTGGAACTGATGAAGAAGGTCGAGCACGACCTGCAGCAGGCGCTGGGCGACGCGGCCTCGGCCGCGCGGTCGCAGCCCTATTATGTCGACGTCACCCACCATGATGCCAACAAGGGCGGGGTGGTCAAGGCGCTGGAACGGCTGCTGGGCATCCCGGCGGCGCAGATGGCGACCCTGGGCGACCAGCCCAACGACGTGCTGATGTTCGTGCGCAGCGGCCTGTCCATTGCGATGGGCCAGGCGATAGACGAGGTCAAGGCACAGGCCACCCACGTTTCCACCTCCTCCGAGGAGGAAGGATTCGCCATCGGGGTGGAACGCTATATTCTCGGAGACGATGTCTGATGAGCGGTCATGATGTGAAAACCGGCGAAATGATCGTCCTCGCCGATGGCGAGGCGATCGCGCAATATATGGCCAGATGGCTGACGGAACAGGCCCTGGCCAAGACGGACGGCCCCTTCGTGGTCGCGCTGTCCGGCGGGTCCACCCCCAAGCGACTGTATGAAATCCTGGGCTCGGCCGATTTCGCCACCCGCTTTCCGTGGGACCGCACGCAGCTCTTCTTCGGGGACGAACGGTTCGTGCCGGCCACCGACCCGGCCAGCAACTACACCATGACGCGCACGGCGCTGCTGTCGCACATTTCCATTCCGCCGGCCAACGTCCACCCGATGCCGACCGAGGGCGACCCCGCCGCCGCCGCCGCACGCTACCAGGCGGAACTGCAGGCGGTGTACGGCGCGGACACGCTGCAACCCGGCCGCCCGCTGTTCGACGTCGTGATGCTGGGCCTGGGCGACAACGGCCATACCGCGTCGCTGTTCCCCCGCCAGCCGGTGCTGCAGGAACGCAGGCTGTGGGTTTCGACCTGCGTGCCGGACGACGCGCCGCATACCCGCCTGACCCTGACCTACCCCGCCATCCATTCCAGCCGGCATGTCGTGTTCATGCTGGCCGGTGCCGGCAAGCGGGAAGCCTTCGCCAAGGTTCGGGCCGGCGACCCCGCCGAACCCGCCAGCCACATCACGACCGAGGGCGAACTGGTCTGGCTGCTGGACAAGGCGGCCGCCGCCGTCTGAAAATCGGCCGGCGCGAAAGACAAGAGGACCGCCGGAACACCGGCAGGTTCCGGGAGGAAGCAAGATGGGCGTCCAGAATTCGGACCCGATGATTGAACTGAAACGCATGGCGGCGGAAGAAGCCGCCGCCATGGTCCAGGACGGAATGGCCGTCGGGCTGGGATCGGGCAGCACCTCGGCGATGATGATCGACGCGCTGGGCCGCCGCTGGGCCGAGGGGCTGCGCTTCGTGGCCATCCCCACCTCGGAACACTCGGCCGAACAGGCGCGCGCGCATGGGATCACGCTGGTGACGTTCGCCACCCATCCGCAGCTCGACATGGCCATCGACGGCGCGGACGAGGTGGAACGCGGCTCGCTGAACCTGGTCAAGGGTCTGGGGGGCGCCCTGTTCCGCGAAAAGATCGTCGCCTCGGCAGCGAAGCGCTTCATCATCGTGGTCGATGAAAGCAAGCTGGTCGATCATCTGGGCAGCCGGGTCGCGGTCCCGGTCGAAGTCACGTCGTTCGGCTGGGAAAGCACGGCGCGGCAACTGGGCGAACTCGGCGCCCGGGTGTCGCAGCGCATGGACCGCAATGGCGGCCTGTTCGTGACCGACGGCGGCAACATGATCCTGGACTGCGCCTTCGGCCCCATCGCCGACCCGCCGCAACTGGCGGCGGACATCCGCGCCATCGTGGGCGTGATCGAAAGCGGACTGTTCATCCGTCGCACGTCCGAAGTCATCGTGGCCGGCCGCAGCGGCCTGACCCGCCTGGTGGCGGCATGAACGCCCCCCTGCCGGAAGCGGCGGGCATCCGGCCGCAGATCCTGGTCATCATGGGCGTGTCCGGCTGCGGCAAGACCACGGTGGCCGAAGGACTGCACAACATCCTGGGCTGGCCCTACCAGGAAGGCGACCTGCTGCATCCCCGGGCCAATGTCGAGAAGATGGCCGCCGGCATTCCGCTGACGGACGAGGATCGCTGGCCCTGGCTGGCACAATGCCGGGCGTGGATCGAGGCCCGGATCAGGGACGGCGGCGGCGGCATCCTGACCTGCTCGGCGCTGAAACGCGCCTATCGCGACGTGCTGCGCCAGGGGGATATGGACCCGGTGGTGTTCGTGTATCTCAAGGTGCCGGAATCGATCCTGAAGGCCCGGCTGGCTCGGCGCACGGGGCATTACATGCCGCCCAGCCTGCTGCCCAGCCAGCTCGCGACCCTGGAAGAGCCCACGGCGGACGAGCACGCGCTGGTCATCGAAAGCGAAAACGCCCCGGCCGAAGTCATCGCCAAGACGATCGGCCAGTTGAAATACCGCATCAAGCGATAAGGGGCGGCCTGGAATTGGGGCGGTCTCGGCCGGCGGCGGCCCTGTCCTTCGGGCTGGCGGCCGCGTTCGCGCTGCCTCTGCGCGCGCAGCCCGCGCCGGTCGATGACGGGCGCCCCGTCGTGGTGCCGTCCCGCTGCGTGGCCCATGTCCTGTCCGCGCCGCTGCTGACGGGCGACGGCAGCCCGGGCATTCCCGTGACCATCGACGGGACCGACGGACTGGCCTTCCTGGGCTTGACCCAGGAAAATCTGGGCGTGTTCGAACGCCCGGACGTGACCTATCCCCCCGGTACCCCCATCAAGGTCCGGACCATGACCGGCGAGGGCACGGTGTACGAAACCGTGGTCCGCAAGCTGGCCCTCGGCCACGGCACGGCCCGCGACGTCCAGGCCGTCATGCTGGGCACGACGGGGGACAGGCGCGTGGCGGGCCGGCCGCTGCTGGGCATCGTGGGCTACGACATCCTGGGCAATTACGACGTGCTGCTGGATTTCCCGGACCGGACCTTGACCCTGTTCCAGGCGACCGGCGCCGCCGGCTGCCCGCCGGTGTCCCGGCTGGTGGGCGGTCCGGCCTATGCCGCGCCGCTGTTGCCGAACAGCCGGGGCATGAGCGTGATGGTGCAGGTCGCGATCGGCGGGGTGCCGATCGGCATGGAACTCGAACCCGGGTCGAACGCCTCGCTCATCCAGGCGAGCGAGGCCGCCGACATCGGCGTGGACGCGGCGGCGCTGGCGGCCGATCCCCGCTCGCGCACCGATGCCGGCAACGCGATCATCGGCCACCGCCACCGCTTCGGCCCCTTCGTGCTGGGCACCTATCGCGGCACGGACCTGACCGCCGACGTCACCCGGTCCACCACCAACATCCTGGGCATGAATTTCTTTCGCGGCCGGCGGGTGCTGTTCGCCATGCCCACCCGCATGGTCTATTTTTCCGACCCCCAGGCCACGCAGCCCGGCCAGGACACGGCCTCCGCCGGCGCCAGCCCGGCCCAGTCCCGCCTGGCCGACGTCGCGGTGCAGGACCCGCCCGCCGCCCCGCCATGACGGGCCTTCCGACGTCCTATGGAATCAGGCTACCGGCGCGCCAGATGACCCGGCCGATGATCCTGGCCGGAAAGCCGTCGTCCTGGACCATCCTGCGAACGTCCTCGGCGTTCAGTTCCTCGGTCGGGTAACGCGGGTTCTCGCTGATGACCTGGACGTTGCCGTTGGTCTTGAGGATCAGACGCCTGACC
Source organism: Gluconacetobacter diazotrophicus PA1 5 (assembly GCF_000067045.1). Lineage (NCBI taxonomy): Bacteria > Pseudomonadati > Pseudomonadota > Alphaproteobacteria > Acetobacterales > Acetobacteraceae > Gluconacetobacter > Gluconacetobacter diazotrophicus. Next base: position 307,474 of record NC_010125.1, read on the forward strand.
AGAAGGGTGTTTTCTACCCGCAGGGCATAGATGCTGCCACTTGTGAGCGTATGCACATCCGTTCTTATTAGAGCGTGATGATTTTAGGTTGGTCCATATCCTGAGTTTATGAAATAATTGGCGCATTCGCTGGGAGCGTAGCTGCGCAGGAGTTCGCCGATGGTTGAACTGACTGCGTCGCGGCTTCGAGCCGCGGCCTTGCGGAGCAGGTGCTTGAGCTTGGCAAAGACCTGTTCAATGGGATTCAGGTCTGGGGAGTATTTTGGCAGGAGGATCAGGCGCGCGCCGACCTGTCGGATGGCTGCGCGTGCTGCCTTGTTTTTGTGGCTGCCGAGGTTGTCAGCGATCACGATGTCACCAGGCCTGAGCGTCGGCACGAGTTCATTCTCGACGTAGATGCGGAAGCTTTCGCCGTTGATCGGACCATCGAGCAGCCACGGCGCATCGATCCGATCGACCCGCAGGGCGGCAATAAAGGTCATGGTGTTCCAATGACCCCAAGGCACTTTGGCCCGGAGCCGTTCGCCACGCGGCGCCCAGCCGCGTAGCGGCGCCATATTGGTTTTGGTCCAGGTTTCATCGATGAACACCAGGCGGGCGGGATCTATGAGGTGTTGGTATTTTTGCCATCGCGCCCGGTGTCGGGCGACATCAGGACGGTCCTGTTCGGCTGCGACGAGTGTTTTTTTTGAAGCTACTAGTCATATGGATCTCGTCGTGGACGAAGACCCACACAGAGCGATAATCGACCCTGAGCCCGCGCCCGGCAAGTTCTGCGACCAAGCCCCGCAGGGTAAAGCCCCCCGCCTTGCAACGCTCGATCAGCCATTCCCGATGCGCACCCGTCAGCCGTTTCGGCTTGTGGCCGCCCATCTGGCCAGGGGAAACGCTGCCGGTCCGCCGAAAGCTCTGCATCCACCGGATCGCGGTGCTGGGTGCTACACCGTAGCGCTTCGCGGCCTCGTGGCAGGAGAGGCCGTCTGTCTCCACGGCTGCCACAACCCGGTCGCGAAGATCCATCGAATAAGGACGCGCCATCCATGCTGGCCTCCAATCCAGACAGCATGTTGAATCAGATTTTCGGCAATCTGGGTACCCATATTCCGATTCAGACCGAAATCATCACGCTCTAAAAGAATGTCTCCATCGTCTATGATCGGATTCATGCTGTCGCATTTCGCCGTGACGGCCGAAATGTTGTCCGTATTGGACTGAATGGACAAAGGGAGAAAATCCCGCGGTATCGATATTCTCGTTTCGATATAAGAACTATCCCCGTCGACGCCCTGGTGGGCGGAGAGAATGACGTCGTAATTCAGAAACTCGACCGACTCGGGACCCGCCTGCCGGGCATTGCCGAATTCCCGGGCCGCAGGTCCGTCCTCTCCTGCCGCAAGCCAGTCAAGACTGACACCGCAGGCTTCCGTGATCTTGCGCGCGACGGAAAGCTTGAGTTCCCGACCCGACAGGTAACCTGAAAGTGTGCTGAGAGGGATGTCCGTGCGTGCGGCCACAGCTTTCGCGCCTCCGGTCCGATCCACTACTTCTCGTAGCCTGATAACCATCGGCTCTATTTGTCGGTTTTTTGCCAGGTCCGACAAATCGCGCATTGGGCGCTCGGAATTCGACATGTGGATCTATATTCAGTCGTATATCGATAAATGGTCTGACTTATCCACAGTCAGATATGACTCATCTAAGAAAAAGTACCATAACTGGGTTTTTAAAGTTGAATGTACATCCACATGTCGTTCCTCTCGTTTTAAAACATGCGAAGCGGGGCGGAAAATAACGGCTGGTGGCAGCCAGCCGTGTTTGAGGAGTATTACCTATGGCACAAAAGCCGGCGGGGATGCACGTCGACCACCTTCCTGCGCATGCGAAGGAATTTCGACACTCATGGCGGCGGCGTTCCGCCCCATGGGCCGCATCCCGACACGGTCGGCACCCTGGTCGGTCGGACGGGCGATTCCGTCACCATGGACTGCAATCCTTACGAAATCTGATCGGATCGGTATTGTCCTGACGGGCCTTCCGTTCCGCACGAACTGTCAGGATTGCGGCCGCGTATCTCGGCGCCGATCCGGAATCAATCGTCAGCATTGCACTCATAGCGCATCTGAAAGTGCCTTGGGACAAGGGGCGCCATGGCCGCGGCCTGCCGTCATGGGAACCCATCGAGCGTTCGACCTCGACGTGGCTGATACAGCCGGAACATCATGGGCAATTTCGTTGCAGCGGTGAGGGATTTTGGAAAGAATCCTGGATCTTCATAATCGTATCCTAAAACAGTTCTTATTCGAAACGACATGGCGGGGTACAGGGCAGGGTCAGGATATCGCCGGCGTATTGTGTGCCGAGGTCGAACGTCTTGTGCCGGACAGCGTGGCGACAGTACTGCGGGTCAATTTGGAGCAGGGGCTCGAAATTCTCTCGGGCGACAGTCTTCCGCGCGCGAAAATCGCTCTGCTGGAACACATGACCCTGACGGATGCGGATATTGCCGCTCTTCGCGCGAACCCCGAGGAAGCATACAGAATCGTATGGCGACCGGGAGAGGACGAAACGCACGACATCGCATTGTCCGATTGCCGGGCGTCGGCCCTCTTCGACGGCAGGGGCCAGCTGATCGGCATCTTCGCCCTGTATTCGCGGCATCGGCACGGCATCGCGGACTGGGGGGAAAAAATCGTCTCGCACTGCCGTTCCTCGTGCGTTGCGATCATCGAATACGGCAGAACCCGCAGGCGGCTGGACCAAATCGACCGCCACGACGCGCTGACCGGCCTTCCGAACCGCGCCGCGATATTCGATCTTTTGCAAAAGATGACGACGGAAACGCCAACGTCACCATTCGCGCTCATCATCCTGGACGTGGACCTGTTTCAGGACTTCAACGATGCGATGGGGTACGAACAGGGTGACCGTCTGCTGCAGATCGTGGCCTGCCGATTTTCCACCCATTGCCGCGGCGATGCCGTCATCGGCCGTCTCGGCGGAGACAACTTCGCCATCGTCATTCCCGGAGAACAGGACACGGCGGCAAACGACCTCGCCCGGGATCTCGTCGCAACCCTCCGCAGCCCCATCCGCATCCGCGGGCAGGACATCGTCATATCGTGCAGTACAGGCATCGGCACGTTTCCGGAGAACGGGACCGAGGTGGAACAGGTCGTCCATCACGCGCAGATCGCGCTGCGCGAGGCGAAGAAGGCCACACGCGGCAGCGTGCAGAACGCCCCCGCCGCCACCGGAGATGACGTCGAGGCCCGGGTCCTTCTCGGCTCGGCCATGCGCAAGGCCGTCCAGAAATCCGAATTCCGCCTGTTCTACCAACCGCAGATCTGCATGGAAAGCGGAACGATATATGGGGTCGAGGCTCTGGCCCGCTGGTATCATCCTGCAATGGGGCTCATTCAGCCGTCGCAATTCATCCCGGTCGCCGAACAGACGGGGCAGATCGAAATCATCGACAGATGGTCCATGGAAGAAGCGTGTCGGCAGATGGCGGAATGGGACCGGGCCGGAATGCGGTTGCCCACGGTCAGCGTGAACGTCTCTGCCGTCAGTATCCGAAACACCGATCTGCCCCGGCGGATCGCCGCCCTTCTCAAGCGGTATCGGCTGGAACCGCGCCGCCTGACGGTCGAAATTACGGAAAGCGCCATGATGCAGCAGAGCCGCGACACCGGGGCGACCCTTTCCGCCATGCTTGCGATCGGAATAGGCCTGGCGCTCGATGATTTCGGAACCGGCTTTTCCTCCCTGTCGCGCCTGACCCATCTTCCCCTGACGGAAATCAAGATCGACCGCAGCTTCGTCACAAGTCTGGAGCGGGACGTCGGTTCGATGATCGTCACCGAGGCGGCGATCACGATCGGAAAGCGACTGGGGGTGAAAGTGGTCACCGAAGGCGTCGAAGAGATCGCGCAGGTAAGGAAACTGCGTCAACTGGGCTGCGATGTCGTGCAGGGCTACCTGATCAGCAAGCCGCTGCCGTCAGCCGAAATTCCGAACTGGCTGCAATCTCGTGACGGAACGATCACCGAAAGTGACGAATAGGTCCTTGTAAGTGCAGAACAGGTTTTGTTCATATGAATTTCGTAACAAAAATGGATATTAACAGAATTAAATTCCCATGAAGCGACGATAGTCGTCGTCAATACATAATCGCGCATGGATTCGAGCATATTATAGAAATGACTGAATCTCGTACATTCCTTCTTATATCGTGTTCCGTGGCATTGTTGTGCGCCGCCTCCGCCGGTTACGGACAGACGCTGCCCGGGGGCATGGCCGCCACCTATCATATGGAACGGGACGTGGACCAATGGCAGTTATTCGTGGCGAACGATGACTCCGACGCACGACTCGTCAGTCATCAGGGCGATCTGTTCATTGGAATCAAAGCGAGGAGAGGGCTGCCGTCCCTGCGCGTGACGCTTGGAAACGGCGGCGGACTATCCCCGAATTATACGATGGATATCGGAAATCGCGAATTCAGCGCGGGCCGGAACGGCCTCGTCCTTGAAGATGACCAACTGGACGGATTCGTTCGCGCGCTCACCTCGTCCACGACCGCGACTGTCGAAACGAGTCGCGGCATATCCTCGCTTTCATTGAGCGGCGCGCGGGGCTTGATCTATTTGCTGTACAGCCGCACTGCAAAACCGTCCCGCGCCGACGCGGAAAACAGTCCGCTCTATAACGGGGACGCGGAACGGGTGGCGTTATCGAGTGATCCGGATGTCTCCGCGGCCGAACAGGCCGGCCCGTCCCGAGTTTCCGACCCGACGGCATCGTTGCAGGATCCCGATGCCAATCGAAGCGCGTCCAGTCCCGACAATTCGGCCTACGAGGTGCGGGCACGGCCGGGGGGCCGGACAACGGCGATTTCCGGAATACAGCCGATTTCGTTCAGGAACATGGACTGGACGCAGGACTCTCGGGAAGAGGCGGGCGGATATCATGCGATCATCATTTTCGGATGTTTCCTGATTGCGTATTTGTGCCTGTTTTATATCCTGTCCGTACCGTTCGTTATACCAACTCCTGTTTGTTAAAACCCATGTGCCCATTGTCGTAGCCCGAGGGACATGATGCGCCAGGGCTGGTCGACGAGCTGGTTCCAGGCGTGGCAGCAGATATCGACGATGTCGTCGTAGGTGCGGAAGATCCGGTTCGACAGCCAGGTATTGCGCATGAACTGCCAGACGTTTTCCACCGGATTGAGTTCGGGCGAGCGTGGCGGGAGCGGCAGGATGGTGATGTTGGCGGGGATATCGAGTTTCGGGCTGGTATGCCACGCTGCCTGATCGACGATGAGGATAGCGTGAGCGCCCGGCGCTACGGCCTGCGAGATCTCGTCGAGATGCCGGTTCATGGCGTGGAGGTTGCACCAGGGCAGGACGAGGGCCGCTCCCTTGCCTAGCGCCGGACAGATCGCTCCGAAGATCCAGGCCGAACGTGTGCGCTGATCGGCAGGCGCGCGTGGACGGGTGCCGCGTCTGGCCCAGCGGCGCGTCAGCTTCGTTTTCTGGCCGACCCTCGCCTCGTCGCCCCACCAGAGTTCGATGGCCTTGCCGGGATGCCGGGCCCGGATCCCGGCCATGACGTCGGGGAAGCTTTTTTAAATGTAGAAGTTTGCACTTAATCTGACGGACGGCTTGAAGTGGCCGGCGTGGATGCTACGCGTTCATGTGGTGTTCGACGTGGCGCCCGATATCTTTTTCGCGGGCGTGGTGGGCTGCGTCAAGGAAGGTTTGCATCGGGGTTTTGCCGAAGCAGTATCGTCCCTGGTGGGTGCGATTGCGGTTGAAGTCATCCATCCATTCGTCGAGGTCTGCCTGGAGTTCGTGGATGCTGTCGTAGATCTTGCGGCGAAAAGTGACACGATAGAACTCGTCGAGCATGGTCTTGTGGAAGCGCTCGACGATGCCGTTGGTCTGCGGGCTGCGCGCCTTGGTGCGGGTATGGTCGATGTTCTCCACCGCCAGATAGAGTTCGTATTCATGGCGGTCATGAGAGCCGCAGAATTCGGTGCCCCGGTCGGTCAGCACGCGCTGGAGCGGGAGATCGTGCAGCTCGAAGAAGGGGATGACGCGGTCGTTGAGCAGGTCGGCAGCGGTAACCGGGGTCTTGCGGTCATAGAGCTTGGCGAAGCCGACCTTGCTGTAGGTATCGACGAAGGTCTGCTGGTAGACGCGACCGACGCCCTTCAGGGTGCCGACATAGAAGGTATCCTGAGCGCCGCAATAGCCGGGACATTCGGTCTCGAACTCGCCCCAGGCCTCCTTGTCGGCCTTGGCCTTCTCCAGGGCCGCAAGCTGGCTTTCGGTGAGGATCAGCCGTTCCTGGGCCATCTTGGCTTCGAGCGCCTTGAGGCGGAGCTTCATGGTAGCGAGGTCGTGGCGCAGCCAGATGCTGCGCACCCCGAAAGGAGAGACGGTGACGCCGCGCTTGAGCAGTTCGTTGGCCACGCGGGCCTGGCCCCAGGCCGGTTGTTCGATGGCGATCGCGACCACTGCTTCCTCAACCGCCGGCTCGACGCGGTTTTTCAGCAAGGGTTTGCGGCGGGAGAGTTCCTGGAGCGCGATTTCGCCGCCTTTGTCGTAGAGCTCCTTGAAGCGGTAGAAGCTGTCGCGCGAATACCCCATCATCTTGCAGGCCTGGGAGACGTTGCCCAGTTGCTTCGATAGTTCCAGCAGGCCAACTTTGGCGCGGATGATCTTCTGGTCACGGGTCATGAGGATATCCTCCGATGGCTCGGGCGGCTGCGTCGCCCGGCCACTCCGCCCCCGCCGCAGCCCTGGTTGAGCTTCAGCAGACACCATCCGTCAGATTTAGTCGAGACTTCTACATTTTAAAAACGTCCTGGGCCTCGGGATCCTGGGCATGGTGCCGGGGGCGTCCCGTCAGAAGGCGGAAGTCGAGGCCCCGGATAACGGCGCTCAGCCGGCTGCGCGAAAGAGAGACGCCGAATTCCTCATAAAGCCATTGCCCCAGATCAGCCTGCCGCCAGCGCACCACCCCATGCACGGCAGCGATCGGGCCGTCCTCGATCCGGCGCATCAGCGCTTCCAACATGGCTGGTGTCAGGCGGGGAACGACACCGCCCCCATGATGATCCCGCACGCCATCCGGGCCCTCGGCGTTGAAACGCACCACCCAGTCCCGCACAATCTGCCGATCCGTCCCAGCCAGTCGTGCCGCGTCTCCGCGTGACGCACCATCGTAGATCGCCGCCAGCGCCAGAAGCCGACGCGCCTGGCCCGCATGCCTCGTTGTCCGCGCCAGAGCACGCAGTCCCGCCGCATCATAATCCTCACGCAACGCTAACGCCCCGCCCATTCGGATGCCTCCCGCCCGGTTCGGCATCCTGTGAATCACAGCTCGTTCCAGAACGATACCGTCAGGCAATCACATATGAGTCAGGGCGGACCGGAGTTGGTATTAGCAACGGATCAAATGGCGGTCGCCCGCCTTTGCTTCCATCTGAATAGGCCAGAGCCTTCTCCAGATCAGGACGGAACGCTTCAAAATCTACAGTCCGGGAAAATGCTTCGAGCTGATCGCCAAGCCCGCTTAACCGGGCAAGCCGCTCTTCAACGTCAAAAAATCCCGGCTGCTTCATCTTCCATCATCCTCAATCAACGCAGGACAGATGGAATCACACAGATAGGACCAGAACCAGAGGGTTTTTCGAACCCTCCACCTGCCCGACCACAAGATCAATCTCTACCGGGTGGCGGGATGCGCCGAGGGCGATCTGCCGCTCTGGCCCGGCCGGGCGCACAGGATTCCGATCCGCTATACCACCGGGCGCACGCCGCGGATCATCGTGAAGCTGCATCTGGACGGACATCCGATCGACGCCATTCTCGACAGCGGGGCCTGGCGCACCGTGATCAGCACGTCCGACGCGCACGCGGCGGGGGTCACGGATGGGGCCCTGCGCCACGACCCGACGCGAAACAGCATCGGGATCGATGACAATGACAACAGGACCTACCTGCACCAGTTCGATACGCTGCGGATCGGGGACGATTTCGTGCTGAATCACCCGCAACTGGCCGTGACGGACACCGACCAGACCCTGCTGGGCGCGGATTTCTTCCGCACCCATCGCGTCTGGCTGTCACGCCGGCAGGACGCGATGTACGTGCAGGCCCTTCAGGAAGGGCGCCCCGCCCCGGACGCGCCGCGCTGAGGATGCAGGATCACGCGATCCTCGCTCCCGCCTCGTCCTTCAGCACGATCCCGCTGGCGCCGATCCGGCGGGCCTCGTTCAGCAGCCGTGCCAGCGTGGCCGCCGCCTGTCGGGGCGTCAGGCCGCCATGGGGGTGGATGTTGGAAATGCAGTTGCGTTCGGAATCCATCCGCCCCGGATACGGGTCCCAGGTCATGTACAGGCTGAGCGATTCCGCGACGCTCAGGCCCGGCCGCTCGCCGATCATCATGACCACGCAGCGCGCGCCCAGTCGCTGCGCGATATCGTCGCCCAGCGCCACGCGGGCATTGTGCGCCACCACCACCGGGGCGATCCGCCAGCCGGGCAGCAGGGCGCGGCAGGCGGCCAGGACCGGCGGCCCCTGGCGTTCCGCCGCCAGGGCCGACAACCCATCGGCGATGACGAAGGCGATGTCGTACGATCCGGGCACCAGCCCCGCCGCGCTGTCGGGCGACAGGCGCCGCCCCAGGTCGGGCCGCCGGACGAATTCCCCGCGATCGGCCGCCTGGCTGCGCACCGGCACGAACGCCTCGTCCAGGCCCAGCGCCTCGGTCCGCAGCGGGGCCAGCACGGCCTGCCGGGCCCGGGCGTGCGCCAGTTGAAAGGCCCGGACCTCGGCCCCCGCCACGGTGTCGCCGGTCCGCGCCTGGCCGATCCGGGCACTGGTCAGGCGGCGCAGGGGGCCCCACGGGTCGGATGCCGGGTCGGTGAGGTCGTGGGCGGTCATGCTGTCCAGTCCTCGGTTTCCAATTGGGCGATTTTGCTGAATCCCGCGTCGTTCGTAACGAGGATCGAATTCAGATCCAGGGCATGCGCGGCGATCAGGAGGTCAAGACTTCCCACGATCTTTCCGGATGCCTCCAGCGCGGCCCGCAGGTTGCCATATGAATCGGCCGTCGATGATTCCCATGGCTGGACATCCACGCGCTGAAGGAATTCGTTCACGACCCGATGGAGCCGGGTCGCCTCCGGACGTTTGGCGATACCGAAACGCAGTTCGGCTTCCGTGATGACGGAGATGCAGACGCTCGCCATGGGGATCTGAGACAGGCGCTCCAGCGCACGCGGATGCCCCTTGAGAATGTGACTGACCGTATTGGTGTCGAGCATCCGGGTCATTGTTAAGCCGGCGCTCACTTCGGTCCCTCGGCGAACGGATCGCGATGGTCCTGTGCCTGATCGCGTTCGGAGTCGCTGAGGAAATCGTCCGGCACGCCGCCCTCCCTGATGGCAGCGAACAAGCCGTCCCAGCTTTCCGGTCGGCGCGAAAGGATGACGTCGCCCGTTGCCTCGTCACGGCGAATGAAGACTTCCGTGCCTTCAAAGCGAAAGGCGGCCGGCAGACGAACCGCCTGGCTGCGGCCATTGTTGAAGATTTTTGCGACCTGCGTCATCACACCCCTCCGCGACAGGTGACGTGGCATATGGCGCTTTATGGTATACGGCATGGTATATATCAAGCGTTTCATAGGCCAGTGTCATGAACGCACCAATCATGTCACCCCTGTCAGCCACGCCGATGCAGGCGGTTTTCGCGGCTTTCGCGCAGGTCCAGCAGGCCCAGGAACGCCATGTCGCGGTCCAGTTCGCCGGCGATCAGCCCGATGGCGTGCGCCAGCCCCGGCTGCCCACCCAGGATGGTGGCGAAGAAGAACGGCCGCCCGATCATCACGCCGTCTGCGCCCAGGGCGATGGCCGTGATGACGTCGCCCGCCCGCCGCACCCCGCTGTCCAGCAGCACGGTCAGGTCCGGGCAGGCCTGCCGGATGGCGGGCAGCGCCTCCAGCGGCGAGATGACGCAATCGCACAGCCGCGCCCCGTGATTGGATACGATGATGCCGTCCGCGCCGATCTGCTGCGCCGTCACGGCGTCCTGCGCCGACAGGATGCCCTTCAGCACCAGCCGCCCCGGCCATGACCGGCGGATGGCGCGGATATGGTCCCAGTTGAAGTCCGCCGCCCCGCCGACCGCCCCGACCGACCGCGCGAAGATCGACGGCCCCCGGCCGGGGGTGATGTTCTGGATATGCGGAATGCCGCGCGCCAGCAGCGTCCGCCCTAGCCGGCCCAGCAGCCAGCGCGGGTGCGACAGCATGTCGAACGCTAGACGGGCGGACGGGCGCAGCGGCATGGCGTAGTGCGCGCGGGTCTCGTCCTCGCGCCGCGCCGCCACGGGCACGTCCACGGTGATGACCAGCGTGCGGAACCCGGCCCGGCCGATGCGCGTCAGCATCCGGTCGATCAGCGACGGATTGGCGGGCAGGTAGGCGGCGAACCAGGCATCGGGATTGTCGCGGATGACGTCTTCCATCGGCGTGATGGAATTGGCGCTGAGCTGGTAGGGCACGCCCGCCGCATATGCTGCCCGCGCCATCGCCCGGTCGGCGTCGAAGCCGATCACCGCCGCCGCGCCGAAGGCCGAAATCCCCACCGGCATGGCGTAGTGATGGCCCATCAGGTGGGTGCGCGCGCTGCGCCGGCTGACGCCCCGCAGCACATGCGGGACCAGGCACCAGCGGTCGAAGGCCGCGCGATTGGCGGCCAGCGCCCGCCCGTCGCCCGCCGACCCGTTGATGTAGGCGAACAGCGCGCGCGGCAGCAACCGCCGGGCGGCCGGGGCATAATCATGCAGGTTGAGGAAGCGCGGGGCCTCCCCCCGCCGCGCCCGGATGGCACGCAGCCAGCCGGGAATGCGGGCCGGGATCGGTTCGTCCAGGGCGGGCAGGGTCTGGTCCGTCGCCGTCATCGTCGGGTGCCTCTCGCAGTATACTGGTTTTCCAGCGTTTTGCGGGGGGCGGGGTTGCCGGTCCGGTCCGAGAGGCTTTTGAAACAGCCTCTGAAATGTCAGCCCGGCCCCAGGATACGCCCCAGGCTCTGCGGGGCATTGACGCGCAGCCGCCCGTCGGGGTCCAGCAAGTTCATTTCATGCAGCCAGGCCTCGAATTCCGGCGCGGCGCGCACGCCGAAGCTGGATCGCAGGGTCAGCATGTCGTGATGGGACAGGCTCTGGTAGCTCAGCATCACGTCGTCGCCGCCCGGCACGGCGATCAGGAAATTCACCCCCGCCACCGTCAGCAGCATCATCAGGTTGTCCATGTCGTCCTGGTCGGCTTCGGCATGGTTGGTGTAGCACGCGTCGCATCCCATCGGCAGGCCCATCAGCTTGCCGCAGAAATGGTCTTCCAGCCCCGCGCGGATGATCTGCTTGCCGTCATACAGGTATTCCGGCCCGATGAATCCCACCACCGTGTTCACCAGCAGGGGCGAGAACGCGCGCGCGACGGCATAGGCCCGGACCTCGGCCGTCTGCTGGTCCATGCCGTGATGGGCGCCGGCCGACAGCGCGGAGCCCTGTCCGGTCTCGAAATACATCACGTTGTGCCCCACCGTGCCGCGATTCAGCGACCGGGCCGCGTCATGGGCCTCGGCCAGCACGGACAGCGACACGCCGAAGCCGGCATTGGCGGCCTGGGTGCCCGCCACGGATTGGAACACCAGGTCGACCGGTGCCCCGCGCGCCATCATCGCGATGGCGTTGGTGATGTGCGTCAGCACGCAGGTCTGGGCCGGGATGGCATAGCGGGTGCGCACCTGTTCCAGCATGTCCAGCAGCACGATGCCGTTGGCGATGCTGTCGGTGGCGGGGTTGATGCCCAGCACGGCGTCGCCCACCCCCAGCAGCAGCCCGTCCAGAAGCGACGCCGCGATGCCGCGCGCATCGTCGGTCGGGTGGTTGGGCTGCAACCGCGTGCCCAGCCGGCCGGGCAGGCCCTGCGTGTTGCGGAACGCCGTCACCACCCGGATCTTGCGCGCCGCCGCGATCAGGTCCTGGTTGCGCATCAGCTTGCTGACGGCCGACACGATTTCCGGCGTCAGGCCCGGCCCCAGCGCCGTGATCGCGTCGCCATCGGCCGTGTAGGACAGCAGCCAGTCGCGGAACTGCCCGACCGTCATGTGCGCGACCGGCGCGAAGGACGCCGCGTCGTGCGTATCGACGATCAGCCGCGTGACCTCGTCATCCTCGTAGGGTACCGGCACATCGTTCAGGAAATCGCGCAGCGGAATGTCGGCCAGGACATGCCGGGCGGCCATGCGTTCCACCGGGTCGGCGGCGGCCAGGCCGGCCAGTTCGTCGCCCGACCGCGCCGGGGACGCGCAGGCCAGGACGTGGCGCAGATGGGCGAAATTGTAGCGTTCGCTGTCCAGGATGATCCGATAGGGCACGGTGGGGATGATCCTTCTCTTTTGTCTTCCGAATAGCGAAGCCCGTTCAGATATTTGAAGAGAATGAGACTGGTTGCCGGACAGGAGTTTATCGCGGGCTGATAAAGGCACGGAACCCCGAATATCGACAATGAATTGAATGGAAATTCCGGCGGGAACGGGCTCGAAAATGATGGGCGCGATGACGGGTGCAGCACGATTGTCATGTCTGAATAGAAAATGGGGATGTGGAATAATACATTGTTATAAATTGTTTTTCTCTCATAAAAATATGGCACTTGGTGCCATTTTTCACGTAGACGTGATTCCCCGATCGCTTGCTCTTCGACTCCCGCCTATATATCCACCGAATAATTAAACGGACCGATTCGGTCCTGTTTAAGGACCCGTGCGACGCCGGGTCCGGCATTCAACGCAGACGACGGAGCGGCACCGTGGGCATCGATCAGGAACCTCCCTTCAAATCCCGTTACGGAAACTATATCGGCGGCGAATGGACGTCCCCCGTGAAGGGCGCGTACATGAAGAACACGTCCCCGGTGGACGGGCGGGTCCTGTGCGAAGTGCCGCAATCGACGGCCGAGGATGTCGAACTGGCGCTGGACGCGGCGCACAAGGCCTTCAAATCCTGGGCCCATACCTCGCCGGCCGAGCGGTCGCGGGTGCTGCTGAAGGCGGCGGACCGGATGGAGGCGAATCTCGACCTGCTGGCCCGGGCCGAGACCTGGGACAACGGCAAGCCGATCCGCGAGACCCTGGCGGCGGATATTCCGCTGGCCATCGACCATTTTCGCTATTTCGCCGGGTGCATCCGCGCCCAGGAAGGCGCGCTGAGCGAAATCAACGACACGACCATCGCCTATCATTTCCATGAACCGCTGGGCGTGGTCGGCCAGATCATTCCGTGGAACTTCCCGATCCTGATGGCGTCGTGGAAGCTGGCCCCCGCCCTGGTCGCCGGCAACTGCGTCGTCATGAAGCCCGCCGAAACCACCCCCGCCAGCATCCTGGTGCTGATGGAACTGATCGGCGACCTGTTCCCGGCGGGCACCCTGAACATCGTCAACGGCCTGGGCCGCGATGTCGGCGCGGCGCTGTCCACCAGTTCGCGCATCGCCAAGATCGCCTTCACCGGATCGACCCCGACCGGCAAGATGATCGCGCACGCGGCGGCGGAAAACCTGATCCCGGCCACGCTGGAACTGGGCGGCAAGTCGCCCAATATCTTCTTTGCCGACGTTATGGACCAGGACGACGATTACCTGGACAAGGCGATCGAGGGCTTCACGATGTTCGCCCTGAACCAGGGCCAGATCTGTTCCTGCCCCAGCCGCGCGCTGGTTCATGAATCGATCTACGAGCGGTTCATGGAACGCGCCCTGCCCCGCGTGAAGGCCATCCGCCACGGCAACCCGCTGGACCCGCAGACCATGATGGGGGCCCAGAACTCCAGCATGCAGGAAAACAAGATCCTGGAATATATCGGCATCGGCAAGGACGAGGGCGCGGAACTGCTGACCGGCGGCGCCAAGCCCGACCTGGGGGCCGCGTTCAACGACGGCTTCTACGTCCAGCCGACGGTGTTCCGCGGCCATAACAAGATGCGGATTTTCCAGGAGGAAATCTTCGGGCCGGTGCTGGCCGTGACCACCTTCAAGACCGAGGAAGAGGCGCTGGCGATCGCCAACGACACGCCGTTCGGCCTGGGGTCCGGCGTGTGGTCGCGCAACGCCAACATCTGCTATCGCATGGGGCGCGGCCTGGAAGCGGGGCGGGTCTGGATCAATTGCTACCATGCCTATCCCGCGCACGCGGCGTTCGGCGGATACAAGAAGTCCGGCATCGGCCGCGAAACGCACAAGATGGTGCTGGAACACTACCAGCAGACGAAGAACATGCTGGTCAGCTACAGCGAGAAAAAGCTCGGATTCTTCTGAGGTTTTTTCTCCTGAGCTTTCGGGGCGGGGCCTGCTATGCTGCGCCCCGTTTTCCATTCTGCTGGTATGGAATTTGAAAATCGATGGTGTCCAGATCCGAAATCCTGATTGTCGGCGGTGGTGTGGCCGGACTTGCCCTGGCGACGCGGCTTGGCGGGACACTGGGGAAGCAGGGCAGCGCGCGCATCACGCTTATCGATAAAAGCTTCTCGCACGTCTGGAAGCCGATGCTGCACTGCTTCGCTGCCGGCACCGCGCAGAACGAGAACGACCGCATCAGCTTCATGTCGCAGGCCGGCGCCCATCATTTCGAGTTCTGGCCGGGCGAGGTGATTTCCCTGGATCGCGCGAAGCGGGAGGTCGTGCTTGGCCCGCTGCGGGCCTCGGACGGCAGCACCGTCCTGGAAAGCCGCACCGTGACCTATGACGCGCTGGTGCTGTCGATCGGCAGTTGCGCCAACGATTTCCGGACCCCGGGCGTCGCGGAACATTGCCTGTTCATCGACAATCTGGTGGAAGCGAACGGATTCAACGAAAAATTCCGCATGGAACTCCTGCGGGCCTATGCGACGAATGCCGAGCTGGACATCGCCATCGTCGGCGGCGGCGCCACCGGAACGCAGTTGGCCGCCGAACTGCACAAGGCGCTCGACATCGTCGGGCTGCATGCGTTCGGCCCGACGCCGCCCAGGCTCCGGATCACCCTGCTGGAGGCCGGACCGCGCGTACTGCCCGCTTTTCCGGAGGCGGTGTCCGCCGCGGCGCAGCAGGAACTGGAGCGGATCGGCGTTTCGGTGCGCACCTCGGCCATGGTTTCGGGCGCCGACGAGACGGGATTCAGCCTGAAGGACGGCACGCATATTCCGGCCACGCTGCGCGTCTGGGCCGCGGGCGTGAAGGCGCCGGACGTGACGAAATCCTATGGCGGCCTGTCCCTGAGCCGTTCGGGGCAGATCCTGGTCAAGCCCAATCTGCTTTCCGTCGATGACGACCGGATTTTCGCGCTGGGGGATTGTTCGTTCATCGTCGACGACCCGCTGCCGCCCACGGCACAGGTGGCCCGGCAGCAGGCGCACCATCTGGCCCGCCATCTGTCCGCGTGGATACGCGACGGGCAGGACGTCCCCGCCTGCGTGTTCCGCAACAAGGGCGCGATCGTGGCCCTGGGCAATTATAACGGCTGGGGTACGCTGCCCGGTGGAAGCGTCTTCGGTGGCGGCGTGCTGAAGGGCCTGACGGCACGGGTGGGCCATCTGATGCTCTATCGTCAGCATCAGGTCGAACTGTACGGTTTCTTTCGCGGCCTGATGTCCTGTGTCGCGGACTGGATCGACACTATGGTGCGGCCGTCAGTTCGTCTGGACTGATCCAGTCCAGATCGGCCGGGGCCAGCATCGCGGCCTGCAGTCGCATGATCCGGCGCAGGATCGGAACCAGGCGGCTGCGCCCCTTCAGCCTGATCCATTCGTCCAGCGCGGTCCGGAATGCGGCGATGCCGGATCGCGCGGCGACGCGCGCGGACAATGCCCGGTCGTCGGACGGCGCCAGTCGCTGCATCAGTGCGTCCGCGAGGCTGTCTTCCCATTGCGCGTATTTACGCAGGCTGACCGACAGCAGCGCCGGCGTGCGTTCGATCAGATAGACGCAGGCGTAGGCCTCACGCGGGGTGGGCGCGATATGCGGAACCACGGATTCGAGCGCGTGACCGAGCAGGGCCTGCGGGGGAAGGCTGGCGGGGCATGCGGCGACGCTGCGTGCCAGGACGTCCGTCATCTGCTGCGTCCATGCCGTCACGATGTCGGCCTTGGTCGGGAAATAGCGAAACAGCGTGCGCCGTGCGATTCCGGCGGTCTGCGCGATTTCATCGACCGTGGTTTCTTCAAAACCTTTCGTGGAAAGCAGGGACATTGCCGCGTTGATGAGCGAGGCGCGCGTTTCGACGCGGCGCTGCTCTCGGCGGGACAGGACGGATTGAGGCGATGCAGACGACACGGCAGGCTTTCTCAAATGGATTTCGGCAGGATAGTCCAGAAGGACGATCCCCACACCTGCCGCCAGTAAAGAATTGATCGTCCGATCCTTGTTCCTTCTTTCAAAAAAGAACAGGGCGCCGTTTCAAATACCCCATTGCCGGGCGCGTGGCCCGGATCGTCAGAAACGGCGCTTTTGAAAGCCTGGAACCCTAGAGCGTGATGATTTCGGTCTGAATCGGAATATGGGTACCCAGATTGCCGAAAATCTGATTCAACATGCTGTCTGGATTGGAGGCCAGCATGGATGGCGCGTCCTTATTCGATGGATCTTCGCGACCGGGTTGTGGCAGCCGTGGAGACAGACGGCCTCTCCTGCCACGAGGCCGCGAAGCGCTACGGTGTAGCACCCAGCACCGCGATCCGGTGGATGCAGAGCTTTCGGCGGACCGGCAGCGTTTCCCCTGGCCAGATGGGCGGCCACAAGCCGAAACGGCTGACGGGTGCGCATCGGGAATGGCTGATCGAGCGTTGCAAGGCGGGGGGCTTTACCCTGCGGGGCTTGGTCGCAGAACTTGCCGGGCGCGGGCTCAGGGTCGATTATCGCTCTGTGTGGGTCTTCGTCCACGACGAGGGGCTCAGCTTCAAAAAAAACACTCGTCGCAGCCGAACAGGACCGTCCTGATGTCGCCCGACACCGGGCGCGATGGCAAAAATACCAACACCTCATAGATCCCGCCCGCCTGGTGTTCATCGATGAAACCTGGACCAAAACCAATATGGCGCCGCTACGCGGCTGGGCGCCGCGTGGCGAACGGCTCCGGGCCAAAGTGCCTTGGGGTCATTGGAACACCATGACCTTTATTGCCGCCCTGCGGGTCGATCGGATCGATGCGCCGTGGCTGCTCGATGGTCCGATCAACGGCGAAAGCTTCCGCATCTACGTCGAGAATGAACTCGTGCCGACGCTCAGGCCTGGTGACATCGTGATCGCTGACAACCTCGGCAGCCACAAAAACAAGGCAGCACGCGCAGCCATCCGACAGGTCGGCGCGCGCCTGATCCTCCTGCCAAAATACTCCCCAGACCTGAATCCCATTGAACAGGTCTTTGCCAAGCTCAAGCACCTGCTCCGCAAGGCCGCGGCTCGAAGCCGCGACGCAGTCAGTTCAACCATCGGCGAACTCCTGCGCAGCTACGCTCCCAGCGAATGCGCCAATTATTTCATAAACTCAGGATATGGACCAACCTAAAATCATCACGCTCTAATCCCCATGGACATGTTCAGCATCGGCATGGGCTGCGAGCCCAGGATGGTGCTCGGCAGCTTCCCGTCCCACCGTTTCGCCTGCGTATAGGACACGTATTCCGGGCTGGCCCCCAGCGCCGCCGCCTGGGCCCTGATCGCGTCGGCCTCGGCCTCGCCCTTGATTCGGGTTGCGGCGGCTTCGGCTTCGGATCGCGCCTTGATCGACCGGGCCTCGCCCTCGGCGCCCGCCACGGCGGCGTCGGCGTTGGCGCGGGCGGCGATCTGCTGGCGCTCGGCGTCGATGAGGGCCTTCTGGCGCAACTGCTCGGACCGCGTGACCTCGGCCTTTGCCTTGGTCATCATGTCGATCGCGTTGCGAAAGGCGGCGGTATAGTCCAGGTCGGTAATCTGGACCTCCGACACCTCGATGCCGTACAGCGCCATGGCCTGCGCCGCGACGTCGCTCTTGATCTCGCCCTCGATCTGGGCGCGCGACCGCGGCACGTCGGCCACCTGCCGCTTGCCGAACGCCGACTTCATCCGGTCGTTCGCCAGGGTATAGATCCGGCGTTCGTAGTACGGCACATGCTCGTACAGGTTCCGCACGTCGGAATCCGGAACGGCGAACTGCACCAGCATGGTCACGTCCACACCCTGGTTGTCGGCGGTGAAGACCTCGGATTTCTGGATTTCGACCTGCTGGATCGCGGTACTGTATTCCGTCACGCTCTCGATCCAGGGCAGCTTGAAGTGCAGTCCCGGCCCCGCCGTGCGCGACACCGCGCCGAAGCGCGTCACGACGCCGATATTCTTCTGGTCGATCGTATAACCGGACCCGGACAGCAGAGAAAGGATGACAAGACCGCCGATCGCGATGACGCCATAGCGGGCCAGCGACTTCGGGCTGGCGGCATAGTTCTGGAATACCATGACGATACGATATCTATTATTGTTCCTCCCGGCAATCGGGGGCACGCGGCGCCCTTTACAGGCGCAGATGCGCTCTCTAGGAGAGGCTCCGCCCGTTTCCCCTTTCGTTCGAATGGCCGACATGCCCAGCCCGCCCTCCGCTGACAGGAACCCTCTCCGGCACTCGGTGTTCGAGGACGCCTATGCGCTGGTCATCGGCTGTTCGCTGATCGTCCTCGGCCTGGCCTGCCTGCATCGCGCGGGGCTGGTCACGGGCGGCGTGGCCGGCGTGGCGCTGCTGCTGTCCTATGTCCTGCCGCTGTCGGCGGGCATGCTGTTCACGCTGATCAACATTCCCTTCCTGCTGTTCGCATCACGGACGATGGGCATCGCCTTCACGGTGAAGACGCTGCTGGTCAGCAGCAGCATCACGCTGTTTTCACTGGTCTTTCCCCACATCATGGGACTCAGCTTCATCGACCCGCTCTGGGCGGCGTTCTTCGGCGGCACCACGATCGGCATGGGTATCCTGTCGCTGGCGCGGCACCAGGCGGGCGTGGGCGGCACGGGCGTCGTCACGCTGTGGCTGTACAAGACAAGGGGCTGGAACGTCGGCAAGGCCCAGTTGACCATCGATGTCGGAATCCTGCTGGTGTCGCTGCTGGCGATCGACGTGAGGCATGTCCTGCTGTCGGCCGTCAGCGCCGTCGCGATCAGCGGCGTGGTCGCGACCTTCCACACCGGGCGCGTACTACACGGGCTATTAGAGGCTGTCAAAAGCCCTGATGCCGGCGATCCGACGCGCGTTCCCTGTGCTCCGATTCGGTCTCGGCCCGTCAGGCCGCTCCGCTTCGGTGCTCGGGAACACACGCCGGGCGCGGCCCTTCGGGCGCATCTCGCTCGGTCAATCGTTCAGGGCTTTTGGAACAGCCTCCGAACCCCCGCCCGAAACTTTCCCCGCTGCCGGCGTGTTGGAGGTGCGCGGAAGGGGAGGGCAGGATGACGCAGCCACCATCCCGGAACGAACCGGACATGACGGCCGACGAACGCCACGCGCTGGCCGCCGCGATTGATGCGTATCTCGATACCGACAAGCCCGGCATGGGGATGTACGGCCTGCTGGATCGCGCCGGGGACGCCGCGGTGTACGACCAGGTACGGGGCTGGGGCTGCCAGCCCCACCCGGCGGAGACGAGCGCCGCCATGATCGCCCGGCTGATCCCGCCCGAGGACCTGGCGCACCTCGCCGCGGCGGCGGGCGTTTCGGAGCAGGCGGTGGTCCGGTACCTGCTGGTCCATCTGCCCCGTGCGGTGCGCGGCTTCGTCCTGGCCCTGCCGATGCGGCGCCCCGCGGACATCCAGGGCCGCGCCCGGCAGCATTTCCCCTGCATCGCGACCAGCGGGGTGAAGGGCTAGGCAGGACCATGCCCTACTGGCTCCGGCGCATGAACCCATTGTAGCATGCCGGCTTCCGGCCGGGCGATCCGGCCATGGGGCGGTTGGAGGATCCGGTGTCGGCCAAGCCTACCATTCTGGACGTGGCGCGCGTGGCGGGCGTGTCGAAATCGACGGTTTCCCTGGTCCTTCAGAAGAACCCGATCGTCAGCGAAGGCGCCCGCAGCCGGGTCCTGGCCGCCATCCGGCAGGTCGGGTACGTCTATAACCGGAATGCGGCCAACCTGCGCCAGTCCCGTTCGAACGCGATCGGGATCGTCGTCAATGACGTGACCAACAGCTTCTTCGCCGAGATGGCGGTCGGCATGGACATGATCGTGCAGTCGGCCGGCTTCGTGCAGTTGATGGCCCATACGGGCGAGAGCGTGGAACGCCAGGCCGAGGTCCTGTCCGCGATGCTCGAACACGGTGTCTCGGGGATCATCCTGTCGCCCGCGCGCGGCACGCGCGCCGCCGACCTGAAGGCCCATATGGCGGGGCCGGTCCCGATCGTCCTTGCGGTCCGGGACCTTCCCGGCCTCAGGGCAACCACCGTCGTCGCCGACAATCGGGCCGGCAGCCACGAGGCCGCGCGCCATCTCATCGGCCTCGGCCACTGCCGCATCGCCTGGCTGGGCGGCTTTCCGGATACGTCGGTCTACCAGACGCGCCTGTCCGGCCTGCGCGATGCGATGGCGGAGGCCGGCCTGCTGTTCGAGGAGGCGTATGCCGTCGAAAGCAACGCCTCGCGGCCGGGTGGGGTCCAGGCCATGGGGCGCCTGCTGGACATGCCGGGTCATCCGATGGCCTGCATGTGCGTCAATGACGCGGTGGCGTTCGGGGCCTGCGACGGGCTGCGCGGCGCCGGACTGGAACCGGGGCGGGATTTCGCGATCGTCGGGTTCGACGACGTCATGGGCGCGCGGACGGCCGTCCCGGCGTTGACGACCGTCGCAACGGACCCCGAGGCGGTCGGCCGGCGCACGGCGCAGATCCTTCTGCACCGCATCAGTTCCGGCGACGTCCGGCCCGAGACGATCACGACACCGGCACGGCTGGTCGTGCGCGCCAGTTGTGGCGAGCCCTGGTCGGCCGGACCGGTCGCGGCGGCAGGCGCCGTCCCCGAAATGCGCTGAACCGACGCGGCTCTGGAACCTTCCAATTAGAAAAAAGGCAAAACAAGAGCGGACCGGAGAGTCGCCCGATGCCTGACGGAACGGTGAAGGTTTCGATCGCGGGGCCTGTCGCCACCGTCACCCTGGCGCGTCCGGCCCGGCGCAACGCGCTCGACCTCGGCATGCTGGACGCGCTGTTCCATGCCTGCGACGAGGTCGATGGTGCCCCGCACGTCCGTGCCGCCATCCTGACGGGTGAGGGGGACGCGTTCTGCGCGGGGGGCGACATCCATGCCTGGGGCGGAATGGGCCCCGGCGATTTCGGCCATAACTGGGTGCGGCATGGCCATCGCGTCTTCGATCGCCTTGCGACGCTGCGGATGCCGCTGATTGCCGCGATCAACGGCCACGCCCTGGGCGGCGGCCTGGAGATCGCGGCCACCGCCGATATCCGCATCGCCGAGACGCATGTCCGCGTCGGCCTTCCGGAGGCCAGTCTGGGCATGGTGCCGGGATGGTCGGGTACCCAGCGCCTTGTCAGGCGCCTGGGGGCGCAGGTCGTGCGCCGGATGGCGCTGGGCGGCGAGGTCCTCACGGCCGGCGAGGCGCGCGACCTGGGCATTTTCGACAGCGTCGTGGCCACGGGGACCGCCCTGCCGGCCGCGCAACAGGCGGCCGACCGGATCGTCGGGCGTGCGCCGGGCGCGACCGAGGCGATCAAGCTCATGATTTCGATCGCCGAGGGCGAGGACCGGGGGGCCGCCGTCGATGCGCTGGCGGCGATCGCCGTTTCGGGCCGCCCCGACATGACGGAAGGGGTGACCGCGTTCCGTGAAAAGCGCGCGCCGCGATTCAGGGGCGGCTGGTCGTGACCACACGACGGATGGCCAGGCCCTGAGGGGCACGCGACCCGACCCTGCTGCAATCCGCTCCGGGAGAAAGACATGGCATATGACTATGTGATTGTGGGCGGAGGGCCGGCGGGCTGCGTTCTCGCCGCCCGCCTGAGCGAGGACCCCCGGGTCCGGGTCCTCCTGCTCGAGGCCGGCGGAAGCGACCGGAACATGCTGTATCGCATCCCCGCCGGCTTCGCGAAAATGACCAAGGGCATCGGCAGCCGAGGGTGGGAGACCGTTCCCCAGAGGCACATGCAGGGCCGCGTGCTGCGCTATACGCAGGCCATGGTGATCGGGGGCGGATCGTCGATCAACGCGCAGATCTACACCCGTGGCAACGCGGGCGATTATGACGGCTGGGCACGGGAAAAGGGCTGCGAGGCCTGGGAATATCGTCGCGTCCTGCCTTATTTCAAACGGGCGGAAAACAACCAGCGCTTCCTCGACGACTATCATGGTGCCGGGGGGCCGCTGGGTGTGTCGATGCCCGCGGCGCCCCTGCCGATCTGCGAGGCCTATATCAAGGCCGCCCAGGAACTTGGTATTCCCTACAACCATGATTTCAATGGACCCCGTCAGGCCGGCATCGGGTTCTTCCAGCTGACGCAGCGCAATCACGAACGGTCGTCGGCATCCCGTGCCTATCTCGGCGCGGCGCGGGGGCGGAAAAACCTGACCGTGCGGCTCAATGCCCAGGTGCTGCGGGTCGTGGTCGAGAAGGGGCGGGCAATCGGGGTCGAGCTTTCGTTTTCCGGCCGGACGGGATTCGTCCGGGCGGAGCGCGAGGTCATTCTCTGCTCGGGGGCCATAGGCTCGCCCAAGCTGCTGCTGCAATCGGGCATCGGCCCGGCCGACGAACTGTGCGCCCTGGATATCCCCGTCATGCACGATCTGCCGGGCGTGGGCCGCAACCTGCAGGACCATCTGGATCTTTTCGTCATTGCCGAATGTAGGGGCGATTTCACCTATGACGGTGTCGCGCGGCCGCATCGGACGCTTGCCGCCGGCCTGCAATACCTGATCTACAGAAACGGCCCGGCAGCCTCGAGCCTTTTCGAGACGGGAGGGTTCTGGTACGTCGATCCCAGGGCCGCATATCCGGATCTTCAGTTTCACCTGGGCCTGGGTTCGGGGATCGAGGCAGGCGTCGCGCGGCTTCGGAACGCGGGCGTGACCCTGAATACCGCCTATCTGCGCCCCCGGTCGCGCGGCACCGTGACGCTGCGGTCCGCCGACCCGGCGGCCGCCCCGCTGATCGATCCGAATTATTTCAGCGATCCGCATGATCGAACCATGTCGATCGAGGGCCTGAAGATCGCGCGCGAGATCATCCTGCAGCCGGCGATGCAGGATTTCGTCCTGGCCGAGCGTCTGCCCGGTCCCGCCGTGCGCACCGACGCCGAACTGTTCGATTACGCGTGCCGGAACGCCAAGACCGACCACCATCCGGTGGGGACGTGCCGGATGGGCGTCGGGGCGGATGCCGTGGTGGACCCGGAACTGCGCCTGCACGGCATTGCCGGGCTGCGCGTCTGCGATGCGTCGGTGATGCCGAAGATACCCTCATGCAACACCAACAGCCCGACCATCATGGTGGGCGAGAAAGGTGCGGACATGATCCTCGGCCGGCAGCCCCTGGCGCCGGCGATCCTTGACGACCAGCGCAACGATATCCCGCAGCACGCGCGGCGCGAGGTCGCCTGACGACCCGGGCCCGTGCCCGCAATGGTGTGCCTCAAAACAGGGGCGTGGAGACACACATGTCGTTCATCAAGGCCTACATTGAACAGCAGACGATCAGCCGGCGCAACCTGCTCCTGCTGTCGGCCTACGGGCTTGGCGGGATGGCGACGATGGGCGCGCTGCGTCCGCGCGGCGCGCGGGCGGCGGGGTCGGCGCCGCCGATCGCGTGGAGCTATCGCGACCGGACGGACCCGTACTGGAACGCGATCGTTTCCGGCGGCGAGGCGTTCGTCCAGAGCCTGGGCCTGCCCCGGAGCGCGCTGATCAACCTGATCAACGAAGGATCGAGCGAGAAATCCCTTGCCGACATCAAGGCGGTTCTGTCGCGCTACGGCAGCGGGGTCGCGCTGGCCGCCGACACCAACGACGCCCCGAACTGCCGCCCGGTGGTCGAGGCGGTCAGCCGGGCCGGCGCCTATGTCTCGACCATCTGGAACAAGACCGACGACCTGCATCCCTGGGATTTCGGCGACCATTACGTCTCGCACATGACATGGTCGGATGTCGGGCCGTCGGAACAGACGGCGCGGCTGCTGTTCGATGCGATGGGCGGCAAGGGCGGCGTAGTGCATCTGGGCGGCATCGCCTCCAATAACCCGTCCATCGAGCGCCTGGCCGGGCTGAAGAACGCGCTGAAGGCCTATCCGAATGTCGAGCTTCCGGGGGTCCAGGCCGCCGACTGGGATACCCAGAAGGCCAATCAGGTCATGTCCGGCTTCCTGACCCGCTACGGCGACGGGATCAAGGGCGTGCACTGCGCCAGCGACACCATCGCCTATGGCGTGATCGAGGCGCTGCGGGCCGAGGGGATCGAGACCATGCCCATCGTCTCCTATAACGGGAATCCGCAGGCGGTGGATCTGGTGATCAAGGGCAAAATCCTGGCGACGGTGTTCAACAACCCGTACTGGGGCGGCGGCATCACGGCGGCGCTGGCCTATTATGCCGCGACGGGGGTCTTCAGGCCGTCCGCCGAGCCGAAGGACCATCGCGAATTCTACGGTCCGACCGTCATGGTGACCGCCACGGACGCGCGGGACTTCAAATCGAAATATATCGACGGCAATCCGACATACGACTGGAAGGATTTCTGGGGCCTGAGCAAGGGCCAGATCCAGTACAAAGCCTGACCGGCAGGGCGGACCTTGCCCGGGTCCTGCCGCGGAACGGTCGAGGATCGTGCTGGCGTGCGTCGGCACGCCCGTTCCCGCCCCCTTGACCGCGGCCGAGGCCGCATCGTCAAGGGGGCGGGATGTCGCGATGCGGTGCGCCGCTCAGGTTCGCGGCGGCTGATATCGCGGTGTGGGCGATTGGGCGTCGATCGTCCGGGTGTTGGGCGTGCTCAGGAACTCGACCGTCATTCCCCAGGGGGTGCGGCCATAGCAGAACGTATTGCCCTCGCCCTCTTCGATGCCGAGCTGTGCGCGTGGACGCGTCAGCAGTGTCCCGCCGGCCTCGGTGAAGCGTCGGGTCGCCGCCTCGATATCGTCCACATAGAGCGCGAAATGCTGCAGCCCGAAATCGGACGCGCGCGCCGGCGGATGCTGATCCGGCGCACGGATTTCGAACAACTCGATCCCCGGTCCGAAGCCGAGC
The DNA here is from genome assembly GCF_000067045.1 of Gluconacetobacter diazotrophicus PA1 5. Lineage (NCBI taxonomy): Bacteria > Pseudomonadati > Pseudomonadota > Alphaproteobacteria > Acetobacterales > Acetobacteraceae > Gluconacetobacter > Gluconacetobacter diazotrophicus. The sequence continues at coordinate 332,777 of NC_010125.1, forward strand.
TTGAGCATGCGCATGGCGATGACCGCGCCGCCGGCTTCCAGGCCGAGCGTGGCTTCTGCCTCCGGCCCCGCGAAAGGCGGCTTCTTCCGCGTCATGTTGTCGTAAAGCGCAATCGCCCCGAACGCTTCAACAAGGAAACGGCTCGCGGATTCGAGGTCGGGCACCGTGATGCCGACATGGTCCATGCCCCGGATCATTTGAAACGACACGGCTGATCGACCGTGGGCTTTTCGGCAAGCTGAACGACCATCAGCGTGACCGGGCCGTCGCCCACATTGCCTGCAAGATGGCCGCGATGGCCCTGCGCGTCGGGTTTGCTCATCTGATCCTCGCCGAGTGAGACGTCGCCCGGGTTGAGCGTAACGCGCGTGCCGTCCTGCGCCTGGACCCACCAGCTTCCCTTGAGCGGGATGATCCATTGCACCTTGGGGTCCGGATGCCAGGCGCCGTTCCAGTGGCTGGGTTGCACCGTGGACACCACCTGGGCCGTGCCTTCGGGGGTCGGGTCCGACCATTGGGGCGCCGCCGGCTTGTTGACGGTCTTGAGCGTGTAGGTATGGAACTGGCAGCGCGTCATGTGGCTGACGCCGTTATGATCCACCCAGTTGTCCCAGTAGACGGCTGTCGGCGGCGCGGGCGATTGCGCGCGCGCGTGGCCGGTGAGACCGGCGAGGGCGAGCAGCGCCGCTGCGCCGAGACGGACCTGCGATGGGCGGGGAAGGAAATATGCAGTCATGACTGGCGAGTCTCCGCATTGAAGCGCTGCTCCCGCTGGAGGGGGAAGCGGATGATGTGATAGGAGGCACGCGCCTTCTGGGCCGCGACAGCTATGCGGGCATCGGATTGGACCGCCCCGCAACCGTGGGTGGGATCGTGTAGAGGGCCGGTCGCGGTGAAGCGATTGAAAAGACACGTGGTGGTCCTGGTATGAATGGCTAACGCGTCTGCGACGAACTGTTGCTGCATGACCGGATGACGTTTCTGTGAGCGTAAAGGGCGCATCCGGGAGGAGCGTATCCGACAGGCCGCGATCCCGGGTCCCGCCGCCTCGGCGCGTCTTCGGCCAGAAACCTTATGACATATTCGTGGTTAGTATCGTTGCATGATGCTGCGCCTGCATGAAGATAAACCGGAGAAGCGCCTTGGGACAAACGCGACCTGTTCCTCTTTCCTTGCGGATCACTGGATTTTTTCTGATCATCTATGGCGTCGTCATGACGATTCCGGGCGTGTGGCTGATCACGCTGGGCGACAGCAGTTACTATACTGTCGCGGGCGTGCTGACGCTGGTCAGCGGCGGCCTGATCGTCACCGGGCGGGGTGCGGGGCTGTGGGTCTATGCTATCATGCTGGGCAGCACCCTGGTATGGGCGCTGTCACGGGTGGGGCTTGACGGATGGCGCCTGCTGCCGCCCCTGGCGCTGCCATCCGGCATCGGCCTGTGGGTTTTCGGCCCGTGGGTGGCCGGCCGCCTGCGGGACCCCAATGGGCGCGTCCGCATCAATACGACCGTACTGGGCGGCATGGGCAGTTGCGCCGCCCTGTTCGTCTTCCTGTTCGCGTGCGGATGGGCCGTTACGGCCTCGCGCACGATCCAGCACAATCCGTTTCCGACGGACCATCGTGACGGCGCGCTGATCAATGCGGAATCCCTGGCCAACAATGAATGGCGCTATATGGGCGGTACCTCGGCCGGTGACCGCTTCGGAATGGCGAGCCAGATCACCGCGGACAATGCCCATGACCTGAAACCGGCCTGGATCTTCCATACCGGGGATGTGCCGCGCGCCGACGAAAACGCGCGCGGACGCGAATTCAGCTTCGAGGCGACGCCGCTGAAGATCGGCGACAATCTTGTCTTCTGCACGCCGCATCGCGATGTCGTGGCCGTGGACGCCACCACCGGCAAGCAGGTGTGGCGATACAGCCCCAATGGGGATTACGGCCAGAATATCTACCAGGCCTGCCGGGGCGTATCCTATTTCGAGGCGCCCGCCGGATCGCCCTGCCCGCATCGCATCATTTCCACCGATTCCGGCTCGCCCCCGACCCTGTTCGCGCTTGACGCCGATACCGGTCGCCTGTGCCCGGCATTCGGTCATGACGGCGTTGTCGACCTGCGTGAAGGCATGGGCGTCATCCCGGCGGGATTCCACTTCATCACGTCTCCGCCGATGGTGATGAACAATCGCATCATGCTGAGCGGCTGGGTCTACGACAACCAGACCGTGGGCGAGCCGTCGGGCGTCATTCGCGGCTTCGACGCGACCACGGGCCAACTGGCCTGGGGGTGGGATATCGGGCATACGCCCGCCAACCGCCCGTTGAATCCGGGTGAAACCTTCACGCGCGGCACCCCCAATGGCTGGGGCGTCTATACGGCCGATCCCGCCCTGAACATGGTCTATGTGCCGCTGGGTATCGCGACGCCCGATTATTACGGCGTCAAGCGCCGTCCCTTCGACGAGCAGTATGATACGTCCCTGGTGGCGCTGGACATCACGACGGGCGAGGAACGCTGGCACTTCCAGACCGTCCATCACGACCTGTGGGATTTCGACCTTCCGGTCGGCCCGTCGCTGGTCGATCTGCCGGACAGCAGCGGCCGGATGACCCCCGCGCTGGTCCAGACCACCAAGCAGGGCGAGCTGTTCGTGCTCGACCGTCGTACCGGCAAGCCGTTCTACCGTGTCGAGGAACGACCGGTACCGGGAGGCACCGTTGCGGACGAACGGTATTCCCCGACGCAGCCCTATTCGCCGGACATGCCGAACCTGCGCCGGTCCGACCCGACGACGGACGATCTGTGGGGGATCACGCCGTTCGACCAGATGGCCTGTCGCATCGCCTTCAAACGCATGAGGTTCCAGGGCCTGTTCACACCCCCCAGCGCGCAGGGAACGATCGGGTTTCCGGCATTCGACGGCGTGGACGACTGGTATGGCGCGACGATCGATCCCACGCGCGGCGTCCTGTATGTCAACACGACCTATATCCCGTTCACCATGCAGCTTGTCCCGTATGGGCAGGCCCTGAAGCAGGGCCTGTTCAAGCCATGGGCCGGATGGAACCAGCCCTATCCCGAGCCGACTTTTTCGAACAATCCGCAGCATGGCCTGCCCTATTCCGCCGTCATCAAGCCGTGGCTGGGCATTTTCGGGGCGCCGTGCCTGGCGCCGCCCTGGGGCAGGACGCAGGCCATCGACCTAGTGCATCATCGGAAGATCTGGGAACGCGCGCTGGGAACGACGAAGAATGTCGGCCCGACCAATGCCCTGCGTATGCCCGTCGGGCTGCCGACCGGCATCTTCAGCATGGGCGGCACGCTGACGACCCCGACCGGACTGGTCTTCATGGGCGCCACTGCCGACCAGGCGTTCCGTGTCCTCGACGGGCGGAACGGCCGGATTCTTTATGAAACCACCCTCGATGCCGGCGGGAACGCGACCCCGATGACCTATATGGGCAAGGACGGGCGGCAATATGTGGTGCTCGCGGTGGGCGGGCATGGCGGCCTCAAGACACGGAACGGCGACGAGGTCGTGGCTTTCGCCCTGCCTAAATGACGCGTGAGAAACCGGACCCGCTTCGCCGCTCGGGCGAAGCGGGTCCAGGCGGCGCGGCGCTTCCCCTTGGTGAGTATCCCCCCATCATAATTCCTCCGATCGTCTTCGTAGGGAGGATCTGCTGCGGTACGCCCGGCGGCAACAGGAAAGGCCAGGCATGATGAGTGTCCGGACAGATTTTTCCGGCTGCGGTTTCGGACGTATCATCATTCTGCTGGCGTGTGTTCTCGGGGCATATCTGCCGGCCTCCGCCGCCGCCCAGGCGACGGACGACGTGGCATCGGCTTTTGCGCAGGCCGCGAAGGAGGGACCGCAGGACGAGGCCATCGAAACGGCGCAGCAAGCCGCGATGCTGGTGCGCCCGCTTCAGCCCTCGACCCTCCTCGTGCCGGGCACCAGCCCCTATCAGACCGCCCATCTGTTTGGCGACTGGGGCGGTATCCTGCCGTTCCTGCACAGGCGTGGCATTTACCCTTTTCTGAATTACCTGGCGGAATCCGCGGGGAATCCGGTCGGGGGCATGCGGCAGACGGGTGCCTATGCGCACCAGGTTTCCATTGGTGCCGATCTGGACTGGTACCAGATCGCCCATGTCAAAGGCCTGAGCACCCATTTTCCCAACGCGCTCGTCTTCGCGATGCGGGCCAATGTGACATTTTAGCTCCTGGCCACCACCCACCTCTTCACCAGTTCGGCGGCCAGCAGGTACGCCACGACCAGACCGGACAGGACGGCCGCCATCGCGGGTGAAGGCGGCTGGAACCCCACCCATCGCCCCGCCGGCGTCAAGGGTAGCACCATGGCCACGGCCAGGGCGAGGAGGGACGAGGCGACCAGGGCGGATTGCGGCCGGGTGCGCCACGGGCGCCCGTTGGTGCGGATGATGAAGATGACCAGGATCTGCGTCGCCATGGATTCCAGGAACCACGCCGTCCTGAATGCGGTTTCCCCGGCATGGAACAGGAACAGAAGCACGCCGAAGGTCAGGAAATCGAACAGCGAGGACAGCGGCCCCATCACGGCCGCGAACCGCAGCAGGCCGCGCATGTCCCAGACCTGCGGCCGGGCGACGGCTTCCGGCCGCACGGTGTCGAACGGAATGCCGATTTCCGAGAAATCGTACAGCAGGTTGTTCAGCAGGATCTGGGTCGGCAGCATCGGCAGGAACGGCAGCGTCATCGAGGCCACGGCCATCGACAGCATGTTGCCCAGGTTGGAACTGGCGCCCATGCGGACATATTTCAGGATGTTGGCGAAGGTCCGCCGCCCTTCCTCGACCCCGTCGGCGACGACTTCCAGGTCCGGGGCCAGCAGGATCATGTCGGCGGCGGCCTGGGCCACGCCGGTCGCGCCCTCGACCGACAGCCCGACATCCGCGACCTTCAGCGCCGGGGAATCGTTGATGCCGTCGCCCAGGAACCCGACGACCGCCCCCCGCGCCCGCAACGCCTTGACGATCCGCGATTTCTGGTCGGGCGCCAGCCGGCCGTAGGCATGGACCGCCTGGGCCCGCACGGCCAGCGCCTCGTCGCTGAAGGCTTCGATGTCGGGGCCGGACAGGACGTCCTCGGCGTCGATCCCGACCAGGCCGGCAATCCGCCGGACGATGACCGGATCGTCGCCCGACAGGATCTTGAGCGTGATTCCCGCCGCCGCCAGGCGGGCGATGGCCCCGGCGGCGGTCGGCTTGGGCGGATCGACGAAGGTGCACAGCCCCTCGAAGACCAGGTCGGCCTCATCCTCGCCTCCGATCTCGCCGGGCGGCGTCGTCCAGGGGCGGGACGCGATGGCGATGTGCCCGCTGTCCCGCGGCGGCCAGTGGCGCGGATACGCTCGGCCGCCGCCGCGCGCGCCGCCTCGTCCATCGGCAGGGACGCCCTGCGCGCGCTGCGTCGTGCACAGCGGCAGCACGGCCTCCGCCGCGCCCTTGACGATCAGGACCGCGCCTTCGGGGCCGGATGTCAGGATCGACCCCAGCCGCCGGCTGAAATCGAAGGCCCGGCGCGCCGTCTCGGTCCAGCCGTCCTCGGCCGGCGCTCCCCGGGCCAGCGCCAGGTCCAGCGCGCCGCGATCACCCCCCAGCCGCCCGGCGATGGCGCCCAGCCGCGCCGGACGGGCGGAGGGCCTGCCGGCGGCATCCAGCGAGCCGGCCAGCGCGATTTCGGCCGAGGTCAGGGTCCCGGTCTTGTCGGTGCACAGCACCGTCATCGCGCCCAGGTCGTGGATCGCGGCCAGGCGCTTGACGATCACCTTGCGCCGCGCCATGCGGATGGCGCCGCGCGACAGCGTGACGGTGGTGATCATCGGCAGCAGTTCGGGCGTCAGCCCCACGGCCAGCGCCACCGCGAACATCAGCGAATCCAGCGCCGGCCGCCCGGCGAGCACGCGGACGGCCAGCACGATGACGACCAGCGCCAGCGTCAGCCGCGCGACCACCAGCCCGAACGCGTGCAGGTCGCGCTGGAAGGGCGAGGGGCCCCGTGCCTCGGCCAGCGCGGCGGCGGCGGCGCCGAACAGGGTCAGGCGCCCGGTGCCGACCGCCAGCGCGATCGCCTCGCCGGTCTGTGCCACGGCGCCCCGGAACAGCGCGTTCGTGGCCTCTGCCGCATCGGGGGTTTCCGCCGGTCCCGCCCGCTTTTCCACCGGATAGGGCTCGCCCGTCAGCGCCGCTTCGTCGGCGGTGAAGCCGCTGGCCGACAGCACCAGGGCATCGGCGGGAACGATGTCGCCGGCCCGCACGCGCAGGATGTCGCCCGGGACGATGGCGGCCACGTCCACATCGACGAACCGCCCGTCGCGCCGGGCCTCGGCCCGCAGCGCGACCGACCGCCGCAATTCCTCGGCGGCCTTCAGCGCGTATCCTTCCTGGACCGTATCCAGCCCGATCGACAGCACCAGGATGGCGACGATGATCGACCCGCCCCCGGCATCGCCGGTCGCGACCGAAACGACCCCCGCCGCCAGCAGGATCAGCGACAGCGGTTCGAACAGCCGCCGCGTCACCGCCCGCACGGGGCCGGCGCGGCGGGGCGGGGCATCGGTGTTGGGGCCGTAGCGTTCCAGCCGGTCCTGGGCGTCGGCCGTGCTCAGCCCGTCCAGCCCGCACTGCAGCAGGCCGCAGAGGGCTTCGGGCGTGCGGGTCCAGAACACCTTCAGGTCAGGAAGCCGAGCGTCCGCCATCCCACCGCGCCGATCCACGCCGCGTTGCGCGGCCTCCCCGCCTTCCGCAGCCTGAATCCCTAACGGCCGCACCATTCGCCGGTTCGGCACAAAACCGAAGCCGCCCCCGGCCCTTATGCGTGCAGCCGACGCCCGCGCCCCGCGTTAGGCCCACGGGTCCAGGGGCACTGTTGAACATACGCAACACGACGGTGAAATACGTCAAAAACCGCCGGAATGTTTACATTCAACGCGCATATGACGTTCATATCATACAATACGATTAATTAATTGTTATAAACTGTGGAATTCCGCCCATGAAGTTCGTCCCGTTCTTCGCAAGAAACCAGTCGAACAGGCGGGGGCGTGGGGCGTGGTGCCTTTTGCTGTCCACTGCCTTGACCGGCCTGTCCGCCGCCCACGCGGCGGACCCGACCCCGGCGGCGAAGCCGCGGGCCACCCAGCACACGGCGCAGCCCGCGCCGCGCCGCGCTGCGCCGGCGGCCCGGCCGGTCCAGCCCGCGTCCCCGCCGCAGCCGGAATCCATCGTGGTGTTCGGGCAGGGATCGACGCGGCAGATGACCAGCGTCACGACCAGCATGATGCGGCAGAGCGTGCCCGGCACGTCGCCGCTGAAGGTGCTCGACCAGCTTCCGGGCGTGCTGTATCAGTCGGCCGATCCCTTCGGCGCCTATGAATATTCCAGCCAGGTGTTCATGCGCGGGTTCAGCCAGAACCAGTTGGGCTTCACGCTGGACGATATCCCGCTGGGCGACCAGCAGTTCAACAATTACAACGGCCTGACCATCACGCGGGCGCTGACCAGCGACAATATCGCGGGCGTCGATGTCTCGCAGGGGGCCGGGGGCATCGATGTTGCCTCCAGCAGCAATCTGGGCGGCGCCATCCAGTTCCATTCCATCGACCCGTCCCATACGCGCGGCGGCACGGTCGAACAGACCTTCGGCAGCAATGCGACCTTCCGCACCTTCGTCCGCCTGAACAGCGGCGACCTGAACCCGACCGGCACGCGCTTCTTCGTCTCCTACGCCCGGACCGACATGAACCTGTGGAAGGGGCAGGGCTATGACTATTCCGACCAGGTCAACGCCAAGCTGGTACAGCCCCTGGCGCGGGATTCGTCGCTGAAGGTATTCTTCGACTGGAGTTCCACCCAGCAGTTCGACTACCAGGACATGACGCCGAACTACCTGCGGACGATCGGCCCCGGCCTAGCCAACTATTATCCCGACTACACCGCCGCCTATCGGGCCGCCCAGGGCATCTACCCCGCGCAATACACGAAATCGAACGACCCGTTCGACGCCGCCTATTATGCCGGCACCGCCAACCGCGTCGATTACCTGGGCGGCGTGACCCTGGACGAAAACTTCAATTCCCACCTGAACTGGAAAACGACGGTCTACGGCCACGGCGACAGCGGCTACAGCACCTGGTCCACGCCGTACATGCATTCGCCCAACCGGGCGCCGCTGTCACAGCGTGTGCAGAATCCCGGCATCACGCGCGCGGGCTTCCTGTCGGCGGTGACCTATACCGTCGCGCGGAACACGATCAATGCCGGTGTCTGGTACGAATACGACCAGTTCACCGAAAACCGTGCCTTCGCCGAGGCCCCGCTGCTGGGCACGGGCACGCTGGGCAACCCGACGGGCGGCTATCCCGGCAATGTCTTCGCCGCCCCGTGGCAGGAGGTCTTCAACACCAACACCTTCGCCTTCCACCTGCAGGACACGTATCACGTCACGCACAACCTGACGCTCAATGCCGGGTTCAAGTCGATGATCGTCTCGGCCGGCAACCATGTGCCGGGGCAGGTGCCGGCGCTGAACGGCGGCAACCTGATCGCCCAGGGCAGCCTGACGGCGTCGAACGCCTTCCTGCCCCAGCTTTCCGCCAACTGGCGCTTCCTGCCGCATCACGAACTGTTCTTCGACGTCTCGCACAACATGCGCAGCTACCCCGAGGACGGGTACGGCACCAACGTCTCGGCCACTCCCTGGACGGCGAACCAGACCGCGTTCCAGGCGTCCAAGGCCTCGCTGCGGCCGGAAACGGACTGGGTGTACGAAGGCGGATACCGCTATACCAGCCCGCTGGTCAGCGGCCTCGTCTCGCTGTACCGGATCAATTTCTCCAATCGCCTGCAACTGATTTCCAGCAATGCCGGCATCAATCCCATCACGGCGGTGCAGAATGTCGGCGGGGTGACCACCAACGGGGCCGAGGTCAGCGCGACCGTGCGCCCGGTGGACGGGCTGTCGATCTACAATTCGTTCTCCTACGCACATTCGACGTACGACCAGAACGTCATGACCGCGACCGGCCTGGAACCCACACGCGGCAAGCTGGTCCCCAACTATCCGACCTTCATGTACAAGGGCAGCATCGCCTACACGATCCGTAACTTCAACGTGCATGTCGACGGCAACTACATCTCCAGCCGCCAGTTGACCTATACCAACGACCTGCACGTACCCGGCTATTTCCTGGCGAATTTCGGAATGCGCTACAATTTCGGCGATGTCCGGTTCCTGAAGGGCGTGACGGCCAGCTTCAATATCTACAACCTGGCCAACAAGACCTACGTGGCCACCACCAACGAACTGGGAAACAATTTCACCGATACCGGATACAATTATTTCCTTCTGGGGGCCCCGCGTCAGTTCTTCGGCAGCGTGAGTGCGAATTTCTAGGCGATTATACCGTTTCCAAACACGGTTGGTGCGGGGCGTCATTGGTCCGCTTTTGGGAAAGGTTGCCGGGGAAACTGAACAGTACTGTGCGGTATCTGGGATGCCGATGTCGAAGATGCACTCTCCTTGTCAAAAGCGGCTGATCTGTGAGGTTGGCCATAGCACCTATTTATCGCTTGTCTCCTCCCTGTGTGTACATGGTATGATGACACATAGGGAGGGGTATATGAGTGAACAGCTTTCTGGCGGCGGGCCTGCTCCGCTGAAAATCGGAGTGCGGGAACTCCGGGGGAACCTGACCACCTATCTCCGTCAGGTCCGGCAGGGCAGCACGATCCTGGTGACATCACATGATGAAGTGGTGGCCGAATTACGTCCTCCTTCACCATCCTGTCGTCCTCGTCGCCAGCCCGGCGCATTGCGCGGGCGGATCAGGCTGCGTGATGATTTTGACCAGACGCCACAGGATGTGCTCGACAGCATGGATGGAGAGTCGTGAAGGTCCTGCTCGACACGCATGCTCTGCTTTGGTGGCTATCAGATTCTGAAAGACTCGGGCCCCAGGCCGGGGAGATTATCGCAGACCCGGCGCACGATATTCTGGTCAGCGTCGTCTCGCTCTGGGAGATCGCGATCAAGATCCGGATCGGCAAGCTGGATGCCGATCTGAACGAAATCCTCGATGCCATCCCGGCAGAGGGTTTTACCCTTCTTCAGATCCAGCCTGAGCATCTGAAAGTCCTGATGGAACTCCCCATGCACCATCGAGATCCCTTCGATCCCCTGCTGATGGCGCAGGCGCAGAGTGAACATGCACTGTTTCTGTCGGACGACAGCCAGATGGATGGCTATCCTATTAAAAAAATCCGCTGTTCATGATTGTTCCATAGGGCTTTCCCTCAATCCTTCTAGGGGCGCCGCGTCAGTTTTTCGGCAGCGTGAGCACGAATTTTCAGGCGATCATACCGTTTGCACACGTGGGTCGATGCGAGGCATCGTTGGTCCGCTTTCGGGAAAGGGTGCCAGGAAAGCGGACCCAAAGAGAAGAGATTGGCGGCTTTCGCCCTCTTCTTGGTCGTTTTCTTCATTCAATAAGCTTCTACGAAGCGGACATGCCTGAAGATGCTGCTTGACCGCTGCTGCTGGTATCAGCAAAGTCGATTTTGCCTAAGAGCCTGTTTGGAAAGTCATGGATGAGCGTTTCTTCGGGTGAGATTGGCGCCCATGGCGACGAAGATCATGGCCTGTGAGACATCGATGCGACGCTCGTAATCGCGCACGAGGCGTCGCCATCGGGTCATCCATCCGAAGGTTCGCTCCACGACCCAGCGCCGGGGGAGAACCTCAAAGCCTTTCGCTCCGTCCCTGCGACGGATCACCTCGACGACGAAGTCCAGGTAGGCAGCCTTGTCCATCAACTGGAGCCGGTCATAGGCACCGTCCGCGAATAGATGCTTGACCCACGGCCAGCGCTTGCGGATCGCGTCCAGGATCATCTGCGCTCCGGCGCTGTCGGAGATGTCCGCCGGCGTCAGGTTGACCATCAGCAGGCGTCCGTCCGTATCCACGGCGATATGCCGCTTGCGCCCGACAATCTTCTTTCCAGCGTCGTAACCTCTTGTTTTCGCGTGCGGCGCCTTGATGCTCTGGCTGTCGATCACTCCGGCCGAAGGGCTGGCTTCACGGCCCGAGCGCTCCCGGTCAAGCATCAGTTCCACATCATGAATGGTCTGGAACAGGAACCGCCGGGCCAATTCCCTGAACCAACCATAGACCGTACGCCAATGCCCGAAATGGATCGGCAGCATTCGCCAGCCGCAGCCGGATCGAACCAGGTAACGAACCGCGTTGATCACCTCGCGGAATTCGATCTCGCGCGGACGCCCCGTGCGTCCCGGCTCGGGCATCAGTGGCGCGATGCGCGCCCATTCCTCCTCCGTCATATCAGACGGATAACGCTTCGTCTTGCGGGTAATCCTGGCCATGCGGCCTCTCTGCTCTGGCGTCCACATCCAGAGCTTGAATCACACTTCAGCGACTTTCCAAACAGGCTCTAAAAAGACAGCGATGCAGGTATGGTGACAACCTGTGGTCTCTTCAGAGACAGTCACGCTTGAGCGAGTAAGACCGCTCTTGGCCATGGCCGGACACGACGAGGACAGGCCTCGTCCGTGGTCGGTCGTTGTTGTCCATGTTGCGACCGGCTCGTGTCCGTCTCACCAACGGAAAGGCACAGTCATGAAGCTGAACCACATCAACCTCTACAGCCACGATACCGAGGCTGATCGCGCAATGTTCGAACAGTATTTCGGCCTGCGCAATCTTGTTGTACGTGGAACCAAGATGGCCATCATGCAGGACAATGATGGGCTGGTGCTGATCGTCAACCATTTCGACAACAAGCTCGAAGGCTTCGATTATCCCAAGCAATTCGACATCCTGCACATTGGTTTCATCCAAAAGTCTCGCGAGGACGTCGATGCTCTATATAAGCGCCTGAGCGAGGACGGCTGGGAGGTGCAGGCACCACGCGACGCACATGGCGCGTGGTCTTTCTACTTTCGAGCGAAGGGTGGCTACTTCATCGAAATAACGACATTAACGCCAGTTCGGCCCGTAGAAGCGTATCCGGGAAACCCACAATAATGCCCGGCATGAGCGGCTGAGTAACCTGAACTGCCTGTCTGATCTATGATGCAGGATCAGACAGGCAGCAACCGCCTCACTCAAGACGTAAAAGCGTAGAAAAGCATTTTCCGAGAGCGGACATTTTCCTGATTGAACGACTTTATCCGAAGAGTGAACATTGATAATAACTTCAATAAATTCAACAAAAAGCACGGGAAAAATAGTTTTGTAACTTATTCTATCGAACGCAGTTAAAGCTTGCTTCTTAACGAAGAGAACGTGATGACCCAGCCGCATACCACTGCAGCCTGTACTGGCAAAACCCTCGCTATTCCGAGGCTCAATCGGGCCTTGTTTGCCTTATGCGCTCTCAATTTCTTCATGGCGGACGTCCAAGCGGGGATAGGGCCCTTTCTGGGCGTTTTTCTTCAGCGTCACGGCTGGCAGACGGGACCGATCGGAACCGTCATGACCGTGGGAGGCGTTGCCGGAATGCTCGCCACCATTCCCGCGGGCGCGCTGATTGATCACACGACGAAAAAGCGGTTGCTCGTCATTGTGGCAGCGCTCTGCACGATTTCCGCGTCACTCCTTCTGCTAAGCTCGCAAGCGGTGCCGGTTGTGACGGTCAGTCAACTTGCAACCGCTCTGGCCGGAGCCGGGATTGGTCCTCTGATGGCGGCCATAACGCTCGGGATCGTGCGCCAGAAAGGCTTCAACACACAAATTGGCCGTAATCAGGCCTGGAACCACGCCGGCAATATGGCCGGGGCCGGACTGTCTGGCTGGCTCGGTTGGCAGTTTGGCCTCTCAGCGATTTTCTTTCTTGAAGTCGCCTTCGGTCTGTTCGCCATTTCTGCGGTGCTCCTGATCCCGGAAAAATCCATAGATCATAAAGCTGCACGCGGACTGGACGATGAACCTGCTCACGATGAGGGGACGACCGAGGGGCTACGATCCTTTCTGCGACACAAGCCTCTTCTCATTCTGGCGAGTTGTTTGTGTTTCTTCCATCTCGGAAATGCCGCGATGCTCCCGCTCTACGGCATGGCGGTCGTCAGTGCAGGCAAAGGTAATCCCGCCATGTTCACGGCGATGACTGTGATGGTCGCACAGGCTGTGATGATCGTCGTGAGCCTGCTGGCCATACGTGTCGTCAGGAACCGTGGGTACTGGATCGTCCTGCTGATATCGTTTGCCGCCCTACCGCTGCGTGGTTTGATCGCGGGAAGCTTCATCCAGCATTGGGGGGTGTGGCCGGTGCAGATCCTCGATGGGATCGGTGCGGGGCTTCAGAGTGTCGCCGTGCCGGGTCTGGTGGCCAGACTGCTGAACGGAACCGGACGCATCAATATCGGACAGGGTGTGGTCATGACGGCGCAGGGCATTGGAGCAAGCCTTTCTCCGGCTCTGGGAGGATGGCTTGCCGAAGATCTGGGATATCCGGTGGCGTTTTATAGTCTGGGCTGTTTTGCAATCTTGTCACTGGGGCTCTGGATAGGCTCGGCATCGATCCTACGCTCTGCCGATCAGGTGTCGGCATGACCTTTCACCAAGAGGCGATCTGGGCAATCGCGGCTCTGGCGACGGCCGGTGTCATAATCCAACCGTTCCGGGTTCCGGAGTGGGTATGGGCCGTCATAGGGGCGGCAGCCCTCGTGCTTACGGGGCTGATCCCCCTGACCATGGCGGAGACCGGCCTCCTGAAGGGCGGCGACGTCTATCTGTTTCTGATCGGCATGATGCTGCTCAGTGAAACGGCCCGTGCAAACGGGCTGTTCGACTGGATCGCGACCTGGGCGGTCAATCATGCCGCAGGTTCAACGGCAAAGCTGTTCACACTGGTCTATCTGGCCGGTGTCGTAGTGACGATGTTCATGTCCAACGACGCAACGGCTGTTGTGCTGACACCAGCCGTGTTCGAGGCAGCAAAAAAGGCAAAAGCTGATCCTCTTCCGCTGTTGTTTGCCTGTGCACTCGTTGCCAATGCGGCAAGCTTTGTCCTGCCTGTCTCCAATCCGGCGAACCTGGTTCTGTATGACGGCGCACTCCCCGCGCTGGGATCATGGATAAGGTCATTCGCGCTCCCGTCGCTCCTGGCGATCGTGACGACTTATGGTGTTTTGCGCCTCATGGAACAGTCACACTTGCGTCAGGACTGCATCTCCCAGGTTGGGACCACCCCATTAACACTAGGCGGCAAAGCGGCTTTTGTCGGCATCGCCCTGACCGCGCTTTTGCTTGTCACAGTGTCCGCTTTTGATCTGCCTCTCGGCTTACCAACAGCGCTCGCCGGTATTGGAACAGCATTGGGCGTATCGACGCTGGCACGACGATCGCCGATTGCGCTCATGAGGGATATTTCATGGGGTGTTCTCCCGCTGGTCGGCGGCCTGTTCGTTCTGGTAGCCGCCGTCGAAAGTGCGGGGGTGGTCGGGGTTCTTGACCACCTGCTTCAACACGCCGCCAATACCGACCTTGTGGCCACAGCTTGGGGAGCTGGCACTCTTTTGGCCTTCATTTCCAACATCATGAACAACCTGCCTGCTGGATTGATTGCCAGTGAGACAGTGGCGCAGACTCATGTATCGCGACTGGTAGTTGATAACCTGTTAATCGGCGTGGATCTTGGCCCAAACCTTTCCGTGACAGGATCTCTGGCCACAATTCTCTGGTTGCAGGTGATCCGTCGAGAAGGCGAAGAGATCGGGTTTCTGCAATTTCTCAGGGTTGGCGCCGTGGCGATGCCCGTTGCGCTCCTCACGGTACTCGGTGCCCGGCTTTTGATCGGGTGAACAGATTAGACGATATTCGCAGGCTGCTGCCAGCCTCAGAGCTGTCCGTAGATAAAATTTATTTTCCGACGAACTCTATGAATAGATGCGCTTGCTGTCTGTTAAATGGTTTTTGTTCTACGGAGAAAGTGGCTGTTGAGGCTTCGCCCAGTTCGAATGCATTACTGTCAGTTTCTCTCCACTATATTGCCGATAGCGGACACTCCGCTTTC
Organism: Gluconacetobacter diazotrophicus PA1 5; assembly: GCF_000067045.1. Classification (NCBI taxonomy): domain Bacteria; kingdom Pseudomonadati; phylum Pseudomonadota; class Alphaproteobacteria; order Acetobacterales; family Acetobacteraceae; genus Gluconacetobacter; species Gluconacetobacter diazotrophicus. The sequence continues at coordinate 347,854 of NC_010125.1, forward strand.
CCGGCCAACTCGGCCATTCGACGAATGCATACCGGTGTCCACACCCGGGAAATGGACTGCCCTGCTTGAATGACGGGGCGGGGTGTACGGCGGCTGACAGCGGTCCGTGCGGGACGTCCTCCCCTGGGATTGGTAGCCGAGCCCCTGACCTGTCGATCTGGTGTCGCAAGCCGCCGTGTTCGCGAACGGTGGAACCGCCGATTTTCAAGCGGCGCTCATGCCTCGATACGCCGGCCCGTTCCCACCCAGTAGATGATTCCGGACAGCGCCGCGACCAAGCCGGCGACCACCATTGCCATGGTGAAGGACCCCGTCCGCTGGGTGATCGCGCCGGTCAGGACCGGTGCGATGGCGCCGCCCAGCGAGCCGCCCATGTTCTGGATGGCTTCCAGCGTCGCGATCGACCCGTCGTCGATCAGGACCGTGCCCAGCGTCCAGCCGCAGGTCATGGCGATGCCGGCGGCGAACAGCGCGACGGACATGGCCACCAGCGACAGGACCATCGCGGGGCAGAGCGGCGCCAGGATCGTGGCGGCCGCTGCGACGAACAGCGCCGCGACCAGCGGCACGCGGCAGGCCCGCGCGGCGGGCCAGCCGATCCGGCCCAGTACCTCGGACACCACGCCGCCGCCCAGCCCCCCGAGGAATCCGGCCAGTTGCGGAAGGGACGACAGGTAATCGGCCCGCGCCGCCGCGGCATGGCGTGCCGTCTGCAGGTAGGTCGGCAGCCACGCCGCGTACAGCCATTGCAGATAGACCACGCCGACGAACCCGCCGGCCAGCGCCCAACTGCTGCGATGCGACAGCAGGAAGCGGATTTCCTTCGGCGATCGTGGGCGGGGGCGCGTCTCGCCCCGCCCCGCCGCCACGGTGCGCGGGTCGCGATAGACCCACGCCCATATCACGGCCAGGACCAGGCTGGTACAGCCCACGACGCCGAACATGGCGCGCCAGCCGAACTGCACGGCGATGCCGCCCAGCAGCGCGGGGGCCAGCACCTGCCCCAGCGCGGAGGACGCATTGAACAGGCCGATCGGCATGGCCCGCCGGCCCCGGTCGAACCACAGCGCGATCACGCGCGTCCCGGCCAGGAAGATCGGCGCCTCGCCGATGGCCAGCAGGCCGCGCGCAGCCAATAGCCCGCCCATGCCCGTGGAGAACGCCGACAGGATCTGGGCGGCGCTCCAGACCAGCAGGCTGAACAGCAGCAGCCGCCGCGCGCGTACCCGGTCGGCGACCAGCCCGGCAGGAATCTGGCACAGCATGTAAACGGTCGCGAAGGACGACAGCAGCAGGCCCAGGTCGGTATAGGACAGCCCGAATTCCCGACCGATTTCCACAGTGGACACCGCCAGCGCCGTGCGGTCGATATAGCTGACGCACCCCGCCGCGATCAGCAGCCCCAGCACCACCAGCCGCGTCGGCCCCCGCCGGCGCCCGACCCCGGCGCCCGCCCCGCCCGGCATCGCCGCCAGCCAGTGCGGCGCCGCGCCTCCGGACCGCTCAGCCACCCAGGCACGCCCCGGCGGCCCGGTCCGGCCGCACGGCCAGGAACGGTTCGGTGGCATCGGCTTCGATATGCCGCTCCAGGCCGCGCAGATAGGCCGCCACGTCATGGGGCTGGATCGCGGCATGGCGGATCAGGTGCTCGAAATGGCGCTGCATGCGCATGACCGCCTCCGGTTCGTTCAGCACGACATACATGTCGCCTCCATAAATCGCGACACGCTGCGTGCCGAAGATCGTATAAGGCAGGGAATGCAGGGTTCGTTCATCGAACAGGAAAATCCTGAACGACGGATAAACCGCATCCACCATCCTGGCCATATGCCGGAACTGCTCGCGCCGGACGGACGCGGCCAGCCCGTCCCACGGAAAGGCGCCTGCTCCCAGCGCCTCCAGCGCCTGGATCGACAGGCAGACTTCCATATCGGTGCCGGGGCGGCGCTTGAAATCCAGGCCGCGGGCGATTTCGGCCGCCGCCTGGGCCTGCCGGCCGTCCTCCGTCCGCACGTCGTTCCGCAATTCATAGCGCACGATCGCCGGTGTGCGCAGGATGTCGGGCAGCCGGTGGGGCACGGACCGGATCTTGGTGCCGGCGGCCTCGGCATGCCAGCGGGTCAGCAGCGGAATGTTGTGATAGCGGCCGTTTTCCACCATCTCGGTGCCTGCATCGGGCCGCGCCTGCGCCGGGTCGTCGTCGGTCAGGCCCAGCAGCCAGTCCACGGTCACGCCGTGCCGGCCGGCAATCAGCGCCAGCGTGTCCGCGCGCGGCAGCCGCACCGCATCGTCCGACAGCAATTGCGACAGGGCCGACCGGTCGATCCCGATTTCGGCCGCGAAGCTGGACCGGTTCAGCCCCGACCGGTCGATCAGGGTCAGCAGCCGGGCCCGGAACATCCCGGCGATGACGCGCTTGTCCATTCCACGAACCCGTTCATAAATAACTACACGCACTGGTGGAATATGACAAATGTCAACACCAATTTCCACATATAACGTTGTTTTATGGGCACTCCATATTTACACGTCAAGAAATAGTTATTTTGGTGGATGTGCTTATGATTCGGGACGTTTCCGCCCGGCCGGCGATCGAATGGCCGACCTGCCTCGCCATCCTGCTGTGCTACGGCACATGGCTGGCGGCGGGGACGGTCGTCTATCGCTTCAGTCCCGTCGCGGGGCTGGCGCTGCTGGCCGTGGCCATTGCCTTCCATTCCTCGTTGCAGCACGAGGCGACGCACCGGCATCCGACACCGTCCGCCGGGCTGAACGAAATCCTGGTCGGCCTGCCGATCGGCCTGCTGTATCCGTTCCGGCGGTATCGCGAGACGCACCTGGCGCACCATCGCGACGGCACGCTGACCGACCCGGACGACGATCCGGAAAGCTACTATCACGACCCCGCGCGGCTGGCGCGCCTGCCCTGGCCCGCGCGATGGCTGCTGGGCCTGAACAATTTGTTTCTCGGGCGGCTGGTGCTGGGGCCGGTGGTGGGGTTCGGCCGCTTCGTCGCGGCCGACGCGCGGCGGATCGGCCGGGGTGACGGTGCCGTGCGCGCGGCGTGGCTGATCCATGCGCTGTCGCTGCTTCCCGTGGCCTGGATCGTGGAGCGCGTGTTCGGCATGCCGTTCTGGCTCTACCTGGCCGGCCCGGCCTATGGCGGCGCGGCGCTGATCGGTATCCGCACCTATTGCGAACATCAATGGCACGATGTCCCGGAACGGCGGACCGTCATCGTCGAACGGTCCTGGCTGGCCCCCGTGTTCCTGTACAACAACCTGCACATCGTCCATCACGCGCGGCCGGACCTGCCCTGGTATCGGCTGCCCGCCGCGTACCGGGCGGACCGGCAGCACTGGCACGGCCTGAATGGCGGGTATGTCTATCGCGGCTACGGCGCCATCACGTGGCGTTACCTGCTGCGGCGCAAGGAACCGCTAGCCCATCCGCCCCGCCGGGCCGCCGGCCCATGACGCTGCCCGTGACGCTGATCGCCGCCCTGCCGATGTACGACTGGCCCGAGGAACGGTCGCGGGTCGATCGCCGCTGGGCGGAACTGCGCGGCCACCTGCGGGCGGCGGGGATCGCAGCGCCCGACGGCCTGGTGCGCCGCAACGGCGACATGCCCGCCGTCCCCGGCGGCATCCGCGCGCCGGACGGCACGCTGCTGGCACCCGACCCCGCCACCCTGCCGGCGAAGGAACTGGACCTGGATGTGCTGTGGCGGCATCCGGCGCTGCTGATCGCCCAGGCCTGCTGGGGCCCGATGGCCCACGGCCTGGCCGCGCACGTTACCGTAATCGGTCCCGGCCGCTACGATGGCGTCGCGGGCGGCAGCGGCACATCCTATACCAGCGCGGTCGTCGCCCGCCGTGCGACCGGCCCGGCGGTGGCGCCGCCCCCCGACGGGCGGGCGATCCTGCCGCTGGCCGTCCTGCGGGGGCGGGTGCTGGCCTATAACGCGCCGCATTCGCTGTCCGGCTTTCTCGCCCTGCGCGACGACCTGCACCAGGCCGGGGCAGGGCCGGACCTGTTTTCCGCCCGCGTGGAAACGGGCGCGCACCGCGATTCGATCCGCGCGGTGGCCGAGGGGCGGGCGGATGTCGCCGCCATCGACTGCCGCAGCTGGGCCCTGGCCCTGCGGCACGAACCGGCCGCCGCCCAAATCCACCCCGTGGGCTGGACCGCGCGACGCCCCGGCCTGCCGTTCATCGCGTCGGGGCGGCTGGACCCGGAAACCGGGCAGGTGCTGCAACGGGTGATCGCTTCTCTTTTCTGAAAAAAAGAACGAAGAATGCAGCCCTGACCATAACCTGGGGAGCGAACCATGAGCGGACCGAAACTCTTCGAACCGATCAGACTCGGCGGCCTGTCGCTGGACAACCGGATCGTCGTGGCCCCGATGTGCCAGTATTCCGCCGTGGACGGCTGCATGACGGACTGGCACCTGATCCATCTGGGCGGCCTGGCCCTGTCCGGCGCGGGCCTGCTGACGATCGAGGCGACCTCCGTCCTGCCGGAAGGGCGGATCACCTATGCCGATATCGGCCTGTGGGACGACGCGACCGAGGCCGCCCTGCGCCGCACGATCGAGGGCATCCGCCCGTGGTCCGACATGCCCATCGCGCTCCAGTTGGCGCATGCGGGGCGCAAGGCCTCGACCGACCTGCCGTGGAAGGGCGGGCGGCACCTGCCGCCGGGCTCGCCCAACGCCTGGCAGACCGTGGCCCCGTCCGCCGTGCCGTTCGCCGAAGGCGACCACGCGCCCCAGGCCCTGGACATCGACGGATTGCGGCGGGTGCGCGACGCGTTCGCGGCGGCGGCCCGGCGGGCGGCCCGGCTTGGCCTGGACGCCATACAGGTCCACGGCGCGCATGGGTACCTGCTGCACCAGTTCCTCTCCCCGCTTTCCAACCGGCGGGACGATGCGTATGGCGGCAGCCTGGAAAATCGGCTGCGCTTCCCGCTGGAGGTCTTCGACGCGGTGCGCGAGGCCTTTCCCGACGGCCCGGTGACGATCCGCGTCTCCGGCACCGACTGGGTGCCGGGCGGATGGGATGTCGAACAGACGATCGCGCTGGCCAAAGCGCTGGAATCCCGGGGCTGCGACGCCATCCATGTGTCCAGCGGCGGGCTCAGCCCCCAACAGCAGATCCCGGTCCACCCCAGCTACCAGGTCCCGCTGGCCCGCGCGGTGAAGGCGGAAACGACCATGCCGGTGGTCGCCGTGGGCCTGATCACGGGGTTCGAGCAGGCGGAAGCGATCGTCGCGACCGGCGACGCCGACATGATCGCCCTGGCCCGGACCATCCTCTACGACCCGCGCTGGCCGTGGCACGCGGCGGCGCATCTGGGCGCCCAGGTGAAGGCTCCCGACCAGTACCTGCGCTGCCAGCCCCGGGTCCACAAGGACCTGTTCAAGACCAGGGGCTAGAGTAGTCAGTCATCGGATTCACGTGGTTAGGTGATTCCCCCTGACCACGGTCTGCGCGAAAGCCGCCTTCGGCTTCCGACGCCCGGACCGCACCCTGCCGGCCGGTGCGGCGGACATTCCGATTCCAGCCAGATTGTGTCTCAATATTTCTGTTCATGAAATATTCGTTGGTCACTCGCGCAGGACGCGGCTGACCTGCATTGCGCGCATATCATAATGACGATTCGATGATCCAGATCAATGGTCATCGTCTTGTCGTCCGGATATCAATAAATCAGTCTCTCATATTACCTTTTCACGAAAAATAAATAGTAATGCAAGTATATCTGCGACGAGAGAGCAGAATTCAGCATGCAATACAATGTGAGAACTGGTCATGAGTCTTAAGATTGCAGCGATCAGGGAAAAGGGGGCGGACGAACGGCGCGTCGCCCTGGTCCCGGACGTCGCGGCCCGTATCGGGCGGCTGGGATGCGATGTGGCGCTGGAAGCGGGCGCGGGCGTCCCGTCATCCTATCCCGACGCCAGCTACAAGGACGTGCGGATCGAGCCCGACCGGAAGGCGCTGCTCGGTTCGGCGGATGTCGTTCTGGCCATCCAGCCGCCGGCAACCGGGGACGTGCAGGCCATGAAGCCCGGCGCGATCCTGATTTCCTTCGTATATGGCAGGAACAATCCAGATCTGGTCAAAGCCCTGCGCGACGGGCGGATCACGGCCTTCGCCATGGAGCAGGTGCCGCGCATCAGCCGCGCGCAGGCCATGGATGCCCTGTCCAGCCAGGCGACGCTGGCGGGGTATTATTCCGTCCTGCTGGGCGCCGTGCAGATGCCGAAAATCCTGCCGATGATGACGACGGCGGTGGGCTCGCTCCGCGCGGCTCAGGTGCTGGTCATGGGCCTGGGCGTGGCCGGCCTGCAGGCGCTGGCGACGGCACGCCGCCTGGGCGCGGTGACCGAAGGCTACGACGTGCGGCCCGAGACCCGGGACGAGGCTCGCTCGCTGGGCGCGAAATTCGTCGAAACCGGCGTGGATGCGACGGGTCAGGGCGGCTATGCGCGCGAACTCACCGCCGAGGAGAAGGCGACGGTGCGCGCCGTTCTCAGCGACCACATCGCGCGATCCGACCTGGTCATCACGACGGCCGCCGTGCCGGGCCGCCAGGCCCCGCGCCTGATCGACGCCCGGCAGATCGCCAGGATGAAGCCCGGATCGGTGATCGTCGACCTGGGTGCCGAGGGCGGGGGCAATTGCGAGGGCACCCGGGCCGGCGAAACCGTGCAGGCCGGTCCGGCGACCCTGATCGGTCCTGTCAACCTGCCGTCGCGCTTGGCCGAACAGGCAAGCGAACTGTATGCGAAGAACGTCCTCAACCTGCTGGAACAGATCGTCAGGGACGGCAAGCTGTCGCTGGACATGACGGACGAGGTCATCGCGAAGACGCTCGTGACCCATGACGGCAGGATCGTCAACGATGCGGTGCGGCAGGTCGTGGAAGGCCCGCCTTCCGTGAAGCCGGCCCTCGCGGTGAAAGAAGACGCGCCATGCTCATGACCTCGATGACGTTCATCATCGCGCTCTACATCTTCGTGCTGGCGGCCTTCACCGGCTATGTCGTCATCAGCCGCGTGCCGTCGATCCTGCATACCCCGCTGATGTCGGGGTCCAACTTCATCCATGGCATCGTCGTGGTCGGCGCGCTGACGGCGCTGTTTTCCGCGACCGACACGGCCGAGCAGGTCATCGGTTTCCTCGGCGTGCTGCTGGGCGCGGGCAATGTGGTGGGCGGCTATGCGGTGACGGACCGCATGCTGGCGATGTTCCGCCCCAGTATCGCCCCGGCCATCGCTCCGGCCACCGCCCCGCCGGGATCGAAGCCCGCCGGTGACCAAAAGGCGGCATCATGACCATGATCGATTCTGTCGTCGGCTTCAGCGGCCTGATCGCATCCATGCTGTTCATATACGGGCTGAAGGGCATGTCGTCCCCGGTCACGGCGGTGCGGGGCATCGTCACGGCCGGCTGGGGCATGGCGTTCGTCGTCGGGCTCTGCTTCCTGCAGGTCTTCGGGGTGCAGGGTGCCGCTCGGCCGCATCTGCCGGCCAACCTGGCGCTCGCGGTCCTGGCATTGGTCCTGGGCGGAAGCTGGGCCGCCTGGAAGGGCAGGACCGTCGCCATGACGGCCATGCCGCAGATGGTGGCGCTCTATAACGGCATGGGGGGCGGCGCGGCGGCGGCGGTGGCGGCCGTGGCGCTGCTGCGGCACCAGGAAGGCTCGGCCCTGCATTTCGGCGTGACGGTCACGGGCGCGCTGATCGGCTGCGTGTCGCTGACCGGCTCGCTGGTCGCATGGGCCAAGCTGGACGGGCGCATGAAGAATCCCATCCGTTTCGGCGGCCAGCAGGCGTTCAATGCGATCGTGTTCTTCGCCACGATCCTGCTGGGCGGCCTGGTGGTGGCGACGCAGATCACCGGATCGCAGCAGGCGGGGCTGTACGCCGAACTGTTCTTCGCCGGCGCGCTGTTTTTCGGGCTGTGCATGACCGTGCCGATCGGCGGCGCGGACATGCCGGTCGTCATTTCGCTCTACAACACCTTCACCGGCCTGGCCGTGGGGCTGGAAGGCTATGTCATGGCCAATCCGGCGCTGATGATCGCCGGCATGGTCGTGGGGGCGGCGGGAACGCTGCTGACGGTCCTGATGGCCAAGGCCATGAATCGGTCGCTGGCCAATGTCCTGTTCAGCAATTTCGGGGCATCCGCCACGCAGGTGGCGGCGGGGCCGCAGGGGCAGATGAAGTCGGTCGATCCGGCCGACGCGGCGACGTCGATGCGCTATGCGTCCAGCGTCATCATCATTCCCGGCTACGGGCTTGCCGTCGCCCAGGCGCAGCAGAAGCTCTATGAATTCGTCAAGATGCTGCAAGCCGCCGGCGTGGACGTGAAATTCGCGATCCATCCCGTTGCCGGCCGTATGCCCGGCCACATGAACGTGCTGCTGGCCGAGGCCAATGTGCCGTACGACATGATCTTCGACATGGACGACATCAACGACAGCTTCGCGTCAACCGACGTGGCGCTGGTGATCGGCGCGAACGATGTCGTCAACCCTTCGGCGCGGACGGACAGGACATCGCCCCTCTACGGCATGCCGATCCTGAACGCCGACCAGGCGAAACAGGTGTTCGTCATCAAGCGCGGGCAGGGGGCCGGGTATTCCGGTGTCCAGAATCCGCTGTTCTTCGAGAAGAATACGTCGATGGTCTATGGTGACGCACAGGCCGTACTGACCAAGATGGTCGAGTCATTGAAGGCACTTGGAACGAACTGATTGCATCAGAATGTGTTCAAAATGCGGTGTGGGGCGTCGATCGCGCGCGCATTACTGTCGGTTCCTCGTTCGCGTTTTCATGGGCGATGGGTTATGCTGCCCGGCGCGGACGATCGTTCCGCGGGGACTGCCGTCCGGCATGGTCCCGGGTTCGATCGCCGGTGCCGACGGGACGTGATCGAGGCGCCGTCTTCATCTTTCGGGAGATGGCGCACGGTCGGAGAGGATGAGAAACTTGAAGACATAAAAAAGATCTTTGACGACCTGCGGAACGGACATGTCGAGGGACGGTCCGCTCCGGACTTCCAGAACTGATCGGGCACGCGCCGCCGCAGCGCGCAAGGCCGACAATCAGAGGATCAAGTTCAATGGCTTACGCGACGATTAACCCGTTTACGAACGAACAGATCAAGACATTCCCGAATTCGACCGATTCCGAGGTCGATGCCGCGCTGGACGCGGCGCACGCGGCGTTCCTGTCCTGGCGCGAAACCTCGTTCGCCGAACGGGCGAAGGTCATGCAGAAGGCCGCCGACATCCTGCGCCGCGACAGCGAGAAATATTCCGCCCTGCTGACGCTGGAAATGGGCAAGCTGATTTCCGAAGCGCGCGCGGAAACCGAACTGTCGGCCGCGATCTTCGAATATTACGCCAAGAATGCGGAAAAGCTGCTGGCGCCGGAGAGCCTGCCGGTCGCCAGCAAGGACGAAGGCCGCGCCAGGATCATCTTCCAGCCGCTGGGCATCCTGCTGGCCGTCGAGCCGTGGAACTTCCCGTTCTACCAGGTGGCCCGCATCATCGCGCCGCAGCTTTCCGCCGGCAACACGGTCGTGCTGAAGCACGCGTCCAACGTGCCGCAATGCGCCGAGGCCATGGACCGGCTGATGATCGAGGCCGGCCTGCCGAAGGGCGGGTTCCGCAACCTCTATCCCACGCATGACCAGGTCTCGCGCATCATCGCCGACCACCGCGTGCGCGGCGTGGCGCTGACCGGTTCGGAAGGGGCGGGGGCCAAGGTCGCATCCGGTGCCGGGGCGGCGCTGAAGAAATCGACCATGGAACTGGGCGGGTCGGACGCCTTCATCGTGCTGGAGGACGCGGACCTCGAAAAGACGATCAAGTGGGCCGTGTTCGGCCGCCACTGGAACGCCGGGCAGGTCTGCGTCTCGGCCAAGCGGATGATCGTCGTGGACAAGGTGTACGACGCGTTCGCCAAGGGCTATCGCGAAGGCGTGGCGAAGCTGAAGATGGGCGACCCGATGGACCCGTCCACCACGCTGGCGCCGCTGTCGTCGCAGGGTGCGGTCAACGACCTGAAGAAGCAGGTCGAAGGGGCGGTCGCCGCCGGGGCGAAGGCCGAGGAGATTCCGCTGCCGTTGCCCAATGCGGGCGCCTTCTTCCGCCCGGTGATCCTGTCGGACGTCGCGCATGACAATCCGGCCCGGCGCGAGGAATTCTTCGGCCCCGTCACCCTGCTGTTCCGGGCGAAGGACGAGGCGGATGCGATCCGCATCGCCAACGACTCGCCCTATGGCCTGGGCGGCTCGGTCTTCACCCGGGATGAAGCGCGCGGCGAGGCCGTGGCCGCGCAGATCGAGACCGGCATGGTCTATGTCAACCATCCCACGATGGTGAAGGCCGACCTGCCGTTCGGCGGCGTGCTGCGCTCCGGCTACGGGCGCGAGCTGATCGGGCTGGGCATCAAGGAATTCGTCAATGCCAAGCTGATCGACGTCGTGGACATCGATGCGCCGTTCTGACGGCCCGCGGGGGCGGGCGCCTGCCTTCGGGCGGGCGCCTACCCCTCCGTTTTCCGGAATGGCCGCGCGACCAGTGCGGCGGCCAGTCCGCACAGGGCGGCGGCGGACAGCACCGCCCCCGGCGCCGCGCGGCTGTCCGTCACATGGATCAGCCACGTGCACAGCGCCGGCGTGAAGCCGCCGATGCAGGTCGCGCAGCTATAGGCCAGCGAAAAGCCGGTGGTGCGGATGCGCGGCGGCACGATCTCGGTCAGGTACACCACGGCGGCGCCGTTATAGGCGCTGTAGATCAGCGACAGCCAGATCTCCACCGCCAGCAGGTGGGCGAAGGACGGGGACGCGACCAGCCACGACATCGCGGGCCAGGCGGTCAGGATGGCGGCGATCGTGGCGCCGGCCAGCAGCGGACGCCGTCCGACCCGGTCCGACACCGCGCCGAAGGCCGGCAGCAGCAGCAGGTTCGACAGACCGACGCACAGCGTGACGGCCAGGCTGTCGCGGCCCGACAGATGCAGCACGCCGCTGCCGAAGGTCGGGGTATAGGCCGTGATGACGTAGAACGAAATCGTGGTCATCAGCACCATCATCACGCCGGTCGATACCACGCGCCATTCCCGGCGCAGGGTGGCCAGCACCTCGGGCAGGTGGGGCGGGGCGGCCTGGGCGGCGAAGGCCGCGGTCTCGCGCAGGTGCCGGCGCAGGACGAACAGGACCGGCACGATCAGGCAGCCCGCCAGCAGCGGCACCCGCCAGCCCCATTGCCGCATGGTGGCGTCGGGCAGCATCGTCGCCAGCGCCACCCCGATCGCCGCCGCGCCGATCACCGCCACCTGCTGCGATGCCGATTGCAGCGAGACCAGGAAGCCGCGATGGGCGGGCCGCGCGATTTCCGCCAGGTAGACCGATGTCGATCCCAGTTCCACGCCGGCCGAAAACCCCTGCAGCAGCCGCCCGCACAGCACGATGACCGGCGCGGCCAGGCCGATCGCGGCATAGCGGGGGGTGACGGTCAGGGTCAGCGTGCCGATCGCCATCAGCAACAGCGTCAGCAGCAGGCCCCGCCGCCGCCCGATCCGGTCCACATAGGCGCCCAGGATCAGCGCGCCCAGCGGGCGCATCAAAAAGCCCGCGCCGAAGGTCGCGAAGGATTTCAGCGTCTCGGCATAGGCGTTGCCGGACGGAAAGAAGGCCTGGCCGATGGCGGCGGCGTAATAGCCGAACACCATGAAGTCGTACATCTCCAGCATGTTGCCGGCGGCGACCTGAAGGGCGGCCCTGATGCGCGGGATATCGGTCGGGGGGTGCGTCGTCATGGCCGATGAATGCCGCATCGCGATCCCTTCGGTCCACCCCGGCCCGGCGGGTGTGTAGAATAACTTTGCAGTTTACCTTCATACATGCCATGTCGGGCGGATGGTGTCCGAACCTTCCGATTCCGAAAGCGCGCGGGCCTTCGCCCTGGCCGCCGAACTGCGCCTCGTCCTCGGCGCGCTGGTCCGGCGATTGCGCGAGCAGGCCGATGCCGGCGACCTGACGTCGGCCCAGAAATCGGTCCTGCTGCGGCTGGAACGCGACGGACCCATGACCGGCAGCGCGCTGGCGCGGGCCGAGGCCATGCGGCCGCAATCGATGGGCGCCATCATCGCGGCCCTGCTGGCGGCCGGCCACGTTTCGGCCACCCCCGACCCTTCGGACGGCCGACAGACCATCGTCTCGCTGACCGACCGGTTCCGGCACTGGATCGGCGCCGGTCGGGCGGCGCGGCAGGACTGGCTGTTCCGTACCGTGCAGGCCAGGCTGACGGCCCCGGAACAGGACCAGCTCGCCGCCGCCGTCGATCTTCTCAAACGCCTCCTCGATCCCTGACAAGCGCAAGGCATTCCCATGACCCTCACCGTTCTCGACCCCAGGACCGCCCTGGTCGTCATCGACCTGCAGAAGGGCATCGTCGGCTTTCCGACCGTCCATCCCGTCGCGGGCATCGTGGCCTCCGCCGCCGCGCTGGCCGCCGCGTTCCGCCGGCGCGGCCTGCCGGTGGTGCTGGTCAACGTGACGGGCGGCGCGCCGGGCCGCACGGAACGCAGCTTCAGCCTGGACGGCATGCCGCCGGACTGGGCCGACCTGGTGCCCGAACTGGACGCCCAGCCCGGCGACCTGCGCGTGACCAAGACAACATGGGGCGCCTTCGCCAGCACCGACCTTGCGCGGCAGTTGCGGGCGCTCGGCGTCACCCAGGTGGTGCTGGCCGGCATCGCCACCAGCCTCGGCGTCGAATCGACGGCGCGCGAGGCCCATGCGATGGGCCTCAACGTCACCCTGGCGCTGGACGCCATGACCGACCTCAGCCCCGAGGCGCACGACAACAGCGTCCAGCGGATCTTCCCGCGACTGGGCGAGACCGGGTCCACCCGGCAGGTCATCGACCTTCTCGAACGCGGATGAACCTACCCCCGGCCGACCGGCTCGCCCCCGGCGCGTGGCGCGTGGTGTGCGTCGCCGCCATCGGGTCGTTCATGGCGCAGCTCGACGCCACGGTCGTCAACGTGTCGCTGGCGCCGCTGGCCGTGGAGCTGCATGCTGGCCTGCCGGCCATCCAGTGGGTGATGAGCGGCTATCTGCTCGCCCTGGCGCTGACGCTGCCGCTGAACGGCTGGCTGGTGGACCGCATCGGCGCCCGGGCGCTCTATCTGTGGTGCTTCGCGGCCTTCACGCTTTCCTCGGGGCTGTGCGGGCTGGCCTGGTCGGCCCCGTCGCTGGTTGCCTTCCGTGTCCTGCAGGGCATGGCCGGCGGGCTGCTGGCCCCCATGGCGCAGATGATGGTCGCCCGCGTCGCCGGCCGGAACATGGCGCAGGTGGCCGGCATCGCCGCCCTGCCGATCCTGCTGGCGCCGCTGCTGGGGCCGGTCGCCGCGGGCGCGATCCTGCATTTCGCCTCATGGCGCTGGCTCTTCCTCGTGAACCTGCCGGTCGGGGGGCTGGCGCTGGCGCTGGCGGCGACGGTCCTGCCCGACGACCGGCAGGACACGCGGCCGCGCGGCCTCGACCTGACCGGGCTGGCCCTGCTGTCGCCGGGTCTGGTCCTGTTCCTCTACGGTTCGGACCATGCGTGCACGCGGACCGGCGGCGCGGCCCTGGCCGTCTCCGTCATCCTGTTCGCGCTCTATTACCGCGCGGCGCGGGCCCGGGGCGACGCGGCGCTGATCGATTTGCGCCTGTTCGGGGGCCGGAACTTCTCCGCCGCGATCGTCGCCCTGTTCATGCTCAACGGCATTTCCTATGCCGGGCAGATGCTGGTTCCGATCTATCTGGTCCGGGCCTGCGGGCTGTCGCCCGGCCAGACCGGCTGGCTGATGGCGCCGCTGGGGCTGGGCATGATGTGCACCTATCCGTTCATGGGTCGGCTGACGAAACGCTTCGGCATCCGCCGGCTGGCGGCCGGCGGCGCGCTGCTGGCCCTGGCCGGGACGCTGCCGCTGATCGTCCTGGCGCGCCACGGGTTCGCCGCCGCCGTGCTGGCGCCCGGCCTGTTCCTGCGGGGCATCGGCATCAGCGCCATCGGCATCCCGTCCATGACCTCGGGCTATGCCGCGGTGGCGCGGCGGGACCTGCCGATGGCCACCACCGCCATGAACATCGTCCAGCGCCTGGGCGGCCCGATGCTGACGACGCTGTGCGCGACCTTCCTGGGGTGGCGCCTGTCCGCCACGGCCGGCGCGGCGACGGTTCCGGGCGCCTTTGCCGCGTCGTTCGGCCTGCTGTGCATCCTGCACGCGCTGCTGGTCCTGGCGGCGTTGCGGCTGCCCCGGCGGCTTCCCGGGGCCGGACCCGCGCCGTGATCGCCCCCTATCCGGACGGCGCGCCCCACGCGGGGGCGTTCCACCGGATCTGCCGCTCGGTCCCGATGTCCGGCGGCCCGATGTCCGGCGGGCTGACCGGAAGATTGTAGGGCGTCACGATTTCCACCGACGACAGGCGCGCCACGCTCTCGCCCCTGCAGAAGGCACCGTGCCGGAACACGTCGAACGCCGCCCGGGCGTCCGCCCGCAGGTTATGGTACAGGACGAAGTCGATCGCATGCCCGGCCAGCAGGGCACGATTGTCCGCATCCAGGTCATGGGCCACGAAGATGCGGATCGCCCGGCCCATCTCGCGGCACGCGTCCAGGGTCGCGCGATTGCCGCCGCCGATCGAATAGATCGCGCAGATCGTCGGGTCGGCCGCCAGCGCGTCGTGGACCAGCCGGCCGGTTTCCGCATCCTGCCCGCGTCCCTCGCAGACGCTCGTCACCCGGATCGACGGGTAACAGGCACGCATGACCGTGCGGAATCCCTTTTCCCGGTCGCCCTCGCCCCGAAACCGGGAACTGGAAATCGTGACCAGCACCGTGGCCGCCTGCGCCCCCAGCGCCCGGCCGACCAGATAGGCCGCCGTCTCGCCCGCCGCCCGGTTGTCGACCCCGACATAGGCCGCCCGGGGGGCCGAGGGCAGGTCGGTGACGAACGTCACGACCGTGATCCCCGCCGCCGCCGCGCGCGCCACGGCGGCATGGATCACCGGGGTATCGGGTACCTTGACCAGCATGCCGTCCGTGCCGCGCAGGCGGATGCGGTCGATCGCCCGCGCCAGCGCCGCCGGGCCCTCGGTTTCCATCAGGTGGAAGCGGCAGCGGAACACCAGCGGCACGAACGCCGCCATCTCGGCCTCGAACGCCGCGCGCGCCTCGGTCGTGAAGCGGCGCGGCGCCTCCATCAGCACGTCGATCGTCATCTTCCGGCCCGGCAGCAGCGCCCGTGCCTCCTGCCGTTCCAGTTCCGCGATGGCGGCACGGACGCGCAGGCCCGTCTGCCGGCTGACGCCCGCCCGCGCGTTCAGCACACGGTCCACCGTCGCCATGCTCAACCCCGCCTGGTGGGCGATATCCTTGATCGGGAACATATGCGTCATGGCGCCGCCGTCTGATGGGTTTTTGATGGTTTTCCAGTCTGTTTCGCACCCGCGACGCCTGTAGCGTAACGGCGTCTCAAGGAGGCGGACAATGAAAAACAACGAGAGCAAGACAAGAACTCAGCCGTCCACGCTCACCCAGGCCGACTGCGACCTGCCGTCCTTCAGGAAACTGGTCGAACGCACGGCCGATCCCGCGCACTACCCCCACGCCCACGCGATCGAACGGAACATCCCGATCTATGACGGGCAGGAACTGGCGGCCCTCGTCCGGAACGACGCGGAACGCGCCGTCGCGGTGAAATCGGAACTCTGCGCCCTGCTGGCGGATGGCCCCGGCGTCGCGGTCTTCCGTGGCGCGATGGACGATCCCGGCGTGCTGGATCAGGCCAGTTCGGTCTTCGGTCGGATCATCGACGAGGAACGGCGCACCCAGAGCGGCGGCGGCGACCATTTCGCCAAGCCGGGCGCCAATGACAGGGTGTGGAACGCGCTGGAAAAGCACTGCCTGGAAGATCCCGGGAATTTCGCCCGCTATTACGCGAATCCCGTCATCGCCCTTCTGGCCCGGGCCTGGCTCGGCCCCGCCTACCAGGTGACGGCGCAGGTCAATCGCGTCAATCCCGGCGGCGGCGCGCAGGCGCCCCATCGCGACTACCATCTGGGCTTCCAGAGTCCGGACGCCATGGCGCATTATCCGCGCCACGTCCATCAGCTTTCGCCGATGCTGACGCTGCAGGGCGCGGTGGCGCATGTCGACATGCCGCTGGAAAGCGGGCCGACGCTGTTCCTGCCCTACAGCCAGACCTATCTTGCGGGCTATCTGGCGGTCACCCGGCCCGATTTCGTGGAGTATTTCCACGCCCACCATGTCCAGCTTCCCCTGTCCCGGGGCGACATGGTCTTCTTCAACCCCGCCCTAATCCATGCCGCCGGCGCGAACAGGTCGCGCGATATCGGCCGGCTGGCGAACCTGCTGCAGATCTCCTCGGCATTCGGGCGGGCCATGGAAACGGTGAACAGGACGCGCATGTGCGCGGCGCTGTACTCCGCGCTCGGTACCCTGAAATCCGAAAACATCCTGGATCTGGAAGGCATCGGCAATACGGTCGCGGCCTGCGCCGAGGGCTATTCGTTTCCCACGAACCTCGATCGCGATCCGCCGTTGCATAACCTCGCCCCCCGCACCCAGGCCCAGTTGATGCACGAGGCCCTGGACGAGCGGTGGAGCGAGCATCTGTTCGTCGAGGCGCTGCTGGCGCAGGACGCAAGAAAAAAAGGGGAGTAAGCGAAACATGACGACGAAGACAGGCGACCTGACGGGCAAGGTGGC
Organism: Gluconacetobacter diazotrophicus PA1 5; assembly: GCF_000067045.1. Lineage (NCBI taxonomy): Bacteria > Pseudomonadati > Pseudomonadota > Alphaproteobacteria > Acetobacterales > Acetobacteraceae > Gluconacetobacter > Gluconacetobacter diazotrophicus. Next base: position 364,657 of record NC_010125.1, read on the forward strand.
CCTGGTCACGGGCGGCACGCAGGGGCTGGGTGCCGCCATCGCCACCGTGTTCGCGCAGCGCGGCGCCAAGGGGATCGTGATCTGCGGCCGCAACCGTCACAAGGGTGAAGACGTCGCGGCCCGGCTGCGGCGCGATTTCGATACCGACGTGCGCTTCGTGGCCGCCGACCTCGCGGACATGGACGACGTGCGGGCCGTCGTGCAGGCGTGCGACGGCGCGTTCGGCCGGATCGACGCGCTGGTGAACGCGGCGGGACTGACCGATCGCGGCACCATCCTGGACACCACGCCCGAATTGTTCGACCGCATGATGGCGGTCAACGTGCGCGCGCTCTTTTTCCTGATCCAGGACGCCGTGAAGATCATGATCCGGGAATCGACCGAAGGCACGATCGTCAATATCGGCTCGATGTCCGCCATGGGCGGGCAGCCTTTCATCGCCGCCTATTGCGCCTCGAAGGGGGCGCTGGAAACGCTGACCCGCAATACCGCCTATGCGCTGCTGCGCAATCGCATCCGGGTCAACGCGCTGAATATCGGCTGGATGGCGTCGGACGGCGAAGACCGCATCCAGCGCGAATTCCACGGCGCGTCCGAGGGCTGGCTGAAGGACGCGGCCCAGACGCAGCCCTTCGGCCGCCTGATCAGCCCCGAGGAGGTCGCGCGCGCCTGCGCCTATCTGTCCAGCGCCGAATCCGGCCTGATGACGGGATCGGTCATCTGTTTCGACCAGTCGGTCTGGGGCGCGTACGATGATTCGCCCCATCCCGCCCAGGCCATGCGCCTGCACGGCGAATAACGAAAAAAAGAAACCAGGAGCAGGTCATGACGAAAAACGTTTCAAGACGCACGCTGGGCATAGGGCTGATCGGCAGCGGTTTCATGGGTAAGGCCCATGCGCTGGCCTTTCGCACGGTGGGCGGGGTCTTCCCCCTGGCCGCCGAGCCCAGGCTGGAAATCCTGGCGGACATCTCCGCCGACAAGGCGGCGCGCGCGGCCTATGAACTCGGCTTCGCGCGCTTCACCGCGCAATGGGAACGGCTTGTCCTGGACCCGGCGGTCGATATCGTCGCCATCACCACGCCCAACCGCCAGCACGCCCCGATGGCCCTGGCCGCGATCGCGGCGGGCAAGCATGTCTATTGCGAAAAACCGCTGGCCACGTCACTGGAAGACGCCCGCGCCATGACCGAGGCCGCCGAGCGCGCCGGGGTGGTGACGCAGGTCGGCTTCAACTACCTGCGCAACCCGATGGTCCACACGGCGAAGGAAATCATCGCCAGTGGCGAGATCGGGGACATCATCGGGTTTTCCGGCCAGTATATCGCCGGCTTCATGGGCACGCCCGAAGGGTCCTGGTCCTGGCGTTTCCAGCCCGAGGAAGCGGGCGGCGCACTGGCCGATATCGGCTCGCACCTGATTTCCATGAGCCGCTACCTGCTGGGCGAGGTCGCGTCGGTCTGCGCCGGCCTGGATACCGTCTATCCCACGCGCACGTCGTCCGACGGCCAGTCGCACCGGGTCGGCATCGACGACCAGGCCGCGATCCTGGCCCGCTTCCAGGACCACCCGTTCACCGCCACGCTGTTCACGTCCTGGGTCGCGACCGGGCGTGAAATGGGCCTGTCGTTCGACGTCACCGGGTCGAAGGGGGCGTTGCGCTTCACGCAGGAACGCCTGAACGAACTGGAACTGTTCAAATCCGGGCAGGCCGCCAACCGCCGTGGCTTCACGCGCCTGACCGCCTCGCCCGCCTATCCGCCCTACGGGGCCTTTACCCCCGGCGCCGGCCATCAGCTTGGCTTCAACGACCTGAAGGTCATCGAGGTCCGGAACCTGATCGACGCCGTCTGCGGCGTGGCGCCCGCCGAGACACCCTTCCGCGATGCGCTGCGCACCGCCATGGTCATGGAAGCCGTCCGGGATTCGTCCCGGACCCGGCAGTGGATGGACGTTCCCGCCCAATAAGGTGGGAAAATCACGTGATTCGGAAAAATGGAATATATTACATAAAAAATCCGGCGTGCCGATGACGGCACGCCGGATGAATTTCGCGGCCTGGTTCTACCGGATACCCTGTCCGGACAGCGCGATCACCGACGCAGCCTGGTCCTTCATCACCAGGCTGGGGCCCGAAGCCACGTCGCTGGCCGGCATCATCCCGTACCGCACCTTCAGGGCCAGGAACATCACCGGCAGATAGCCCTGCAGGTAGGGCTGCTGGTCCACCGCGAACAGCGCCTGGCCGTCGCGGATTTCCTGCAGGAAGCCGGGGGCGAGGTCGAACGCGCCCACCCGCACCTTGCCGGTCAGGCCCAGCGCCTTGACGGCGGAGACGGCGGGTTCACCCACGGTCTCGGCGCCCAGCCCGATGATCGTGTCGATCGTGGGATCGGCCCGCAACGCGCCCTGGATCTTGGCCTTGGTGCTGCTGGTATCCATATCGACCGGCAGGACCTTGGATTTTCCGAACGCCTTCGCGAATCCGGCGCAGCGATGGTCCAGCGCCACGTTGCCCGGTTCCTGGTTGACGCACAGCGCGTTCGTGCCGCCGGCCTTCTTCATCGCGGCGCCCGCGGCCTCGCCGGCCGTGGATTCCTCCTGCCCGACATCCAGGCCGACGCCGACCTGGCGCGCGGTTTCCGCCGCCGCGTTGGTGGCGATGACGTTGATGCCGGCCGCCAGGGCCTTGTGAATGGGGCCGGACAGCGCATCCACGTCGGGCACGCTGACCACCAGCCCGTCGGGGTGCTGGCTGACGGCGGCGGTGATCAGGTTTGCCATCTGCGTCATGTCGAACGTGTCGGGCTGGCGGAATTCCACATGCACGCCGGCCTGCTGCGCGGCGACCTTGGCGCCGTTGCGCACGACCGCCCAGAAGGGATCGGCCGCCTGTCCATGGGTGACCATGATGATGTTGATCGACTTGTCGGCGGCGCGGCCCGCGGGGACCCACGCGGCACTGGAAAGCGCCAGGATGCCTGCCGCGATAACGGACGATTTTTTCATTTCTTTCTCTTCTTGTTATCGTCGTCTTGGAATGATGGAAGCCTGCTACACCATCCCGCCCAGTTCGTCCGAAAGCTTCTGCATCTCCCGCCCGCCGGCCATCAGGCTTTGCAGGCGGTCCATGTCGATTTCCGACTTCCGGTAGGAACCCAGCGTCTTGCCGCGGTTCAGGACCGTGAAACTGTCCCCCACGGCGAAGGCATGCCGCACATTGTGCGTGATGAAGACCACGGCCAGGCCCCTGTTCCTGACCTGGTCGATATATTTCAGAACCATCGAGGTCTGCGCGACGCCCAGCGCCGATGTCGGTTCGTCCAGGATCAGCACCCGCGCGCCGAAATAGACGGCCCGCGCGATGGCCACGCACTGGCGCTCGCCGCCCGACAGCGTGCCCACCGCCTGGTCGGGGTCGCGCACGTCGATGCCGATCTTGTTCATCTGGTCATGGGTGATGCGGCGGCAGGCCTTGAAATCCACCCAGCGGAAGGGAAAGACGCCCTGCACCGGCTCCCGCCCCATGAAGAAATTCCGCGTGACCGACATCAGCGGAATCATCGCAAGGTCCTGGAACACGGTGGCGATCCCCGCCGCCAGCGCGTCGCGCGGGCCGTGGAAATGGGCGGGCTGGCCATCGACCAGGAACGTGCCGCTGGTGGGCGCATGCACGCCCGACAGCGTCTTGATCAGCGTCGACTTGCCGGCGCCGTTATCGCCCAGCAGGCACAGCACCTCGCCCGCCCGGACGGTCAGCGACACGCCGGCCAGGGCGATGACCTGCCCGAATTCCTTGCGGACATCCTTGATTTGTAGAAGTCTCGACTAAATCTGACGGATGGTGTCTGCTGAAGCTCAACCAGTGCTGCGGCGGGGGCGGAGTGGCCGGGCGACGCAGCCCCCGCCGCAGCCATCGGAGGATATCCTCATGACCCGTGACCAGAAGATCATCCGCGCCAAAGTTGGCCTGCTGGAACTATCGAAGCAACTGGGCAACGTCTCCCAGGCCTGCAAGATGATGGGGTATTCGCGCGACAGCTTCTACCGCTTCAAGGAGCTCTACGACAAAGGCGGCGAAATCGCGCTCCAGGAACTCTCCCGCCGCAAACCCTTGCTGAAAAACCGCGTCGAGCCGGCGGTTGAGGAAGCAGTGGTCGCGATCGCCATCGAACAACCGGCCTGGGGCCAGGCCCGCGTGGCCAACGAACTGCTCAAGCGCGGCGTCACCGTCTCTCCTTTCGGGGTGCGCAGCATCTGGCTGCGCCACGACCTCGCTACCATGAAGCTCCGCCTCAAGGCGCTCGAAGCCAAGATGGCCCAGGAACGGCTGATCCTCACCGAAAGCCAGCTTGCGGCCCTGGAGAAGGCCAAGGCCGACAAGGAGGCCTGGGGCGAGTTCGAGACCGAATGTCCCGGCTATTGCGGCGCTCAGGATACCTTCTATGTCGGCACCCTGAAGGGCGTCGGTCGCGTCTACCAGCAGACCTTCGTCGATACCTACAGCAAGGTCGGCTTCGCCAAGCTCTATGACCGCAAGACCCCGGTTACCGCTGCCGACCTGCTCAACGACCGCGTCATCCCCTTCTTCGAGCTGCACGATCTCCCGCTCCAGCGCGTGCTGACCGACCGGGGCACCGAATTCTGCGGCTCTCATGACCGCCATGAATACGAACTCTATCTGGCGGTGGAGAACATCGACCATACCCGCACCAAGGCGCGCAGCCCGCAGACCAACGGCATCGTCGAGCGCTTCCACAAGACCATGCTCGACGAGTTCTATCGTGTCACTTTTCGCCGCAAGATCTACGACAGCATCCACGAACTCCAGGCAGACCTCGACGAATGGATGGATGACTTCAACCGCAATCGCACCCACCAGGGACGATACTGCTTCGGCAAAACCCCGATGCAAACCTTCCTTGACGCAGCCCACCACGCCCGCGAAAAAGATATCGGGCGCCACGTCGAACACCACATGAACGCGTAGCATCCACGCCGGCCACTTCAAGCCGTCCGTCAGATTAAGTGCAAACTTCTACACTTGATTTCGATGATCGGCGTGCCCTTCGGCGGCAGATCGACCGCGTCCGAACCGCCATGCCCCGAGGATGTCCCACGTGGTGTGATGTAATTCATGGCTCAACGCTCCCCCGTCACCTTCCGGCGCAGGTTGTTATTGAAGATCACCGCAATCAGCAGCATCACCCCGAGGAAGACCTGGAACCAGTCGCTGTCGAACGTGGTGTAGCTCAGCCCGATCGACACCACGCCGAAGATGATCGCCCCGAAGAAGGCGCCCAGCGTCGATCCGTATCCCCCCGTCAGCAGGCACCCGCCGATCACGGCGGCGATCACGGCCTGGAATTCCTTCTGCGTGCCGCGCATCGCATCGGTGGACCCGGCATCCAGCACCGTCAGGATGCCGACCAGCGCCGCGGCGCACGCGGTCAGGATGAACAGCCCGGTCTTGACCTGGTCCACCGGCACGCCCGAATTGCGGGCCGCCCTGGGGTCGCCGCCGCTGGCGAAGATCCAGTTGCCCAGCTTCGTCTTCAACAGGCACCAGGTCGAAAGCGCGGTCAGGCCGACGAACCACATCACCGCGATCGGGATGCCGGGTGCGGCGGGCGTGCCGTCGGGCAGCAGCGCGATCAGGCCGTGATGCGCCGCCCACCGGAACGGGCCGCCGAAGGCGAAGCCGGAAAAGAGCGGCGTGAAGATGCTGTCCGACGCGGCCTCGGTAAAGCCGCGCAACTGGGTGGTGCCGCCCGTGACCGCCTTCAGCCCGACCAGGGACAGGCCGCGCAGGATGAAGAAGAAGGCCAGCGTCACGATAAAGGACGGCAGCCGCGTCCAGATCACCAGCTGGCCGTTGATGGTGCCCACGATCGCCGCGACCACCAGGGTCAGCAGGATCGAAAGCAGCAGCGGCAGGTGCCATTGCAGCAGGAAGATGCCGAAGGCCAGGCCGGAAAACGCGACCATGGACCCGATGGACAGGTCGAATTCGCCCCCGATCATCAGCAGCGCCACGGCCACCGCCATGATGCCGAGCTGCGCCGAGGGGTTCATGATCGCCAGCCCGCCGTTCAGCGAGAACATCGACCGGTCGGCGGTGAAGGCGAAGAAGATCCCCACCAGCACCAGTCCGCCGATGGCGCCCAGTTCGGGCCGGCGCATGGCCCGGACCAGAAGCGAGGAATGGCGCAGCCGCTCGTCCGGCGTGCCGGCCCCGTCCGGTGCGCGGGGTGCCGGGGGCAGGACCGCGCCCGGCCGGGCCGCCAGCAGCGGCCCACCTGAAGGTTCGATAGACATTCGATTATTCTCCATGAAACGCAGGATGAACCGTCGTTTCTATTTTTATATGTCTACGGAACGCACATTCCGTTCTTGTCCCCGCAAGGTCAAGGCGCAAACGCGTCATCCGCCCCGGCCCGCGCGCTTCTCACGCGTTTGTGCTGCCCGCGGACGGGGCGGCCGTTACCGTTTTCTGCCCTTTACGTCACGGATTTTGGCCACCGACGTGGCCAGCGTCATCACCAGCGCCGTCGCGGCGGCATTGGACCGGAAGCCCTGGAAATCCTGTTCCAGAATCTCGAACCACAGCCCGCCGGCGGGCACGACGGGGCTGAACGGACTGTCGGTCAGCACGATCGTCGGCACGCCCACCGCCTGGAACTGGTTGAACACTTCGATCGTACGCCGGGCATAGGGCGAATAGCTGATGACGATCGCGGCGTCGCGGTGCGTGGCGAAGGACGCGATCTCGTCCTCCATGCCGGTGGCCGACCGGACATCGACATGGCGGATCGACAGTTTGTTCAGCAGGTACGACAGGTAATCCGCCACCGGCGCGGACCGCCGCAGCCCCAGGACGAACAGGGTCTCGGCCTCGGCCAGGACGGCGCAGGCGCGTTCCAGACGCTCGGCGTCGATGCCGGCACGCAGGCGCGTCAGCGACTGTTCCAGTGCGTGGGCGAAACCCTCCAGCAGCATCGTGGCCGGCGGGCTGGCGCCGTCGGGGCCCCGCAGGGCATCCAGCCGCGTCTGGTAGGTCGAGGCCCGGCCGCGCAGGCGCTCGCGGAAGACCACCTGCATGTCGGAAAACCCGTGAAATCCAAAGGCCCGTGCGAAGCGGATGATGGTGGAAGGCTGGACGCCCGCCACGGCCGCGACGCTGCTGACGGTCCCGAAGGTGAAATCGTCCGGCGCCGCCATGATCGCATCCGCCACCTGGGCCAGCCGCTTCGGCAGCGAATCGTAGCGGGCGCGAATATCGTCGCGCAGCACATCGAAATCCTGAATCGGGATCGATCCGGCGGCCATGTCGTTGGGCATCGTGCTCTCGTATCGGGCAAGGGGATATGGGGTCGGTTATTTCACGGAATGAAATGCAATGGAACATTCATGTTCAGGCCGCCCGCGCCGGGATTTCGGCCATATAACCAAGAATAATCATGATGTTGACACCCGGAAGGCGCCGGAATTGCCCGCTGGAAAACGGAATAAACGTTCTGTGATTTGACGCAAAGGGAACATTTATCCCTAAATCGCCGCCAAGCAGGCCCGCCAAGAGGTCGCCCGAAAAGAGGTAAGGAATGACGAACCCTGCACTTGACGTCGTGACGGTCGGCCGCGCGTCGGTCGATCTGTACGGGCAGCAGATCGGCGGCCGGCTGGAGGACATGGCCAGCTTCAGCAAGGCCGTCGGCGGCTGCCCCGCCAACATCGCCATCGGCACCGCGCGGCTGGGCCTGAAATCGGCGCTGGTCACCCGGGTCGGGGACGAGCATTTCGGGCGCTTCATCCGCGAACAGCTCTGCCGCGAAGGGGTGGACGTGCGGGGCGTGCACACCGACCCGGCCCGCTTCACCGCGCTGGCCATCCTGGGCGTGCGCGACCGGACCACGTTCCCGCTGCTGTTCTACCGCACCGACTGCGCCGACAGCGCCCTGGACGAGGGCGATATCGACGAGGCCCTGATCCGGTCCAGCCGTGTCCTGGTCGTGACCGGCACGCATTTCGCCCGGCCCGGCTCCGCCGCCGCGCAGCGCAAGGCCATGCGGATCATCCGCGCCGCCGGCGGCAAGGTGGTGTTCGACATCGACTACCGCCCCAACCTGTGGGGCCTGGCCGGCATCGGGGACGGCGAGGCGCGCTATGTCCGATCGGACACCGTCACCAGCCACCTGGCGCCGATCCTGCCGGACTGCGACCTGATCGTCGGCACCGAGGAGGAACTGCATATCGCCGGCGGGTCGGAAGACACGCTGGATGCCATCCGCGCCATCCGCGCGCGCTCGGCCGCCACCATCGTGTGCAAGCGCGGGCCGATGGGCTGCGTGGTGTTCGACGGTGCGATCCCGGACCGGCTGGATGACGGCATTTCCGGCCCCGGCTTCCCGGTCGAGGTCTACAACACGCTGGGCGCGGGCGATGCCTTCATGTCGGGCTTCCTGCGCGGCTGGGTGCGGGGCGAGGCGCTGGAGACCTGCTGCCGCTACGCCAATGCCTGCGGCGCCTTCGCGGTGTCGCGCCTGCTGTGCTCGCCCGAAATCCCGACCTGGCGGGAACTGACCTATTTCCTCGACCATGGCAGCGTGGAAACCGCGCTGCGGCATGATGTCGCGCTGAATCACCTGCACTGGGTCACCACGCGGCGCGCCCAGGCCTATCCGGTCATGGCGCTGGCCTGCGACCATCGCATCCAGCTCGAAGCCATCGCGCTGGAAGCCGGGGCCCCGCTGTCGCGCATTCCGCAGTTCAAGACGCTCGCGGTGCAGGCGGCGGTCAGGGTGGCGAACGGCGCACCGGGCTTCGGCGTCTTCATGGACGGGCGCTACGGCCAGGACGCGCTGTTCACCGCGTCGAAGAGCGGTCTGTGGACGGCCCGCCCGATCGAACTGCCGGCCTCGCGCCCGCTGGATTTCGAGTTCGGCGGCAGCCTGGGCGCCCACCTGACCGAATGGCCGACCGACCAGGTGGTGAAATGCCTGTGCTTCTACCACCCGGACGATGACGAGGCCCTGCGCCAGCGCCAGGAACGCGAAATGCTGCGCGCGCAGGATGCCTGCCGCCGGACCGGCCGCGAGCTGCTGCTGGAAATCATCGCCGGCAAGAACGGCCCGATGCGCGACGACACGGTGTCCCGCGCGTTGCAGATGCTCTACGCCGCCGGGCTGCGCCCGGACTGGTGGAAGCTGGAAGGACAGTCCAGCCCCGCCGCCTGGCACGCCATCGGCGAGGTGATCGGCGCGAACGACCCCGATTGCCGGGGCGTCGTCATCCTGGGCCTGGACGCGCCCGAACAGGAATTGCTGGCCGCGTTCCAGGCCGCCGCGGTCACGCCCTGGGTCCGGGGCTTCGCGATCGGCCGCACCATCTTCGGCGACCCGGCACGCGCCTGGTTCGCGGGCAGCCTGGACGACGCAGGCGCGGTCGATGAAATGAGCCGCCGTTTCGCGCGCTTCGTCGCCGCCTGGCAGGCGGTGCCGCGCACCACCGACGCAACGGGACAACGGTCATGAACACGATCCGCCTGACCATGGCACAGGCGCTGGTCCGCGCCATGTGCGCGCAGAAGACCGAGCTGGACGGCCAGATCGTGCCGTTCTTCGGCGGTGTCTGGGCCATTTTCGGCCACGGCAACGTCGCCGGCATGGGCGAGGCACTGCACGCCCAGCGCGACGACATCACCACCTTCCGCGCCCATAACGAACAGGGCATGGTCCACGCCGCCACGGCCTATGCCAAGGCGCAGCGGCGGCGGCGGGCCATGGCCTGCACCACCTCGATCGGCCCGGGCGCGCTGAACATGGTCACGGGCGCCGCCGTGGCGCACGTGAACCGCCTGCCGGTGCTGCTGCTGCCCGGCGACGTGTTCGCCAACCGCGTGCCCGATCCCGTGCTGCAGCAGGTCGAGGATTTCGGGGACGGCACCATCACCGCCAATGACGCCTTCCGCCCGGTATCGCGCTATTTCGATCGCATCACCCGGCCGGAACAGCTCATTCCCGCCTTCGCCCGCGCCATGGCCGTGCTGACCGATCCCGCCGAATGCGGCCCGGCGACGCTCGCGCTGTGCCAGGACGTGCAGGCGGAAGCGTTCGACTATCCCGAGCATGTCTTCGCCGAGCGCATCCACCGGCCCCGGCGCCCCGCCCCCGACGAACGGGATCTGCATGACGCGGCCGGCATCATCCGCGCGGCGCGGCGGCCCTTCGTGGTGGTCGGCGGCGGCGTGCCGTATTCCGGGGCAGGGGAGCAGGTGGCCGCCTTCTGCGCCGCGCGCGGCATTCCCGCCGGGGAAACCCAGGCGGGGAAATCCGCGCTGCCGGCCACGCTGGCCATGAACATGGGCGGCGTCGGCGTCAGCGGCACCAGCGCGGCCAACACCATGGCGGCGCAGGCCGACGTGGTGATCGCCATCGGCACGCGGCTGCAGGATTTCACGACCGGGTCCTGGGGCCTGTTCCAGAACCCCGACATGCGGATCGTGGGCCTGAACGTGCAGGCGTTCGACGCCATGAAGCACGAGGCGCAGCCGCTGCTGGCCGACGCGCGCGTGGGGCTGGCGGCGCTGGACGCGCACCTGGGGGACTGGCGCGCGGAAGGCGACTGGACGGGCATGGCCGAACGCGCCCGCGCCGAATGGCTGGAAATCTCGGCGCGCTGCCTGGCGGCATCTTCGGCCTCGGCCCCGCCATCGGGCGCCCTGCCGTCCGACGCGCAGGTGATCGGCGCCGTGCGCCGCGCCGGCACGCCCACGGATGTCGTCGTCTGCGCGGCGGGGGGGCTTCCGGCCGAACTGCAGAAGCACTGGCGGGCGGACAGGCCGGGCGGCTACCACATGGAGTACGGCTTTTCCTGCATGGGGTACGAACTGGCCGGCGCCCTCGGCGTCAAGATGGCCGATCCGTCGCGCGAGGTCATCGTGATGGTGGGGGACGGCTCCTATTTGATGCTGAATTCCGAAATCGCGACCTCGGTGATGCTGGGGTTCAGGCTGACCATCGTCGTGCTGGACAATCACGGCTATGGCTGCATCAACCGGTTGCAGCAGGCATGCGGCGGCGCGCCGTTCAACAATCTGTGGAAAAATTCGATGCATATGCACGAATTTCCCGCCATCGACTTCGCGGCCCACGCGCGCAGCCTGGGCGCTGACGCCGTCAAGGTGTCCGGCCTGGCGGCGCTGGAGGACGCGGTCCGCCAGGCCCGCGACGCCGCCCGCACCACCGTCATCGTCATCGACACCGATCCCATGCCGACGACGCGGGACGGCGGCGCGTGGTGGGACGTGGCGGTGCCCGAAATCTCCGCCCGCCCGGGCGTGAACCAGGCCCGCGCGGAATACGAATGCAAGCGCAATTCCCAACGCATCGGAAACTGACCATGTCCGCAAAAATCGGCGCCAACCCCATCATCTGGTCGAACGACGACATGCCGGAACTGGGGGGCGAGACCCCGCTGGAAACCTGCCTGGCCGAGGCGCACAGCGCCGGGATGGAGGGCCTGGAACTGGGCAACAAGTTCCCCCGCACGCCGGACGCCCTGCGCGCGGCGCTGGCCCCCCACGGCCTGGCCTGCATCTCCGGCTGGTATTCCTGCGAATTGCTGACCCGCAGCGCGGAAGACGAAATCGCCGCCATGCAGGACCATCTGCAACTGCTGCGCGCCATGGGCTCACCGGTCATGATCTTCGCGGAAACGTCCAACACGGTGCATACGCAAATCGACGTGCCGCTCTCCGCCCGCCCGGTCCTGGACAGCCAGGACTGGCAGGGTTTCGCACGGCGCCTGACGATCGTGGGTGACGCGGTGGCCCGGGCGGGGCTGAAGCTGGTCTATCACCACCATATGGGCACCGTGGTGCAGACGCCCGCCGACATCGACACCCTGATGCGCCTGACCGGGGAATCGGTGCACCTGCTGCTGGATACCGGCCATGCCTGGTGGGGCGGGGCGGACCCGGCGGCGCTGGCCGCCCGCTATCGCGACCGCATCGCCCATGTCCACACCAAGGATGTGCGCCCCGCCATCCGTGCCCAGGCCGACGCGCAGGACTGGAGCTTCCTCCGGTCTGTGCTGAACGGCGTGTTCACGGTCCCGGGCGACGGTGAAATCGATTTTCCCGCCGTGTTCCGCAACCTTCCCGGCTATGACGGCTGGGTGGTCATCGAGGCCGAACAGGACCCGGCCCGCGCCAATCCGCTGACCTATGCGCGCATGGGCCGGAACTACCTTGCCAGAACACTGCACGATGCGGGGCTGCTGTCATGCCGTCACGCCTCCTGATCCATCCCCACGCGCCGGACGATGCCGGGCGCGTGGTCTCGGTCACGCCCCAGAGCGCCGGCTGGCGCTTCGTGGGGTTCGAGGCACGGACCCTGCGCGACGGCGCCGTGGCCGTCGGGCAGACCGACGATACCGAAATCTGCCTGGTGCTGATCTCGGGCCGGGCGCGCGTCACGGGGGCCGATATCGATTTCGGCGTGATCGGGGAACGGACGAATCCGTTCGACGGCCTGCCGTGGTCGGTCTACCTGCCGCCCCGTTCGGCCTGGCGGGTCCAGGCGCAGGGGCCGGTCGAACTGGCCATCTGCGCCTCGCCCGCGCGGGGGCTCTACCCGCCGCGCCTGATCGGGCCGGACCAGGTCGGGCAACTGACCCGGGGTACGGGCACCAACCAGCGCCTGGTGCGCAACATCCTGCCCGACACGGCGGATGCGGAAACGCTGCTGGTGGTCGAGGTCATCACCCCCGGTGGCCACTGGTCCAGCTACCCGCCCCACAAGCACGACACCGACGATTTCCCGAACGAGACCTATCTGGAGGAAACCTATTACCACCGCCTGAAGCGCGGCAGCGGCTTCGCCCTGCAACGGGTCTATACCAAGGATGGATCGCTGGACGAAGCGATGGCGATCGCCGACGGCGACGTCGTGCTGGTGCCGAAGGGCTACCACCCGGTCGGCGCGCCGCACGGATTCGACCTGTATTACCTGAACGTCATGGCCGGACCGGTGCGGCAATGGAAATTCACCATGGACCCCGACCAGGCCCATCTTCCCTACTGATGCAGACCTGCCCAGCAGGTTACGGAGTTCCGACATGAGCCTCATCTGCCACTTCATCGGCGGCAAGCGGACCGAGGGCCAAGGCACGCGGCGCGCGGATGTCTTCGACCCGTCCTCGGGCCAGGTCGCCCACCAACTGGCGCTGGGCACGCGGCAGGACCTGGACGACGCCGTCCGGGCCGCGCTGGCCGTCTTTCCCGCCTGGGCGGCCACGCCGCCGCTGACCCGCGCGCGCCTGATGTTCCGGCTGCGCGACCTGCTGGAACGCCGCGCGGGCGACCTGGCCGCCATCGTCACGTCCGAGCACGGCAAGGTGCTGTCGGACGCCAGGGGCGAGATCACGCGCGGGATGGAGGTGGTGGAATACGCCACCGGCATCCCCGAACTGCTGAAGGGCGAATATACCGAACAGGTCGCCAACGGCATCGACGCCTGGACCCTGCGCCAGCCGCTGGGCGTGGTGGCCGGCATCACGCCGTTCAACTTCCCGGTCATGGTGCCGCTGTGGATGGCGCCGATGGCCATCGCGACCGGCAACTGCTTCATCCTCAAACCCTCGGAACGCGACCCCTCGGCCTCGCTGTTCCTGGCCGACCTGTTCAGGGAAGCCGGCTTCCCCGACGGGGTGTTCCAGGTCGTGCAGGGCGACAAGGACATGGTGGGCGACATCCTGCACCACCCGGACATCAAGGCGGTCAGCTTCGTCGGATCGACGCCGATCGCACGCTACATCTATGAAACCGGCGCGGCGCAGGGCAAGCGCGTGCAGGCGCTGGGGGGGGCCAAGAACCACGCCATCATCATGCCCGACTGCGACCTGCCGCGCACCGTGGACGCCCTGATGGGCGCCGCCTACGGCTCGGCCGGCGAACGCTGCATGGCGCTGTCGGTCGCGGTCGCGGTGGGCGATGTCGCGGGACCGCTGATCGACGCGATGGCGCCGAAGGTGCGCGGCCTGAAGATCGGACCGGGCACCGACCCCGAAAGCGAAATGGGGCCGCTGGTCACCGCGCAGCATCGCGACAAGGTCCGGTCCTATGTCGATGCCGGCGTGGCCGAGGGCGCGGACCTGGTCGTCGACGGCCGCTCCATCGCCCTGCAGGGCTATGAAAAGGGCTTCTTCCTCGGCGGCAGCCTGTTCGACCACGTCACCCCGGACATGAGCATCTATCGCGAGGAAATCTTCGGCCCCGTGCTGGCGGTCGTCCGCGCGCCCGATTTCAAATCCGCCATCAGCCTGGTCAACGACCACGCGTACGGCAACGGCACCGCGATCTTCACGCGGGACGGCAATACGGCGCGCAGCTTCGTCCATGGGGTGCAGGCCGGCATGGTGGGCGTCAACGTGCCCATCCCGGTGCCCATGGCCTTCCATTCCTTCGGCGGCTGGAAGGGGTCGCTGTTCGGGGACCACCACATGCACGGCCCCGAAGGCATCCGCTTCTTCACCAAGCTGAAGGCCGTGACCGCGCGCTGGCCGGAAAGTGCCCGCGCGGGTGCCGAATTCGTCATGCCCACACTGGGCTGATCCGGATCGCTTCCAGAAAACCAAGAACAGAAAACGAGAAGCCACATGACACTCGGAATCGGCGTGATCGGTACGGGCGCGATCGGCCAGGATCATATCAGGCGCGTCAGCCGGGCCCTGTCGGGCGGAAGGATCGTCGCCCTGAACGACATCAATGCGGACAATGCCCGCAGGGCGGCGCAGGAATGGGCACCCGATGCGGTGATATGCGACACCGCCCGCGACCTGGTCGCCCGGCCGGACGTGCAGGCCGTCATGGTCACGTCCTGGGGCGGCACGCACGCGGAATACGTGCTGGACGCGATCGCGGCGGGCAAGCCCGTCTTCTGCGAAAAGCCGCTGGCGACCAACGCGGCCGACTGCCTGCGGATCATGGAAGCCGAAATGGCGCGTGGCCGGCGGCTGGTGCAGGTCGGCTTCAACCGGCGTTATGATTCCGGCTATCTCGACCTCAAGGCCATTCTGGATAACGGCACCATCGGCGACGTACTGATGGTCCACGCCATGCACCGCAACCAGCGCGTGGGGCCGAACTACAAGACCGAGATGGCCATCACCGACACGCTGGTCCATGAACTGGACGTGCATCGCTGGCTGCTGGATGGCGAATACGTCTCGGCGCAGGTCATCTTCCCCCGCCGCACCAGCAAGGCGCTGCCCCACATGCGCGACCCGCAGATCGCCCTGCTGGAAACGAAGCGCGGCATCCGCATCGATGTCGAAATCTTCGTCAACTGCCAGTACGGCTACGACATCCAGTGCGCCGTCGTCGGCGAACTGGGGCAGGCCAACCTGCCGGACCCGCCCGCCGTTCCCGTCAAGACGGGCGAGACACTGTCACGCCACATCATGAACGACTGGAAATACCGCTTCATCGACGCCTATGACGCGGAAATCCAGGATTTCATCGACCGGGCCTCCACCGGCTCGCCGGCCGGCCCGGATTCCTGGGCGGGCTATGCGGCCTCCGTCGCGGCCGATGCCTGCGTCCGCGCGCAGGAAAGCGGGCGGATCGAACCGATCGAGATGATCGCGAAACCGGCCTTCTACAGCCGGTAATGCCCGGATTCGGCGGGGACGCCCCGATCGAGGCACCCCGCCGAATCCGTGAAATCAGTACCCCGGTGGCGGCGGCGGCGGGGGCGCGGCGGGGTATGGCGCGGGCGCGCCCGGATACGCGCCATAGGCCGGATACGCGGTTCCCGCCGGGTAGGGCGCGGGGGCCGCGCCATATCCACCGCCATACGCCCCGTCGGCGATGACGTTGGCGATCACGCCCGTCGCAATGGCGGCCAGCAGGAAGCCGCCGCCGTAATTGATCCAGCGATAGCCGCGCGGGGGCGCGTACAGGCCGTGGTACCCCCGCCAGTTGTCGACGAACACGCCGCCGCCATTATAGCGGTCCCCGGCGCGCCACCGGCCACCATGCGGGCCGCCGCCCCCACGGAAATCGCCACCACGAAAGCCGCCGCCGCCCGGCCCACCCCGCGGACCACCCCCTCGGGGGCCCTCGCCGCCGTGACCGCCGTCGCGACCACCGCCGTCATGTCCTCCCGGCCCGCCCTGGGCGTTCGCGACAACCGGCGCGACCGCCAGGGCCAGACCCATGAGAAGCGCCATGAAGCGGTTCATCTTGATGGACATCCAAATCTCTTTCCTTGCCACACCATTAAGCCTCTCCAGATGTGGCGAAAATTGGCCGGACTCGTAACAGACGGTGGAGGCTCTTCCATGCGGCCCCGAGCCCTTCCCGCCAGATGACACCGAAAGCCCCCCACAGGCAACGGCGGGGCGCCGATACGTGTTCCGCGCTCTTCCGGTGCCAGCCGTAATCGGGCCTGAGCGGTCGTCGTCGATTGGCGGTCTCCCGGGCCGGAAAGAAGGTAGAGTTGCCGCGGTGAAACAGCAGCGCGGGAGGCGTGCGATGGAATTCTTTTGCGGTCTCGATGTGTCGATCGACGAAACGGCGGTCTGTGTGGTGGACGAGCAGGGCCCGTGCATCTGGAAACGACGGTGGCCACGGACCCGGCTGCGCTCAGGGATCCCGTGAAGCCGTTCCTGCCGCGCCTGCGCCGTATGGGTCACGAGGCAGGTTCCCTGTCGCCCAGGCGCATCCGGAGATGCTGGCGCTGGACCTGACGGCGCACGATATCTTGCCTGGAGCACGCGCAGGAACACCTGCGGGACTCCGCCGATGTCGGCGCAGCTGCCAATCCGATGGCAAAATGCGCCACGACGAAAGGCCGGCCGCGCATCCACGGATGGGGCGGCATATCAGTCGTCGCTGAGCGCGGAAGAGTGCACGGCGTGCCACGAACCCTCAGTCAGGGCCGAGATGCCAGTCCAGGAGCAGAACTGTGATCGTGAAAGGAAGCTAAAGGAAAACGAAGAATGAAAAACTTGACCAAAAAACCCGCCCGATTAAGAGGGCGTTCGGTATCCGCCTGGGCACGGTCTCGCGGGCGCGCTTCGACACCGCCGTTCGCGAGGCCGTGGCGCAGGACGCGCTGACCCGCGATCTCATGGAGGCGATGCTGCGGGCGAAGGCCGTGCTCTGGGAAGAATATACCCGGCTGCACAAGCTGGTGGTGCGGATCGTCGCGGGTGACGAGGTGTGCCGGCGGTTCATGGCCATTCCGGGGGTGGGGCCGGTGACCGCGCTTGGCGTGATGACGGCGATCGACGATCCGTCGCGCTTCCGGCGCTCGCGCGACGTCGCGGCGTATTTCGGCCTGACGTCGCGGCGCTGGCAGTCGGGTACCAGCATCGATGTGCAGGGACGCATCAGCAAGGCCGGCGATCCGGAGGTGCGGCGGTCCCTCTATGAAGCGGCGTCGGTCCTGCTGACGCGTTTCAAGGGGCGCGACAAGCTGCGGACCTGGGGCCTGGAACTGGCGAAACGGTCCTGCCATCGCAAGGCGGCGGTCGCCGTGGCGCGCAAGATGGCCGTGATCATGCATGCCATGTGGCTCGACGGAACGGTCTATGACGGCGGTCCGGCCGTCGATCCCGAAGAGCGGGCCCGTCATATCGCTTGCAAGAACCGCAAATTGCCGCGGGCGCTCGCGTGAGTGTCCAGCTGCAAAGGAATGTTCCGCCGCGTGTCGGGATGACCGCGGCGTTCTGAACAGGGAGATCCGCCAAGGCGGATGGGGAAGGGTGCAGTCGAGGACGACGGGAAGCACGATATCTTGCCTGGAGCACGCGCAGGTGAACGCCTCGTGGGACTCCGCTCGAGTGCCTGTGATGCTGCCCCGTGAATCCGATGGCAAAATGCGCCACGACGAAAGGCCGGCCGCCCATCCACGGATGGGGCGGCATATCAGTCGTCGCTGAGCGCGGAAGAGTGCACGGCGTGCCACGAACCCTCAGTCAGGGCCGAGATGCCAGTCCAGGAGCAGAACTGTGATCGTGAAAGGAAGCTAAAGGAAAACGAAGAATGAAAAACTTGACCAAAAAACCCGCCCGATTAAGAGGGCAGGATTAATGCTCTATAAACCCTGATATAGTGCCAAAGTGACGGTTTATGGAAATACTGATCAGTCCCGACGGAAAAATCCTGCATCCGTATAGTAACGAATTTTTTAAATATATCGGATGCTTTCGCAGTGATTACGATATGGTTTCGGATTCCATCCGGAATCTTGGATTCGCGGCCATGGCGACATTTCCGCATTATACGCGCATTCGCTTCCAGCCGGCATGTTTCCCGGCGTCGTGCTTCCAGGCCGTCATCCAGATCCTGCTATACCAGTCACCCCGGAACATCGTCCTCGAACGCGTCGGCACGCTGGTTGCGCCGCTGGAAGTCATACGCAATCTCAATGACGCCATTGCGCGCCTGCACGCGCTGCGGGCCGCGGCGCCGGACGAAACCGGGCTGCCACGCGTGCCCAACATCATCGGCCTGTCCCTGGACCGGCTTCAGGGTCCGAAACGCGCCGACCTGCGCACCGCATTGAAGCTCTGGAAGCAGCAAAACCGCTATGCCACCACGCGGAACATCGCCAGGATGACCGCCAACCCGGCCTTCGGGGGCGGCGGCGTGGCCTGGATGCCGGGCCAGGATCGCTGCCTGATCGAATCATGGCCGCAGAGCTACAGGTCATATGGCGATCGTTCCTGTGACAGTCTCCTGGGCCGCGATGTCAGGGACCTGCCCGACAGCGACTATATCATCCCGACCACCCGCGGATATTTCACGGTAGCCCAGCAGCAGGCGCCGCGCCTGGAACTGATCGAGGCACTCGTGACACGCGACGACGGCTCCAAATTCTGGTCTCGCTACGAAAGGCTGATTTTACCCTGGCGCACGAGTGCTACGGATACCTTCGTCACTTCCGTGCCACTGGTCAGGCTGGTTCGGGCCTGTTGAGTTATTCAATGCAGGGTTCGCGATCTGGATGCGGCAACTGCGCCCGTTTCGCCACAGGCAATATGTAAAGCAGCGCTTGACACGCCCGATGTAAAGCAACACTTTACGTTCATGGACATCGAAAGCATCGCCCACAAAGGGCTGCGCCGGTTCTTCGAGAAGGGAAATCCCAAGGGGCTGGTCGGGGATGTGGACCGACTGCGCAATATGCTGGCCTTCATCAATGCGGCGGCATCGCTGGACGAACTTTCAGTGCCTCCGAACTACGGTCTTCATCCTCTGACCGGCGATCGTATCGGAACGTGGTCGATGACCGTGACGAAGAATTGGCGCCTGACGTTTCGGGTCAATGATCAGGGCGCGATCGAGGATATGGATCTGGAGGATTATCATGGCTCTTAAAATGCATCCGTCCCTGGCGGTTCACGTCGGCGAATGGCTCAAGACCGAGGTCGTCGAGCCGAACGGCATCCGTATCAATGATCTGGCGGGGGAGTTCGGCGTGTCGCGGCAGGCGCTCAGCGCACTGCTGAATGGACGGGGTCGCCTTTCGGCTGACATGGCGATTCGGTTCGAAATGGCATTTGGCGTGAAGGCCGACACGTTGATGCGCATGCAGGTGGCCCATGACATGGCCCAGGCGCGCAAGCATGAAGGGGAATTGCGCGTCCGCAGGCTGGTCGCGGCCTGACGGATGGCCGCACGCCTAAAGTCAGGACTCCTTACGGCAACCAGAAGATGACGGATGCCGCGAGGCAGATGGCGGAAAAGAAAGTGAAATGCGCCCTGGCGCCAAGCGATATGTTGGAAATCGCCGAGACATACCGCTGCCTGCGCGATTCAACGAAGCGTCTGAGGTGGCTGTTTAGAGTCGCCTCGCGTCCGATCCGTTGTTGTTATGTCCCTCATGGCGGGGGCTGGGGAAAAGCTTCGCTTGTGCCTGTAGCTCTGGGCTCGCTCTGCTTCGCCTTCGTCGCCGTCGTTGATTGGACGAATCCGCATTGATCCGGACGACGTCAAAGCCGCCCGGAGGCGCGATCAGTCGGGCCGCTGGGCGCTGAACCGGCGGCAGAGCCATAACGAAACTACCCAGCAGACGCCGCCCACAAGGCCGGCCCGCAGCAGCGAGTGTGGCCACAAATCAAGCGCATCCAGCGCGAGCAGGGACACAAATATTAAAATTCCGGACAGTAAAGCCGTCCGATGGGGGGCCGGTGACACAGAACGCGTCCTCCAATGTCCAGCCTCTATATCACCCCATCTTCACGGCACATCAAGTTGATGTAGAAGTCTCGACTAAATCTGACGGATGGTGTCTGCTGAAGCTCAACCAGGGCTGCGGCGGGGGCGGAGTGGCCGGGCGACGCAGCCCCCGCCGCAGCCATCGGAGGATATCCTCATGACCCGTGACCAGAAGATCATCCGCGCCAAAGTTGGCCTGCTGGAACTATCGAAGCAACTGGGCAACGTCTCCCAGGCCTGCAAGATGATGGGGTATTCGCGCGACAGCTTCTACCGCTTCAAGGAGCTCTACGACAAAGGCGGCGAAATCGCGCTCCAGGAACTCTCCCGCCGCAAACCCTTGCTGAAAAACCGCGTCGAGCCGGCGGTTGAGGAAGCAGTGGTCGCGATCGCCATCGAACAACCGGCCTGGGGCCAGGCCCGCGTGGCCAACGAACTGCTCAAGCGCGGCGTCACCGTCTCTCCTTTCGGGGTGCGCAGCATCTGGCTGCGCCACGACCTCGCTACCATGAAGCTCCGCCTCAAGGCGCTCGAAGCCAAGATGGCCCAGGAACGGCTGATCCTCACCGAAAGCCAGCTTGCGGCCCTGGAGAAGGCCAAGGCCGACAAGGAGGCCTGGGGCGAGTTCGAGACCGAATGTCCCGGCTATTGCGGCGCCCAGGATACCTTCTATGTCGGCACCCTGAAGGGCGTCGGTCGCGTCTACCAGCAGACCTTCGTCGATACCTACAGCAAGGTCGGCTTCGCCAAGCTCTATGACCGCAAGACCCCGGTTACCGCTGCCGACCTGCTCAACGACCGCGTCATCCCCTTCTTCGAGCTGCACGATCTCCCGCTCCAGCGCGTGCTGACCGACCGGGGCACCGAATTCTGCGGCTCTCATGACCGCCATGAATACGAACTCTATCTGGCGGTGGAGAACATCGACCATACCCGCACCAAGGCGCGCAGCCCGCAGACCAACGGCATCGTCGAGCGCTTCCACAAGACCATGCTCGACGAGTTCTATCGTGTCACTTTTCGCCGCAAGATCTACGACAGCATCCACGAACTCCAGGCAGACCTCGACGAATGGATGGATGACTTCAACCGCAATCGCACCCACCAGGGACGATACTGCTTCGGCAAAACCCCGATGCAAACCTTCCTTGACGCAGCCCACCACGCCCGCGAAAAAGATATCGGGCGCCACGTCGAACACCACATGAACGCGTAGCATCCACGCCGGCCACTTCAAGCCGTCCGTCAGATTAAGTGCAAACTTCTACAAAGTTGAGATGCCATCGTTGCCCAGTGGGCCAGGCGCGAAACAGCAAGCTCGGTATGCTCCCGCGCAAGTTCGATCACCTCACGCAGCGCCTTCGGCTTGCCGCCGGGATTACCGCTCTGGCCTTTCTTGAACTGTCCCCGGTTGGCCTTCGCCTCAGGGTGCCTGTTATCAGGCACGTTCGGCGCCCCTCTTTGCATATTTCCGGCGATCGTGCATGGCGGACATCGTGCAAGGAAATCAGGGAATTGTGCAGGGAAAACAGCGATTACTGCATGCGCGACGCCTCACACCGCGCCTGCAGCCGCTTCATTGCATCCGGCGCCATGGGCGCGGTCATCATGGCCCGGTAGTTCATGCACTCGGGCGTTTCGCGGTGTTCGTGCTGTGGACGCTCCGCGCAGCCGGCGACGACCAGTGCGAGGGCGGCAACGGCGAGCCAGTGTTTCATCTCTGTTCCCCTCTCCGACGAACCGAGGGTAATCCACCCGCCCGAACAACGCACAGAGACCGCTCTTCCGAACTTCCCGCGAAGATAGGCCTGACGCGGGAGGCGTTCGCCAACCACTATGGGTTCAGCCGCAACGCGGTGCGGGATTGGGAGCAGGGCGTGATACCAACTCCTGTTTGTTAAAACCCATGTGCCCATTGTCGTAGCCCGAGGGACATGATGCGCCAGGGCTGGTCGACGAGCTGGTTCCAGGCGTGGCAGCAGATATCGACGATGTCGTCGTAGGTGCGGAAGATCCGGTTCGACAGCCAGGTATTGCGCATGAACTGCCAGACGTTTTCCACCGGATTGAGTTCGGGCGAGCGTGGCGGGAGCGGCAGGATGGTGATGTTGGCGGGGATATCGAGTTTCGGGCTGGTATGCCACGCTGCCTGATCGACGATGAGGATAGCGTGAGCGCCCGGCGCTACGGCCTGCGAGATCTCGTCGAGATGCCGGTTCATGGCGTGGAGGTTGCACCAGGGCAGGACGAGGGCCGCTCCCTTGCCTAGCGCCGGACAGATCGCTCCGAAGATCCAGGCCGAACGTGTGCGCTGATCGGCAGGCGCGCGTGGACGGGTGCCGCGTCTGGCCCAGCGGCGCGTCAGCTTCGTTTTCTGGCCGACCCTCGCCTCTGTCGCCCCACCAGAGTTCGATGGCCTTGCCGGGATGCCGGGCCCGGATCCCGGATCCATGAAGTCGGGGAAGCTTTTTTAAAAACGTCCTGGGCCTCGGGATCCTGGGCATGGTGCCGGGGGCGTCCCGTCAGAAGGCGGAAGTCGAGGCCCCGGATAACGGCGCTCAGCGGCTGCGCGAAAGAGAGACGCCGAATTCCTCATAAAGCCATTGCCCCAGATCAGCCTGCCGCCAGCGCACCACCCCATGCACGGCAGCGATCGGGCCGTCCTCGATCCGGCGCATCAGCGCTTCCAACATGGCTGGTGTCAGGCGGGGAACGACACCGCCCCCATGATGATCCCGCACGCCATCCGGGCCCTCGGCGTTGAAACGCACCACCCAGTCCCGCACAATCTGCCGATCCGTCCCAGCCAGTCGTGCCGCGTCTCCGCGTGACGCACCATCGTAGATCGCCGCCAGCGCCAGAAGCCGACGCGCCTGGCCCGCATGCCTCGTTGTCCGCGCCAGAGCACGCAGTCCCGCCGCATCATAATCCTCACGCAACGCTAACGCCCCGCCCATTCGGATGCCTCCCGCCCGGTTCGGCATCCTGTGAATCACAGCTCGTTCCAGAACGATACCGTCAGGCAATCACATATGAGTCAGGGCGGACCGGAGTTGGTATGAGACGACCGGAGAAGGCTGCCAGGACGCTTCTGCTGGTGATAGACCGGAGCCCCAGGCAGTGGAGCGGGTGCTGGCTCAGGTGTAAGCTGAAAGCCGCTCGGTCGCGTCGTCTGGTTCGCGCGACGGTTGTGATCCCCACGTCAGGTCATGTCGTCGGGCAGCGGGTGTGGAGGTGGATGTGTCATGGATCGCATAGCGGTTACAAAAAGAAGGAGTGAAGAATGCCTGGTGAAAATTCCGCTGATTCAGGTCAGGTAGTTTCTGAGGAAGGAACCGAGTTAGACAAAAAAAGATTGGATATTTTGACAGGAAAATTAAAAGAAAAGAATCTTCTTAATAGAGGATGTGTTTTCTGTGGAGAAAAGGATATGGTAATTCTTGGATACAAAGATGAATATCCGGTAATATTGCTAAATCCACCCACGAAATATTATGAAGCATACGCAATGGCCTGCTCAAATTGTGGGTTTGTCCACACATTCATGGGGGAAATTATCGAGGGAAACGGGAATGGCTAACAGTAACAATGTGCGCCTTTTCCCCGGAGTTCCCAGGACAACAGGCATTGACGGCGGGGGCGGCCCTCCCCATGATTCGGATATGAATCACCGCGTCACTGCCTTGGAGAGTAAGTTCGACGGCATCAAGGACACCTTGAATGCCATACAGGTGACGCTTACCCGTATTGAGACGACCATGGCGACCAAGGACAGCATGCATGCCATCGAGGTGCGCACGGCGGTATTGGAAGAGCGCACGGGTAAATTGGCCACAACGCGAAGCATGTCCATTATGGTAGGGCTCGCCGTAGCGATTCTTACACTGGCTGCGCGCTGGAACGATGTCGTGGCGCATTTTACTCATCCCTGACCGGTATCGCAGGTACGTTAGGCACCCGGCTCTGGCCGGGTTTCCGGCGGATAATGCGCTGCGCCTGCCGCATCTCGGCCAACGTCACCGGCGAGACGGTGACGCAGCCGGTCATACCCCCTCTCTGAGCTGGTGAGGCGTATTTAGCCCGCAGGCCCCGCGCTTCCTGATGACGCGCGAAGCGGTGCCGAAACCCTGCAACCCGAACGGGTTTTACAACCACTTCGTGGAATAGGTGCAGGCAGCCGACATGCCCACTGGCCTAAGCTCGCATGGACTGCGCAAGGCCGCTGCCCGTCGCCTGACTGAAGCCGAATGCATGATGCACCAGATTGCGGCGATCACAGGCCACAAGACGCTGGCTGAGGTGGAGCGTGACCCTGCCCCGAACGTGCCCTCAGTTTTGAGTTAGGGTCTGTGTATTGTTGTATGCCTTGGTGGCGTGTTGAGCGAAAGCCTCTGGCGTCATGCCATTGAGGCTGGTGTGAGGCCTGACGGCGTTGTAGTCGGCCCGCCAGTCCTCGATGACCGTCCGAGCGTGGGCGATGTTACGGAACAGATGCTCATTGAGGCATTCGTCGCGGAACCGGCCGTTGAAGCTCTCGACGAACCCGTTCTGCTGCGGCTTGCCCGGTGCGATATAGTGCCACAGCACCGATCGCTTCTGCTGCCAGGCCAGGATCGCGTTCGATGTCATCTCGGTGCCATTGTCGCTAACGATCATCAGCGGCCAGCCGCGATGCTCGCCGATCCGGTCGAGTTCACGACCGAGGCGTTCGCCTGATAACGAGGTGTCCGCCACCAGCGCCAGACATTCGCGCGTGTAGTCGTCGACCACCGTCAGCACCCGGAAGCGCCGTCCGTTGTTCAATGCATCCGAGACGAAATCCAGGCTCCAGCGCTGGTTCGGCCCGTCGGGCAGCATCATCGGCGAGCGCGTGCCCAGCGCCCGTTTCCGGCCGCCACGCTTGCGGACCGACAGCCCCTCTTCGCGATACAGCCGGAACAGCTTCTTGTGGTTCATCGTCATTCCTTCCCGGCCGAGCAGGATATGCAGTCGCCGGTAGCCAAATCGCCGTCGCTCCCCAGCCAGTTCGCGCAGCCGCCCGCGCGCTGCGGCATCATCCGGGCGGCGTGACGCATAGCGCCAGGTCTTCGGGTCCATGCCGATCAGCCGGCAGGCCCGTCGCTGCGAATACTCTTTCTCCCGGATCGCCCAGGTCACGGCTTCCCGCCGCAAACCGGGCGTCACGAGTTTTTTGCCAGTAGTTCCTTCAGCGTCGAGACGTCCATCACGCTCTCCGCCAGAAGCCGCTTCAGCTTCGCGTTCTCTTCTTCAAGAGCCTTGAGGCGCCGCGCTTCCGACACCTCCATCCCGCCGTATTTCGACCGCCAGGTGTAGAAGGTCGCGTCACTGATCCCGTGCTTGCGGCACAGATCCGCAGCCGTAGCGCCCGCCTGATGCTCTTTCAGGACCCCGATAATCTGGTCCTGCGTAAATCGCGCTTTCTTCATCGTCTGTCTCCAGTGGACAGACCTTACTTCAATGCGAGGGCATTTCAGGGGGCAAGGTCAGGCCCAGCCCGAACGATAAATTACGAAGGAATGCCTCCGATACACCTGGGTCAAGGTTCAGGAGATCGTCGATATATCCTTTGATGGTCTCGTCTTTGGTCTTAGTCTTGAGCGCGCGAATATCAGATATGAAACCCACGTGCGATTTTGTGCCATTCCAGAATTCATCAATCGAGGACAGGACGGAGTTCCGGGTGTTGCCGGACTTGTTGGATACGAGCAAAAATGAGGTATTCTTCAGAAACACCAGCTGGTCAGCAACAGATGACCGCCCGTCTGCCGGATCAACAATTACTTTGCACCAGTTGGAAATAGACTTCCAGAGATCAGGATCAAGCTTGGCGAGGTTTATAGGATCGCCTTGCGCATTTTTCTGGACGGTGTGTTTCAATTGCACGAGCAATGTTTTGCCGTCTGCACGCTCAATGTGAACATCATCTAGAACTTCGTAGCTCGCAGTTTGACCGCTCTTCAGGCTCAGGAGCTCATTCAAAAAATAATAATACTGGTAGTCGAACCCGATTGATTTGTCTTCTGCGCTTGTCTTGTCGACGCGTGATCTCTCGTTCATACCCCACCTATCGAACGTGCAGTAACTTAACTCCTCTGGAACTTTGAAATACCGTAGCATTTCGATGATAGCAGTCAATCAGTCGGTCCTGCCGTTTGACACGGCATGAGAGAAAGAGGACGTTATCCCAGACCCAGCAGATCCGAGAATGCCCTGGGCAATGTGAATGAACGGCAGGTTTCAGTTCGCAGATTAGGATGCCAAAACGGCAGCGATGTCTGCGCCTGCTGTCCGGATGGTCAGACGCATACTAATGGCACGTTTCGGAGTGGTCGGACATTCAAGCGCGTCCTGCTGAACGGCGAGATCTGGGTCGGTAACAGTCATGAACGTGAGAACTACCAATGACTGCTTTTGGCCGTCCCTTTCCCAAAAACAGACATTCTACTCCCCCCTCCATTGCCGTCTTTAATTATTCACCGATCAGTGACCAGAATCCCAGCTTGCGCTTATGTTGCACTTTCAAGCGGATCATAAAGGCTTCATGGGTTTCCATGCCGCTTGTCGCTGTCAGCATTGGTGCAAGCAGTCGGCAGGAGGCGAGATCCTTGGCAGCATAGGAATAGTAACGGGACAGTGCTTTATCCAGCACGGCCTCGACCAGCAGTCGGTAAAGAAGCGTCGCCTCGTTGGGATATGATTCAGACAGACGATCGGCAGCCGGACGGAGTGTCCCATAATCGCGCCCGTCCAGTTCTGTCGTATGTTCCCGCACGAGCCGGGCAGCGGCGTCGAGTGCTGGCCATTCAAGAAGAGTGGAAAGGGCTACGCTCCTGACCGGGAAATTACGGATGTGATTGAGTGCCTGTTCTTCAGCATCAATCGCATCGTAATCACTGAGATGGCGTTGGTATGCTTGCCAGTGCGGCAGGCTCAGGCGTTCCTGAAAGACTTTCCATCGCAGGGACTGGGCCTGGTCACGGTCGCCCACGGCTTCGCACGCTTCGATCCGAAGGTCATCGTTTTCCCAGCGGAACCGGGATGTCTCATCGGTCTCCCGGTCGAGCCATTTGAGCGCCTCATGGGCGCGTCCCTTGTCCAGCAGGCGGCGTGCAACATCGCCGATAGAGGCGGACTGACGTTCACTCAGGTTGACTGCTTCGATGTAGGCATCGACGTCACCCATCGCGTCGGCCAGATCCTTCAGGTGACCGAGGGTCTGCATCCGCCCGATGTCGGTACGATAGTCTCCCTTCGCCTTTGAAGCGGGAAGGTCGTGCAGTCGTGCAAGAAGCGTGCTTCTGAGCATGGCCGCGCCTGCAGTACCCAGTGCCTCGCCGCACGACGCGATCAGGTGGTCACACGTGCCATACCCGTCATTATCGAGAAGCGTGAGCAGATCCCTGACGGTGACAGCCGGATCCCGGCCAGCCTGTCGTCCCAAGAGGGTGCCAAGGTCGGAGGCCGCTTCGCGAAACACATCTGACAGGTAACCGGAACTGTCATCAGAGCGCTCATAGACGGAAGGAGCAAGTTCCACGAGAATACGCATCGCGGAAATGGCCTGTCCGACATCCGTCGTTGCAACATCATCGAGAATGGATTGGCGCAAGGCATCGAGTTCGGTCGCAAGGGGTTTGATCCGATCCCAGGGCAGGAATCCATGGGAACGCTGGATCGTTCGCAGCCTTTTCTCGATCTCCTTGCCGAGTTTGTCTTTCGCATGGGCGGCGGTCAGCGCCATGCGCAGCTTCCGGGTGAGCACGGTATCCTGTTCCGACAGTTCGACCAGAAGGTCTGCAAGCCGATCCGCACCAAGGGCTTTCAGATTGTCTTTCGTGACGGTCGTGCCGACTTTCGCGGATGCGGCGGATTTGCGGGTGGCAGGTTTTGTAGAAGGAGTGCGGGCCATGAATGCAGATTATGACAGTGACACAGGGGACGCAATCAAATGCCGTTGCCATGAAAAAGAGGAAAAAAGCTAATGGCTCCGCCCTCGCGCCGGCAAGGGTGCGCGTCAGCGCGCTGACGCCGCCCAATGGGGTGTCCCCGATCTTCCTGCGCTGCGCTCCGTGCAGACCGGGAGAGACCCCTCCCCATCGGTCGCCCTTGCCGTTGCTACCCCGCTGCTCGCCGCGAGGCAGAGGAACAGCGGGGGCTGTTCCTCGCGGAACAAAGGGCAAAGACCATGACCGGAAACACCAACACGGCGACCGATTTCCGCAATACCATCCTGAATGGTGACAGCGTGCAGCTTATGCGCGCGCTCCCTCGTAATTCGGTGGATTTCATCCTGACCGACCCGCCTTACCTCGTGAATTATCAGGGCAGGGACGGGCGGAAGGTGCGTAACGACGATAATGCGTGCTGGCTCCGGCCCGCCTTCAACCAGATGCACCGTGTCCTGAAATGGGGCGGGTTTGCTGTTTCGTTCTATGGCTGGAACCGTATCGACCTGTTCGCCGATGCCTGGAAGGCGGCAGGGTTCCGCATGGTCGGACATATCGTTTTTCGCAAGTCCTATTCATCCTCTTCCCGGTTTCTCCGGTATGAACACGAAAGCGCCTATCTTCTGGCCAAGGGGAATGTAATGCCTCCGGCAAAACCCATCCCGGACGTGCTCGACATGCCCTATTCGGGCAATAAACTGCACCCGACGCAAAAGCCGGTGGCTTCACTCCTTCCCCTGGTGGAAACCTTCTGCCCGGTGGGTGGCCTGGTTCTGGACCCGTTCGCCGGTTCGGGTTCGTCGCTGGTGGCGGCGCAGCATCTTGGCCGTGACTGGCTGGGGATGGAACTGGACCCGGACCACGCGGCCACAGCAACCCGCAGGCTGGCCTGGCACGGGGCGGGGAGGGCGGCGGCGTAAGCCGCCCCCTTTCTTCGCCTCACCGGGCGGCCAGAAAATCGCGCCGGTCCCGATGGACCGGCGGCGGGACGCGCCGTTACCCGGCGCGCGCGGCGCTCGCCGGCCGGGCCGGCTCGCACTTTTCTGCCTGGAGGGATGTGCGAGACCTTTCCCGGTCAACCATCCGCAACGCTGGCGGAACAACGCACCGCGTCCACGACGCGAGCGGAAGGCACCAACAGGTGGCGCCTAGGTCATAGTCGGCACGTTTCGCGCGCTGTCGTGATCGTGAAACCAGTGTAGGAAAGTCCAATGCTATTTCATGGATATTCCTGAATCGTCGCGGCATGTGTGTGGTGTTCCTCGTTGTGGAAAGGACGCGATCCATGCTGCTCGGTCTCGGTATTGTCCTTGGCTTCGCCAGTATAGGTTTCCTGTGCTGGCTGCTGTTTCTGTGCGCGGTCTATGCCGCGCCCCTGTTCGTGGCGGCGATGGTCTGCACCATACTCTACGATCATGGCGTGCTGTCCGGTGCCCATGCCATTCTCGCAGGCATCGCCGCCGGGATCGTGGTGCTGGCGACCGGTCAGGCGATCCTCGCCTCCTCACGTGATCCTGCCCTGCGGGTTGCGGTATCAGTGCAGCTTGCCTTGCCAGCCGCGCTGGCGGGGTTCGGCACGACGCTGGGTTTCTGTGGCATGGGCGACATGAGCGCCATGCCGGCCTACCTTTTCGCGACGTTCGGGGCGCTGTGCGTGGGTGGGGCGGCATGGACACGGCTCTGCGCCATCCAGTCCGCGTAAGTTCCCGGTGGCAAAATCACAGTTTTCGCCAGGTTCAAAAGGTCAGCGCGGGGCGCTAAGTCCCCGTTGCGCGGGCGCTGGCAGTCCAGGTCTCGGGGCAGGGAGGCGCCTTTCCTTCTGCGAGAGAAGCCCGGCACAGACCCGACCGGAGTGAAATGTCGGTCAGCTTCGGTGCGGAAAACGCATGTCGTTCTGTTGGCATGACTGGCGGCCCGGCATCAACGTCCTGCCTGTCGAGCGGGAAGGACAGGGAACATGGTGCCGGCCAGCGTGTTCTCCCGGCGGCGGATACTGTTCGGTCTGTATCCTGTCTGGAAACGGATATCTCCTGACACCCCGCGCCCCTGCCATGGAACACGACGGGCTGACCTGTCTCTCCGCAGGGCTGACGGCGCCGCACACCATGGCCTCTCGATATGGCCGATCTGCCTGAAGACCGGCTTCGCCTCGCCCGGCTACGGCGCAACGGCGGCCCGCAACTTTCTTCCCCTGCCGGCTGCGCCGTCATTCCTCGCGCATCAACAAAGCTCCGTGCCGCCGTCCTCCGCGTTGCTTTGGCCTGCGAGCAGGTGCGCCGCCGGTCGTCTCCGGGCTGACGATGGCCATCGAGGCCACGGTGGTCGCGGCCCGATACAAGCCAGGAGACAGGACAATGATCATCGGTTCATTCAAGAAGGTGGGCGAGGGGTATGAAGGCGAGATCGTCACCCTGACACAGAAAATCCGAGGTATCCGCTTCGTGCCCGAAGCCAGCCGGGCCAGCGACAATGTTCCCAACTTCCGGATCCAGATCGGCAAACTTGAAGCCGGGGCCGCCTGGATCAAGCACACCACGGACTGGCGCGAATATCTCAGCGTGAAGCTGGACGATCCGACCCTTCCCGGTCCGATCTTCGCCAGCCTCTTCGAAGAGGAAGGTGGCGCCTACAACCTGATCTGGAGCCGCCAGCGCCCGCGTAACGGGGACTGACCACCGCCGGCCCCTCCGGTACGCCGGAGGGGCTTTCTTCTTCAGGCCAGTTATGGCTTCCCGCCGGTGGGTGCCTCTTCTGTAGCGGCAACGTGGCTTTCATCCAGTAACGTCGCCGGCCGCACACCCAGCGCCTGCGACGCATGCCACAGCGAAAGCAGCGTCGCGTTCTGGCGCCCGGTCTCGATCCAGCTGATATAGGCGCGGTCCACGCCCATCCGTTCCGCCAGGGCCTCCTGGCTGAGACCGGCGGCGCGTCGCAGGCGCCTCACGTTCGCGCCGAAAAGTCCTCGGATGTCCATCCGCAGGATAGGAACGATTTGTGTATTATCGCGCTACGTATTATAATACACGGAACGTCAAACGCCTTCTCCTATGATGCGCCATAGGCATCACGTGATGTCGCGGAAACCGACGTTTTCGGCCCATCTGGCGTCAATATCTCCCCGATATAGAAATAATCCCAAGTCTAAAGGATATATTTGGGATCACCTCCCTGAGTTTTGGAGACTACCCGTTCCGGTTTCGCACCGGATACTGGGTCGAATCCATGACATATCGGGGGAGGGGGGCGTGCCGACAATCCGGCCGTGGGATGCCGCACCCCTTCGTCGCGCCTATGCCGGGCTCGACCCTGCTGGTCTCGCCCAGGAATGGCTGCGGCACAACCCGGCCTACCGGCGCGATCATGCAGCAACCATGACGACGGGCAAGGTTGACGCCGAAGTATGGCGCGCCTTCGCCCGTCGCTGGGGGTTACGTTTTCCCTGTCGACCCTGATCTCCCCGCCTGGCTTGCCCCTGCGTTCTGGGATCCGGACGTCGCGCCGGAAGTTGTCGTGCATGGCGACGGGGGTGACATTCTGTCCCGCCTCGCGCCATACGCTCGGGCACGACATGATGGTTCCGATGGTATCCATCTTGTGCTGGACGGCGATTCTGGCCCGCTGCGCATCGTCATAGTCGTCGATCGGCAGCCCGATGCACCGGGAACCTGGTTCGTCATCGACGACAGACACCTCTCGACCCGTCTGGCCTGCGTCGCGCGCTTTGGCCGATTGTTTGTCGGCCAGGCGCCCGGTCATCTTCCCTCCATCTTGCGCCTGAGTTCCCAGCAGAAACTCCGTCAGGTTCGCATGCTCTGCATCGCCGAAGGCCGGCGCACGGGAGTGGCGACACGCCGGATCGCAGCAGGCATCTACGGCGAGCGCGTCCTGCACCTGTCCCGCAATGAATGGCGTGCCAGCTCATGGCACCGCGCCTTTTACCGCGATCTCGACGGTGCCGCGTTCTACCAGAACGGCGGCCACATCGCCCTCCTTCAGGGGCTGAAGCTGGGGGGTGACAGTCTGGTGGCCTGAACTTTGTCATCCCTCCCCAAGCCCCATTCTCCGGCAGCGTCCCCTCATGGGCCGCAGCATCCCGCCAGTGGCCCGCTCCACCGGGAGGAACACCCCATGCGTGTCCAGCCGACACTGCCACCGCGCTATCTGCGCACCCCGGACGCAGCCAATTTCGTTGGTCTGTCCATCCGCACTTTCGAAAAACACCGGAGTTGCGGCACCGGTCCGCTCTACCGCCAGCTTGGCGGCCGGATCGTCTATGCCGTCGAAGACCTCTGCGCCTGGGCCGACTTGAACGTCAGGCTCTCCACCGGGGACGGTGGCGGCATTCCCATGCCATCCGATCCCCGCGCCTATATCATCCGCTTGCAGGCGAAGGCCCGCAAGGCGCAGCGGAGTGCCGGACGATGATGCCGGCCGCCGATAGCTGGCGCCAGCCTGACCGCCGTTTTGTGGTCACGGGATCGGCACGACCCCGTGACATCCGTGATCTGATGGGGCGTCCGTTTT
Organism: Gluconacetobacter diazotrophicus PA1 5; assembly: GCF_000067045.1. Taxonomy (NCBI): domain Bacteria; kingdom Pseudomonadati; phylum Pseudomonadota; class Alphaproteobacteria; order Acetobacterales; family Acetobacteraceae; genus Gluconacetobacter; species Gluconacetobacter diazotrophicus. The sequence goes on from NC_010125.1 coordinate 397,375, forward strand.
TCGCGCTGGGGCACGTGGCGCGCCTTGAGCCTCTTCGCTACCGCTCGCGTCAGATGGAGATCGTTGTCGAAGCCTCGGCTCCTCTGGGCATGGCGACCATCCGGGACGCCGATATCCTGCTCTGGCTGACCGGCCAGATCGTCGATGCCCTCAATCATGATCTGTGGGTATCGCGCCATGTGCGCTTCACGCCCTGGCGCCTGTTCCAGGATCTGGGATGGGCTGACGGCACCCACCAGTATCGCCGGCTTCATGGCGCCCTCGCGCGTCTGGCGGAAACACGCGTCACCACCAGCCTGCGGCAGGGGCCGGAGTGGCGCGAGAAGCCGTTCGCCTGGATCAGTGACGTCCGGATTTCCCGTGAGGACGGGGTGGCCCTGACCCTGCCGGACTGGCTCATGGAGATGGCCTGTGATCGCTCTCATGTCCTGAGTGTCGATCCCGCCTATTTCCGCCTTTATGGCGGCCTGGAGCGGTGGCTTTACCGTCTGGCGCGCCGACATGCCGGTCGGCAGAAAGACGGGTGGCGTTTCGATCTTCGTGATCTTCATGCCCGGTCCGGCACCCTCTCTCCCTGGCGGAATTTCGTGATCGACGTCGCCGGCATTGCCCGTCGCCAGGTCGTCCCAGGTTATGACTGCAAGGTCATTTATGGCGGAAAACAGCCAGTCCTGCGTATCTCCCCAACGGTATTATCCACCGGTTCTGTGGATAACCGTGTGAATTCTACCGTTGGTCAGGATGCGGATCATACCATTGCTCACGGTGCGGAAATACCGTTGCTGACGGTGCAGAAAACGTCGCAGTGCGTTGTTTGCAAAAGCGGAATCAGCCCCGTAACTTATATAACTAATATAATAACTTATTATGTAGGGGATTCCGGTTTTTCGGTTTCCCTTCCGGTCGCCCGGTCGGGGCATGGAGAAAAGGCTCGGGAAGCGGTCGCGGATCGCATGGTCGGTGTCCCATGACCGCCCGCTCTTTCCGGCCGGCCGACGTTGTCCTCACCACGGTCGAACTGACCTGGATCGAGAAGCGCATCGAACACTGGGTTCGCTTCGGCCACCCCGTCGAGGATCGCATTCTCGACCGCAGGCGCAGGCTGATGAGCTTCACGCCGGACAGCGTGTTCGCGTTCATCCGCTGGGCCGCGAACGATTTCGGCACCATGGTGTCCTGCATCGACATTGTGCGCGCGGTCGAGGCTCAGGAATCCTGCCAGACCGTGCCGTTCGTGCGCCCTGGTGGCGAGAGCCTGCTGCGCCAGAGCGGCTGGCCAAAGGTGCGGCGCGTGCTGGAGGCCATCGACGGTGTGGAGGCGCTGGGGATCGATCCTGCGGCTGTCTGTCCCGATCATTGGCGGCATCTGCATCACCGGCTCACAGCGGTGCAGGAGCCACGTCTCTACACGCGGGAGCGCCACGAGGCGTGGCTGCGTAGGAGGGCTGCGTCATGACCCGGCGCGCCTGGTTCTTCACCACGTATTTCGCCGTGCTCGGCGTGGGCGCCTCGCTGGCGTTTCATCCCACACCGCGCTGGGTCTGGAACGAGACGGCGAGCGTTCCGGTCGGGCTATATCGCATCCAGTCCACCGTCCCGATCCGTGTCGGTGACATCGTCGCGCTCCGCCTGCCAGAGCGCGAAGCGACGCTTCTGGCGGCACGTGGTTACCTGCCGTTCGGCGTGCCGCTGCTCAAGCCTGTGGCAGCACTGGCGGGGCAGAGTGTCTGCCGTATCGGCATCCACGTCACGATCGACGGTAAGACGGCCGGCGACGCGAAGACTGTCGATCATCGGGGCCGCAAGCTGCCGGTCTGGCAGGGCTGTCAGTATCTCGGGCCGGGGCAGGTGTTCGTCATGAACGCTGCCGTGCCGACCAGTCTGGACGGACGGTATTTCGGCGTCCTGCCGATGGATACCGTCATCGGTCGCGCGGTGCCGGTTCATGTTCGCACGGGCGAGGCGGAGCCACTACCGCCGCATTTCGAGTCCCTCCCGGAACCGGATGATCCCATGCGGAAGGGACTGCTCCTGGCTCCGCCCATGATGCCTGCGAAAGAGAGCGAACCGCCCATTCAATGATGGTCATTCAGCCCTTGAATTCTCTGTCATTCCCACTCTGTCTGAAAGAATTTCTCTCATGAGCCAGATCGGATTTTTCACCCGCACATCGGACGGTTTCGCCGGACGGGTACGCACCCTGTCGCTGGATGCCGAACTGACCTGCGTGCCTGCGGAAAACAACGGCGCGGAGCATGCGCCGGATTATCGCATCCATCTCGGTGACGGGGATTCCGGACCGGAGATCGGTGCCGGGTGGACCCGCACCGGGGAGCGTGCTGGCGAGTATATTTCCATCGTGCTGGATGACCCTTCGTTCATGCAACCGGTCCGGGCCACGCTGTTCCAGACGGGACGCGGTGGACGCGAGTGGCAACTGGTCTGGAACCGGTCCGTAAAACGTCCGGGAGGTCGGGAATGAGGCGCCGGTTTTTCATGTCCGTCGGCGTGCTGGCCATGCTCGCGCTGCTGCTCTCGCCCGTCCCGGTCCAGGCGCAGGATTGGGACAATCTCGTGCGTCAGGCAGCGAAGCAAAATGCGATCCCGGCGACGTGGGTGCGGGCGGTTCTGCGGGCTGAAAGCGCTGGCGATCCGCACGCGGTTTCCGGTGCCGGTGCGATGGGTCTGATGCAGCTCATGCCGGGCACGTGGAAGGATGTCCGGCGCACGCTCAATCTCGGTGCCGATCCCTTCGATCCGCATGACAATATCGCGGCAGGGGCAGCCTATCTGCGATGGCTGCACGACCGTTATGGCGATGCGGGTTTTCTCGCCGCCTACAATGCCGGACCCGCCCGTTACGACGACCATCTGGCGACTGGCCGACCATTGCCTGGCGAGACGGTGTCCTATGTCGCGTCTGTCGCCCGGCTGATCGATGACCCGTCGTTCAGCGTGCATTTTTCCATCACTCCAGCGCGTGACTGGGCCGCCGCCACACTCTTCATTTCCGGCAGCGAAAGTGCGTTTCCATCGTCATCCCGAAGCATTTTTTTAAGCCGATCCGGGCAGGGGATTTTCACTCCGTCCGTGCTCTTTGCAGGGCATGTCCGTAGCGTGCCGGGAGGGGGTTCGACGCAGGCGAAGTGAATCACGAAAACCCCGGAAAAGGACAGAAAAAGTTAGTGCCAGCCGTAATCGGGCCTGAGCGGTCGTCGTCGATTGGCGGTCTCCCGGGCCGGAAAGAAGGTAGAGTTGCCGCGGTGAAACAGCAGCGCGGGAGGCGTGCGATGGAATCTTTTGCGGTCTCGATGTGTCGATCGACGAAACGGCGGTCTGTGTGGTGGACGAGCAGGGCACCGTGCATCTGGAAACGACGGTGGCCACGGACCCGGCTGCGCTCAGGGATGCCGTGAAGCCGTTCCTGCCGCGCCTGCGCCGTATGGGTCACGAGGCAGGTTCCCTGTCGCCCTGGCTGCATCCGGAGATGCTGGCGCTGGGCCTGCCGGCGGTCTGCCTGGAGACGAAACACGTGCGGGCGGCGATGTCGGCGCAGCGCAACAAGACCGACAAGGCGGACGCGCTGGGGATCGCGCATATCGTGCGCACCGGCTGGTTCCGGACGGCCCATATCAAGAGCGAAGCAAGCTATCGGCTGCGTCTGATCCTGACCCAGCGCAGCACGCTCAAGCGCAAATTCATGGATCTCGAGAATACGATCCGCCATTCGCTCAAGGCGTTCGGTATCCGCCTGGGCACGGTCTCGCGGGCGCGCTTCGACACCGCCGTTCGCGAGGCCGTGGCGCAGGACGCGCTGACCCGCGATCTCATGGAGGCGATGCTGCGGGCGAAGGCCGTGCTCTGGGAAGAATATACCCGGCTGCACAAGCTGGTGGTGCGGATCGTCGCGGGTGACGAGGTGTGCCGGCGGTTCATGGCCATTCCGGGGGTGGGGCCGGTGACCGCGCTTGGCGTGATGACGGCGATCGACGATCCGTCGCGCTTCCGGCGCTCGCGCGACGTCGCGGCGTATTTCGGCCTGACGTCGCGGCGCTGGCAGTCGGGTACCAGCATCGATGTGCAGGGACGCATCAGCAAGGCCGGCGATCCGGAGGTGCGGCGGTCCCTCTATGAAGCGGCGTCGGTCCTGCTGACGCGTTTCAAGGGGCGCGACAAGCTGCGGACCTGGGGCCTGGAACTGGCGAAACGGTCCTGCCATCGCAAGGCGGCGGTCGCCGTGGCGCGCAAGATGGCCGTGATCATGCATGCCATGTGGCTCGACGGAACGGTCTATGACGGCGGTCCGGCCGTCGATCCCGAAGAGCGGGCCCGTCATATCGCTTGCAAGAACCGCAAATTGCCGCGGGCGCTCGCGTGAGTGTCCAGCTGCAAAGGAATGTTCCGCCGCGTGTCGGGATGACCGCGGCGTTCTGAACAGGGAGATCCGCCAAGGCGGATGGGGAAGGGTGCAGTCGAGGACGACGGGAAGCACGATATCTTGCCTGGAGCACGCGCAGGTGAACGCCTCGTGGGACTCCGCTCGAGTGCCTGTGATGCTGCCCCGTGAATCCGATGGCAAAATGCGCCACGACGAAAGGCCGGCCGCCCATCCACGGATGGGGCGGCATATCAGTCGTCGCTGAGCGCGGAAGAGTGCACGGCGTGCCACGAACCCTCAGTCAGGGCCGAGATGCCAGTCCAGGAGCAGAACTGTGATCGTGAAAGGAAGCTAAAGGAAAACGAAGAATGAAAAACTTGACCAAAAAACCCGCCCGATTAAGAGGGCTGGATAAAAGGCCGCACATCGCGGCTCGGTTGGGGTGGCTGTTTTCCGGGATTTTTGAAGTCTTGTGGCGAGGTGCGTGGAAACTCCGCACCTCGCATCTAAGTGTCATCTCTTTGATCCGGCGCGATCTTTCGCGCGGTGCAGGGCAGTTTTCATGAACAGGGACGAGGAATTCCGGGTCAGGCCTGGTCGCATCCGCTCCACCCGTGCCCGTCAGGCGCGCCCCTTCGTGACACAGGTGCTGGCGTCCGTGCAGCGGGCTGGTGGCCGGGTCTCGCGCGCAGGGAAAATCACCTCTGGCCGGCGCTCCAGTTTCGGCCGTGGCTGGGCTGCCGCCCATGCGGCCAATCGCCTGCTGACCAGCCGCTCGCGGGGCGTCGTCATCAAGGCCCGCGTCGTGCGGCATGCCCCGCGTGCCACACCGCTGGCAGCGCATCTCCGTTACCTGCGTCGGGAGGGGGTAACGCGGGACGAAGAGGATGCGCGCCTGTTCGGCAAGGACAGCGACGACATCCGCGCCTCGGACTTCGCCGAACGCTGCGACGGTGATCGTCATCATTTCCGCTTCATCGTCTCGCCAGAGGATGCGCCGGAGATGTCGGACCTGCGGGCTTTCGCACGGGATCTGATGGGGCAGATGGAGTCCGATCTCGGCACGAAACTCGACTGGGTCGCCGTCGATCACTGGAACACAGCGCATCCCCATCTGCACGTCATCGTGCGGGGCGTGGCGGAGGATGGCTCTGAGCTGGTGATCGCGCGTGATTATATCCGCGAGGGGATGCGCGCCCGTGCCCAGGATCTCGTGACGTTGGAACTCGGGCCGCGCACGGATCACGACATCCATCAGGCGGTCGAGCGGCAGGTGAACGCCGACCGCTGGACCCAGCTTGACCGCCAGCTTCAGAAGGACGCCGGAGCGGACGGCGCCATTGATCTCGGGCGCACACCGGGCGAAACACCGGACGCCTTCGCGACGGTGAAGCAGGGTCGTCTTCGCCGTCTGGAAACCATGGGGCTGGCACATCAGGTCGGGCCGGATCGCTGGCGGATGGACGAGAGCGCGGAGGCGACGCTTCGGGAGATCAGCGAGCGTAACGACATCATCAAACGCATCCACCGAGGGCTGGCGGAGCAGAAGATCGACCGTGCCGCATCATCCTGGGTGCTGGCGGGAGAGGATACTACCGATCCCGTGATCGGTCGGCTGGTCGATCGTGGCCTTGATGATGAGCTGCGCGGCACGGCCTATGCGGTGATCGACGGGATTGATGGGCGCACGCACCATGTCCGCCTGCCGCACCTCGAAGCCGCTGGCGATGGATCGGTCGGTTCGATCGTGGAATTGCGGCGTTTCACCGACAAACAGGGACGTGATCGTGTCGCGCTGGCCGTGCGTTCGGATTTCACGCTGGAGCGGCAGGTGACGGCGGAGGGCTCGACCTGGCTCGACCGGCAGGTGATCGCACGGGAGCCTCTCCCTCTGGCGTCCACCGGGTTCGGCGCCGATGTCAAAGAGGCGATGGAAAAGCGGGCGGATCATCTGATGGAGCAGGAGCTGGCCAGCCGCGACGGCGGGAGCATCCGTTATGCCCGGAACCTGATCGCCACACTGCGCCAGCGGGAGTTGAAGACGCTGGGCCAGAGCCTTGCCGGGAAGTCGGGGATGCCGTTTCGGAGGAGCGGGGAGGGCGATCCCGTTACCGGCACCTACCGTCAGCGTTTCAACCTGGCGTCGGGCCGGTTCGCCATGATCGACGACGGGCTGGGCTTCGAGTTGGTGCCGTGGTCGCCGTCGCTGGAAAAACAGCGCGGCCGGGAGGTGTCGGGCATCATGCGCGGCGATGGCGGGATCGACTGGTCGTTCGCGCGGAAACGGGGGCTTGGGCTGTAAAGTCTGATGCTCTGATTTTTCTTCGCACGCGCTTCCTGTTCTTCATGATACTGTTGACGCAGCGCAATGCAGAGCGCGCAGTAGCCGTGCTACCAGTTCTGGGTCGGCGACAACCGAACGGAGACTGCCATGCAGCCGTTTCCCCTTGATCGGGCTTTTACCTTTCTGGAATCCGGGCCGGTAACGCTCGTGACCACGCATGACGGGGGGCGCGACAACATCATGACCATCACCTGGACCATGGTGCTGGATTTCGATTCGCGTTTCGCGATTACCACTGGTCCATGGAATTACTCATGGAAGGCGATCGGGAAGACGCGTGAATGTGTGATCGCCATCCCGTCCGCAGACATGCTCGATACAGTGGTGGGGATCGGTCTCTGCTCTGGCAAGGACACGGACAAGTTCGAGAAATTCGGTCTTGCCCGTCGCAAGGCTGACAATGTGAAAGCGCCGCTTCTGACTGAGTGTCTGGCGAACATCGAATGTCGCGTCGTCGACATCATCGAGCCGTATGGCATTGTCATTCTTGAAGGGATCGTCGCGCATGCCGATCCGCATCGCGCGGATCGGTCTCCCCTGCATGCCATTGGCGATGGCACCTTTGTGACCGACGGGCCGGTGCTGGATCGGCGCACGATGATGCGCCCGAAACTGCCGCCGAGTGTCCTCACACGTAAATCGTAATCCCCAGATGATCATTCCCGTGGGGTCTGCCGCAGGCTTCGACCCTTCTGGTGGGCGACGATCCCTCGCTTGACCGCCGCGAATATGTCCACCGGAAGGAAGCCCCAGGCGAAACAGTCGGGTTGATTGCGTGAGATGGGCCGCAGATCATAGCCGGGCCACACGAAGCGGTTGAGTTCGGCGGTTATGATCCATGACGGTTCGTCATCCAGCCCAAGGCGTCGTTTGACGTTTGCAGGGAGTGCTACCGCATGTGGGTCGTCCGGTTGGGAATGGGTGATCGGCACGACATAAACCTGGCAGTCGCCATCGGCATCGGCGGCAGCAACCACAATGGCACAGGGCCGGGCTTTCCGGCCTTCCTCGGCGCCAGCGCGGTGCTGGTCATGCCAGAGATAGGAATACGAGATGACCAGGCCAGGCGTCGGCTCGGGAATGGGCACGATGCGCGCTTACTGACCGACAGTGTAGCGGTGTTCCTCGGGGATCTCCGCAGCTTCGATCAGGGCAATCTCATGATCGTTGAGATCAGTCGCGGCGATGGCTTCGCGCTGGGCCTGTTTCAATGCGTGAAAGGTCTGGGCCGAGACGATATAAACCGTCTCCCGACCATACTTCGTGACCTTCACCGGTTCGGTGAGCGCACGGTCATGATAGGCGCCGAAATTCTTCTGCACGTCGGATGAGGTCACGGTCGTGGACATGGAAGCATCCTTCCTTTTTATCTATCTTCCGTAAGATACGGATTCCTGGTCGGGCGTGCAAGACCGGATTCCGCAACGCGCAAGTATTTCTTCGCTCCAGCCCGCTCTGGTACGATGGGTGCCGGATCATGCTTGCATGCGGGAAAATCCCGGTTCTTCGCTGTCTCTCATGACAAGGGGAGGGATCGATGGATCAGCCGGGAACACGCATCCAATGGGGACAGGTGTTGATTTCCAGCGAGAACTGACCCTGTAGGGGCGGAAATTTTCATTGAGAATTGACCCGTGTCTGACACTTCCCCGGAGCAACTGTCCGGGGGTTAAAGGAGTGATCAGCATGGAATTGTTGAGTGTGATCCGGCGGTGGCATTACCGGGATCATGTACCGATCCGCGAGATTGAGCGTCGGACGCGATTGTCGCGCAACACGATCCGCAAGTATCTCCGGGCGGAGACGGTTGAGCCGCAGTTCAAGGTTGCCGGGCGCCCGAGCCGGCTGGACCCGTTTGCGGAGAAACTGGCGACCTGGCTTGCTCTGGAGACGTCAAAGTCGCGCAAGCAGCGCCGCACGGGGCGGCGCCTGCATGCGGACCTTGTAGCGCTGGGTTATGACGGATCGTATGGACGGGTTGCGGCCTTTATCCGGAACTGGAAGGCGGAACAGCAAAGGGCGCGGCAGACGACGGGACGCGGCGTGTTCGTTCCGCTGCGCTTTCAACCCGGAGAGGCCTTCCAGTTCGACTGGGGAGAGGACTGGGCGGTGATCGGAGGGCGGCGCGTCAAGCTGCAGGTCGCCCACACCAAGCTGTCCTACAGCCGGGCCTTCATTCTGCGGGCGTATCCGCTCCAGACTCACGAGATGCTGTTCGACGCGCTGACGGAAGCCTTTCGCGTTTTGGGCGGGGTTGCGCGTCGAGGTATTTTTGACAATATGAAAACCGCCGTGGACCGGGTTGGGCCCGGCAAGGTCCGCCAGGTCAATCTGCGTTTTTCGGCCCTGGTGAGCCATTATCTGTTCGAGGCGGAGTTCTGCAATCCGGCAGCGGGTTGGGAGAAAGGTCAAATCGAGAAGACCGTCCAGGACGCCCGGCGGCAGATCTGGCAGGAGATGCCGCATTTTCCTGATCTGGCCTCCCTGAACGTCTGGCTCGAGGCGCGTTGCCGGGAACGTTGGACTATCTTGAGGCATGTCGAATTGCCCGGCAGCCTCGCCGAGGCCCATGCGGCGGAATGAAGCGTCCCGGGTTTCCCGGAGGCCATTTGGTTTGAGTCACGCAGCCATATCGATGATCTCGAGGGCTGCATAGTAGTTGGCTTCGGCCTCGGCGGGTGGGATATAGCCGATGGGGCCAAAGAGGCGATGGTTATTGAACCAATCGACCCAGCGCAATGTTGCCATTTCCACGGCCGATACGGTCGGCCAGGAAGGCTGCCGCCAGATGACCTCGGCCTTGTAGAGGCCGTTGATGGTCTCGGCCAGGGCATTGTCATAGGAGTCCCCGACGCTGCCGACCGAGGGTACCAGATCGGCCTCGGCCAGGCGCTGGGTGTAATTCATGGCGAGGTATTGGACGCCCCTGTCACTATGGTGGATCAAGCCATCCTCGGGTCCGGGCCTGCGGGCATGGATCGCCTGCTCCAGGGCGTCCAGCACGAAGCCGGCGGTGGCTGACGTGCTGACCTTCCAGCCGACGATGCGCCGGGCATAGGCGTCGATCACGAAGGCGACATAGACGAAGCCGGCCCATGTGTGGACGTAGGTGAAATCGACCACCCACAGGGCATTCGGCCGGCTCACGCGGAATGCGCGGTTCACCTTGTCCAGCGGGCACGGAGCCTTGGGATTGCTGATGGTCGTGACCGTCCTCTTCCCTCGCCGAATGCCGGCTAGGCCCATGGCACGCATCAGGCGTTCCACGGTGCATTTGGCCACCTCAATGCCTTCACGGCGCATCTGATGCCAGACTTTGCGCGTCCCGTAGAGCTTTGAACTGGCGTCATATACCCGCTTGATCTCGTCCTTCAGTTCGTCGTCGCGCCGGGCACGCGCAGGCCGCCTGGCGGGGTCCGCCAGACGGACAGCATGTTCGTGATAGGAGGATGGGGCAATCGCCAGTTCGCGGCAGATCGGCTCGATACCCAAGTCCTCGCGATGGGCGTCGATGAACGCCATCATCATTTCCCGCGGCGGTCGAGCTCCGCCATCGCAAAATACGCCGATGCCTTGCGCAGGATCTCGTTGGCGCGGCGCAACTCCTTGACCTCGCGCTCAAGTTCCTTGAGCCGAACGCGTTCGTCACCAGCTTGCCCCGCCGGTCCCGCTCGCCGCCTGGCCTCATCGCGGCACCAGCGGCGCAAGGTCTCCGCCGTGCAACCGATCTTGGCAGCAATCGATGTCATCGCAGCCCATTCCGACCCGTAATCGGCCCGATGCTCCCCAACCATACGGACCGCACGCTCACGGACCTCAGGCGAAAATCTCTGGCTCATCGTGTTCATCATAGCTCCTTCTCACAGATAGGAGCCTCCGGGAAACCCGGGACGCTTCAGAAGTGCCTCACCTGATGGTTCCAGGGCGCCCGTTCGACGGGTTCGTCGAACATACCAAACGGGTTTCGCGACTTGCCTCGTGCAGTTCGAAAGCAACCGCTACAGTGTGCCCGCCGTCTTTTGCCAATCGGCCGGTCAGCCTGCGCGTCTATCCCGACCGGTTGGTGATCGCGGCCGAGGGACGGATACTATGCAGAACATCCCCGGATCGTCGAGCGGTCCCACGGCGTGCCCGGTCTCACGATCTATGACTGGCGGCATTACCTGGCGGTGCTCCAGCGCAAACCCGGGGCCTTGCGCAATGGCGCGCCCTTCTCTGAATTGCCCGAGGCGTTCCGGACGCTGCAGACGCACCTCCTCCGGCGCACGGGCGGCGACCGGGAAATGGTCGAGATCCTCGCCCTGGTGCTGCAGCATGATGAGCAGGCCGTGCTTTGCGCGGTTGAACTCGCGCTCGAGGAGGGAGTAGCCACCAAGACACACGTCCTCAATACGTTGCATCGTCTGACGGACGCCAAGAAAACAGGAGCACCCAGGCTCGACGCGCCGCAGGCATTGGTGCTCGAACGCGAGCCTCAGGCCGATACCGGACGGTATGACGCCCTGCGCGGGGAGGCCCGTCATGCGTCATGATCCCGCGGCCGGTGCCCTCGTCGTCATGCTGCGCGGCCTGCGGATGTATGGCATGGCCCAGGCCACGGCCGAACTGACCGAACAGGGTGCGCCGGCATTCGAGGCCGCCATCCCCGTCCTCTTCCAGCTTTTGAAGGCGGAACTCGCCGAGCGAGAGGTGCGCTCCATCGCCTATCAAACCAAGACTGCCAGGTTCCCGGCCTACAAAGATTTGGCAGGGTTCGATTTCTCGGCCGCCGAGGTCAACGAGGCCATGGTCCGTCAACTCCATGCCGGGGATTTCATCGACCGTGCCGACAACGTCGTCCTCATTGGTGGACCAGGAACCGGCAAGACCCATCTGGCCACCGCACTTGCCGTGCAGGCGATCGAACATCACCGCAAGAAGATACGGTTCTGGTCCACGGTCGACCTCGTCAACGCCCTCGAACAGGAAAAAACCGCCAATCGCGCAGGACAGATCGCGGAACGTCTCCTGCGCCTCGATCTCGTGATCCTGGACGAACTTGGCTATTTGCCGTTCAGCGCATCAGGCGGTGCCCTGCTGTTCCATCTCCTCAGCCGTCTCTACGAGCGCACCAGCGTCATCATCACCACCAATCTGAGCTTCAGCGAATGGGGCGAAGTCTTCGGTGATCCCAAAATGACGACAGCCCTGCTCGATCGCCTTACCCACCACTGTCATATCCTCGAAACCGGAAATGACAGCTACCGGTTCCGCGCAAGCTCCGCCGCCCCCAGGAACCGGAAGGAAAAGGCAACCGCTTGACCAGCCCATAAAACATAGCAGAGATAACCAAAGGCCGGGTCAGTTCTCGATGAAAACCCAGGGTCAAATCTCAGCAGAAATTAACAATAAGACTCCTCGCGCATCTTAGAGCTCGATCCGAAAGTTTTTGAACAATACCAGCCTGTTGTGATTCATCCGTCTTTGCGAAGAGATGGAGTGAATGGTGACATGGACTGGTATTGCCCGACGTGAACATAGCCGGGAAGGGTTGCGATATCCATCGGATATGACGGACGGGGAGTGGGCTTTGATCATGCCATTTGTACCCCCGGCGAAACGGGGCGGTCGCCCCCGCACTACGGATATGCGCGAGGTGGTCAACGCGATGCTCTACATAGCCTCGGCCGGGTGTGCGTGGCGCCTGCTGCCGAAATGCTTTCCGCCGGTCTCGACCGTCAGGCGCTATTTTTACGCCTGGCGTGGTGCCGGAGTGTTCGAAGTCATGAATACGGTGCTGGTCATGAGCCTGCGCGAGATCGAGGGGCGTGAAGCCTCTCCGAGCGCGGGCGTGATTGACAGCCAGTCGGTGAAAACCACGGAAAGTGGCGGGCTTTCGGGCTATGACGCGGGGAAGAAGGTCAAGGGCCGCAAGCGCCATATTGTGACGGATACCTGCGGCTTCCTGATCTTTCTCCTCGTTCATGCCGCCGACATCCAGGACCGTGATGGGGCTGTTGATGTCCTGGCAGCGATACGCAGGCGCTTTCCCTGGCTGCGCCACATCTTCGCTGATGGCGGCTATGCTGGCGACAAATTGCGATCCGCGCTCGCCTCCATGGGAAAATGGACCCTTGAAATCATCAGGCGGTCCGATACGGCGAAGGGCTTTCAGATCCTGCCGCGCCGCTGGGTGGTTGACGGGACATTCGCATGGCTGGGACGTGCAGCGGCTCGCCAAAGACTGGGAACAAATCCATGGCTTCCTCAACCGCATGGACATTGATCGCCTCGATCCGAATGCTCACACGACGGACAGCAAGGCATTGTCACGGTTGAAGAACTTTCGGATCGGGCTCTTATAGGGCGCGCGAGGAGAGGCAATAAGATTCGCAATGTATCTTAATGGAGTGCCATGAGAGTTCGAGGGCGGACACGTCGACGCGGTGCGGCGCTGGAAGAGGCGATCCTTGAGGCCGCCTGGGCTGAAGTAATGGAGCGCGGTTATGAGGGACTGACGATGGAGAACGTCGCCCGCCGTGCGGAAACCAGCCGTCCGGTACTGCACCGGCGTTGGCCGAGCCGCACGGCGCTCGCGACGGCCGCACTCGCACAGCAATTCGCGCGAGCGAATATCGTCATTCCGGATATGGGCAGTCTGCGCGACGAACTCCGTCTGCTTCTCCGGTGCATGTCGGATCGCGCCGGGTCCCGAGACCTGCAACTGTTCTTCGACATGCAGAAGGATCTTGTCGCCGAGCGGTCGAGCTTCGCCGACATACGGGCGCGCATCGTAGATGGCAGCCAATTTCATGCCGTCATCGGCCGGGCCATCGAACGGGGCGAGATCGATCCCGCCCGTCTTACACCCCGGATCGCGTCGCTTCCGCTCGACCTCGCCCGCCACGAGATGATGATGACCTTTCAGCCCCTGTCGGAGGATGCGATCCGCGAAATCGTCGACGACATCTTCCTGCCGCTGGTGCGTCGGATGTGACGGGGAAGGCACTGCGGGACCGGCATGACGCGCGGCATCCTCGTTATGCTCGCGAGAGAAAGTAATGGCGCAAGTTCGGGGGCGGGGCGGCCGGTTGCGGCCAGATGATGCCGGCGGTGGTCCGCACAGACGGGGCCCGCTCAGTTTACATCACGGGCTATCAGGGGCATTCTATTTGGCGTCCACCATACGCGCCGTCGAATGCAGCATAAGGGAAGTCAGGCTTGTCCTCAGCTTATCCACAACCTGTTGATGCCAAGCTGACATCCGCCGCCATCATATTCGTCGTCACGCTGGACGCGCGCGCCGAACATGACGCGGCGGTGCGGGATTTGTGCGCCGACCTCTCATCCCTGGTCCGCGGGGCTGGTTTCCGGGCCCCCGATGGCCAGTTGTTATGCGTGATGGGGATCGGTTCGGACGCCTGGGATCGTATTTTCGGTGCCCCGAAGCCACGGGACCTGCATTCCTTCCGCGAGATCCATGGGGTCCATCACGCGCCGGCCACCCCGGGCGACCTGCTGTTCCACATCCGTGCCGCGCGCATGGATCTGTGCTTCGAACTCGCGGCGCAGATTACCGCCCGTCTCGAAGGCACGGCCACCGTCGTGGACGAAATACACGGCTTCAAATATTTCGACGAGCGCGATCTGCTCGGCTTCGTCGACGGCACCGAAAACCCGGTCAACCAGGACGCCTTCGACGCCACCATTATCGGGGACGAGGACCCTCTCTTCGCCGGCGGCAGCTATGTGATCGTGCAGAAATATCTTCACGACCTGAAGAAATGGAACATGATCCCGGTCGAGGTGCAGGAGAAGATCATCGGCCGGAAGAAGCTGTCCGACATCGAACTGGATGACGCGGCCAAGCCCAGCTACGCCCATAATGTCCTGACGACGATCGAGGAAGACGGACAGCAATTGCAGATCCTGCGCGCGAACATGCCGTTCGGCGAGGTCGGCAAGGGCGCGTTCGGCACCTATTTCATCGGCTACGCCCGGGCACCCTCGCGGATCGAGCGCATGCTCGAAAACATGTTCGTCGGCAATCCGCCGGGTAATTACGACCGCCTGCTCGATGTCAGCCGTGCGGTGACGGGGACGTTGTTCTTCATCCCGACGGCGACGTTCCTGGACAGTGTCCCGCCGTACGCACCGGCCGCCGGCTGTGCTGCGGACGGGTCCGGGGCAGGGGGAAGCGCCCCCCCGTCGCCTTCGGCATACGGCTCGCTCGGAATCGGCTCATTGAAGGAAAAAGTCTGACATGAACAATCTGCATCGGGAACTCGCGCCGATTTCTGAAGCCGCATGGGCGCAGATCGAGGAAGAGGCCTCCCGCACGCTCAAGCGCTACCTGGCCGCCCGGCGCGTGGTCGATGTGCCGGAGGCGAAGGGATTCGGGTTTTCGGCTGTCGGCACCGGCCATGTCGAGCGCATCGACGCACCCGGAAGCGATATTCGCGCCGTCCGGCGCAACGTGCTGCCGCTGGTGGAACTGCGCGTGCCCTTCACGCTGGCGCGGGACGCGATCGACGATGTGGAGCGTGGCGCGGGTGATTCGGACTGGCAACCCCTGAAGGACGCCGCGAAGAAAATCGCGTTCGCCGAAGACCGGGCGGTATTCGACGGTTACGCCGCTGCCGGAATCCTGGGCCTTCGTGAGGGCACCTCGAACCCGAAACTGGCCCTGCCGTCTTCCGCCAGCGACTATCCGGCGGCCATCGCGGCGGCGCTGAACCAGCTTCGCCTTGCCGGCGTCAACGGACCCTACGCCGTGGTGCTCGGCGCCGGCGTCTATACCGCGCTGAGCGGCGGCGACGATGAGGGATATCCCGTCTTCCGGCATATCGAGAGCCTGATCGACGGCAAGATCGTCTGGGCCCCGGCGATCGAGGGGGGCTTCGTCCTGTCCACCCGTGGCGGCGATTTCGAACTGGATATCGGCCAGGACTTTTCCATCGGGTACAGCAGCCATTCCGCGGATTCCGTGGAGCTTTACCTTCAGGAGAGCTTTACGTTCCAGTTGCTGACGACCGAGGCATCCGTGGCATTGTCAGCTGCGAAGAACGAAGCGCCCTCGGCCCCGTAACGCGAACCCGCCAGGGCCTGTGGCCCTGGCCCCGATGACGGGTCAGTACCCGATGGTCCTGTCCACCAGGCCCTTGAGGGGTTCGCCCTTTCGGTAGCGTTGCAGGTTTTCCAGGATGGATTTCCCGCCCGTTTCCGCCTGGGTGATGCTGGCCGTGTGGGGGGTGATCAGGACATCCGCCCGGTTCCACAGGGCGTGGCCGGGCGGCAGCGGCTCGGGGTCGGTGACGTCGACGACGGCGCCGCCCAGTTCCCCGGCATCCAGCGCGGCCATCAGGTCGTCCAGCACCAGTTGCTTGCCCCGCCCGCAATGGACCAGCCCCGCGCCGCGCGGCAGGCGCGAGAAAAGCGGCCGGGCCAGAAGTCCCGTCGTCTCGGCGGTCAGCGGCAGAAGGCAGACCAGGATGTCCGTCCCGCCCAGGAACGCATCCAGTTCCTCCTGCCCGGCGAAGGTCGGAATGCCGTCGATGTCGCGCCGGCTCCGCGCCCAGCCCCGGCAGCCATAGCCCAGCGCCCGTACGGCCTCGACGACCGGCAGGCCGAGTTGCCCCAGCCCCATCACGCCCACGGTCAGCGCCGACGCCGGCACATAGGGGTGCGCTTTCCACACCTGCTCGCGCTGCTGCGCCACGTAGCGCAGCATGCCCCGATGCAGGGCGAGGACCGAGAACCGCACGTAATCCACCATGCCGTCGGTCAGGCCGGATTCGATCATGCGCACGACCTGCACATGGGCCGGCACGGCGGACAGGTCCAACTGGTCCACCCCCGCGCCGACCGAAAACAGCACCTTCAGGTTGGGAAATGTCTGCTCCAGGTCCCGGGGCGGTACCCAGGCGGCCAGGAATTCGACGGAATGTGGATCGGCGATATCGGGCCAGATCTCGATCTTCTGGTCGGGCATGTGGGCCGCGAACAGGGCGGACCAGATGGCGGCGCGTTCCGGGGTGGATTTGATGACGAAGGACATGAAAGTTTCCTGATTTCTTCTTTTTCTGAAGAAAAAGAAGCAAAAAGGCTTTTATCCGTTTTGGGCCGTCGCATGTACCCGGCACAAGGCTCCCGAACAGATCAAAAGTTTTTTGGTTCTTTTTTTCAAAAAAGAACGTTGCTACCCCAGCGCCTGACTGCACAGGGCAAAAACCGTCGTCCCCCGCGCGCCCTCGCGATCGGTCGCGGTGCGCATCGTCGTCACGGTATCGACCCGTGGCAGCCCGACCTCGTCCAGCCACGCGGTCAGGCCGCACGCGGCCGGCACGTCGATGCGCGTGAACTGCCCCGCGCCGCTGCCGATCCAGTGGGCGATCATCGCCGAGGCGAACAGGTCGGTGGTGGCGATCACCGGGCCGATGACGTTGCCCCATCCGAACGGGCGACAGATCGAATAGCCGACGATCGTTCCGCCATCATCCACCACGATGCCCCGCCCGGCCCCCAGCAGGGCGTGCAGCAGGTCCTGCCGCGCCATGCCGGTCGCCGCATGGTCCAGGGCCGAAAGGGCGGCCAGGTCGCTCTGCCCCGCCGGTCGCAGGCGCATGCCTTCGGGCAGGGAGATCAGCGGCTGGGTCGCGGCGATGGCCTGGCGCTGCTCGACCAGCCCGCAGGGGGAAAAGCCCAGCTTTTCATACAGCGGTATGCCGACCGGGGTTGCGTTCAGGTGCAGGGTGCGGCCGGGCAGGGCGCTGCGGGCGCCGCTCATCAGCCGTCGGCCGATCCCGTGGCCCTGCCACGCGCCCGAGACGATCACCATGCCCAGCGAGGCATCGTGCGCGCCGTAGGTCCACCACAGGATCGTCCCGACGAGTTCCCCCGCCGGCGTTTCGGCAACCAGCCCGTGGCCGGCCGCGAACATGAACTGCCAGTCCTCCAGCCGGTGCGGCCAGCCCAGGGCCTTCGACAGCAGGCTGGCGGCCTCGATGTCGGTGTCCCGCATGGCGCGGAGCGAGATCGCGGAAGGACGGTCTTCGTCGATCATGCCGTGCCACTCCCGAGCCCGCCCATGTGGAAGCTCTTGATTTCCAGGAACTCGTCCAGCCCGGGATGGCCGCCTTCGCGGCCCAGGCCCGATTGCTTGACCCCGCCGAACGGCGCCGACTCCATCGAGATCGCGCCGGTATTCAGCCCGACCATGCCGAATTCCAGCGCCTCGCCCACCCGCCAGGCGCGGTCCAGGCTGCCGGTGAAGAAATAGCTGGCCAGCCCGAACGGCGTCGCATTGGCCAGGCGCACGGCTTCCTCTTCCGTGTCGAAGCGGAAGACCGGCAGGACGGGGCCGAACGTTTCCTCGCGCGCGATCAGCATGTCGGCCGTGACCCCGGTCAGGACCACCGGGCTGACAAAGCGGCCATCGACATGCAGCGGGGCGGAGGCATAGCGCGCCCCCCGGGCCAGCGCGTCCTCGACATGCGCGCGCACCTTGGCCACCGCGGCGTCGTTGATCAGCGGACCCAGGGTCGCGGCCGGATCGAGGCCCGACCCGACCCGCAGCGCCGCGACGGCGTCCAGCAGGTGTGCGACGAACCGGTCATGGATGCCGGACTGGACCAGCACGCGGTTGGCGCAGATGCAGGTCTGGCCGGCATTGCGGAACTTGCTGGCCATCGCCCCTTGTACCGCCAGGTCGCATGCGGCGTCGTCGAAGACGAGGAACGGCGCGTTGCCGCCCAGTTCGAGGCTCAGCCGCTTGATGGTGTCGGCGGACTGCCGCATCAGGATCGCCCCGACCCGGGTCGAACCGGTGAAGGACAGCTTGCGCACCACCGGGTTGGCGGTCAGTTCCGCGCCGATGGCCTCCGGCATGCCGGTGACGATGCTGATCAGCCCGGCGGGCACGCCGGCACGCTCGCCCAGCCGGGCCACCGCTAGCGCGGAAAAGGGCGTCAGTTCGGACGGCTTGATCACCATGCTGCACCCGGCCGCCAGGGCGGGGGCGCATTTGCGGGTGATCATGGCCAGCGGGAAGTTCCACGGCGTGATCGCGGCGCTGACCCCCACCGGTTCCTTCAGCACCAGGATGCGGCGGTCGCGCGCGGGCGGGGCCAGGACCGCGCCGTCGATGCGCCGCGCTTCCTCGGCGAACCATTTGAAGAACGACGCGGCGTAGCGGACTTCACCCAGCGCCTCGGCCAGGATCTTGCCCTGCTCGATGGTCATGATCCGCGCCAGGTCTTCGCTGTGTTCCAGCATCAGGTCGTACCAGGCCATCAGGATGGCGGCGCGTTCGGCAGGGGGACGGTGCTTCCAGTCGGCCTGGGCCCGTGCGGCGGCGTCGATCGCGGCGCGGGCCTGGGGGGCGCCGCAGTCCGGGACATGGCCGATGATCGCGCCCGTGGCGGGGTCGTCCACCGGGATCGTCCGTCCGTCGTCGGCGTCGACCCATGCGCCGGCAATGAAGGCCTGCTGGCGGAACAGGTCCGGGTCGTTCAGGGTCGGTGCGGTCATGCGGTTCGTCTCCGTGAAAATGCCGGCCGCCTGCCGTCACGACGGCCTCCACCCGGGCCAGCGCGGCGCCGTGCAGTAGAGCATGGGTTTCCAGCGACGCCACGCCGGTTTCGTCGCGGTCTCGCGCACAATGTGCTGAATTGCGAACGGCGGGCGGCATTCCCTGCCGCCCGCGTGTGATCAGAGCTTGAAGTTGACCTGGAAGTAGTAGAACCCGCCATTGTAGCCGATCTGTTCGATATTCACGTCATAGGCATAGGCGCCAAGGTAGCGGAACTGTTCCGGAATCTTCTTCTGCCTGGCATTGCCGACATTGTTCGCGCCCAGCGCCACATGCCAGCGCGGGCTGACCTGGTAGCCGATCACGAGGTTGGTCTCGTAGCGCGGCGGGTTGAGGAAGCGCATGAACTGCGTGTTCGAATAGGCCAGCGGGCCGGTATAGTACTCCAGTTGCGATGTCGCATGGCCGTAGCGGATTTCATGGACGGTGAAGTCCAGGTCGCCGTAATGCCAGACGCCACCGAAAATGACCCGGTTCCTGGGCGTGTAGCTGGTCAGGTAGGCTTCCTGCTGCGCGTTGAGCAGGGAATTGCCGTTTCCGTCCTCGGCCACGTGGCGGATGGTGGTCTGGTTGAAATTGGCGGCCACGTCCCAGTTGATGCGGCCGTACCGGCCCAGGCGCGTCAGGTAGTTCGCCGTGATGTCCAGGCCGCGCGTGCGGGTGCTGGCGGCATTGGCGTAATATTGCGCCGTGACCGCGTTCGCCGTCACCCCGGCGGGAATGGCGAAGCCGTTCAGCGCCAGCGCCTCGATGGCGCTGGCGCCGTTATAGACGCCGGCCGCCATGATCCGGTCCCGCAGGTCGATCTGGTAGGCGTCGACCGTTACATGCAGGTTGTCGATCGGGTTGACGACGAAGCCGGCGCTGAAGCTGGTCGACCGTTCGGGCTTCAGCGGCTTCGCGCCCAGCAGTCGCGCCCCGGCGGAATCGACGGGAATGTAACCGGTGGCCGTCGTCGCGGCGACGGACATGTTCGACCAGTGCTCCTCGGCCAGGGTCGGGGCGCGGAAGCCGCTGGCGACGGTGCCGCGCAGGCCGAAATACCGGTTGACGTCATAGCGCGACGAAACCTTGCCGGTCTCGGTATCGCCCGCGTCGGTGTAATGTTCGAACCGACCCGCCAGGTCCACCTGCCATTTCGGCAGAAGCTGGGTGGAAACATCGATATATCCGGCCGTCACGTCGCGGTTGCTGTCGCTGGCGTTGTTCGGGCTCAGCCCATGGAAGGCCGACGCGCCGGTGCCGTAATACGATCCCATGTCGCCCGCGCCGATATGGTAGCTGTCATAACGATATTGCGCGCCCAATGCCAGATTCAGCGGCGCTGCCAACAGGGGGACGTCGAAGGCGCGGCGCACGCCGGCATCGGTCGTCCACTGGGTGTTGCTGAACGACATCAGATGGAATCGCGTGGGCGAAGAGCCGAAATTCTGAAGCATTGCGGTGTTGATGCTGTCGAACAGTCCCATCCGCTCGGAATCTCCGCCGTAGGTCGTGCTCAAATCCCAGTCCCAGTTGAACTTGCGGCCCTTGAAACCGACGGTCACGCTGTAATCGTTCTCGTCCAGGGTTTCCTGCGGGCTGAATCCGTAGGGGTACATGGGCAGGCTGGCGGTGGGGACGCGGTAATCCTGGTAGCTTTCTCCGTTCCGGTGGCCATAGGTCGCGAAGGAATACAGCTTCACATCGTCGGTGATGGCATATTCCATGTTGTAGCCGATCGTCTCGCGCTGCTGGCGCGGGTCGCCGATATCCATGAAGTCGTTGCGGCCGGTGCGGCTGTCCGGCGTGGCGCGGAATGTGTGGTCCTGGTATTTGTATTCCGCGTTCAGGTCGAAAAATCCGCGTCCTGCCAGGGATGTTCCCCAGTTCAGCGATTCGCCGGAGGTAAAGCCGTCACCCGCATAGCGCCCACCATTCAGCGACTGGGCCTCCAGCCCGTGCGTATCGTGCTTGAGGATGATGTTGACCACGCCCGCGATCGCATCCGAACCATATTGCGCGGCGGCGCCGTCCTGCAGGATTTCGATGTGATCGACGGCCGAAACCGGAATCATGTCGATATCGACGGGCGTCGCGCCCTGCTGGGGCCCCGCGTTGTTCGACAGGACGGCCGTGGTGTGCCGGCGCTTGCCGTTCACCAGGACCAGGGTCTGGTTCGGCGTCAGGCCGCGCAGGCTGATCGCGTCGGTCATGTTGGCGCTGCCGTTCACGCGGATGGACCGCGCGACGGACGGCGCAAGCTGGATCAGCGCGTCGCGGACGTCGGCCTGCCCGGTGGCGGCAAGCTGCGCCGCGGTGACGACCTGGATCGGGCTGACGCTGCTGCGCGCGGTCTGGTGCGGATCGCGCGTGCCGGTGACGATCACCTGCTCGTCCTTGTCGCCATCCGTGGCCGGCGATGCCGACGCGGTCCTGGCGACCTTGCGCATGACGGTCGAAGGCGCGGGGGGCGTGGGCGTGGCGGTCGTATCGCTCACGGACTGCGCGTGGGCGCGGCTCGGCGCCGCAGGGCCCGCCATCGTCACCAGTGCCGTCGTGGCGGAAAGAAGGATGGTCGTTCGTCGCACTTTCCCGCTCCTTGAAGCAATATCGAAAAAAAACCGCCTGCGGCAGCCGATATCCGGTCAGGCACCGCGAGACACATGCATTGCGCCAGTATTCGTGGCGGCTGGCCCGCTTATTGTGGGCACGGAACGACGGGCATGTCGTATCGATTTTGCATCGAGAGACAGAAGAAGCTGCGGTTGCGGGGCAGGATTCGGGAGGAGTCGAATCCTGCCCCGCAGGCGGACGGTCAGGCGATCCGGTCCAGCGCCGCCACGATCGCGTCGCCGCAGGCCGACGTGCTGGCGTGGCCGCCGATATCGGCGGTGCGCACCAGGGCCGACGGGTCGGCCGTCATGTGTTCGATGGCGCGCAGCACCAGCGCCGCGGCCTCGCCCTCGCCCAGATGGTCCAGCATCATCGACGCCGCCCAGACCTGCCCGATCGGGTTTGCGATGGCACGCCCGGCGATATCCGGCGCCGAGCCGTGGACCGGTTCGAACATCGACGGAAAGCGCTTTTCCGGATTGATGTTCGCCGAGGGGGCCACCGCGATCGTCCCGGTCACGCCCGGGCCCAGATCGGACAGGATGTCGCCGAACAGGTTGCTGCCGACGACGACGTCGAAGCGGTCGGGATGCATGACGAACCGCGCGGCCAGGATGTCGATATGGTGGCTGTCGGTCCGGATATCGGGATATTCGGCGGCCATCTTCTCGAACCGCTCATCCCAGTAGGGCATGGAATGGAACAGCCCGTTCGACTTGGTGGCGGAGGAGACATGCGGGCGGCCCAGGCGGGTTGCCAGGTCGAAGGCATAGCGCATGATGCGGTCCGTCCCCCGGCGGGTGAAGATCGCGGTCTGCGCCACGCCTTCCGCCTCGCTGCCTTCGGCGAAGCGGCCGCCGATCTGCGAGTATTCGCCTTCGGTGTTTTCGCGCACGATCCAGAAATCGATGTCGCCCGGCGCACGCCCGGCCAGCGGGCACGGGATGCCGGGCAGCAGCCTTACGGGGCGCAGGTTCACGTACTGGTCGAATTCCCGCCGGATCGGGATCAGCATCCCCCACAGCGAGATATGATCGGGCACGGTGGGATAGCCCACGGCGCCCAGCAGGATCGCATCGTGCTGTGACAGGCGGTCCATGCCGTCCGGCGGCATCATGCTACCGGTGGCCAGCCAGGTCTCGCAACTCCAGTCGAGATGCGAGAAACGGAACCCGATATCGAAGATCTGTCCCACCCGGTCCAGAACCTTCAGGGCCTCGGGCATCACCTCCCGGCCGATTCCGTCGCCCGGCAGGACGGCGATGGTATGCTGTGTCATGATCGTGTGTCCTCCGATTGGTCCACGGATGCGCCGTTCAGTGTAGGGGAAGGGGGCGGGGCGCCGGGACCATGATGTTGCGTAGTTGCAACCGAAATGGCAGCTTATGCTTTCCCGGCCGGGTTTTTGGCCGACATATTCCGCGCCGGCCGGATGATGATCGACATCGCATCCATGCCGATCGAACGCCGCGTGGGGCATGGCGTTCGGCCCGGTCGGGGGCGGTTGTGCGGGACGGCGGCGCGTCTGGCGTATAGTTGGAACAAGGTGACGGAATCATGCTGCCATTGCCCAAGCTCGACCGGATCGACCTGCGTATCCTGGCACAGCTTCAAAGCAACGGGCGCCTGACGAATGTCGAACTGGCGCGCCGGGTCGGGCTGTCGGCCAGTCCCTGCCTGATCCGCGTCAAGCGGCTGGAGAAGAGCGGATACATCGTCAGCTACGGGGCGCAGATCAACCTGCAGAAGATCAGCAGCCTGCTGACCGTGTTCACCGAGGTCACGCTGTCCGACCACCGCCGCGACGATTTCTCGCGATTCGAGGGCCATATCCAGAAAATTCCCTCGGTCGTGGAATGCCATCTGGTCAGCGGCGGGTACGACTACCTGCTGAAATTCATGACCCGCAGCGTCGAGCATTACCAGGGCGTGATCGAGGCGCTGCTGGACAGCAATATCGGCATCGAGAAATATTTCAGCTACATCGTGATCAAGTCGCCGATCATCAAGCCGGCCATCTCGATCGAGAGCATCATAGACTCCGGGACCTGAAGGCCGGATCGGCCGATCCGGCTGATCCCGGGGGCGAAACGGCAGGATCTTTTCCCGCCGGGCGGATTTCCCGCCACATCGTCTGTGTCGCCTGGGCACAATCCGGTTCCGGATCGGGTGAATCGCCCTTCCAGACCTACCGACGACGAAACAGCCGGGATCGATCGCGACATGAACGTAGAAGCACTTCTCCGGACCGACCGGGATCATCTCATCCATCCGGTCTCGTCCTGGCGGGATCACGAGGCAGCCGGGGCCCGCATCCTGCGCTCGGGCAAGGGCGCCTGGGTCACCGACATCCATGGCCGCGAACTGCTGGACGGGTTTTCCGGCCTGTGGTGCGTCAATGTCGGCTATGGCTGCCAGAGCGTGGTCGATGCCGCCGCCGAACAGATGGCGCGCCTGCCCTATGCCACCGGCTATTTCGGTTTCGCCAGCGAGGCGGCGATCGAACTCGCCGGCCGCCTCGCGGCCCGGACGCCCGGCGACCTGAACCGCGTCTTCTTTTCCCAGGGCGGATCGGACGCGGTGGACAGCGCCCTGCGCTTCATCCGCTTCTACCAGCATGCGCGCGGCACGCCGCAGAAGCGGCACGTCATCGGCCTGTCGCGCGGCTATCACGGCTCGACCTACACCGGCGCGGGCCTGACCGCGCTGGCCGCCTTCCATCGCGACGCGGATGTGCCGCTGGCGTGGCAGCATCATATTCCCAGCCCCTATCCCTACCGCCACGCGGGGGACGGCCAGGCGGCGACGATCATCGCGGAATCGGTCGCGGCCCTGCGGCGCAAGGTCGACGAACTGGGCGCCGACCAGGTCGCGGCCTTCTTCTGCGAGCCGGTGCAGGGGTCTGGCGGCGTGATCGTGCCGCCGCGCGGCTGGCTGGCCGCGATGCGGCGCACCTGCGCCGAACTCGACATCCTGTTCGTCGCGGACGAGGTCATCACCGGGTTCGGCCGGACCGGCCCGCTCTTCGCCTGCGAGGCCGAGCAGGTTGTCCCCGACATGATGACCGTCGCCAAGGGCCTGACCTCCGGCTACGCCCCGATGGGCGCGGTCTTCATGTCCGACGCCATCTACGCGACCATCCGCGACAACACGCCCGCCGGCATTCCCGTCGGGCACGGCATGACCTACAGCGCCCATCCCGTCAGTGCCGCGATCGGCCTCGCGGTCCTGGACCTGTACGAGGGCGGCATGCTGGACAACGGACTTCGGGCCGGCGCCCATCTCGCCACCCGCCTGGCCGCGCTGTCCGACCATCCCTGGTCGGCGATGTCCGGATCAGCGGCATGCTGGCCGGGATCGAGCTGGTGTCCGACAAGGCGACCAAGCGCAAGCCGGAACCGGACCTCCAGGTCGCGGCCCGGCTGTCCAAGGCCGGGTACGAGGCCGGGATTCTCTTCCGCGCCTTCGGTGACGACATCATCGGCCTCGCCCCGCCGCTGTGCTGCACGATCGAGGAAATCGACGTGCTCTGCGACCGCCTCCATCGCATCATCGACGGCCTGCTTCCGCTCATCGGATAGAATCCGGCTCCCGCCCCGCCTCCGCTCCGGCGCCTATCGCCGGTTCGGGGGCGGGGCGGCCTCGGCGGCGCGCTGAAGCCGCTGGAGGGAATTGGGAAAGCCCATCGCCTCGCGATATTTCGCGACCGTGCGGCGTGCGATGTCGATGCCCTGCCGGCGCAGGGTCAGGGAAATCGCCTCGTCGGACAGGACGGCATCGGGGCGTTCGCCCTGGATCATGCGGCGGATCACGCTCTGGATCGCAATGTTGCTGCGGATTTCGCCGTCATTTCCGGTCATGGCCGCCACGAAGAAGAATTTCAGCGGCAGCACGCCGCGCGGGGTCGCGACGTACTTGTTCGCCGTCACGCGGCTGACCGTGCTTTCGTGAATGTTCAGCGCCTCGGCGACCGTCCGGAGGTTGAGCGGCTGCAGGGCCTGCGGACCGTGCTGCAGGAAGTCCTCCTGCCGGCGCAGGATCTCGGTCGAGACGCGCAGGATGGTCATGCTGCGCTGCTGCAGCGCGCGGATCAGCCAGTTCGCGCTGGTCAGAGTGTCATTCAGGTATGTCCGCTCCGCCCCATGGGCGCGCAGCGACATGCGGGTGCTCAGCGCGCTGTTCAGCACGACACGGGGGGTGCTCTCGGGGTTCAGCTCCAGCGTCCATCCGCCCTCGGCCGTCTGCTCCATCAGGATGTCCGGGACGATGACGGTCAGGGTGCTGCCATGTTCCGCCCCGGGCTTGGGGTCGAGTGTGCGTAATTCGGCAATCATGTCCTCCAGGTCCGTGGCGCTGACGTCGCAGGCCTGGCGCAGGCGCTTCAGGTCGTGCCGGGCCAGAAGGTCCAGATTGTCCAGCAGGCGCGCCATGGCCGGGCCGAAACGGTTGCGTTCCTGCAACTGGGCCGCCAGGCATTCCCGAAGCGACGTGGCGAACAGGCCGGCCGGGTCGAAACGCATCATGCGCTGCCGGATGGCCTCGACGTCCCGCAGCGTGACCTGCAACGTGGCGGCGATGTCGTCGGTGGCGCCGCCGGCCAGCCGTCCCGCCGGATCGAGTGCGGCGATCAGGTGCGCGCCGATTTCCCGCTCCGTCGTCGTGCAGCCGGACAGAACCAGTTGTTCGAACATCACGTCGCGCAACGCCGGGGCGGATTCGGCCAGGCGCCCCGTCCCGTCATCATCCAGGCCGCTGTCGGACGTCCAGCGCCCGGCATCCCCCGTCGCGCCGGGCGCGCGCATCATGGGCGGCGGCGCGGCAAGGCCGGGCCTCTCCGCCAGGGGGGCGGAGGTGGTCGGATCGCGCTCCAGAAGCGGATTCTTCTCGACCTCCGCGTCCAGGAATTCATGGAGCTCGGCATTGGACAATTGCAGGATCTGGATGGACTGGCGCATGCGCGCGCTCATGAACAGTCCCTGGTTCTGCTTGAATTCCTGACGGGGCTGGGCCGACATCGGCGTCATCCTTCCGATCTGGCCGCGCGACAATCCGTCGCGGCGGCATCAGGCAGGGTGTGATCCGGGCGATACCCCCGGCGGTTGTCCAGCCGGTCCGCCATGTCGGCCCATGGCCCGGACTCGACCACCCGTCCGGGTGCCAGCAGCACGACGTGGTCGGCGAGAGAGGCGATTTCCCCGATATCGTGCGATACGTACAGGATGGGGATGCGTATCTGCCGGTGCAGCATCTGCAGGAATGGCAGGATTTCGTTCTTCCGCGCGCTGTCCAGTGCCGAAAGCGGTTCGTCCATCAGCAGCAGGGCCGGCCGGCGCAGCAGGGCCCGCCCGATCGCCACGCGCTGCCGCTCGCCGCCCGACAGGTGCGCCACCCCGCGCTCCAGCAAGGTTTCCAGTTCCAGCATGGCGATGATATCCGCCAGGTCCGGCGGCAGGCGGCGCAGGCTGCGCACGCCGGCGCCATACAGCAGGTTGCCGCGCACGGACAGATGCGGAAACAGGGAGGGTTCCTGGAACACATACCCGATCGGCCGCCGCCACGCCGGCACGAACCGTTTCGCATCCTGCCAGACCGTATCGCCCAGCGCGCAATACCCCGCGGCGGGCCGGTCCAGTCCGGCGATGCAGCGCAGGATCGTGCTCTTGCCGCAGCCCGAGGGGCCGAACAGCGCGGTAACGCCCTGTGCCGGTGCGTCCAGCGCGAAATCGTACCCGAACGTTCCGGCCCGTCCCTGAAAGGCGACCCGCAGAAGGGAGGAATCGGTCACGCGTCAGTCCTCCTGATTTCGCCGCGCAGGGCCGACAGAAGCACGATCACGATGAACGAGAACAGCACCATGCCGCAGGCGATCATGTTGGCGTCATGCCAGCGCGCGTTTTCGACATAGTCGTACAGCGCGACCGACAGGACCCGCGTACGCCCCGGAATATCGCCGCCGATCATGAGCACGATGCCGAATTCCCCCACCGAATGGGCGAAGCCGAGGACGGCGGCCGTCACGATACCCGGCCATGCCAGGGGCACGGCGACCGTCCAGAATGTCCGCCAGGGCGAGGCCCCCAGCGTGGCCGCGACCTCGATCGGGCGGCGGCCGATGGCACGGAATGCGTTCTGGATGGGCTGCACCGCGAAGGGCAGGACATAGAGCAGCGAGCCGACGACCAGCCCCGGAAAGCTGAAGGCCAGCGTGCGGCCGCCCCACAGGCGCGCCACCCATCCGCCGGGACCGGACGGGCCGAAGGCGATCAGGAAATAATATCCCAGCACGCTGGGCGGCAGGACCAGCGGCAGCGAGATGATCGCCCCCAGGACCGGTTTCCACCAGGGACCCGGCCGTGCCAGCCACCACGCCAGCGGCAGGCTGACGATCATCAGGAACAGCGTTGTCGTCAGTGCCAGGCGAATGGTCAGCCATGCCGCCTGCTGCACATCGGGCGCCATTGCGCTCATGGTGCGGTACCGGCCGTCGCGGGCACCACGTATCCGGCCGCTTCGATCAGCTTCCTGGCCTGGGGACCCTGCAGGAACGTCATGAAGGCGTGGGCTTCCCCCGGGTGCGGGGCGTGCGACAGCACGACGGCGTCCTGTACGATGGGGGCATAGAGCTTCTGCGGCACCAGCCAGTAGGCTCCTCCATGGCCGTCATGCACCTGGGCCAGTGCGACAAAGGCCAGTTCGGCATTGCCGCTTCGGGCAAACTGCAGGGCCTGCGCGACCGAATTCGCGACGACCAGTTTATTCGACACCGTGTCGTAGACGCCCAGTGCGTGCAGGGCCTGGATCGAGGCTGCGCCGTACGGTGCGGTCTGCGGGTTGCAGATGGCCAGGCGGGTGAAGCCGTTCGCGGCCAGGGTCGCGGCCCCCAGCGGGGCGGCATGCGGGGGCGCGGCCCCGTCCGGCTGCCACAGGACCAGTTGCCCGATCGCATAGGTCGTGCGCGACGCGGGGTCCGCCAGGCCCTGCGCGATCAGGTCCCGCGGGCGCTCCGCATCGGCACTCAGGAAGAGATCGAACGGCGCGCCCTGGGTGATTTGCGTGGCCAGTTGCCCGCTGGAACCCGAACTGACGGTGGGGCGTTCGCCGCCACGGGCCGTATAGGCGTCGGCCAGGATGTGCGCCGTGCCGGCGAAATTCGCCGCGACGGCCAGCCGCAGCGGTTCGGCGCGGGCACCGTGCGGGATGCAGAAAGCGATGGCGACGGCAAGGCATGACAGGATCGGACGGCATGTCGGCATGGTGGGCTCCTTGCACGCGGGCTTCGTCGGACACGGTAATTCCTGGTCTCGGGACGATGGACGCAAGAAACGTGCCAGAGCCCGGATTGTGGCCGGGCATAACGCGCGCGGGCCGCTTGGCGACACATCATTCCCGGCGGATGGCATAAATATTGCGTAAAATTCCGTTGATGTGGAGTCAGGTGCAGCATGCGCCGACGTACAAAAGGGGGACAGACGATGACCGGGCGCGAATTTTCCATCGCCACGCTTCTTCATGACAGCCCCCAGGCCACCGAGACCCGACTGTCGGACGCCGTCGCCGTCCTGCGGTCCTGGGGAATGCGGGTGGGGGGCTTCGTGCAGCGGCGCGGACCGTTGCGACCGGACGGCCGCCACGAGATGTATGTCGAGGATCTGCGTGACGGTGGACGGATCCGGCTGGACCGCTATCGGGGGCCGGGGGCGGTGGCCTGTACCCTGGATATGGAGGCCATGGCCGTCCTGTCCATGACATTGCGGGCG
This sequence comes from Gluconacetobacter diazotrophicus PA1 5, assembly GCF_000067045.1. Lineage (NCBI taxonomy): Bacteria > Pseudomonadati > Pseudomonadota > Alphaproteobacteria > Acetobacterales > Acetobacteraceae > Gluconacetobacter > Gluconacetobacter diazotrophicus. Next base: position 427,017 of record NC_010125.1, read on the forward strand.
CATATCCGCGCCCGGCCCGACATCCTGTTCGTGAACCGCTTTGGAGTGCGCGAGGCCGAAGGCGGCGGCCTGCGCGAGGACATTGCCCAGGCCGTGTGCGAGAACATCCCGATCGTCGTCGTCGTCGGCGCGGCGCATCTGCAGGCGTGGCGCCGTTTCATCGGCCAGAACGCGCATGTCCTGCCGTCCACCACGCGCAGCCTGCTGGATTGGGCACGGCGCCAGGTCCCCATGGGCGGAAGCGGGGGGCGGGAATACGTGGCGACGGCCCCGTGAGGGAGGCGCGCGGGAAAGAAAAACCGACGTCTATTCCCGGCCGTATATAGTCATGAGGCGTAAAAGTCTGAAAAACCATGGATGACCCCATGTATTGGGGGGTCAGAAAAATCTGGTTTGCGACATCATTTTGTTCCACCATTTGCTTCGGACCTGAAACGTAGGTTGTCACTGTCCATCCGGGATGTCATGATCCTGACATATTCCGGATACGGCTGGTGAGGTGGAGGAGGCAAGTAGATGCCTACGGATACCGTTCCCTTTCGCCCCGTCAGCGGGGAAGGCCATTCGACCTGGGCTGAACGCGCCTTGTTCGGCCTTCACGAGATATCGAAAATCCTGTGCGCGCCGACGGAGACCGTCGGAATCATCAGGAATGTCCTGGCCGTTCTGGAAAGCTTCGTCGACCTGAACAATGCCGTCGTCGCGCTGTTCGACGCGGCGGGCAATGTGGAGACCATCATCGGCACCGAGGCCGATGACGCCGCCGCCCGGCGCTATTTCGATTCGATTCCCGAACAGGCGGTGGGACAGATCGCCGTCAGCCGCCAGCCGCTGCTGGTGCCCGACGTAACGGGTGACACGCGCTATGGCTTCGCGACGTCGCAGGCCTGGACGGTGGGGGCGGGGCGCATCGGCGTGATCGGCGTGCCGATCCTCAGCCGCGACAGGCTGGTGGGTGTCATGCTGCTCGATCGCCCGGCCATTCCGGAGGAATCGGTCGTCGGCAGCATGGATGTCTGCCTCCTGTCGATGGTGGCGGGGCTGATGGGGCAGATGGTGCGCCTGCATCGGCTGGTGCAGCGGGACCGGGAAAACCTGCTGCACGACAGCGGCCTCGCCCAGCCGGCGCCGCCGGTTGCCGATGGCGGCGGATATATGGGGATCGTCGGCGACAGTCCGGCGCTGCGGGCCGTTCTGCAGAAGGTCGAAATCGTCGCCAGAAGCGACGTCACCGTCCTGTTGCGCGGTGAATCGGGCACGGGCAAGGAATTGTTCGCCCAGGCGATCCACCAGGCCTCGCCCCGGCATCGCAAGCCGTTCGTCAAGCTGAACTGCGCGGCCCTGCCGGAAAGCGTTCTGGAATCCGAACTGTTCGGGCATGAAAAGGGCGCCTTTACCGGCGCGATCGGCCAGCGCAAGGGCCGGTTCGAACTGGCCGATGGCGGCACCCTGTTCATGGACGAGATCGGCGAGATCTCGCCCAGTTTCCAGGCCAAGCTGCTGCGGGTGCTGCAGGAGGGCGAGTTCGAACGCGTGGGCGGCACCAGGACGCTGAAGGTCGACGTGCGCGTGGTGACGGCGACAAATCGCAATCTGGAGGAAGCGGTCAGCAAGGGCCGCTTTCGCGCCGACCTCTATTACCGGCTGAGCGTCATTCCGATCTTCCTGCCGCCGCTGCGGGATCGCCCGACGGATATTCCCATGCTGGCCAATGAATTCCTGCGGCGGTTCAACGAAACCAACCGGACGTCGCTGACCATCGCGTCCGATGGCATGGACGTCCTGACAACCTGTTATTTTCCGGGCAACGTACGCGAACTGGAAAACTGCATCCGGCGCACCGCGACGCTGGCGCCGGGGCAGACCATCGGCGCGGCCGACTTTGCCTGTCGCAGCGACGGCTGCCTGTCCTCGATCTTCTGGCGGCCGGCCGCACCCGCCCCGGGTCCGGGCCGCCATCCGGCGGCATCCGATGTGGCCGGGGACACCGGCGCGGCGACGGAACTGCCCGTTCTTCCGGCGCCCCGGTCTTCGTCCCAGTCTTCGCCCCAGTCCTCGGCCGCGCCCGACCCGGCGACGTGCCCGTCCTCGGCCGTGTGTTCGGCCGCGCAGGGGGAATGGAGCCCCCAGCGCGACGAACTGCTCGAAGCCATGGAAACCGCCGGCTGGGTGCAGGCCAAGGCAGCGCGGATTCTGGGCCTGACACCCCGTCAGATCGGCTACGCCCTGCGCAAGAACGGGATTTCCATCAAGAAATTCTGACGTCCAAAGCCTGTCTGGCTCTCGGATGTCGCGATTGTCGGACATGAGACATTCCTGTCACCCGCGTGGCGGCAGGCCATGACAGGACACACGGTTGGCGTTGGCATGGGTCTTGCGTCGGACCTGACGGCAAAAGTCAGTCCGGGGAGTGGCCGATGGCACAGCTTATCAGTCTGGATACGCTTGCGACGGGAGGGGTCGAGCAGATGCGGTCGGCCCTGGAAGAGGGCGGGTGTTCATCATCCAGTTGCGGCAGTTCCGAGGGGCCGGCCGACATGGCCCCGGAAATCTGGGAAAAGGTCAAGGACCATCCCTGTTATTCGGAAGAAGCGCACCATTATTTCGCCCGCATGCATGTGGCGGTGGCGCCGGCGTGCAACATCCAGTGCAATTACTGCAACCGCAAATATGACTGCGCGAACGAAAGCCGCCCGGGGGTGGTGTCGGAAAAGCTGACGCCGGTGCAGGCGCGGCGCAAGGTGATTTCGGTCGCCAACTCGGTGCCGCAGTTTTCGGTCCTGGGCATCGCGGGTCCAGGCGATGCCTGTTACGACTGGAAGAAGACACGCGAAACGTTCGAACTGATCGCGAACGACATTCCCGATGTCAAATTGTGCCTGTCGACCAACGGCCTGTCGCTTCCGGACCGCGTCGATGAGATCGCACGGATGAATATCGACCACGTCACGATCACCATCAACATGGTCGATCCCGAGATCGGTACGAAGATCTATCCGTGGATCTTCTACCAGAACCGCCGCTGGACCGGGCTGGAGGCATCTCGGATCCTGCATGAACGCCAGATGCTGGGGCTGGAAATGCTGGTGGCGCGCAACATTCTGGTGAAGGTCAATTCCGTCATGATCCCCGGGATCAATGACGAACACCTGATCGAGGTGAACCGGGTCGTCAAAGGCAAGGGTGCCTTCCTGCACAATATCATGCCGCTGATTTCCGATCCCGCGCATGGCACGCATTTCGGACTGACGGGCCAGCGTGGACCCAGGGCCGCGGAACTGAAGGCGTTGCAGGACCGCCTGTCGGACGGTACGAAGCTGATGCGCCATTGCCGCCAGTGCCGCGCCGACGCGGTGGGACTGCTGGGCGAGGATCGCGGGCAGGAATTCACCATGGACCAGGTGGCCGAGGAGGTCACCTACGACCCATCGCTGCGCGAAACCTACCGCGAGGTCGTGGCGCAGGAGCGTGGCGAACACATGAACCAGCGCAGGGCCGCCGACGCCGCCCTGGCCGACATGACGTCCGAAGCGCCGGTCCTGGTCGCCGTGGCGACCAAGGGCGGCGGCCGCATCAACCAGCATTTCGGCCATGCCCGGGAATTCCAGGTCTACGAGGTCGGGGCGTCGGGCATTTCCTTCGTCGGGCACCGCAAGAGCGAGACCTATTGCGAAGGCGGCTGGGGCGAGGACGCGACGCTGGACGGTATCATCGCCACGCTGGAAGGCGTGGATGCCGTGCTGTGCGCCAAGGTCGGGGACTGCCCGCGCGATGCGATGCGCGCGGCGGGCATCGTGGTCAGCGACGAATACGCCCATGACTGGATCGAGGCCGGAATCACCGGATGGTACGCCGCGTCCCTCGGTACGGAAATCCGTCAAACTGCGTGAAGACGGCAACATTTTTTCAGAAATCAGGAGTCTGACATGGCCTACAGGATCGTTACCTCCCAGTGCACCGTCTGCGGTGCGTGTGAATTCGAATGCCCGAACGGGGCGATCTCGCTGAAAAACGACCTTTACGTCATCAACGCCAAGAAGTGCACGGAATGCGAGGGGCAGTTCGACACCCCGCAATGCGTGTCGGTGTGCCCGGTGCCCAACACCTGCGTCCCTGCCTGACGCCGATCGTGGGGTGGTAAGGGAGCCCGCACCCGGCGGCGACATGAACGCGCCGTCCATGGACGAACCCTTCACGGAGTCCGCGGCCGAGGCCGTGGACTGGCAGGGCCAGCCCGTCCGCTGCCGCGACTGCCGGCACGAGCCGATGCATCGCGACGGGCGCTGCCGGCGCGGGCGCAGTTGCGTCCGCGATCGCCGGGCCCGGCGGGTGGATCGTTTTTTCCGGCATAATCCGGGGATGGCCGATGATTACCTCGACCATCCCTATGATGAAGTCCGGGCGATCGCGGCGCGGTACTGCTCTCTCTTCCGCCTGACGCCGCTCCTGGACGATCCCGAGCCCGAGGTCCGGGTCGGCGCGGTCCTGCGGTTGCCGCAGTCCCGCATCGGGCGCATGGCGGACGATCCCGACCGCCGCGTACGCGTCGCACTGGCCAGCCGGCTGGAAGGGCGCGCCCTGATGGCGCTTCTGGCCGATGCGGATGCGTTCGTCCGGGTCATGGTGGTCCGGCGCCTGGCCCCCGACGCCCTGGTTCTGGCGGTGGATGACGACGACGCCGATGTCCGGCGCTGGGTCGCGCGGCGGCTGCCGTCCGAACGGCTGTCGCTGATGCTCGACGATCCGGAGGCAACGGTGCGCCAGATCGTCGCGGGACGCGTCGATGTCAGGCATCTGCCCATCCTGGCGCTGGATGACGATGTCCGCGTGCGATTCACCGCCATCGAACGCCTGCCGCGCGACGCCGTGGCGCAGTACGGCGACGATCCCGAGGCACCCGTTCGCGAACTGGTGCTGCACCGTCTGGCCGAGGATTCAGGAAAGGAGCATCCCGATGGGACTGGGACGTGAGGAAGAGATCGAAACCCGCGGGCAGCCGGTCTTCATGCCGGGCACGAAGGTGCGCGCCACGCGCTACGTCAAGAACGACGGTACCTTCGCCGGCCGGGAAATCGGCGAAATGCTGGTACACAAGGGCGATATCGGCTACGTGCGCGACGTCGGCGTCTTTTTGCAGCGCTACTACATCTATGCCGTGGAATTCGTCGACCGGGGTACGGTCGTCGGCATGCGGGCGCGCGAGTTGAACATGGAAACGGAGGCACCGAAATGAAAGTCATGATACGGCGCGACGCGCGTGGCCTGTCCGTTTACGTCCCCCGCAAGGATCTGGAAGAGCCGGTGGTGGCCCAGCAATCCGAGGCATTGTGGGGCGGATGGGTCAGGCTGAAGAACGGATGGGTGCTGGAACTGCCGGAGATGGACGCCGAAACGCGCCTGCCGATCACGGTGAATGCCCGCCGGCTTGAAGGGGATGCCGAATGACGCCGGTCATCGACGACATCCTGGCGGGCCTGCGCGCCGGCCGGCTGGCCCCGTATCTGGGCCCGGGCGTCACCGCCATGGCCGACGGCGCGCCCGTTCCCGCCAGCCCGGCCGATCTGGCCGCGTTCCTGGGCAAGCGGGTCGCGCTGCCGAAGCGCGCGCGCGGCAACCCGTGGGCCGCGGCGCAGTATATAGAAAGCAACCGCCATCGTTCGACCCTGACGGCGCTGATGGACCAGGCCTACGCCGATCCCGTGCCGCCGGGGGACCTGCACCGGATGCTGGCCGGCTTCCGCCCGCCGCTGATCGTCGATACATGGTACGACGGCGCGATGCGGGCGGCGCTGACGGAGTGCGGCGGGGGCGAATGGGGCGAAATCCAGGGCATCACGCGTGCGGGGATCGGCGAGGCACGATGGTATCGCGCCTACGACGCCGACGGGACCGAAGTGCCGATGGACCAGGCCGAAGGCTGGCGCACGATCCTCTATAAGCCGCACGGCGCCGTCACGCCCGCGCGGAACTACATCATCGCGGATTCCGACTATGTCGAGGTTCTGACGGAAATCGACATCCAGACGCCGATACCCGACATCGTCCGAAAGCGCCGGACGGATTGCGGCTTCCTGTTCCTGGGGTGCCGGTTCGACGACCAGATGCTGCGGACCTACGCACGCCAGATCCTGAAGCGCTCGGCCGGTCCGTATTATGCCGTCCTCGACCTCGCCCTGCTGTCGCGGAACGAACGGCGTTTTCTCGACGACATGCACATCCAGCCGGTCGGTATTCCGCTTCCGGCGGTATCGGCGCTGCTGGCGGCCTGACGCCGTCCGGACCCGGCCTCACGGACCGCCCCGCATGCCGCATGCGGGGCGGTCTGCGTTTGGCGCGGGTGCCGCACGTTTGGCGGTTTTGTCAGGCTTCGCACAAAGCCGCCAGAATCATGTCCGATATGGCGGAAAAAGGAAAAAGATCCCCGATCCGGCGTGTGGCATGGCGTTTGCGGATGTCCTGTGTGTCGGGCCTGGCGGCCCGCGCGATGCGATCTATCGGAAAACAGGACGCCATCATGAGCAAGCTTCGCCAAATCGCCTTTTATGGAAAGGGAGGAATCGGCAAGTCGACGACCTCCCAGAATACCCTCGCCGCACTGGTCGAGATGGGCCAGAAGATCCTGATCGTCGGCTGCGATCCGAAGGCGGATTCCACCCGCCTGATCCTGAACGCCAAGGCGCAGGATACGGTCCTGAGCCTGGCAGCGGAAGCCGGATCGGTCGAGGACCTGGAACTCGAGGACGTGCTGAAGATCGGCTACAAGGGCATCAAGTGCGTCGAATCCGGCGGGCCGGAGCCCGGCGTCGGCTGCGCGGGACGCGGCGTGATCACCTCGATCAACTTCCTCGAGGAAAACGGCGCCTATGACGATGTCGACTACGTCTCCTACGACGTGCTGGGCGACGTGGTCTGCGGCGGCTTCGCCATGCCGATCCGCGAAAACAAGGCCCAGGAAATCTACATCGTCATGTCGGGCGAGATGATGGCCCTGTACGCGGCCAACAACATCGCCAAGGGCATTCTGAAATACGCCCATTCCGGCGGCGTGCGCCTGGGTGGACTGATCTGCAACGAACGTCAGACCGACCGCGAATACGATCTGGCGGACGCGCTGGCCAAGCGGCTGAATTCCAAGCTGGTGCATTTCGTGCCGCGTGCCAACATCGTCCAGCACGCGGAACTGCGCAAGCAGACGGTGATCGAGTACGCGCCGGATTCCGCGCAGGCCGGGGAATACCGGACGCTGGCGCAGAAGATCCATGCGAATTCCGGGCAGGGCACGGTGCCCACGCCGATCACGATGGAAGAGCTGGAAGACATGCTGCTCGAGTTCGGCATCATGAAGACCGATGAACAAGCCCTGGCCGAACTGGCCGCCAAGGAGGCCAAGGCCGCGGCAGCGCTGGCCTGATGCCTGAATGTCCGGCGGGTAAGCCGCCGGGCATTGTTTCCCACTTCCACGAAGGGGACCAGAAAATGAGTCTGGATGAAGACAAGACCAACGATAGCGCGTTTCACGCTCGCCTGATCGCGGAAGTGCTGGAAGCATACCCGGACAAGGCCCGCAAGCGCCGGCAGAAGCATCTGAACGTCGCCGGCCAAGCCGAAGCCGAGGCGCAGGACGCCGGCGAAGAAGGCGTGATGCTGAGCGAATGCGACGTCAAGTCGAACGTGAAGTCCGTGCCGGGCGTCATGACGATCCGCGGCTGCGCCTATGCCGGATCGAAGGGCGTGGTCTGGGGGCCGGTCAAGGACATGGTCCATATCAGCCATGGCCCGGTCGGCTGCGGACAGTATTCGTGGTCGCAGCGCCGCAACTACTATATCGGCAATACCGGCGTCGACTCGTTCGTCACCATGCAGTTCACGTCCGATTTCCAGGAAAAGGACATCGTGTTCGGCGGTGACAAGAAGCTGGAAAAGATCATCGACGAAATCGATGAGCTCTTTCCGCTGGCCAAGGGAATTTCGGTGCAGTCCGAATGCCCGATCGGCCTGATCGGCGACGACATCGAGGCGGTATCGCGCAAGAAGAAGAAGGAAATCGGCAAGACCATCGTGCCGGTCCGGTGCGAGGGCTTCCGCGGCGTTTCGCAGTCGCTGGGCCATCATATCGCCAATGATGCCATCCGGGACTGGGTGTTCGACGGCGAGGACAAGCACGCGGCGTTCGAGACGACGCCTTATGACGTCAACGTCATCGGTGACTACAACATCGGCGGCGATGCCTGGTCGTCACGCATCCTGCTGGAAGAAATGGGCCTGCGCGTCGTGGGCAACTGGTCCGGCGATGCGACGCTGGCCGAAATCGAGCGCGCGCCCAAGGCGAAGCTGAACCTGATTCACTGCTATCGCTCGATGAACTATATCTGCCGGCATATGGAAGAAAAGTACAATATTCCCTGGACGGAATATAACTTCTTCGGCCCGTCGCAGATCGCGGCATCGCTGCGCAAGATCGCGGCCCTGTTCGACGAGAAGATCCAGGAAGGCGCCGAGCGCGTCATCGCGAAATACCAGCCCCTGGTCGATGCGGTGATCGAGAAGTTCCGTCCGCGCCTGGCGGGCAAGAAGGTCATGCTGTATGTCGGCGGCCTGCGTCCGCGCCACGTCGTCAATGCCTATAACGACCTGGGCATGGAAATCGTCGGCACTGGCTACGAATTCGGCCACAACGACGACTATCAGCGCACTGGACACTACGTCAGGGAAGGCACGCTGATCTACGACGACGTCACCGGGTATGAACTGGAGAAGTTCATCGAAGGCATCCGTCCGGACCTGGTCGGATCGGGCATCAAGGAAAAATATCCCGTGCAGAAGATGGGCATCCCGTTCCGTCAGATGCATTCATGGGATTATTCGGGCCCGTATCATGGCTATGATGGTTTCGCCATCTTCGCCCGTGACATGGATCTTGCCATCAATAATCCGGTCTGGAGCATGTTCAAGGCTCCGTGGAAAAACGCCGCCTGAGGCCATAACGCAGCCGGCGTGCCGTATGGCGCACGCGGGTGGGTAAAGGACAGAGGGTAAGATCATGCCTCAAAATGTCGATAAGATTCTCGATCACGCACCGTTGTTCCGCGAACCGGAATATCAGGAGATGCTGGCCGGGAAAGCGAAGCTGGAGAACATGCCTCCGGCGGACAAGGTCGTCGAGATCGCCGACTGGACCAAGAGCTGGGAGTACCGCGAGAAAAATTTCGCGCGCGAATCCCTGTCGGTCAATCCGGCCAAGGCCTGCCAGCCGCTGGGCGCCGTCTTCGTGGCCTCGGGTTTCGAGCGCACCATGAGCTTCGTGCACGGCTCGCAGGGATGCGTCGCGTACTATCGTTCGCATCTCTCCCGCCATTTCAAGGAGCCGTCATCGGCCGTGTCGTCGTCCATGACGGAAGACGCGGCGGTGTTCGGCGGCCTGAACAACATGGTGGACGGGCTGGCGAATACCTACAAGCTGTATGACCCGAAGATGATCGCGGTGTCGACGACCTGCATGGCGGAGGTCATCGGCGACGATCTGCACGCCTTCATCCAGACGGCCAAGGGCAAGGGGTCCGTCCCCGAGGAATTTGACGTTCCGTTCGCCCATACCCCGGCCTTCGTCGGCAGCCACGTGACGGGCTACGACAACATGCTCAAGGGTATCCTGGAGCATTTCTGGAAGGGCAGGACGCCGGTCCCCAACCGTTCGGTCAACATCATCCCCGGGTTCGACGGTTTCGCGGTCGGCAACAATCGCGAGCTGAAGCGCATCCTGGGCATGATGGGCGTGCAGTACACGATCCTGTCCGACGTGTCGGATCAGTTCGATACGCCGTCGGATGGCGAGTACCGCATGTATGACGGCGGCACGAAGATCGAGGCCGCGCGTGATGCGGTGAACGCCGATTACACGATTTCGCTTCAGGAATACTGCACGCCGAAGACGCTGGAATATTGCCAGAGCTTCGGGCAGAAGACCGCGTCCTTCCATTACCCGCTGGGCATCGGGGCGACGGACGACCTGCTGCAGAAACTGTCGGAGATTTCGGGCAAGCCGGTTCCGCAGGAACTGGAAATGGAGCGTGGCCGCCTGGTCGACGCGCTGGCCGACAGCCAGGCCTACCTGCATGGCAAGACGTACGCGATCTACGGCGATCCCGATTTCGTCTATGGCATGGCGCGCTTCATCCTGGAAACCGGGGGCGAGCCGAAGCACTGCCTGGCGACCAACGGCAGCAAGGCGTGGGAAGCGCAGATGCAGGAACTGTTCGACAGTTCCCCGTTCGGCGTCGGGTGCAAGGCGTGGGGCGGCAAGGATCTGTGGCATATGCGGTCCCTGCTGGCGACGGAAAAGGTCGACCTGTTGATCGGCAATTCGTATGGCAAGTATCTGGAACGCGATACGGACACGCCGCTGATCCGTCTGATGTTCCCGATCTTCGACCGGCATCATCACCATCGTTTCCCGGTCTGGGGATATCAGGGCGCCCTGCGCGTTCTGGTGACGTTGCTGGACAAGATCTTCGACAAGCTTGACGACGATACGATCCAGGCGGGCGTCACCGATTATTCCTTTGACCTGACGCGCTGAACACTACGCCGGGCGGTCCCGTGCCGCCCGGCGTCCTACATGATGCCGGATCCGAGGGTTGGAGAGGACGATGAGCGACGCTTTGAAGGCGAAGGTTACCGAACTGTTCAACGAGCCAGGGTGTGAAAAGAACCTGGCGAAGGGCGAAAAGGAGCGCAGGAAGGGGTGTTCCAAGCCGCTGACGCCCGGTGCGGCGGCGGGGGGGTGCGCGTTTGACGGCGCGAAGATCGCGCTGCAGCCCATTACGGATGCGGTCCATCTGGTCCATGGTCCGCTGGCCTGCGAAGGCAATGGCTGGGACAACCGGCATGCCGCCAGTTCCGGACCGAAACTGTATCGCCTGGGCGCCACGACGGATCTGTCGCAGATGGATATCGTCATGGGGCTGGGCGAAAAGCGGCTGTACAAGGCCATCAAGGACGTCATCGCCCGCTATGCGCCACCCGCGGTCTTCGTCTATTCCACATGCGTTCCGGCGCTGACCGGCGATGATGTCGTCGCGGTCTGCGCCCATGCCAGCCAGAAGCTGGCGACGCCGTGCATCCCGGTCAACGCCCCGGGCTTTGTCGGCGGGAAGAACCTGGGCAACAAGCTGGCGGGCGAGGCGCTGCTGGATTATGTGATCGGGACGATGGAGCCCGAAATCAGCACGCCCACGGATATCAATATTCTTGGCGAATATAATCTTTCGGGCGAATTGTGGCAGATCCTGCCGCTGTTTCGGGCCCTGGGGATTCGGGTCCATGCCTGCGTGACGGGCGATGCCCGCTATCGCGAGGTTGCGTCGGCGCACCGGTCGCGCGTCAACATGATGGTGTGCTCGACCTCGCTGATCAACGTCGCGCGCAAGATGGAAGAACGGTGGGGCATTCCGTACTTTGAAGGATCTTTCTACGGAATCGAGGACACCTCCGCCGCCCTGCGGGCCATCGCCGGGATGCTGGTGGCCCGTGGCGCGCCGGCCGACCTGCCGGCCCGGGCCGAGGCCCTGATCGCGGAGGAGGAAGCCCGCGCCTGGGAGGCCATCGCCCCCTATCGCGCGCGGCTGGAGGGCAAGCGGGTGCTGCTCTATACCGGCGGTGTCAAATCCTGGTCGATCGTTTCCGCCCTGCAGGAGATCGGGATGGTCGTCGTGGGCACGTCGGTCCGGAAATCCACCGATAACGACAAGCAGAAGATCAAGGACCTGATGGGCGGCGACGCCCACATGGTGGACGCCATCCCGCCGCGGGAGATGTACGCCCAGTTGCGGCGCGGCGACGCGGACATCCTGCTGTCCGGCGGACGGACGCAGTTCGTGGCGCTGAAGGCCCGGGTGCCCTGGCTGGATATCAACCAGGAACGGCACCAGGCCTATGCCGGATATGACGGCATGGTGGCGCTGGTGCGTGAACTGGATCGGTCCCTGTCCAACCCGGTCTGGGCGGATGTCCGCCGCCCGGCCCCGTGGGAGGAGGACGATGCCGATGCGTTCCTGGATGACGCGCCGTTCCTGACCCCCTTGTCCTGAGGAGTTCGTCCGTGGCCACCATCGTGAAGCCGCGCAAGGCGGCGTCCGTCAATCCGCTGAAATCCTCGACGCCGCTGGGCGCGGCGCTGGCCTATCTGGGTATCGACGGCGCGGTGCCGCTGTTCCATGGCTCGCAGGGCTGCACGTCCTTCGCGCTGGTCCTGACCGTGCGCCATTACAAGGAAGCGATCCCGCTGCAGACCACGGCGATGGACGAGGTCGCGACCATCCTGGGGGCCGCGGGCAATTTGGAAGAGGCACTGCTGAATTTGCAGCGGCGGATGAAGCCGCGCTTCATCGGCATCGCCTCGACCGCACTGGTCGAGACCAGGGGAGAGGATTATGCCGGCGACCTGAAGCTGATCCTCCAGCGGCAGCCCGAACTGGCGGATACACGGATCGTCTTCGCCTCGACCCCGGATTATGCCGGCGCGCTGGAGGACGGCTGGGCGGCCGCCGTCAGCGCGATCATCGAATCGGTCGTGGCCCCGTGGTCGCCGACGGTGACGTCGTTCCAGCAGGTCAACGTCCTGCCGGGCGTGCACCAGACCCCGGCCGACATCGAGGCGCTGCGGGACCTGATCGAAAGCTTCGGCCTGTATCCCGTGATCCTGCCGGACCTGTCCGGATCGCTGGACGGTCATGTGGCCGAGAACTGGTGCCCGACCACGCAGGGCGGCGCGCGGATGGAAGAAGTGGCGCAGATGGCGCGCGCGGTGCACACCATCGCCATCGGCGAGCATATGCGCGCGCCGGCCGACCTGCTGGGCAGCGTAACCGGCGTGCCGGTCACGCTGTTTCCCACCCTGACGGGACTTGCGGCCAACGACCGGCTGATGGCGCTGCTGTCGCGCCTGTCGGGCCGGGCGGTGCCGGGGCGCTATCGCCGCCAGCGCAGCCAGTTGCTGGACGCGATGCTGGACGGTCATTTCCATTTCGGCGGCAAGCGCATCGCGATCGCCGCCGATCCCGATCTTCTGTATGGCCTGTCGGCCTTCTTTGCCGGAATGGGCGCACGGATCGTCGCCGCGGTCGCCTCGACGTCCAATGCGCCGAACCTGGACTCCATTCCCGCGGACAGCGTCATCGTGGGCGACCTGACGGATCTTGAAGACGCGGTCCACGCGGCGGGGGGCGCCGATCTGCTGGTCACCCACAGTCACGGCCGTCAGTCCGCCGACCGCCTGGGCATTCCGCTGATGCGCGTGGGCTTTCCCATTTTCGATCGTCTGGGCACCGCGCACGCGCAGACCATCGGATATCGCGGCACGCGCGACCTGATCTTCCGCGTCGCCAACCTGTTCCTGGGCCAGATGCATGAGCACACGCCGGACGATTTCGGCCACGTGCCGTCCGCCCATACGATCGAGGAGATAGTGCATGACAGCGCGTCGCTTGCAGCTCATTGAACCGGAAGCCGGCGGGGACGGTGCCGCCGCCGGTGTCGTGCCGCGCCTGCGGATCGCGATCGCGACCCAGGACATGAAGGCGCTGAACGCGCATTTCGGGTCCGCCCGACGCTTCGCGGTCTGGGACGTGACGCCGGACGATGCCCATTTTGTCGAGGCGGTGGGGTTCGACGACGTCTCGGACGAATCCGGCGCGCACAAGGTGGACGTCGACGACAGGATCGGCCCCAAGGTCGATGCCCTGGCGGGATGCAACCTGCTGTTCGTCCTGGCCATTGGCGGTCCGGCGGCGGCGAAGGTGGTCGGCGCGCATATCCACCCGGTCAAGCTGCCCGCGCCGCAGAGCATCGCGTCGGTGATCGAACGCGTCCAGACGATGATGAAGGGCAACCCGCCGCCCTGGCTGCGCAAGGTGATGGGGGCGGCCGTACCCCGTTCGATGGATTTTCTGGATGAGGAGGACTGACGATGTCGCAAGCCGGTGTGATTGACGATCCGATGGCGACCTCGTTCATGAAGGCGCTGGTCGGGCGGATCCGTGCCGAGGACATGTACGGGGCCTGGGAACGCAAGACGAATGAAATGCTCCTTGACGATTATATCGTCAGCAAGGAGGAGCGGCGGGCCATGCCGATGATCAGCGACCCCGATCCCGACACGCTGGCGCGGGTCGAGACGTTCTTCCAGGCCGTCGGCCTCGCCATCGAGCAGGAGACGGGGCTGATCGCCTCGCCGATGATGAAGATGAGCCATGAGGGATTCGGTCGCGTCATCCTGACGACCGGGCGGCTGGTCGTCTTCATGAAGACCCTGCGCGACGTGCATCGCTTCGGTTTCGACAGCCTGTCCGCCCTGGCGGCGGAAGGGGCGAAGGCCGTGAATGCGGCGGTGGCCGAAATCAACCGGTTTCCCGAAGTGGCCCGGGCGTGACGGAGGGCACCATGACGGATATCGCGGAACTGAAGGCGGAACTGAAGAAGCTGTCCGCCCGGGCCACCAAGGCGAAGATGGATCTGCACGATCTGTCCGAGGACCTGCCCGTCAACTGGCAGGCGATTCCCGACATCGCCGCGCAGGCGCATCGGGCCTTTGCCGAACTGACCGAAAAACGCGCGGCGCTGGCCGCGATCGAAGACGCGACGAAGGAATAGAGAGATGGGAAGTGTCACACGCGACGGCCGGCCGTGGCAGCCGGAATACCTGCTCGCGATCGATCCGGCGCTGTGCATCGGCTGCGGCCGGTGCTTCAAGGTCTGCGGCCGGGGCGTCATGACCCTGCGCGGCCTGACCGACGAAGGGGAACTGGTCGACGACGATGACGACGGCGATGACGACGTGGAACGTCGGGTGATGGCCCTGGTCGACGCGGGGGCGTGTATCGGCTGCGGTGCCTGCGCGCGGGTCTGCCCCACCAACTGCCAGGCGCACGGCGCGGGCTGAACAGACAGGGAGGCGACGATGCGGGCCGAGGACCTTCACGCCTGGCTGGTGGCCCAGGGCACGGGTACGGAATGCGATCGTTTCGATGTCCACGTCCTGGCCTCCATCCTTGCGATCGCGCTGATTCAGTCGCGTGAACGCGGCCTGCCCCTGCCGGGCCTGGTGGGCCTGGGGGGGCAGGACCTCGTCGCGCTGGTGGGGGCGATGCTTCCGGGCGCGCTGTCGCGTTTTCAGACGATGGCGGACCTGCCGGCGCCGGTCCCCGATGAAAACGAATCCATCCTGCGCGACCTGCTGCGCCGGGGAACGTCGGAAGGCTCGGAGTGGGAATACGGGCTTGCCGCCATGGTCGCGCGCCGGGCCATGGAACCGCATCACCTGTGGCAGGATCTGGGGCTTCGTCACCGGCGCGAACTGTCATGGATGCTGGAACGGCATTTCGAACCCCTGGCCCGCCGCAACACCGGCGACATGAAGTGGAAGAAGTTCTTTTTCCGCCTGATCTGCCGGGACGAGGGCTATCGCCTGTGCTCGACCCCGGTCTGCGACGAATGTGACGATTTCGACGCCTGTTTCGGGGCCGAGGACGGTGAAAGCCTTCTGGCGCGCACGGCCGCCGGGCGTCCCGCCGCCTGACCGGTCTCTTCCTGCCGCTGGCCGATAAGGATCCCGGCGCCTGCGCGCCGGGATTTTTCGTGCCCGCGATTTCATGTCCGCCCCATGCCGACACGTCGGGAATCCGACAACGTTGCAAATCGGACAGGACAGCCCCCGGAAAATAACCTCGGCCTTCTCTTTTGTCGTGGCACGCGGATTGCGTGGTTTCCGTGCGGAAGACATTCGCGGGAAAAGGAGTTCACGATGATTGAGATGACCCCCAGCGCGTGTGAGGCGGTACGCGCGGCCATCGCCGGTGCAGCGACCCCGGTCGAGGGAATCCGGATCATGGTCGAATCCGGTGGATGCTCGGGTTTCAAATACATGATGGGCCTGGTCGCGGCGCCCGAACCCTCGGACGTCGTGGTTGACATCGACGGCGTCAAGGTCTTCGTCGATGCCGAAAGCGGGCCACATCTGCAGGGCACCAAGGTCGATTTCGTGGTGACGCTGGAACAGTCGGGCTTCTCGTTCGACAATCCGAATGCGGCATCGAAATGTTCCTGCGGAAAGTCCTTTAACTGAACTGTCGCGGCAGGGTCGGGCGTTGACGGAGGGAAATACAGATGTGGGAATATTCCGATAAGGTAAAGGACTACTTCTTCAATCCCAAGAACGCCGGCGTGATGGAAGACGCCTCCGGCGTGGGCGAGGTCGGCGCGATCGCCTGCGGGGATGCGCTGAAGCTGATGATCAAGGTCGATCCGCAGGATGAACGGATTACCGAGGCCCGGTTCCAGACCTTCGGCTGCGGGTCGGCCATTGCTTCGTCCTCCGCCCTGACCGAGATCATCATCGGCAAGACGCTGGACCAGGCGCTGGAAATCAGCAACCAGGACATCGCCGATTTCCTGGGCGGCCTGCCCCCGGAAAAGATGCACTGTTCCGTCATGGGGTACGAGGCCCTGCGCGCGGCGGTCGCGAACTATCGCGGCGAAGTCTGGGAAGACGATCACGAGGACGGCGCGCTGCTGTGCAGGTGCTTCGGCGTCGACGAGGGCATGGTCGAACGCGCCATCCGCAATAACGGCCTGACCAGCATGGAGCAGGTCGCCCAGTTCACCAAGGCGACCGGCAGTTGCGGCACCTGCGTCGAAGGCGTGGAGGGCGTGCTGGAACGCACCAATGCGGCGATGGTGGCCGAGGGCCTTCTGGACCCGGTGCAGGCTTTCGTGCCCGGCGGTGCCGCGCCCGTCCGGGGTCGCGCGCAGAAGACGTCACCGGTCGCACCCCCGGCGCGTACGGGCGGCAAGATGACCACCGTGCAGAAGATCCGCGCCATCGAAGAGGTGCTGGAGGAGCTTCGCCCGGCGCTGCGCAACGACGGCGGCGACTGCGAACTGGTCGATGTCGAGGACAACCGCGTGATGGTCCGGCTGACCGGGGCCTGCGTGAATTGCCAGCTGGCCGCCGTGACGGTGCAGGGCATCCAGGGACGTATCGCCGAACGGCTGGGCACGCCGGTGCGTGTCATTCCGGTGCAGGCCGGGCAGTGAAGGAGAGCGCGACATGAACGCGGTTTATCTGGACAACAACGCGACGACCCGCGTCGACCCGGCGGCCGTGTCCGCCATGCTGCCGTTCTTTACCGAGCAGTTCGGCAACGCATCGTCCATGCATGCGTTCGGCGCCGAGGTCGGGGGTGCCCTGCACACGGCGCGGCGGCAACTGCAGGCCCTGCTGGGCGCGGAATTCGATCATGAGATCGTCTATACGGCCGGCGGCACGGAATCCGACAACACCGCCATCCTCTCGGCGCTGGAGACCCAGGCCGGGCGCAACGAAATCGTGACCAGCGCGGTCGAGCATCCCGCCGTGCTGGCGCTGTGCGCCTGGCTGGAGAAGACGCGCGGGACCAGGGTGCATTATATCGGCGTCGATGCGCGCGGCCGGCTGGACATCGATGCCTATCGCCGTGCCCTGTCGCCGCGCACCGCGATCGCCTCGATCATGTGGGCCAATAACGAGACCGGGACGATCTTCCCGGTCGAAACGCTGGCGGCCGTGGCGCATGAGGCCGGGGCGCTGTTTCATACCGACGCGGTGCAGGCGGTGGGCAAGATCCCCATGAACCTGCGGCATTCGGAAATCGACATGCTGTCGCTCTCGGGGCACAAGCTGCATGCGCCCAAGGGGATTGGCGCGCTGTATGTGCGTCGGGGCGTACGCCTGCGTCCGCTGATTCGGGGCGGCCATCAGGAACGCGGCCGGCGCGCGGGCACCGAAAACGTACCGGGCATCATCGGCCTGGGCGTGGCGGCCGAACTGGCCCGCCATCACATCGACGAGGAAAATACCCGCGTGCGCGCCCTGCGGGACCGTCTGGAACAGGGGCTGCTGGAGCGGATCGGCAACGCCTGGGTCACGGGGGATACGGAAAACCGCCTGCCGAATACGGCGAATGTCGCGTTCGAGTTCATCGAGGGCGAAGCCATCCTGCTGCTGATGAACAAGGCCGGGATCGCGGCGTCCTCGGGATCGGCCTGCACGTCGGGCTCGCTGGAGCCGTCGCATGTCCTTCGCGCGATGCACGTGCCCTATACCGCGGCACACGGCGCGATCCGCTTTTCGTTTTCGCGCGAAAATACGGACGCGGATGTCGATCGCGTTCTGGACGTCATGCCGGGCATCATCGCCAAACTGCGTGAAATGTCCCCCTTCTGGGATGGCGCGGCCGCCGCGAAATCCGGCTTTGCACCGACTTATGCCTAGGGCGATGCGCCGGGCCTGATGAAGCCCGGCGGTATGGAGGCTGTGCGATGTCGGAAAACGCGCGTCTGCTGATCAGCGACACCACCCTGCGCGATGGAGAGCAGGCGCCGGGGGTGGCCTTTACCGCGTGGGAAAAGCTGGCCATCGCCGGCGCCCTCGACGCGGCCGGCGTGGATGAGATCGAGGCCGGCGTTCCGGCCATGGGGGATGCCGAGATCGCCATGATCGCGGCGATCGGCGACGAGGTGGAACGCGCCCGCGTCATCCCCTGGTGTCGCATGCGCGACGAAGACGTGCACGCGGCGCGGCGGACGGGGCTGGGCAGCGTGCACCTGTCCGTTTCGACCTCGGTCCGGCAGATCCAGGCGAAATACCGCATGTCGCCGCGTCGCACGCTGGACATGGCGCGCGACGTCGTCTCCCGCGCCAGGGATTACGGCCTGGCGGTGTCGGTGGGGGGCGAGGACGCCAGCCGGGCCGATCCGGCCTATCTGGTCGATCTGCTGGGCGTGATCGCCGAGGCAGGGGCGTTCCGCTTCCGCTTCGCCGATACGCTGGGCGTGATGGACCCGTTCGGCGTGCACGAGGTCATGCGGTATCTCTGCCAGTCCAGCCCGCTTCAGCTTGAATTTCACGGCCATGACGATCTGGGCCTGGCAACGGCCAATACGCTGGCCGCCGTGCGGGCCGGCGCGGCGTGCGCCAGTGTCACCGTCCTGGGACTGGGCGAACGCGCGGGCAACGCCCCGCTGGAGGAAGTGGTGGCGGGGGTATATCGCCTGCTGGGCCGTCCGGCGGGCGTGAAGCTGGACAGCCTGCCCGGGCTTGCCACCCTGGTCTCGCGCGCCGCCGTGCGTGATATCCCGCCCGACAAGGCGATCGTCGGCGACGCGGTCTTTCGTCATGAATCGGGCATCCATGTCTCGGGCCTGCTGCGTGACGCCGCGACGTATGAGGCACTGGACCCCGTGCAGTTCGGCCGCCAGCGCGAAATCGTGCTGGGCAAGCATTCCGGCCGGGCCGCGGTACGGCACGCGCTGGCGGCGCTGGGCCTGGATGCCGACGAAACCGTCATCGCGGCCACGCTTGCCGCCGTGCGCGCGCGTGCCTCCGCCGCCAAGCGCACGGTGGCGCTGGCCGAACTGGCCGAAATGCATGCGGGCCTGATGGCAGGCGTGTCGAAATAAGACATCGGGGAACCACGAAATGATGGGCATTCTGGACGAACTGCGCGGCCTGTCGGCCGCCGAGGACTTTTTCCGCACGCTGGGCGTCAAGTACGACGCCGAGGTGCTCAATGTCGCCCGCCTGCATATCCTGCGCCGCATGGGCACCTACCTGTCCCAGGCGGAACTGGAACCGGACGAGGACGCGGCGCGTGCCCAGTGCCGCGCGCAATTGCAGCGCGCGTACGACGATTTCACGCGTTCGACCCCGATTGCCGAGCGTGTCTTCAAGGTCCACCGGGACGCGGTGCGGCCATCGGGTGGGTTCGTCAGCCTGTCGGAGTTGACACAGGACGGGACGTGAACCCGACGCGGAGATGTCGGACCAGGGGCCAGAGCGGGTGCCGGACGGGGAATTTTTCACGGTTGAGGGAATTTTCGCCCCGTTTGGCCTCGCTGGTACGCCTCTTGCGACCCGTGGAAACATGACATCCTGCATGTCGATGGAGGCGCGGAATGCAAATCTTTGTCTGTATCAAACAGGTTCCGGACAGCGGACAGATCCGCGTCCATCCGGTCACCAACACGATCATGCGCCAGGGGGTGCCGACGATCATCAACCCCTACGACCTGTTCGGGCTGGAAGAGGCGCTGCGCCTGCGCGACCGGTTCGGCGGCCAGGTCACGGTCATGACCATGGGGCCGCCGATGGCCGTCGAAAGCCTGCGCAAGGCGATGACCTTCGGCGCGGACCGTGCCGTGCTGCTGACCGACCGGATTTTCGCCGGCTCGGACACGCTGGCCACCAGCTACGCGCTGGCGCAGCTGATCCGCAAGGCCGGTGAAACCTGGGGCGAGCCGGATATCGTCTTCTGCGGCAAGCAGACGATCGACGGCGATACCGCGCAGGTGGGTCCCGGCATCGCCCGTCGCCTGGGCCTGTCGCAGTTGACCTATGTGTCCGGTATCGATGACCTGGACATGGTGGACCGCAAGATCCTGGTCCGCCGCCGCGGGGACCATGGGGTGCAGGTCCTGCGCTCGGTGATGCCGGTCATGATCACGATGATGGAAGGCAGCAACGAAATCCGGCGTGGAACCCAGGCTGACGCCCTGCGCGCCGCCCAGGCGGAAATCGTCCAGTGGAACGGCGCCGCCGCCGGCATCGAGGATACGGCGATGTGCGGGCTCCGCGGGTCGCCGACCGTGGTGAAGAAGGTCTTCGCCCCCACGGCCCGGGCCGAAAAGGCCGAGAAGATCGCGACCGGAACCGAAACGCCGGCCGCGCTGGCCGAAACGCTGATCGACGCCATCTTCACCCGCCAGCCCGTGCTGCAGGCCGATCTGCTGCAGCAGGCCGCCACGCACTGAAGGAGACAGGGCCATGAACGCCAAACCGACGGGCGGGGCACCGGGCGGCCGCGCCAATATGAAGAAGGAATTGTCGGAGCGCTTCCAGCGCTACCGCCATGTCTGGGTCTTCGTCGAATTCGAGCACGGAAAGATCCATCCCGTCTCGCTGGAACTGCTGGGCGAGGGACGCAAGCTGGCCGACCAGTTGCAGGTCGAACTGGCCGGAATCGTGCTGGGCAGCGGCCGGGCCGAACTGGACGAGGCGGCAAGGGCGGCGTTTTCGTATGGCGCCGACGTCGTCTACCTGGCCGACGATCCGGTCCTGGCCAACTACCGCAACGAACCCTACACCCAGGTCATGACCGCGCTGGTCAATGCCTATGAACCGGAAATCGTCCCTTCTGGGCGCCACGGTCCTGGGCCGCGACCTGGCCGGCGCCGTCGCGACGACGCTAAGACCGGCCTGACGGCGGACTGCACCGAACTCGCGATCGACGGCGAACGGTCGCTGGCGGCCACGCGCCCGACATTCGGCGGGTCGCTGCTGTGCACGATCCACACGCTGAACTATCGCCCGCAGATGGCCACCGTCCGTCCGCGCGTCATGGCGATGCCCGAGGCCCAGCCGGGCCGCACGGGCCGCATCGTGGAATTCAAGGTCGACGTGGCCGAGGACAGCATCATCACCAAGGTGCTGGATTTCCTGCCCGATACGGCCAACGAGGCCGAGCAGATGGCCTTCGCCGACATCGTCGTCGCGGGCGGCATGGGCCTGCGCAGTGCCGAGAACCTGGGGCTGGTGCGCGATCTCGCGGCCGTGCTGGGCGGGGACTGGGGCGGGTCGCGCCCGCTGGTGCAGAAGGGGTGGATTCCCTCGGACCGGCAGATCGGGCAGACCGGCAAGACGATCCGCCCGCGCCTGTATATCGCGGCGGGCATTTCCGGCGCGATCCAGCATCGCGTGGGGGTCGAGGGCGCGGACCTGATCGTCGCGATCAATACCGATCCCAACGCACCGATCTTCGATTTTGCCCATGTCGGGATCGTGGCCGATGCGATCACCCTTCTGCCGGCGCTGACCGAGGCTTTCGGACGGCGCCTGTCGGTCAACCGGATGGCGAGCTGAGGACAGCATAATGACACAGCACCAATTCGACGCCATCGTCGTGGGGGCCGGCCCGTCGGGGAACGCGGCGGCCTATACGATGGCGCAGCGCGGCCTGCGCGTCCTGCAGATCGAGCGCGGGGAATATGCGGGATCGAAGAACGTCCAGGGGGCGATCCTGTATTCCGACGCGCTGGAACGCATCATTCCCGATTTCCGGGAAGACGCGCCGCTGGAACGTCACGTGATCGAACAGCGGATCTGGATGATGGACGATGCCGGGCATACCGGCATGCATCATCGCAGCGACGATTATAACGAGGAAAGCCCCAACCGTTATACGATCATCCGCGCCCAGTTCGACAAATGGTTCAACCGCCGCGTGCGGGATGCCGGGGTGACGGTGCTGTATGAAACCACCGTGACCCGGCTGATCACCGATGCGCGCAAGCGCGTCGTCGGCGTGCAGACCGATCGCGACGGCAACGGCATCTTCGCCGATGTGGTCGTCCTGGCCGAAGGCGTGAACGGCCTGGTCGGCCTGCGGTCCGGGCTGCGTGACGAATTGCGGCCCGAGAACGTGGCCCTGGCGGTCAAGGAAATGCATTTCCTGCCGCAGGAGGTGATCGACGCGCGTTTCAACCTCAAGGGCGAGGAAGGCGTGGTGATCGAGGCCATGGGCACCGTGACCGACGGCATGGTGGGCACGGCGTTCCTGTATACCAACCGCGAATCCATCTCGGTCGGGATCGGCTGCCTGGTCAGCGAATTCGCCAGGAGCGGCGCCGCGACGCCGCATGGCCTGCTGGACCGCTTCAAGGCGCACCCCAGCATCCGTCCCCTGCTGGAAGGATCGGAAATCAAGGAATACGCCGCCCACCTGATCCCCGAGGGCGGATATCGCGCCGTCCCCGAACTGGTGGGTGACGGGTGGATCGTCGCGGGCGATGCCGGGCAT
Source organism: Gluconacetobacter diazotrophicus PA1 5 (assembly GCF_000067045.1). Lineage (NCBI taxonomy): Bacteria > Pseudomonadati > Pseudomonadota > Alphaproteobacteria > Acetobacterales > Acetobacteraceae > Gluconacetobacter > Gluconacetobacter diazotrophicus. The sequence goes on from NC_010125.1 coordinate 449,903, forward strand.
TTCGTGAATGCCGTGCACCGGGAAGGATCGAATCTCGCGATGACGACCGGTCGCATGGCCGGCGAGGTCGTTGCCAATATCCTGACGAGCGGCCTTTCGTGCTCCGCGACGAACCTGGGGGCCTACAAGACGCTCCTGAAGGAATCCTTCGTGATGAAGGACCTGAAGAAATACCGGAACGTGCCGAAAATGCTGGAAGAAGGCGGGTACAACATCATGAATCTGTATCCGCGCCTGGTGAACCGCGCGGCACAGACGTGGTTCCGCGTGGACGGCGTGGACAAGAAGGCCAAGGAATCTGAAATTCTGAAGAATGCATGGCGCGCGCACAGGTGTCGCGGGCCTGCTGGGTGACGCAATTCAAACTGGCGAGGGCATGGCGATGAGCGATCGGGTCGAAGACCGTCTGTTCCAGAACAGGTATGTCGTGGATGTCGGGCGGCCGCATATTACCGTCCGTCCGCATGAAACCCCGTCGCAGGCGCTCCTGGTCATGACGCGCATCTGTCCCGCCGGCTGTTACAGCCAGAATGAACAGGGACAGGTGGAAGTCGCCGCCGACGGGTGCATGGAATGCGGGACGTGTCGCGTCGTGTGCTCCAAGACGGGCGATATCGAATGGCAGTATCCGCGTGGTGGATACGGTGTCCTTTTCAAGTTCGGTTAACGGGCTGCCGCCTCTGCCGGCGACGCTGATCGATGCGTTGCTGGCCGAGGACGTGCCCTTTGGCGACCTGACGACACGGGCGCTGGGCATCGGCGGGCAGCCCGGCCTCATGAATTTCTCCGCCCGGGACGAACAGGTCGTCTGCGGAAGCGAGGAAGCCGCCGCCATACTGACCCGGCTGGGTGCGACGGTGGACGTGCTGCGCTCCAGCGGCGGCCGGGTCACGCCGGGCACGCCCCTGCTGCGGGCCACGGGCCCGGCGGGGGCGCTCCATATGGGGTGGAAGACCGCCCAGACGCTGATGGAATGGGCGGCCGGCATCGCCACCGCCACGAACGCCATCGTCCTGGCCGCCGCATCCGGCGGGGCGGCGGCTGGAACGGTCGCGGTCGCCTGTACGCGAAAGGCGCCGCCGTTGACGCGGGCGCTGGCGATGCGGGCGGTGGTGGCCGGCGGCGGGGTGATGCATCGCGTCGGCCTGTCCGACACCATCCTGGTATTTCCCGAACACCTGGCCTTCATGGACCCGCATGACGGCCTGGCTCAGGCGGTCCAGACGCTGCGCCGCACCGCGCCGGAACGGCGGATCGTCATCGAGGTCACCAGCCCGGACCAGGCCATCGCGGCCGCACGGGCCGGGGCGGACATCCTGCAGATGGAGAAATTTCCCGTCCGGGACGTCGCGCGACTGGCCGAACGGCTGAAGGCACTTTCCCTCTGCCCACGTCTGGCCGCGGCCGGGGGCATCAATGCCCGCAACGTCGCGGACTACGTCGCGGCGGGCGCGGACCTTGTCGTGACCTCGGCACCGTATACCGCGCCGCCCTGTGACGTGCAGGTCGAACTGAAGGCGCGATAGCAGGCCCGGCGCACGGTCCCCGAGCGACCGGAAGCGCCGGGCGATTCCCATGCGCATCCAGCTCCCTATCTTGCGTATCGAGAAGCCTCCGATCCGGGGCCGCCGACGGCTTGTACCGCCGCCGGGACAGGGCCAGCCGTTCAGGCGGGGCCGGACAGCGCGCATAAAATAACCTTTACATGAAACGTCTCAGGTATTGCCCTGTTATCCATCTGGCAATGTATCGGACCTAAGACACTCTTCATGCTGCGATCCAGGACAGATTGATCTACATCATGCATGCGGCCCAGGTGGTTTGTGTATGAATAATGAATACGGAACTGATACGGAATAATGTAACTATAACAAATACAAGCCGGTGGGAGTTGATGAAGTGACGAAAGAATCACAGATTGTCGAACGCCTTAGCTTCATGAATCTGGACTCCACCGCGCAACAGAATATCAAAAATGCCAAGCCAATTCTGATGAAGGCCCTTCCAGGGGCGCTGGATACATTTTACGATCAGGCGCGCACGTTCCCCCATACCGCCCAATTCTTCCATAACGCGAATCTGATCGCCTCGGCGAAGAATCGTCAACTTGGCCATTGGGATTACATATCCAGCGGTGAATTCAATCAGGATTACGTCAAGGCCGTCACCACGATCGGGCAGACGCATGCGCGGATCGGGCTGGAGCCGCGCTGGTATATCGGGGGCTATGCCCTGGTTCTCGAATCCCTGATCGCGGCGATCGTCGAGGCGCGCTGGCCGAGGGGAATCCTGGGGGCCGGGCGGTCATCGGCCAGACAGGTGACGGCGGAACTGAGCGCCGTCGTCAAGGCCACCATGCTCGATATGGATTTCGCGATTTCCGTCTATCTCGATGCGCTGGAGACGGCGCGCCAGGCGTCGGAGGCGCGTGCCAGGGCGACCAACGACGCCGTCATGAAAGCGGTCGGCGAGGCCCTGGGCAGGATCGCGCAAGGCGACCTGACCCATCGCATCGGCGACGACATGCCCGAGGAATACAGGCAGTTGCGCGACGACTTCAACCTCGCCATCGCGCAATTGTCCGAAACGCTGTCCCAGGTCCAGGGCACGGCCGAGACGATCAGCCGGGGCGCGGATGAAATCGCGAATGCCGCCGACGACCTGTCGCAGCGGACCGAAAGACAGGCGGCCAGCATCCAGCAGACGGCGGCGGCCCTCGACCAGATCACCGCGTCGGTGACCCGGACGGCCGGCGGCACAAAGCGGGCCAGCGGGGCGGTCAACGCGGCCAAGGCGGACACCCGGCATTCGGGCACGGTGGTGGACCAGGCCATCCTCGCGATGAGCGAAATCGAGAAATCGTCGAACCAGATCGCCCGGATCAACGGAATCATCTACGACATCGCATTCCAGACCAATCTGCTGGCCCTGAACGCGGGGGTCGAGGCCGCCCGTGCCGGCGACCAGGGCCGTGGCTTCGCGGTCGTCGCGCAGGAGGTACGCGCCCTGGCGCAACGGTCGTCCGAGGCCGCCAGGGAAATCAAGGCCCTGATCCTGGCCTCGGCACAGCATGTGAATCACGGCGTCGGCCTGGTGGACGAGACCGGCAAGGCGCTGAAGGCCATCATGGCCAAGGTCACCGAAATCGACGACCTGGTGGGCGAAATCGCCTCCTCGACCCAGGAGCAGGCGGCCGGACTCAGCCAGGTGAACATCGCCGTGAACCAGGTGGACCAGGTCGTGCAGCAGAATGCGGCGATGGTCGAGGAAACCACCGCCGCCACGCGGTCCCTCAAGGGTGAAACCGAGGAACTGGCTGCCCTGGTCGGACGCTTCGCGGTCGATGACGGGCAGGATCAAAGCCGGACCATGGCCCGACCCGATGCGCCTGCAAGCCGACAGGCGGTGTCCCAGCTTCAGGCCCTGGCCGACAGGATTTCCGCCAGCTTTGCCCGCAGGCCGCGATACAGCGACGGCCCCCGGGAAGAAGTCTGAGGGTATCCGGGACAGGCCGGGCGGCGTTTCCAGGACCGGGTCGCAGTGCGATGCTTGATGAGGCGCGCGTCCGTGACTACGTGATTTCCCATGCCGGTTCTGTGCCGGTCCTGGAAACAGTCGGGGAAGACGCATCATGGAGTACACGCGCTTGGGCCGGACCGGCCTGCAGGTATCGCGTATCTGCCTGGGCTGCATGACCTATGGCGTGCCGGAACGCGGCAACCATCCCTGGACGCTGGACGAGGAAACCAGCCGCCCGCTGATCCGTCAGGCGCTGGACGCCGGGATCAATTTTCTCGATACCGCCAATACCTATTCCGACGGCACGTCGGAGGAGATCGTCGGCCGCGCGATCCGCGATTTCGCCCGGCGCGAGGAGATCGTGCTGGCCACCAAGGTGTTCTTTCCGCAGCGCAAGGGCCCCAACGGGGGCGGTCTGTCGCGCAAGGCGATCCTGGGCGAGATCGACAACAGCCTGCGCCGCCTCGGTACCGATTACGTGGACCTCTACCAGATCCATCGCTGGGACCCTGAAACGCCGATCGAGGAAACGATGGAGGCGTTGCATGACGTCGTGAAGGCGGGCAAGGCGCGCTATATCGGCGCGTCGTCCATGTATGCGTGGCAGTTCGCCAAGGCGGTCTACACGTCGCGGCTCAACGGCTGGACGGAGTTCGTCAGCATGCAGGACCATCTGAACCTGCTGAACCGCGAGGAAGAGCGCGAAATGCTGCCCTTCTGCCGGGACCAGGGGATCGGCGTCCTGCCCTGGAGCCCGCTGGCGCGCGGGCGCCTGGCGCGGGACGGGAACGAAAGCACCAGCCGGCAGGAAACGGACAACTACGCCAAAATCCTGTATGAAAAAACGGAAGAATCGGATCGCGCCGTCATTGATGCCGTCGGCCGGATCGCGGCGCAACGCGGCGTGCCGCGCGCCCAGGTCGCGCTGGCGTGGGTGCTCCAGACGCCGGGCGTGACGGCGCCGATCGTGGGGGCGTCGAAGCCCGGGCAACTGGCCGACGCGGTCGGTGCGCTGTCCCTGACCCTGACGGCGGAGGAGATCGCCGCCCTGGCAGCACCCTATGTTCCGCACCCGGTCGTGGGATTCGGCTAAGTCCTCCTTCAAAAAGATCCTCTAGAATTCAGCAACCTTCCCCCAGGACGAAACCCTGAAGCGCTCGGGGCTGTACGGCACGGGATCGACGATCGGGGCCGCGCCGGTGACAAGGTCGGCGACCAGATGACCGGCGCCCGGACCGATGCCGAACCCATGGCCCGAGAAGCCGGCGGCCAGGATCAGGCCCGGCACGGTGCTGATCTCGCCGATGGCGGGAACGCCGTCCGGCGTCGCGTCGATATAGCCCGCCCAGGCGGCCGAGATCTGTGTCTTGCGCAGTTCGGGCAGCAGTTCCACGGCGCGGCGGTAGGTCAGCCGCAATTTCGCGCGGTCCGGCCTGGGGTCGAGGATGCGCATGCGCTCCATGGGGGTGGGGGCATCGAGGCGCCAGCGGGCCAGGGTTTCGTGGCCGGAGCGTATGCCCTCCAGCCCGCCGGGGGCCAGGCTGCGCCAGCGTTTGAGGAACATCGGCAGGAACTGCGGCGCGAAGCGCAGTTGCTGGGGCGTGACATCGACGCGCCCGAAGCCGCTGATGGCCAGCGTATAGCCGCCGTCACTGCGCCGCGTGAACGAGATCTCGCTGGTATGAAGCGCGTCCGGCAATCCGGTGGCGCCGGGTGAAAGCGCCATGCTGGACGACCGGATGGAGGCCTGCGGGAAACGGATGCCAAGCTGGTGGCAGAAGGAGGACGCCCAGGCGCCGCCGGCATGGATGGCGATGGGCGTCCTGATCGTTCCGCGTTCGGTGACGACGCCGCTGACGCGGCCGCCTTCCTGTTCGATGCCGCGCGCGGCGCAGTGTTCCAGCACGGTGCCGCCCAGCTTCATGATGGCCCGGGCGACGGCGGGGGCGGCCATGCTGGGGTCCGCGACCCCGTCGGAGGGCGAGAACACGCCACCCTTCCACGCCCGCCCGCTGGCGGTGCCGCGCTCCGTCGCCTGGGCGCTGTCCAGGATCGTGGTCGTGACGCCCACTGTCCGGGCGAAGTCCCGCCACCGCGTCCAGCGTTCGATTTCGGCGTCGTCATTGCTCAGGTACAGCAGGCCGCACCGGCGAAAGCCGGTATCCTCGCCGCTTTCGCCCGCGAAGCTCTGCCACAGGTCCAGGCTGCGCGTCGCCATCGGCAGTTCGCGCGCGTCGCGGTTCTGCTGGCGGCACCAGCCCCAGTTGCGGCTGGACTGCTCGGCGCCCACGCGCCCCTTTTCGACCAGGGCGACGCTCAGGCCCCGCCGGGCCAGGTAATACGCGGCGAAGACCCCCACGATACCGCCGCCGATGACAACGGCATCCGCCGACGCGGGCAGCGTTGTCGACCCTTCGATATAGTGCAGCGGTGCGGACATGATGCTTCTCCAATCGCCGGTCCCGGCGGAAGATTCGGGCCGAAACCCGCCAGGGGGGCGGTGCGCCACTCTCTGTCCGGATTATCCGCCATATGGCCGGGAAAACCATCCGAAGGCTGGCGGGGGCATGGAATATTGTGCCGAACCGCGCCATGAATACAAAACATTCCGCCTCCGAGATCATTGATTCGGATGCGGCGGCCCGGCGGGGGGCTTCTATGATCGGATATCGCAGAACGCATCCATCAGCGGCAGAGGATCGTCAGACATGGCTCAGTTCCGTCCCAAATACATCACGTTCGACTGCTACGGCACGCTCATCTACTTCGAAATGGCCAATGCCGCGCGCGATCTGTACGGTGACCGGCTGGACGAGGCGGAGATGCAGGAGTTCATCAGGAACTTCTCGGGTTATCGCTTCGACGAGGTCATGGGCGACTGGAAGCCGTATCACGAGGTCGTCCACAACGCGCTGGAGCGGACCTGCAAACGCCGCGGCGTGACGTTCCACGACGACGATGCCAGGCTGGTCTACGAGCGCGTGCCGACCTGGGGCCCGCACCCGGATGTGCCGGCGGGGCTGGCGAAGGTGGCCAGGGAAATCCCGCTGGTCATCCTGTCGAACGCGATGGATGCGCAGATTCCCGACAACGTCGCCAGGCTGGGCGCGCCGTTCCACGCGGTGTTCACCGCGCAGCAGGCGCAGGCCTACAAGCCGCGCTTCAGGCCGTTCGAATACATGTTCGACGAACTCGGCTGCGGCCCCGAGGACATCCTGCACTGCTCGTCCTCGTTCCGCTATGACCTGATGTCCGCGCACGATCTGGGCATCAGGAACAAGGTCTGGGTCAATCGCGGCCACGAACCCGCGAATCCCTATTACGAGTATGTCGAAATCCCGGACATTTCCGGCCTGGCCGGTGTCGTGGGACTGTAAAGGTCAAGACCATGAAATTCGCCTCCTACTGGCATGACACGGCCCCCGTCTTCGACAAGGGCGCGGGCGGGCCGGTCGATGGCCACTATGACGTCGCGGTGATCGGCGGCGGTTTCACGGGGCTGTCGGCAGCCCGGCAGCTTGCCAGGGCAGGGGCCCGCGTCGTCGTGCTGGAGGCGGAGCGTGTGGGCTGGGGCGCGTCCGGCCGCAATGGCGGGCACCTGAACAACGGGCTGGCCCACAGCTACCCCGATGCGAAGGCGAAGCTGGGCAAGGAGCGCGCGATCGCGCTCTACAAGGCGTTCGACGATTCGATCGACACCATCGCCTCGATCATCGACGACGAGGGGATCGACTGCGATTTCCGGCGCGCGGGCAAGCTCAAGCTGGCCTCCAAGCCCCAGCACGTCGCGGGACTGGCGAAAAATTTCGAGGCGATCCACGCCGAGGTCGATCCCGACACCGCCTGCTGTCGCAGGCGACTGAAGGCCGAGATCGGCGCGCCGTTCTACGGCGCGATGCTCTTCCGCAAGAGCGCGGTGATGCATATGGGCCGTTATGTGACGGGCCTGGCCCAGGCGGTCGTGCGGCATGCCGGCACCATTTTCGAAAACGCGCCGGTGACGGACACCGTCAGGACCGGGAACCGGCACGTCCTGACGACGCCGCGCGGGCAGGTGACGGCGGACACCGTGCTTGTCGCGACGGGCGCCTATACGACGCCGAATTTCGGGTTCTTCCGCAAGCGGATCATCGTCGTCGGCAGTTTCATCATCGCCACCCGCCCGCTGAACGCCGCCGAAATCGCGGCGGCCATGCCGGGCAACCGTACCTGCGTGACGTCGATGCATGTCGGGAACTATTTCCGCCTGTCGCCCGACAACCGCCTGATCTTCGGCGGTCGCGCCCGGTTCTCGGCAACGTCCGACCACACGTCGGATGCCAGGAGCGGCAAGATCCTGCGCGCGCAGATGGCCTCCATCTTTCCTGCCCTGGCCGATGTCGAAATCGATTACTGCTGGGGCGGCCTGCTGGACATGACGCAGGATCGCCTGCCGCGCGCCGGGTATCAGGATGGCGTGTGGTATGCCATGGGGTTTTCGGGACACGGCGCCCAGCTTTCGACCCAGCTTGGCGTGGTCATGGCCGACAATATCCTTGGCCGCGAGGACCGCAACCCGATGAAGGGCGTCGCGTGGAACGCCATTCCGGGGCATTTCGGCAAGCCGTGGTTTCTGCCGATGGTCGGACTCTACTACAAGATGCTGGATCGCATCCGCTGAAAGGACAGCCCTTCTTTCCTCAGGAAAAGAAGGGCTGTCCTCAAAGACCGATCAGGACGCTCTTGCTCTTGCGGTTGGCCAGATACGCCTCCCGCCCCAGATCCTTCCCCAGCCCGGACTGCTTGTATCCCCCGGTCGGCAGGATATGGTCGCGCGACCGGCTATAGCGGTTGACCCAGATCGTCCCCGCCTGGATCAGGCGGCTCATGCGGACGGCGCGTGACAGGTCGGACGTGAAAACCCCGGCGGCCAGGCCGTATGTCGGGTGGTCGGCCAGGGCCAGCGCCTCCTCCTCCTCGGTAAAGGTCTGGACGGTCAGGACGGGGCCGAAGATTTCCTCCAGCAGCGCCGGGGACCGGGGGGACACGTTGGCCAGGATCGTGGGCTTGTAGAAATATCCCGCGCAGTCCATCCGGCCGCCGCCGATGACGCATTCCGCGCCGTGGGCGATCGCGGCCTGCACGATGCCGTCGATACGGCTGATCTGCACTTCGGAAATGATGGGGGGATAGCACGATGTCTCGTCCCAGGTCGGGCCGGGACGCACGCGCTCCATGCGCGCGGCGACGGCTTCGACCAACGGGCCGGCGATGCCGTCCTGCAGGATCAGGCGCGTTCCGGCCACGCAGCCCTGTCCGGCATTGGCCAGGATGCTGGCGGCGATGGCATCGGCCGCCCGGGGCAGGTCGGCGTCGGCAAAGACGATCTGCGGGCTTTTCCCCCCCAACTCCAGCGTCATGGGCTTGATGCCGGTGGCGGCGATGTGACCGGCAATGGCGGCGCCGGCACGGCTGGACCCCGTGAAGCTGACCTTGGCAATGCCGGGGTGCCCGGTGATCGCGCTGCCGGTCGTCTGCCCGTCACCCAGGACGATATTGATCAGCCCGGCGGGAACACCGGCCTTCACCGCCAGTCGCGCCATATGGACGACCGAGAACGGGGTCTGTTCGGACGGTTTCAGGACAACGGCGTTTCCGGCGGCCAGGGCGGGCCCCAGTTTCCATCCGGCGGTGCTGATCGGCACGTTCCACGGCACGATGGCACCGACCACGCCATAGGGCTCGGTCATGATCATGCCCAGGCTGCGGTCGTCGGTCGGAACCAGATCGCTGCCTTCCTTGTCGGCGAATTCGGCGAAGAATCGGATCTGTTCCGCCGTGACGGCGATATCTCCCGCGACAAGCTGCCCGACCGGCCTGCTGGAAGACAGGGCCTCGATTTTGGCCAGGGTCGCGGCTTCCGTTTCCATCAGGTCCGCCCACGCCTGAAGGATTCTGGTGCGTTCGCGGGGGCGCAGTCCGGCCCAGTTGCTGGATTTCAGCGCCGCCTTTGCGGTATTGACCGCCCGGTCGACAAGGTCGGCCCCGGCCAGGGGGCATCCGGTCTGTGGCCGCCCGTCGGAGGGACGGAGGATATCGATCACGGGCTCGGCGGGCAGAAGGTCCCCGCCGATGAAATGGCCGACGGGCAGGGGAAGCGTATCCGGGTCGAAGCTCAGGCTCATCGGGAAATCCTGTTGTATTCCTGCTGCGTCGGCGTCACGACGCACAGCGTTGACCGAGTGCCGCGATCATGCGCAGGCATGCGGCCAGTTCGCTTTCCAGTATGAATTCGTCGGGCTTGTGCGCGCGGCCGATATCGCCCGGTCCGCAGATGATCGCATCGATGCCGGCCTGCTGGAACAGCCCCGCCTCGGTGCCGTAGCTGACCGCCGGAAGGGTGTCCTGGCCGGTCAGGTCTTCGACCAGGCGGGCCAGTCCGGTGTCCGGCGCCAGCAGCAGGGCAGGGTAGGCGCTGATCTGCTCCCACTCCGCCCGCACGCCGTCGATGGTGAGGGTTTCGACCGCCTCGCGGATGGGCGCCAGAAGGTCCGCCGGCTCGACGCCATGGATGGCGCGCGCCTCGACATCCATCGTGCAGCGTTCCGGGATCACGTTGATGGCCTGCCCGCCGGAGATCACCCCCGCCTGCAGCGACGAATACGGGGGCTGGAAAGCCGGGTGCAGCGGGCCCTCGGTCAGCTTTCGCGCCTGCGCGACGGTGGCGCCGAGGATGCCGGCCATCGCGTGGATGGCATTCGCGCCCAGGTCGGGGCGGGAGGAATGGCCCGGCCTGCCCCGCAGCGTGATCCGTGCCGCCACCTTGCCCTTATGGGCGCGGATTCCGCGCATCAGGCTGGGTTCGCCGATGATGGCGCCCAGGGGGCGAGCGCAAAGCTCGGGCAGGCGGGCGATCATGTGCGGCACGCCGCGCGCGCCGGCCTCCTCGTCATAGGAAAAGGCGATATGGATCGGCCGGGCCAGCTTCATCCGCGCCAGCGCGGGGACGCTCGCCAGGACGGCGGCAAGGAAGCCCTTCATGTCGGACGTCCCGCGCCCGAACAGCGCATCGCCGTCCGCGCGCATGCAAAACGGGTCGGATGACCATTCCGGTTCGCCGGCGGGAACGACGTCGGTGTGGCCCGACAGGATATAACCCGGCCGGTCGGCGGGGCCGATGGTGGCGAACAGGTTGAACCGGTCGCCCTCCGGCCCCGGCAGGACGGATACCGTGGCGCCGTGTTCCTCCAGATAGGCGCGGACCCACTGGACGATCGCGCCATTGGGCGTGCCGACGACGGACGGAAAGGCGATCAGGCGTTCCAGTATGTCGACGACCGTCATCATTCCCCCGCGTTCCCGTTTGTCGATTTGTCCCACGGATGCGGCAAGGCGGCGTTGCGAATGTGGACGGCATTTCGATAGATCATACCGCAATCGTTCCGCCGTGAAGCACGTGCTGCCGTGCGACACGCTCTGCCGCGAACGGGGGACGAAACGACAGAATCTCCTCTCTCCGGCCGCGAAGACGCGCTCCCTTATCGTTACGAACGGGTTATGCTTTCAAAAATCGCGCTGGAGGAGCTGTAACCCGGTGGCTTTCCGCTCTCATACGCGCCGCGACGCGCTTCAGATCCTGGCCGGGGGCGCTATCGCGGCTTGCGCGCCGCCGGGCGCGCGGGCGCAGGCGGTGGAAATCCCCCGGCGCGGGGGGCGCATCCGCGTCGCCGGCTTTTCCGGGTCCAGCGCCGATACGCTCGACCCCGCGCGCGGGGCGCTGTCCACGGATTATATCCGTGGCGCGATGTTCTATGACGCGCTGACGGAACTGGACGAGGCGCTGCAGGTACAGCCCTCCCTGGCCATTGCGATCGAAAGCGACGACGCCATCCGCTGGACGATCCGGCTGCGCAAGGGGGTCCGCTTTCATGACGGCTCCCCGCTGACGGCGGACGATGTGGTGTTTTCGCTGCTGCGGCATCTCGACCCGCGCGTGGGCTCGCAGCAGAAGGCGATCGCCCGGCAGTTCGGCAGCATCCGCGCGCGTGCCGCCGACGAGGTCGAGTTGACGCTGGTCGCGGCCAATGTCGATCTTCCGGCCCTTCTGTCCCTGGCGCCGTTCTACATCATCAAGAACGCCACGACCGATTTTTCGCGCGCCAACGGCACGGGCCCGTTCCTCTGCCAGGAATTCAGCCCCGGCATCCGCTCGGTCGCCGTGCGCAATCCGGACTATTGGCGCGACGGACAGCCCCACCTGGACGAAATCGAATTTTTCACCATCGCCGATGACATGGCGCGCCATGATGCGCTGATGTCCGGGGACGTCGACCTGATCGGCGGCGTCAATCCGCGGCTGGCGCCCCTGCTGCGGCAGCGCGGCCTGCAGATCATGGAAGCGCCGGGCGGGGCCTATACCGATTTCATCATGCGGCTGGACCAGGCGCCTGGCAATAACCCGGATTTCGTGCGCGGAATGAAATACCTGTTCAATCGCGAGCAGATGAAAAGCGCGATCTTCCGGGGCTACGCGCAGGTCGGGAACGACCAGCCGATCGCACCGGGGTTTCCCTATTTCGATGCGTCGCTGCCCCAGACCGTGCAGGACCTGGACCGCGCGCGCTATCATTTCCGGCGATCCGGCCTGACGGGCAGCCGGGTGCCGATGGTCTGTTCGCCGGCGGCGGAGGGATCGGTCGAAATGGCGATCCTGTTGCAGCACGATGCGCCGCCGCTGGGCATCGACCTGGCCATCCAGCAGGTCCCGGCGGACGGGTACTGGTCGAATTACTGGATGCAGGCGCCGATATCCTTCGGCAATCTGAACCCCCGGCCCCGGGCCGAAATGGCGTTTTCGCTGTCCTATGCCTCGGACGCGCCGTGGAACGAATCCCGCTGGCGCAATCCTGAATTCGACCGGCTGCTGCGCGCCGCGCGGGGCGAGCGCAATGAAAGCCTGCGGGCCGAGATGTTCGCGCAAATGCAGGTCCTGGTCCATGACGGCAGCGGGGTGTGCATTCCGCTGTTCCTGAGTGATATCGACGCGTTTTCACCCCGGCTGCGCGGCATGCGGCCCAGGAAGACGGGGGAATTCATGGGCTTCGAATTCGCCCGCCATGTCTGGCTGGCGTCATGAACCGGTTTTCGCGCCACCTGATCGTGCTGCGGCTGGCGGGCCTGCGCATCCTGTCCGCGCTGGGCACGCTCCTGCTGGTGACCATCCTGATCTTCGCCGCGACCAGCTTCCTGCCCGGCGATGCCGCGCAGGCCATCCTGGGACGCAGCGCGACACCGGAAGCGGCGGCCGCGCTGCGCCATTCCCTGCATCTGGACCAGCCCGGATGGTGGCGGTTCCTGGTCTGGATCGGCGGGATGCTGCACGGTGATCCCGGCTATTCCCTGATCAACCACGCCCCGGTGCGCGCGCTGATCGGGCAGCGGCTGCCGCATTCGCTGCTGCTGGCCGGGCTGACGGCCCTGGTCACGGTGCCCACGGCGCTGGTCCTGGGCATCACCTCCGCCGTCTTCCGCCAGAGCTGGTATGACCGCACGGTGGCGTCGGCGACGATCGCGGTCGTGTCCCTGCCGGAATTCCTGGTCGCCACTTTCGCGGTCCTGGTCTTCGCCGTGGAACTGCGCTGGCTGCCGGCGCTGTCGGACACGACGCAGGTGCATGGGCCGGGCGATTTCCTGCGGGCCTTCGCCATGCCGGTCATCAGCCTGAGCTGCGTGGTGATCGCCCAGATGATCCGCATGACGCGGGCCGCGATGTGCGACGCACTGGACGCGCCCTATATCGAGATGGCGCGCCTGAAGGGCTGCGGCCCGGTCAGGCTGGTCCTGGTGCATGCGCTTCCGAACACGATCGGGGCGCTGCTGAACATCATCGCGCTCAGCCTGTCCGGGCTGCTGGGCGGCGTCGTGGTGATCGAGACCGTGTTCGATTACCCGGGCCTCGCGAAACTGATGGTGGATGCCGTGGCAACGCGCGACATGCCCGTCATCCAGGCCTGCGCCCTGATTTTCTGCGGGACCTACCTGGTGCTGATCACGCTGGCCGATGTCGCATCCATACTCGGCAACCCGCGCAGGAGGCGTTCTTGACCGAGCCGGTTCTGAATGACGAGGCGGGCATGGTCGCCGCGACGATCGCGGGCCCGGCGCGGCCATGGCGCCGGGCGGTGACCGGGCGGCAGGGGGTCGCGCTGGGGGCGTGCGTTCTTTTCGGGATCGTCCTGCTGCTGCCGTATCTTGCGCCCTTCGATGGCGGGGCGGTGGTCAGCGACGCGGTCTTCGCGCCGCCCAGCCGGCATTTTCTTCTCGGCACCGATTATCTGGGCCGCGACGTCTTCAGCCGCATCCTGGTGGGCGTGCGCGACACGGTCTTCATCGCGCTGGCCGCGACCCTGCTGGCCTGCGCGGTGGGCGCCACGCTGGGCATCGGGTCGGCCCTGGTCGGCGGATGGGCGGAAATCCTGCTCAGCCGCCTGTGCGATGCGCTGATTTCCATTCCCAGCGTCCTGTTCGGGCTGATCCTCGTCGCGGCGTTCGGTTCGTCCTGGCCGGTGCTGATCGGCGCGATGGCGGTGATCTACATGCCCGGATGCTATCGCGTGTCCTATGCGCTGGCGCTTCAGCTCCACCAGCTCGATTTCGTGCTGGTGGCGCGGGGCCGGGGCGAGGGCCTGCCTTACCTGATCCGCCACGAAATCCTGCCGAACATGATCGGGCCGGTGCTGACGGACATGGGCCTGCGCTTCGTCTATGTCGTGCTGCTGCTGAGCAATCTCAGCTTCCTCGGGCTGGGGGTGCAGCCGCCCGACGCGGACCTCGGCTCGCTGGTGCGCGAGAACATTCTCGGCATCGTCTTCGCGGCGCCCGCCGTCCTGGCGCCCGCCTTGGCGATCGCGGTGCTGACCGTCGGCGTCAACCTGTCGATCGACCGGATGTCCGCCAAGGGGGGCCGCCGGTGAAGTCGCTTGCCGAACTGCCCATCATCTCCCTCTCCGGCCTGAAGATCACCGGCCGGCGTCCCGGCGAGCCCGAGACGGTGATCGTCGACGGCATCGACCTGACGGTCCAGCGGGGCGAAGTCATCGCGCTGATCGGCGAATCCGGGTCCGGCAAGACCACGATCGCGCTCGCACTGCTGGGCTACGCGCGCCAGAACTGCCGTATCGCCGGGGGCACGATCACCGTCGCGGGGTACGACGTGCATGCGATGGGCCCGGCGGCGCTGCAGAAGATCCGCGGCCGCACCGTCGCCTATGTCGCGCAGAGCGCGGCCGCGTCGTTCAACCCGGCCAAGCCGATCATGACGCAGGTCATCGAGGCCGCGCACCTGCACGCCACGATGCCGCGGCGCGAGGCGGAGGCCCGCGCGGTCGAACTGTTCCGGCTCCTGGCCCTGCCGGACCCGGACAATGTGGGGCGGCGCTACCCGCACGAGGTATCGGGCGGGCAGTTGCAGCGCCTGCTGGCGGCCATGGCGCTGATCACCGACCCCGAGATCATCATCTTCGACGAACCGACGACCGCGCTGGACGTCACCACGCAGATCGAGGTGCTGGCCTCGTTCAAATCCGTGGTCAAGGCCCTGAACATTACCGGCATCTACGTCTCGCACGACCTGCCGGTGGTGGCGCAGGTCGCGGACCGGGTGGTCGTGCTGCGCCACGGCACGATCCAGGAAATCGCGCCCGTCCGGCAGATCCTGGAGGCCCCGGCCCACCCCTATACCCGCGCGTTGCTGAAGGCCGCGTCCCCCGTGGCGCGCGACCGCCCGCCGTCGGAACGACAGGCCCCGGTCCTGGCGGTGTCGGGGCTGGTGGCCGGCTATGGGGGGCTCGATCCGCGGGGCTATCCCGTCGTGCCGATCGTCGATGGCGTGACGTTCACGCTCGGGCGCGGCAGGACGCTGGGCATCATCGGCGAATCCGGGTCCGGCAAAAGCACGCTGGCGCGGACCATCGCCGGGTTCCTGCCCGCGGCCCGGGGCACCGTCATGCTGAACGGGACCCCTCTGGCCCCCGACCTCGCCCACCGGTCGCGCGAGGAAAAGCGCCGCATCCAGATGGCGTTCCAGATGGCGGATACCGCGCTCAACCCCCGCCAGCCGATCAGGACCATCCTGTCCCGCCCGTTGCAGCTCTATCACGGCATGCAGGGGGCGGCGCTGGATGCGGAAACCCGGCGCATGCTGGACCTGGTGAAGCTTCCGGCGGCGATGGCCGGCCGCCTGCCCGGCGAATTGTCCGGCGGGCAGAAGCAGCGGATCAACCTGGCCCGCGCGCTGGCGGCGCGGCCCGACGTGCTGCTGTGCGACGAAATCACCTCCGCGCTGGATACGGTGGTGGCGCAGGCCGTGCTCGACCTGCTGCGGGACATCCAGCGCGACCTGGGACTGTCCTGTATCTTCATCACGCATGGGCTCGAAACCCTGCGCTCGGTCTGCGGCGACGTCATGGTCCTGTATCGCGGGCGCACGGTCGAGGTCACGCCCCGCGCGGCATTGGGCGATCCGGTCCATCATCCCTACACGACCCTGCTGACCGGCTCGGTGCCCGAATTGCGGCCCGGTTGGCTGGAGGATATCCGCGCCGCCCGCGCGCTGGACCGCCCGGCCCCGATGGCGGATGCCTCGGGGGGCGCGGACGTTCGCGCGCTCTGCCCGTTCCTCGATCGCTGTCCGGTGCGCCTCGATGCCTGCCGGACCGCGCCGCCTCCCGTGCGGCACAGTCCGGCCGGGGCGGATATCCTCTGTCATCGCCAGATGCCGTAGGCTCCACAAAGGAAACCCGGCGGTCCGTCTGGCGTATGCAGCCGGGCGTCCATTTCGGACAGCCCGCAAGTCGAGGCCACGATGCCCGGACCACATGACAAGCCCGGCTCCTCGCGCGTCCCCCTCCGGCTTACGCCGGGCACGCTGGGCCGCCTGGGCGTCATCGGGGCCGTGATGCTGGCCCTGTGCGGCGCCTTCGCCTGGGATGCGGGCGTCCTGTCCTCCCGCCGCCTGACGCAGGGCGGGGTGATGGCGGCCCTGCGGGCCGTGGACGGGCTGCATCCCGGCTTTCGCCGCAACCATGCCAAGGGGCTGTGCGTCACCGGCTGGTTCCAGGCCAGCGGGCAGGCTGCGGCGCTCTCCACGGCCTCGCTCTTCCGTCCCGGGCGCGTGCCGGTGGTCGGGCGGTTCGCGCTGGCGGGCGGCATGCCGTTCCAGCCGGACGCGCCGGCCAAGGTGCGCAGCATGGCGCTGCGCCTGATGCCGCCCGACGGGCAGGAATGGCGGATGGGAATCAACGATATTCCGGTCTTCGTCGCGCGCACCGCGCAGGAATTTCGCGACCTGCTGCTGGCCACCCGGCCCGATCCCGCCACGGGCAAGCCCGATCCGGCCCGGATAGGGCCTTTCCTGTCCGCGCATCAGGCGGTGGCCACGGCGCTGGGGCGTGTCGCCGCCCGGCCGCTCACCTCCGGCTTCGGCGACGATACCTACTACAGCCTGGACACGTTCCGCTTCGTCGATGCCGGCGGCGCCTCCGTGCCGGTCCGCTGGGCGATGGTGCCCCTCCAGCCGGTCCAGCCGGCCGGGGCCGGCGGGGGGCCGGACTATCTGTTCGACGACCTGGCCGCCACGCTGCGCCGGCAGCCGCTGCAATGGCGGCTGGTGGTGACGGTGGGTGATCCGTCCGATCCGACCGCCGACCCGACCCTGTCCTGGCCGTCCGGCCGCCGGCAGGTCGATGCCGGCCTGCTGACGCTGGACCGGGCCGAGAGCGAGGATGGCGGGCCCTGCACCGGCATCACCTACGACCCGGTGGTCCTGCCGCCCGGCATCACCCTGTCGGACGATCCGATCCCGGCCGCGCGGTCGGCCGCCTATATGCGGTCCTTCATCCTGCGCTCGGGCGAGGCCAAGCCGCCCAGCGCCGTAACGCCGGGCATGGCCGGGGCGGGGGGCGGATCATGACCCCCGTCATCCGCACCCGCGTCATCCGGTTTTCCGTCCTGGCCCGGGTCCTGCACTGGCTGATGGCCGTGATGATCCTGGGCATGCTGTTCGTCGGTGCGTTCATGGCCGCCAGCGTGGGGCCGTCCTACGCCGCCCTGGTGGCGCTGCACCGGCCGATGGGCATCGCGATCCTGCTTCTGACCGCGATCCGGCTGGGCAACCGGCTGATCGTCCCGCCGCCGCCGCTGCCGGACGGCATGCCGGCCATCCAGCGCATCGCGGCCCTCGGGTCGCATATCCTGCTCTATGCCCTGATGATCGCCATGCCGCTGGTGGGCTGGGGCATGCTGTCGGCGGGCGCCTATCCGGTCGTGCTGTGGGGGCCGGTGCGCCTGCCGCCGATCCTGCCGCATGATCCGGCCCTGTTCGCGCTGCTGCGGCACATGCATACATGGCTGGCCTTCACCCTGTTCGGGGTGATCGTCGCGCATGTGGGCGCCGCGCTGCTGCATGGGCTGATCCTGCGGGACGGGGTGTTGCCGGCCATGGCGTCCTGGCGCAGGGGGCGGACGGGGAGGGAGGATGTGTGATGATGAAGACCATTCTGGGGCGCTACAGCACGCCTGACGGCCATTGGGTCGGGGACGGCTTTCCCGTTCGCTCGCTGTTTTCGTACAATACGCTCGGACAGGAGGTCAGCCCCTTCCTGCTCCTGGACTATGCCGGGCCCCACCGCTTCGCGCCGGCCGACGCGCCGCGCGGCGTGGGGGTGCATCCGCATCGCGGGTTCGAAACGGTGACCATCGTCTATGACGGCGAGGTCGAACATCGCGATTCCACCGGCGCCGGCGGCGTCATCGGGCCGGGCGACGTGCAGTGGATGACGGCGGGAAGCGGCATCCTGCACCAGGAATTCCACTCCCGCGCCTATACCCGCACCGGCGGCCCGTTCCGCATGGTCCAGCTCTGGGTCAACCTGCCGGCCCGGGACAAGATGGCGCGCCCCGGCTACCAGTCGATCGCCTCGGCCGACATTCCGGTCGTCGCCCTGCCCGACGAAGCCGGGCAGGTACGCGTGATCGCCGGCGCGTATGGCGGCACGGCGGGACCGGCACGGACCTTCACGCCGCTGGATGTCTGGGATGTCGGCCTGCGCGCGGGGGCGCACGTGACCTTCGACCTGCCGGAGGGACACACGGCGATGCTGGTGGTGCTGGAGGGACAGGTCACGGTGAATGACGGTTTCGCCGCCGCCGGGGCCGACATGGTCCTGCTGGACCGCACGGGGCAATCGGTATCGGTCGCGGCCCGGGACGACGCCATGCTGCTGGTCCTGACCGGCCAGCCGATCGACGAGCCGATCGTGGGCCGCGGCCCGTTCGTGATGAATACCGAGGCCGAAATCCACCAGGCCATCGAGGACCTGCGCGGCGGCCGGTTCGGTACCCTCGGGGCCGCCTGAGCGGATTTGAAAGCAGGGGACGGAGTGCGCGGCCGGTCGCCGTCCTGCATCGTGGGTGCGCGACAGGTTTGGAAGGAACGCCCCGATGGTCGAGATGACAGACATGACGGAACGGGACCCGCGCTGGGCCCGCATCGTGGCACGGGACCGCCGCGCGGACGGCCTGTTCTGGTATTCGGTGCGCACGACCGGGGTCTATTGCCGCCCGTCCTGTCCCTCCCGAATGGCAAAGCCCGGCAACGTGCGCCTGCATGACACGCTGGGGGCCGCACGGGCCGCGGGCTTCCGTCCCTGCCGCCGCTGCAACCCGGACGGCGCATCGCCGCAGGATATCGGCCAGGCCCTGGTCGTCCAGGCCTGCCGGCTGATCGCGGCGCGGGACGACATGCCGTCCATCGCCGACCTGGCCCGCGCGGTGGAACTGAGCCCCAGCCATTTCCACCGGCTGTTCCGGGCCGAGACCGGCCTGACGCCCCATGCCTATGCCGCCGCCCATCGCGCCGGCCGCATCCGCGCGGAACTGCCCCGCGCGGACAGCGTGACCGAGGCGATTTTCGATGCCGGATACGGGTCCAGCGGACGGTTCTACGCCCAGGCGGCCGATCTGCTGGGCATGACACCGGCCCGCTATCGCGCCGGCGGCGCGGGCGAACGGATTCGCTTCGCCGTCGGGCAATGCAGCCTCGGCGCGATCCTGGTCGCGTCCAGTGCCAGGGGCGTGGTCGCGATCCTGATCGACGACGATCCGAACACCCTGGTCCGCGACCTGCAGGCACGTTTTCCCCGCGCCGAGCTGATCGGCGGTGACGAGGAGTACGAACGGCATGTCGCACTGGTGGTGGGCTTCGTGGAGGCACCCGGAATCGGGCTGGACCTGCCGCTCGATATTCGCGGCACCGCGTTCCAGCATCGTGTCTGGAGCGCGCTGCGCGACATTCCGGCAGGGCAAACCGTCACCTATGCCGACATCGCGCGACGGATCGGCCAGCCCCAGGCTGTCCGGGCGGTCGCCGGGGCCTGCGCGGCCAACCGGATTGCCGTGGCCATTCCCTGCCATCGCGTCGTCCGCAACGACGGCGCACTGTCGGGCTATCGCTGGGGGGTGGACCGCAAGCGCATCCTGATCGATCGCGAGCGCACGGCCGCGCCGGTTCCTTCCGCCCGTCCAGAAGGCCGATCGTCTTGACCGTGTGGAAGACCGAATGGGCGTCGTGACATTCCGCCAGCAGGTAATTGGGAATTCCCGGCGCGGCGTGGTGGACGTGATGCAGCCCGATGCTGGCGGAAAACCAGGTCAGGATGGGATGGAGCCGCAGGAAGGAGCATCCGGTCAGCGATTGGCAGCACGCCGGTCTCGCCCCTTGCATGCGCGCCACCCGTTCCGCCCTCGGCCGATTGCATGATAGGGTGGGGCGGCTGTGCAGGAGAGGACATGTGCTTGTCCGTGAGGGAGAAACCCGGACCTTCGTCATGGATCGCCGCCTTGGCTGCTCGCTCGCCGCCATCGCGGGGGCGGTGAATGCGGCGGGATTCCTGGCGGTCGGCTATTATTCGGCCAACATGACGGGCAATGTCTCCGCCCTGGCCATGAGCCTGCATGTCGGCGACCTGGCCGTCGTCGCGTCCTGCCTCGGACTGATCGCCGCCTTCGTGACCGGGGCGGTGGTTTCGACCTTTCTGGTCAATGCGGGCCGCCGCCGGCGGCACCGGGCGGTCTATGCCTTCAGTATCCTGCTGGAATCCGTGCTGCTGGGACTGCTCGGGGTCCTGGATATCGCATTGCATACCGGCCCGCGCGGTCCGGTCCTGGCCTATGGGCTCAGCTTCCTGATGGGGCTTCAGAACGCGACAGTGACCCGCATCTCCGGCGCGCGGGTCCGGACAACGCACATGACCGGAATGCTGACCGATTTCGGCATCGAAATTGCGGACTGGCTGGACGCCTTCCGCTCGGCCGAGGATCCGGGCCAGTTGACCCAGACACGCCAGCGGCTGCTCCTGCATGGCGGAATCGTTCTGTCATTCGCGGCGGGCGGGCTGGCGGGGGCCCTTGCCTATGGCTGGTGGACGGCGCGATTCTTCCTGGGACTGGCCGTCCTGCTGGCCTGGCTGGCCCTGCCCGGGGTATGGGCAGGCCCTGGCGCGCGCGGCGTCATGGGGCCGACCGAGCCCGGCCGGACGACCTAGCCCCGTCCACCGGCAGTCACCCCAGGTTGACGAGGCCGGACAAGGCGTCCTCCAGCACATGGGCAAACATCCCCGGCACCAGACTGCCGCGCACGGCGGCGGCGGCACCGAAGAGCAGCCCGAGAACGGTGATCTGCGCCGCCAGCACCGGCCCCTGGTAGAGATGCGCCGCACCGAAGATGGCAGCCTGCGCCACGACCCCGATCCAGGTCCGACCGGAAAGATAGGCGATCTGCCTTTGCAGAAGTCCGCGAAAGGCCAGTTCCTCGATCACCCCCGCGCAGGCGGCGAGCACCAGCCAGACGGGGATTTCCCAGTCGTGTGAAGGAATGATCCGGTTGACGGCGGCGACATCGCCCGCGCCGAGAAGATGCGTCATCCCGGCCTCGGCACCGCGCAGAAGCGCGAACAGCAGCAGGCCGCACCCCAGATCGGCAAGAAGCGTGCGGGTATCGGGACGCCGCGCGCTGACAAGCGCCGAGCCCCAGCCCCACGCCGCGCAGGCTGGCGCGGACGAAGTGGAAGAGCAGGTATTCGCCGCCGATCAGCGACAGGAAAAGGACGATCTGCTCATGGGGATGATGGCCGGGCGAGGCCGTGCCCGTGCCCTGCCGGCGCGTCAGGAAACCGCCGAGGGCCATCATCGCGACGATGGCGCAGAACCCGGCGGTGCGTCCGGGGGATGCGACGGGTCGGGTCGGCACGGAAAGGTCGGAATGCATCTGGCGGGTTCCTATTGCAACCTGGTGGCATTAAAGTCGCATGATGGATGCGAAAAAGCAACTCAGTAGCCTTAAGGATTCTCCGCCGCAGGATTCCGCGGAAATCCGGCGTCGTCCGGGCGGCCGCAGCGCACGCTTCCACGCGGCGGTGATCGAGGCGACGCTTGCGATGATGGAGGCGGGCGAGATGCCGAGGGTCGAGGAGGTCGCGCGCCGTGCGGGCGTGCAGAAATCCTCGATCTATCGCCGGTGGGAGACGATCGGCGGCCTGGTCTTCGAGGCCGTGGGCATGAAGGCGCGCCTGACGATGCCCCTGCCCGATACCGGGTCATGCCAGGACGATCTCAGGACCTATCTCGCCTCCATGGTCGCCTTCCATCGCTCCGACTTCGGGCGGCTGGTGACGCGCCTGATCGTCGACGTGCCCGAGGCCGTCCGGCGCGAGTTCTGGCGTGCCCGCCTGGACGCGGCCTCGATCCTGCTGAAAAGGGGCCAGGCGCGGGGGGAGGTGGCGCAGGGGCTGGACGTGCGGCTCGCCACCGAAATGCTGATCGCGCCGCTCTATTTCCGCGCGCTGGTCTCCGCCGAGGAGGTCGTTCCCGAACTGGCCGATACGATTTCCGGACTCGTCCTGTCGGGCGCGGCGTCCTGATGCCGACCTTCATCCCGGGCGGCCACACGATCCTGGCCCATTACCCGGGCGATGACGGCGATGTCTGGATCAGCGAGGACATCGTGACGGAAAGCCGCATCTACTGGCAGGACCGGTGCTGCCAGAGCGAAAGCGACGCGGACGGGGTCAGCTACGCCGCCTATATCCATGCCTTGTTCGGCTTCATCATGCAGACCCCGGCGGGAACGCGACCGGACGAGCCGGTCCTGCTGATCGGATGTGGCGGCGGGTCGCTGGCGGCGATGCTGAGCGTGGCGGAACGGGCGGTCGAGATCGTCGACGTGAATCCCGCGTCCTTCCTGATCGCCCGCCAGCATTTCGGCCTGCCGCTGTGGATACCGTGCCATGCGATGGACGGGGCGCGCTATCTCCATGCCCTTCCGCCGACGCAGCGCTATGGCGCGATCATCATCGATGCATTCCGGGGGGAGCGGGTTCCCGACCACCTGCTGGGCCGGGCCTTCCTGGCCCAGGTCGCCTGTCGCCTGTCGGATGGCGGGTTCATGGCGATGAACCTGCTGGAATGGCCCGATCACCCCGAACCGATCGTACGGGCCGTGGATATGGCCGGGGCCGAAATCGCGCCTCCGGGTACGGTCAGGCTGTTCGAGGAAGCGGTGGAGTGCGAACGCAATGTCATCCTGCTGGCCGGAAACGTATCGGGTTTCACCCTGCCCGACCTGCTGCTGCCGCCCCGGACCATGATCGCCGAAACACGCAGGATGCTGACCCGGATGCGCTTCAGAAGAACGGCCTGATCCCGAGTCCGCGCTTTCGGGGGTGGAGACTTGTTGTGACAATCACTGTTACAACAACAAAGTTTTAAATTCGACCCTGTCGGGTCGCCGAATGTCACGTCTCCGTCAAAATCGGCTCGAACTGTAACCTGCGTGGCAACCGGCAGGGCGCCGCGGCGTCAACTCCATTCCGGTGACAGCCGAGCGGACGATGAGTTCCTGTCCAGCAGGGATCGACGAGCCCGTCCCACAGGACGGCAGGCAGGGATGACAGATGCCAGGCGCCCAGGTGTCGATCGGAAAAATTTTTCATTTATGCAGCAAAGGGTATTCATATTCATTTACGTCATGTCATCGAATAATCAGTCTGTCATAAACTTCGCATACCAGAACTTGGAATGAACAGATCTGGTATTGTGCGGAGCCGCCATGATTCCGCCTTAAATCTTTCATTAAAATAAATTTGACATCCGTAAATTCCCCGTGATCTTCTGCGCCGGCGCTCAGGCGAAAAAACGGGGAAAGTCCTTTATAAATCACTGAATTACAGTGACGGCGCGGTCGTGGTTGCTCTGCAATCTGAAGAGTTTCCTTCAGGAGGATGGAATGGCGCATGTACGCCGAAAAGTAGCCACGCTGAATATGGCGTTGGCCGGGTCCCTGCTCATGGTGCTGGGCGCGCAAAGTGCGCTGGCGCAAGGGAATTTCAGCCGGCAGGAAGCCGCGCGCATGGCGCACCGTCCGGGTGTGATGCCTCGTGGCGGCCCGCTCTTCCCCGGGCGGTCGCTGGCCGGGGTGCCGGGCTTCCCGCTGCCCAGCATTCATACGCAGCAGGCGTATGACCCGCAGTCGGACTTTACCGCCCGCTGGACACGTGCCGACGCATTGCAGATCAAGGCGCATTCGGATGCGACGGTCGCGGCCGGGCAGAATTCCCTGCCGGCGCAACTGACCATGCCGAACATCCCGGCGGACTTCCCGGTGATCAATCCGGATGTCTGGGTCTGGGATACCTGGACCCTGATCGACAAGCACGCCGATCAGTTCAGCTATAACGGCTGGGAAGTCATTTTCTGCCTGACGGCCGACCCCAATGCCGGATACGGTTTCGACGACCGCCACGTGCATGCCCGCATCGGCTTCTTCTATCGTCGCGCGGGTATTCCCGCCAGCCGGCGGCCGGTGAATGGCGGCTGGACCTATGGCGGCCATCTCTTCCCCGACGGAGCCAGCGCGCAGGTCTACGCCGGCCAGACCTACACGAACCAGGCGGAATGGTCCGGTTCGTCGCGTCTGATGCAGATACATGGCAATACCGTATCGGTCTTCTATACCGACGTGGCGTTCAACCGTGACGCCAACGCCAACAACATCACCCCGCCGCAGGCCATCATCACCCAGACCCTGGGGCGGATCCACGCCGACTTCAACCATGTCTGGTTCACGGGCTTCACCGCCCACACGCCGCTGCTGCAGCCCGACGGCGTGCTGTATCAGAACGGTGCGCAGAACGAATTCTTCAATTTCCGCGATCCGTTCACCTTCGAGGACCCGAAGCATCCCGGCGTGAACTACATGGTGTTCGAGGGCAATACCGCGGGCCAGCGTGGCGTCGCCAACTGCACCGAGGCCGATCTGGGCTTCCGCCCGAACGATCCCAATGCGGAAACCCTGCAGGAAGTCCTGGATAGCGGGGCCTATTACCAGAAGGCCAATATCGGCCTGGCCATCGCCACGGATTCGACCCTGTCGAAATGGAAGTTCCTGTCGCCGCTGATTTCGGCCAACTGCGTCAATGACCAGACCGAACGGCCGCAGGTGTACCTCCATAACGGAAAATACTATATCTTCACCATCAGCCACCGCACGACCTTCGCGGCCGGTGTCGATGGACCGGACGGCGTCTACGGCTTCGTGGGTGACGGCATCCGCAGTGACTTCCAGCCGATGAACTATGGCAGCGGCCTGACGATGGGCAATCCGACCGACCTCAACACGGCGGCAGGCACGGATTTCGATCCCAGCCCGGACCAGAACCCGCGGGCCTTCCAGTCCTATTCGCACTACGTCATGCCGGGGGGACTGGTTGAATCGTTCATCGACACGGTGGAAAACCGTCGCGGGGGTACCCTGGCGCCCACGGTCCGGGTGCGCATCGCCCAGAACGCGTCCGCGGTCGACCTGCGGTACGGCAATGGCGGCCTGGGCGGCTATGGCGATATTCCGGCCAACCGCGCGGACGTGAACATCGCCGGCTTCATCCAGGATCTGTTCGGCCAGCCCACGTCGGGTCTGGCGGCGCAGGCGTCCACCAACAATGCCCAGGTGCTGGCGCAGGTTCGCCAATTCCTGAACCAGTAATGACGGGGTTCGACCAGCCCGCCCTCCGGCGGGCTGGTCTTTCGATATTGATGACCATGACCGGGACAGTTCCGCGATCGGCCGGATGGCGCCGCCTGTCGCGGCGCTGCCTGCCGGCCGCGTTCGCCCTGCTGTTTCCTCTCGGGGCGCCGCACGCGGCCGATACGCCCCAATGGCGGCCCGTCCTGCATTTCTCGCCGGCGGCGTACTGGATGAACGATCCGAACGGGCCCATCCTTCTCGATGGCGTCTATCACCTGTTCTACCAGTACGCTCCCGGCAGCATGACATGGGGGCATCCGTCCTGGGGGCACGCGACCAGCACGGATCTGCTCCACTGGACGGAGCATGGCGTCGCGATCGCGGCGACACCGGGCGAGGAGATCTTTTCCGGAAGCCTGGTGCCGGACCCGCTGAATCGCTCGGGTCTGGGGAGTACGGACGCGCCGCCGCTGCTTGCCTTCCACACATCCGTGTTCCACGACAATCCGGCCCATCCCGACGGTACGCAGGCACAATCGGTGTCCGTCAGCCATGACGGCGGTTTCACGTGGCGGCCGTACGCCCACAACCCCGTCCTGACGCTTCATCCGGACTCCCGGCAGTTCAGGGACCCTTCGGTCTTCTGGTACCAGGATGGCGGCTGCTGGATCATGACGACCGTCGTGGGCGACGCCCAGCTGGTCAAGCTCTACCGGTCCACCGACCTGCTGCACTGGTCGTTTCTCAGCGACTTCCAGCCCTCCGGCTATCGCAAGCCCGGCATGCTGTGGGAAATGCCCACACTGGTTCCGCTGAAGCTGGACGGAAACCCGCGGGCGACCAGATGGGTCATGATCGTCAGCGTCAATCCGTGGAGTATCGCGGGCGGATCGGGCGTGCAGTATTTCGTGGGCCGGTTCGACGGCGTGACCTTCACGCCGGACGCGCTGCCTCCGCCGGGGTCCGATCCGTCCCGCTATGACTGGCTCGACCACGGCGCCGACCAGTATGCGACGACCCTGTTCGCCAATACCGGCTCCGGCGCCCCGGTGCTGATCGGGTGGATGGACAACTGGGACTACGCGACGGACCTTCCGACCGCGCCCTGGCGGGGGCAGATGACCCTGCCGGTGGACATCGCGCTGAAGACCGTGGACGGACATCCCACCGTGATCCAGACCCCGACCCGCGCGTACGAGGACATGGTCAGGAAAAAGGGAGTCGTGACCTACGGGGACCGGAACCTGCCGCAGGACGGGCGCGTGACGATCCCGTCCCGGGGCGAGGTCCTGGACATCCGCCTGGTGCTGCGGCGCGGCGGCGCCCGGCGCGCCGGCATCGTGGTACGGGAAACGCCGGACGGCAGGACCGGCACGTCGGTCAGCTACGATTTCGTGGACGGTACCCTGACCGTGGATCGCGGCCGTTCCGGCCTGGTCGGCTTCTCGCCCCGCTTCAGCACCCGGCATATCGCGTACCTGGCCGCGCCGGGCGGCGAAGTCGCGCTTCATCTGGTCGTCGATCGCGCTTCGGTCGAACTGTTCGCCAATGATGGGGTGCTGCGCATGACCGACCTGATCTTCCCCCCGGCGGGAAGCGACCGGATCTCGCTGTTTGCCGAAGGGGGCGGCGCCACCATTCACGGATTGCGGGTGGCGGTGCTGGCCCGATGAAATCCCCGGTGAAATCCCGTCCGCTCCGGCGGCGTTTACGAGGGGTGAGGCGGCCTGAACAGCCGCCGCGCCCAGGACAGGACAAGGGCCTGGTAGGCCTCGTTCAGAAGGAGGGTGTGGGAATGGTAATTGCCGATCGCGCGCATCAGGTCGCCATGGGTTTCGTTCAGGTAGGTACGCATGACGGCCCCCGCGGCGCTGATGTTGTAGCAGGGATCGTTCAGCAGCGCGCGATAGACGACCGGGGGAGGGGTATTGGTGAATCGCGCGATCGGGATAACCCAAAGCGTATTCACCTGCATGACGCCCAGGTCGTCCGTGCCGTTCGCATTGTGATGCACCAGGCCGTTCCGTCCGCTCTCCACGGCCTGGATCGACGGCAGCACCCGGGGCGGCAGGTGATAGAACGTCGCGGCCAGCGCCATGCAGCCCAGATACGCCACGCCCATTCGGGTTCTCCCTTTTGCGGATCGACGCAGCTTGTGACGTCTGGTTCTGCCAAATGATACGAAAAAGCATGGCCACGGCCCAGCCCCCGGCCTTTCGTCCCAGAAGTTTGGAAATAAAATTGAAGAATCGGAAACCGGACGACCGCGATGGCGGGTTCACGCTGCTGGAACTGCTGGTGGTCATCGCCATTCTCGGCCTGCTGATCGGCCTGGTCGCGCCCGCGGCCCTGCGGCAGCTCGGCGGGGCGAAGAATTCCGTCGCCCATCAGTCGATCCAGCGCCTGGGCCAGGTCCTGGATCTCTATCGCCTGGATGTCGGGCAGTATCCCAGCACGGAGGAAGGGCTGCAGGCGCTCGTCACCCGTCCGGCAGGGGTGGATAACTGGAACGGCCCGTACGTGAAGGATAACGGCCCGCCGCTGGACCCGTGGCGCCATGCCTACGTCTATCGCAACCCGTCCGAACGCGCGGGGCATGATTACGATCTCTGCTCGGCCGGTTCCGGCGGCAACGCCGCCAGCACGGCGACACAGATCTGCAATCCCTGATCGTGGCGTCCATGCTGCATCTACCCGTCCTTCCCCTGCTCCTGTCCCCCTTCATCGGCTCTTTCCTGGGGGTGCTGGCCGCGCGCCTGCCCCGCAGGCTGCCGGTGGCGCTGGCCCGGTCGGCCTGCCCGCGCTGCGGGGCCGTGCTGCGCCCGCGCGAACTGGTGCCCGTCGTCAGCTATCTGGTGCAGAAGGGACGGTGCCGGTCCTGCGGCGGCGCCATTTCGGCCGGGCATCCCGCCATGGAAGTGGCGGCGCTGCTGGTCGCGGGCCTGGTCCTGCTGGCCGCCGGTCCGTTGCGCGCCGGCACGCCGGCCCCGTTGCTGGTGGTCTGGAGCGGCTGCCTGTTCGGGTGGTGGCTGCTGGTGCTGGCCGCGATCGACCTGAAAAGCTTCCGCCTGCCCGACACGCTGACAGTGCCGTTGATCGCGGCCGGGCTGGGGCTGGCGGCCCTGGGGGGTGCCGCGCCGGTGCTGTGGCACGCCCTGGCGGCGGCGGCGGGGTACGGCGTCTTTCGCGGGATTTCGCTTCTGTATCGCCGGGCGCGCGGCCATGATGGGCTCGGCGGGGGCGATGCCAAGCTGCTGGCCGCCGGGGGGGCGTGGCTCGGTCCCGAATCCCTGCCGCATGTCGTCTTCCTGGGGGCCGTGTTGACGCTGTGCGCGGTCGCGATCGCCCGGCGTGGTGATGTGAATCGCACGCTGATGGTCCCGTTCGGGCCGGGACTGGCGCTGGCGATGTGGGGAATCTGGCTGTGGCAGGCCAGCCTGCTCCGGCCGGACTGGCTGCCCGCATGACCCTCAGGAATGGCGGGGCATCATGATGGACGCGGGATTGGACGCTGACTCGCCGATCGACGCACTGGCGCGTTTGCTGGTCGAGCGGGACCGGTGCGACCCGCGCGCCATCGACCGCGCGCGCCGCGCGGCGGACCAGAATGGCGGGCGCCTGGACCGGATTCTGCTGCAACTGGGGCTGGTGTCGGAACGCGACATGGCCTTGAGCTACGCGGAATTCCTGGACATGCCCCTGGCGTCCGCTGATCTCTACCCCCGGGAACCCGTCCTGACGCAGTATCTCGGCGCCCGCTTCCTGCGTGACATCCATGCGGTGCCGCTGGGCGTGGACGACGGGACGGTCACGCTCGCCCTGCGCGATCCGCTGGACGGCTTCGCCGCCTCGTCGATCGCGGCGGCCACGGGGCTGCGCGTGTCCTGCCGGGTGGCCGTGCCGATCGAACTGGAAGCCGCCCTCGACCGCCTGTACCCGTCCGGGGGCGATGACGGCGTCCAGCCCGACGAGGACACGGCACCGCTGGAAGACGATGCCGAGCGGCTGAAGGACCTGGCGTCCGAGGCCCCGGTGATCCGCCTGGTCAACCAGATCGTCAGCCGCGCCGTGGAAACCCATGCCTCGGACATTCATATCGAACCGTTCGAGGACCGGCTGCGCGTGCGCTATCGCTATGACGGCGTGCTGCACGAGGTCGAAAGTCCCCCCGCGCACCTGATCCCGGCGATCATTTCGCGCATCAAGATCATGGCCCGGCTGGACATCGCGGAACGGCGCCTGCCGCAGGACGGCCGGATCAAGCTGGCCGTGCGCGGGCACGACATCGATTTTCGCGTCTCCACGATCCCCTCGCTGCATGGCGAGACGGTGGTGCTGCGCGTGCTGGACCGTTCCAGCGTGCGGTTCGACTACGCGACGCTGGGCCTGCCGCCGGCCATCGTCGCACGCCTGCGCGGCCTGCTGGCGCTGCCGAACGGCATCGTGCTGGTGACCGGGCCGACCGGGTCGGGCAAGACGACCACGCTCTATACCGGGCTGGCGGACCTGAACGCGGTGACGCGCAAGGTGGTGACGATCGAGGACCCGATCGAATACCAGCTTGGCGGCATCAACCAGGTGCAGGTCCGGCCGCAGATCGGACTGACCTTCGCCGCCCTGCTGCGCGCGATCCTGCGCCAGGACCCCGACGTCATCATGGTCGGTGAAATCCGCGACATCGAAACCGCCCAGATCGCGGTGCAGGCCGCCCTGACCGGCCACCTGGTGCTCTCGACCCTGCATACCAACTCCGCCGCCGCCGCCATCATCCGCCTGCGCGACATGGGGGTGGAGGATTACCTGCTGACGGCCGTGCTGCGCGGCGTGGTGGCGCAGCGGCTGGTCCGGCGGCTGTGCGGCCAGTGCCGGACGCCCTACACCCCGCCCCGGGAACTGGTCGATCGCTTCGACCTGGAAACGCTCGCAGGCGGCGGGCCCGTCACGCTGTTCCATCCCGTGGGTTGCGCCGCCTGCCGGAACACCGGCTATAGCGGCCGGCAGGCCATCGCCGAGCTTCTGGAACCGGACGAGGCGGTGGAACGCCTGATCTTCGCGCGCAGCGACCACCTGGCGATCGAACGCGCGGCGGTCGAGGCCGGAATGGTCCCGATGTTCACCTCCGGCCTGGTCGCGGCCCTGAAGGGCGAGACGACGATCGAGGAAGTGACCCGCAGCGTCCGGGCGGGAACGTGACGGATGGCTGAATTCAGCTTCACCGCCGTCGATGCGCAGGGTGCCCTGGTCCGCGGCACGCTGGAGGGCGAAACGGCGGAAGCCGTCGTGGCCGCCCTGCGGCGGCGGGGGCATATTCCCATGCAGGTCGGCGCCCCCGGCCGGTGGACGCGGACGGTGGCATCGGGGCTGGGCGGCCTGGGCGGCTTGCGCCGCCGCGACCTGCGCCGGGGCGAACTGGCGGCGCTGACGCGGGAACTGGCCGTCATGCTGGGCGCCGGGCAGGATATCGACCGGGCGCTGCGCTTCCTGGTCGAAAGCGTGCCGGGCGCGCGGGCGCGCGCCGTGCTGGGCGGCGTTCGGGACCGGGTGCGCGACGGCCAGACCCTGCACGCGGCGATGGCGCGCTATCCGGGAAGTTTCCCCCGGCTCTATATCGGCATGGTCCGCGCGGCCGAGGCCGGCGGCGACCTGGCGCCGACCATGGACCGGCTGGCGACGCTGCTGGAACGGGAACGCGCGCTGGCCGCCACCGTGCAGTCGGCCATGATCTATCCCTGCATCCTGACGCTCGCGGCCTGCGGGTCCATCGTCCTGCTGCTGACCGAGGTCCTGCCGCAATTCACGCCCCTGTTCGCGCAGAACGGCGCGGAACTGCCGGCCTCGACCCGTCTGATGATCCGGGCCGGCGAACTGCTGGGCCGCTACGGCCTGCTGATCCCGCTGGTCCTGCTGGCGCTGGCCGTGCTGGCGCGCGCCGTCCTGCGGTATCCCGGCGCCAGGCTGCGCCTGGATACGGGGCTGCTGGCCCTGCCGGTCGCGGGCCGCCTGCTGCGCGAGGTCCTGGCGGCGCGCTTCACCCGCATCCTGGGCACGCTGCTGGAAAACGGGGTGCCGATCCTGGGGGCGCTGTCGATCGTGCGCGACGCCATCGGCAACCGCGCGGTGGCGCGGGCCGTCGACGCGGCCACCCAGGCCGCCAAGGGCGGGCGCGGCCTGTCCGCGGCGCTGGAGGCCGCGTCGATCTTCCCCCGCCGCACCGTGCACCTGCTGCGCCTGGGCGAGGAAACGGCCCGGCTGGGGCCGATGGCGCTGCGGGCCGCCGACATCCATGAGGAACAGGTGCGCATCGCCACCCAGCGCCTGGTCGCGCTTCTGGTGCCGGCCATCACCATCATCATGGGGCTGCTGGTGGCCGGGATCGTGTCGTCCCTGCTCCTTGCCATGCTGAGCCTGAACGACCTTGCGAAATAGCCCCCCGGATTCCGGCTTCACCCTGATCGAAATGATCGTGGTCGTCCTGATCCTCGGACTGATCGGGACGGTGCTGCTGACGCGCGGGCCGCTGCATTCCATCACGCTCGATCTGCGCGGGGCGGGGCAGCAGCTGGCGTCCGCGATGCGCCAGACGCGCATGCGGGCCATCGCGTCCGGCACGGCCGCCTTCTTCACGATCGATCCCGCCCGGGGGGATTACGGGGCGGTTCCCGGCACGCGCCAGGCCCTGCCGAACGGGGTGGCGCTGGCCGGCGGCAGTACGACGCGGGTGGTCTTCTACCCCGACGGCAGCGCCTCCGTCGCGCGCATCGGCCTGGTCGAACGGGGGCGGCAGGTCACGCTGCGCACCAGCTGGCTGACCGGCGCGGTCACCGTGGACGGACCATGAGCCCGAGACACGCCCGCGAACGCGGTTTCACCCTGATCGAGGTCCTGGTCGCCTTCGTCATCGTCATGCTGGCGCTGGGCGTGGTGTACGAGGGAATAGCAGGCGGGATCGAGGCGACCCGGATCACCAACCGGACCGAGGAAGCCCTCTCGCGGGCGCAGTCGCACCTGGCCGCCGTGGGGCACGGCATGCGCATCGCCCCCGGGACGCAGGCGGGCGACGACGGCAGTCTCTTCCACTGGCAGGTCCATATCGTGCCCGAACAGTCCGGCCATCGGGGCCAGGGGGTCATCGTGCTGTACCGGGTGGAGGTCAGCGAATCCTGGCCCGATATCGCGGCCCAGGGCGGCCGCCGGACGGTCGTGCTGCGGACGCAACGCCTGGGCGGGGCGGCGGAATGAGCGCCGGACGGTCCTCCGGGCAGCAGGGCTTCACGCTGGTCGAGATCCTGGTCGCCCTGGTCGTCTTTTCCCTGGTGCTTCTGGCGCTGGAACGCGGGTTCCAGGCGGCCACGCTGGTGTTCGAGCGCCAGCGCGGCCTGCTGGCGGCGCAGGCGGAACTGGGGGCGGTCGACCGGTTCCTGCGCGCGCTGGTGCAGTATGCGGATGCCGGCGGCGCACGGACCGGGCCGGTCTTCGTCGGGCGTGCCCACGGGTTCGTGCTGCGCGGCCCGTTGCCCCAGGCGCTCGGCGTTCCCGGGGGCACCGAGCACCTGGGGCAACGGGCCGATTTCCGCCTGTCGGTGGATGGCGGCCACCGGCTGGTCCTGGCCTGGGTACCCTATCGCCACGTGACCGAAACAACGCCTCCGCCCCGGCAGGAGGTCCTTCTGACCGGTGTTCAGGACATCGGCTGTGATTATTATTCCGCCGGGCACTGGGACAGTGGCTGGTACGGGAACGGCCTGCCGGTACTGGTGCGGATTCGTATCGTCTTTCCCGCTGGCGACCGCCGCCGCTGGCCCGATATCGTCGCCGCCCCGGTGACGGAACCCGCGCCCGGGTGAAGAATTTGGTTCAACCCCCCAGAGGACAGGCCAGCACAGTGCCATTGCCCCCCAGATCGCCCGCGTGCGCCCCATGATCATGCGCGACCTGTTCGCATGGTGGTGGCGTCAGGTCCGGGAGATGATTCCGGGCTGGCACCGCCTGTCGCGATCCGCCCGGTCCGTCCTGGTCGTCGAATGGGCGGCCGGGAGGCTGGATCTTTCGCTGCGCAAGGGGGATCGGCAGAACCCCGTCGCCACCTGCGCGATGCGGGACGGCGCGGCCGATGAGGCGGCCATCGGGGCCTGCCGGACAAGCGTGGCCGCGACATGGGCGCGCGACAGGCCGGGCGCCACGGTGCTGCTGCTGCCGCCCGGCATGATGATGCGGCGCGACGTGACGCTGCCGGCGGCGGCCGAGGCGGCGCTCGATAGCGTGCTGGCGTACGAAATGGACCGGCTGACGCCTTTCCCCGCCGACCGGATCGTCTATGCGTACGACGTCCTGCGCCGGGATGCGGACCTGAAGCAGGTGCAGGTCCGGCTGACGATCGTGCCCAGGGCCTCGGTCGCGCCCGTGCTGGGGCTGCTGGACCGGATCGGCCTGCAACCGGACCTGCTGCGCGACGGCCCGCAGGGGGCCGGCATCCCGCTCGATGCCGGTCGCGCCCGCCAGGCGGGGCGGCGCCGGACCCGGCTTGCGGCCGCCTGCGCCGCCGTCCTCCTGCCGCTGGCCGTGGTCGGGGCGGGCTTCTGGCGGCAATCGGTGGAGCAGGATCGTCTCGCGGCCCGGATCGCGACCCTGCGCCCGGCGGCGGACCAGGCCGCCACCCTCCGCCGTCGGATCGAGGACAGTTCGGCCGGAAACGACATCGTCGCCGCCCAGCGGGCCCGGCTGGGCGACCCGATGGAGGTCCTGGCGGCCACGACGCGGCTCCTGCCCGACGATACGGTCCTGACCGACCTGATCCTGCGCCAGGGACAGTTGATCATCAGCGGCCAGTCCGCCACCGCCACCGGCCTGATCGAAACCCTCAGCAAGGACCCCGTCTTCCGCAATCCGGTCTTCGTCGCCCCCGTGACGCGTGTCGAAGGGCAGAATGCCAGCCTGTTTTCCATCCGTGCCGACGTGGGGCGCTGACCATGCCGATCATGAACTCCAGGCCCCGCTCGCTGCATGCCCTGGTCCGGGCGCTGCCGGAAGGACGCGCGGGCCACCTGGCCGCGCTGGGCCTGCTGGTGGCCGCCCTGCTGGCGGCGTGGCTGCTGGTGGTGGCGCCGCTGCTGGATGCCTATGTCCAGCGGGCCCAGGGCCTGGCCCTGCAACGCCAGGCCGTGACGCGGATGGACCGCCTGGCGGCCGCGCTGCCGGCCCTGCGGCAATCCGCCTCGGCCTCGGCGCCCCGGCCCGCGCTGCTGATCGGCGGCGCGACCGACGCCATCGCCAGCGCGAACCTGCAGGACCTGCTGCAGCAGGCCGCGTCCGCGAACGGGGCCACCCTCTCCACCGCCGAAAACGTCCCGGCCGCGATGGTCGGCCGTTACCAGCGGATCGGGCTGCATATCGTCGTCGCGGCGTCGTACCGGAACCTGGTCCGGCTGATCGCGACACTGGAACGTTCATCGCCGGCGGTCGTTATCGACGGGCTGCATATTCATAAATCGGACAACGAGGACGCGGCGGCCAACATGATGGAATGCGACATGTCCGTGTACGCGTTCCGCCGGAACGAAAACAGGCCGACTCCTCCTCCATCCCCGGAAACACAACCATGACCCGGCCGGTCGGCCGGGACCGGGTCCTGGCATGGTCCGCCGGATTCATGCTGTGCGTGGGGCCGTTTTTCATCCCCCATGCCGGCGCGGCACCCCCGCCGGACGCGGCACGAATCGACGCGTGGCAGCAGGTCATCCTGGCCCGCCCGCTGTTCAGCCATTCCCGCCGTCCCGACGCCACGCCGGACCAGTCCGCGCCCCGGCCCCGGCTGGCCGGCATCGTCGTCAGCGGCGGGCGCAGGCGCGCCATCTTCATGACGCGGGAAGACGGTCCCGGCCAGGTCGTCGATGCCGGCACGACCGTCGGCCCGTGGCAGGTCGTCGCGATCGGCGCAGGCACCGTGCGCGTCCGGGGCGCGGACGGCGAGCAGACCCTGCGGCCGGACCGCGACCGCAGCGCCGATACACCGGCACCGGGCGACGCATCCTCCATCGACAACAGTTCCGGCCTTCCCCGGACAGAAGAACGGATTCCAGGCAACACGCAATGAACAGTGACACGACTTCCCGTCGCGGCATGACCTCCCGCCGTGCGCAGACCGCCTGGACCGGCATCGCCTTGTGTTTTTCGATCGCGGGATGCAGCCCCGACAAGCCGCCGCATGTCTCGCCGCTGGGCGGTCCCCTGCCGCTGGGCGGCACGGCGCCCGACCTGATGGGTGGCCGGATCGAGGGCACGGACCAGGTCGGGCCGGCGCAATACAGCTACGGCCGCGGCGCGCTGCCGCTGATCCGGGGCCAGGGCCGCCCGTACCAGGGCGGGGGCGACATCGCGCTGAATTTCGCCGATACCGATGTCCGTGACGCCGTCTCGCAGATCATGACGGACATCCTGCACGTGAATTACGCGATCGACCCGGCGGTGCACGGGCGCGTGACGCTGCATACGTCCCAGCCCCTGACCGCCGGGCAGCTTCTGCCCGCCCTGCAGATCATCCTGGCCCAGGTGCACGCCGTCCTGATCCAGGCCGACGGGCTGTACCGCATCGTGCCGGCCCAGGCCGATTCGGCAAATCCCCAGTCCAGCGCGGCAGGGATCGCGGAAAACGCGTCGCTGGGCGGCAGCGTCATGGTGCCGCTGCGCTACGCCGATGCCGCAAACCTGGCCAAGGCACTGCAACCGTTCCTGCAGGGCGGCGCCCGCGTCACTCCGGTGGACAGCGCGAACGCCGTGATCGTCAGCGGCGAGCCGTCCGCGCGCAATACGCTGGTCGATGTCATCCATGCCTTCGACGTGGACTGGCTCAGCAGCCAGTCCTATGCCCTCCTGCCGGTGGAATCGGGAAATGCCAGGGATATGGCAACGGCGTTGCAAAGTGCCCTGCATGGCGGCAACCTGGTGCAGGTCCTGCCGCTGGCGCGGGTCAATGCCGTGCTGGTCGTCGCGCGCAGCGCGCGGCAGATCGACGATGCACGGCGCCTCTTTGCGCTGATCGAACGCAATCGGCGCGCGACCATGCGGTCGTGGCATGTGTTCTACGTGCAGAATTCCAGCGTGAACGACGTGACCTATACATTGCAGCAGGCCTTCACGCCGGGCGACGTGACGGCCACGCCGCCCGAAACCACGTCCGGCACGGCCTCGCAACTGGGCCAGTCCGGCTTCACCGGCACCATGGCCAACGCCATGGGCGGCGGCGGGCTGGGCGGCAGCGCGGGCACGGGGAACACCACGGGCCTGATGGGCGGCAGCCAGCAGGGCGGGGTCCAGGCCACCGCCGGCCAGGCACCGACCGGCCAGGCGGGCGGGGGGCCGGCGGCATTCGCCAATCCCCTGCTGGGCGGCCTGGACAACACTGCCAGCGCCGAAGGCCGCCCGCAGGCGATGCGGATCATTTCCAATTCCCAGCATAACGCGATCCTGGTCTACGGGACGGACCAGGAAAGCGACACGGTCGAACAGATGCTGCGCCGGATCGACGTCATGCCGCTGCAGGTCCGCATCGATGCCGTCATCGCCGAGGTGCAGCTGAACGACGCGCTGCAGTACGGCACGCAGTTCTTCTTCAAATCCGGCGGCATCAACGGCGTGCTCAGCACCAACAGCCAGACGATCACCACCGGCACCCTGGCCACCGCCGCCTTCAGCCATACGCTGCCCGGCTTCATCATCGGGGGCGCCAGCGGCGGCGGCGCGCCCTTCGCCATCGACGCGCTGCAGAACGTCACCACCGTCCACGTCCTGTCCTCGCCGCAACTGATGGTCCAGGACAACCGGGCGGCCCGGCTGCAGGTCGGGCAACTGGTGCCGGTCCAGATCGGCTCGCAATCCAGCACCATCGGCACGTCGATCTACAACCAGTTCACCTATCAGCCGACCGGCGTGATCATGCAGGTGACGCCCCATGTCAGCGAGGGCGGGCTGGTCACGCTGGACGTGTCGCAGGAGGTCAGTTCCGTCAGCCCGACCGCCGCCAGCACGGCCAACGCGGCGTCCAATCCCACCTTCAACGACCGTTCGGTCAGTTCCCGCGTCGTGGTCCAGGACGGGCAGACGGTGGGGCTGGCCGGCCTGATCACCGACAGTTCCAGCCGCATCAACAGCGGCATCCCGTGGCTGAAGAACATCCCGGTCCTGGGCGTCCTGGCAGGGAACCAGAACAACAACCGCCAGCGGACGGAATTGCTGATCCTGATGACGCCGCACGTCATCCATGACCAGCGCGACGCGGTCGACCTGATGGAGGATCTGCGCGACACCCATCCCAACGCGGCGAACGTCCCCGACGAATTGCGGGTCATGCGCATGACCGGCAGCGCCGACCCCCAGCAGCGCCTGCGCGAAAAGGTCGGGCTGGGACCGTGACCCGCGAAGGTCGTCGGGATCGGGGCTTCGCCCTGCTGATCGTGCTGTGGACGCTGGTCCTGCTGTCGTTCCTGGCCTCCGTCATCGTCACCTCGGCCGGCCAGCAGCTTCGTACCGTCGCCGCCCTGCGGCGCGCGACCCAGATACAGGCGATGGCGGATGGCGCGGTGTGGGAAGGCGCGTTCCACGCCCTGGACCGGTCCGCCGGGCACTGGGCCGCCGACGGGCGCGACCATGTGCGGCGCGGGGGGGGCATGGCGGTGCGCATCCGCCTGACCAGCGAAGCCGGGCTGGTCAATCCCAATTCCCCGTCCCGTCCGCTGCTGGCCGCGCTGTTGCAGGCCTGCGGCGCGCAGAAACAGCAGGCCGGGACGATCGCCGCCAACATCGCGGACTGGCGCGGCAGCGCCGCCCAGGGCGTGACCCCCCGCACCCGGGCGCTCTATCTCGCGGCCGGGCTGCCTTACACACCCCCGGGCGATCCGTTCCGCAGCGTCGCGGAAGTGGGGCTGGTGCTGGGCATGACGCCGGCATTGTGGCTGGCGGTCCAGCCGCATCTGTCGGTGACGCAGCCCAACGACCCGGACATCGCGATGGCCGATCCCGTGGTGCGCCAGGCCCTCCGCCAGGCCGGGTCGGTCGTCCCGAACGCCCTCGAGGGAAGCCGGTCCGTGACCGTCATCGTCGACGTGGCGGTCGACGATGGCGAAGGGACCCACGCCTCACGCCACGCCGTTATCCTGCTGGCGCCGGACGTGCAGGGCGGCGTGGACGACATGACGCGGATTCTCATGATTCACGCGTGAAGACTGGCCGGCCGCGCCACGGGACCGTGGCCGGACCCGGCCCTTGCCTTCAGTGCTTGATGGTGGACGCGCGATAGATCTTGTCGATCGCCGTCGCCAGCGTCGCATCGAACTCGGCATCGGTCATCGAAACCTTCAGGTCCCCCAGCAGCGCGCGCGAGAAGCTGGCGATCATGCCATGGTTGGCGGACAGCCGTTCGCATGCCTCGTCCAGCGGATAGCCGCCGGACAGCGCCACGACGCGCTGCACCCGCTTGTGCTTCATCAGGTCCAGATAGAAATCCGGTTTTTCCGGGATCGTCAGCTTCAGCATGACCTGATAATCGCCGGGCAGCGCATCCAGCCCCTTGGCCAGTTCATCCCGCAGGATCGCTTCCGCCTTGGCCTTGTCGGGGCTCTTGATCAGGACTTCCGGCTCCAGGATCGGCACCAGGCCGTGGGCCGCGACCTGGCGGGCGATGTCGAACTG
The DNA here is from genome assembly GCF_000067045.1 of Gluconacetobacter diazotrophicus PA1 5. Lineage (NCBI taxonomy): Bacteria > Pseudomonadati > Pseudomonadota > Alphaproteobacteria > Acetobacterales > Acetobacteraceae > Gluconacetobacter > Gluconacetobacter diazotrophicus. The sequence continues at coordinate 489,156 of NC_010125.1, forward strand.
CTGCGATGCGATGGCGGCGATGGCTTCGGGATTCGCCAGGTTGACGACCGACCGCTCCTTGGTGCCGTACACGCCCAGCTTCACGGCGCGGGCCAGCAGGTCGTCCAGGCCCGGAATGGGCTTCATCAGGCTGACGCCGTTCGCCTCGGGCTCCAGCCCCTTGTCGATCTTCAGGAAGGGCACGACGCCCCGGTCCTGCCACAGATAGCTGGGGACGGGCTTGCCCTCCACCAGGCCGTCCATCGTGCGCTCGAACAGGATGGCGGCAATGATCTTGTCCCCAGTAAAGGACGGGGCCGTGATGATGCGCACGCGCATCTCGTGCATCAGCGTGAACATCTCCTCGTCGCCGCTATAGGCGCTGTCGGGGATGCCGTAATGGCGCAGCGCGCCGGGGGTCGATCCGCCGCTCTGGTCCAATGCAGCGAGAAATCCAGGCTTTTCAGAAAGTTGCGCCCTCATGCGATCAATTGACATGATTTTTTGTCCTCCCCAGAGTGCGAGCGGCATGATCGGGCGTCAGGTCCAGAACTTCAATCCTGAAACTGTTTCCAGGCGACCATCCGGTCCCGGAGAGTGATGACTTTGCCGTCAGCGGTAAAGGTCCCGTTGCCCTTGTGGTGCGGGACCGGGGTCCAGGCGTCACCGGCTGGCCGGCGCGTCCTCGTCCAGGCGGCGAAGATAATCCGCCAGGACGACGGCTTCGTTATGATCCGGGTCGTGGGCGGCGTACACCAATGTCACCGGGCCCTGCCGGCCCAGCCGCTCCACCTGTTCGACCGCGGCCGGATTGGCCTTCAGTTCCGCGCGATAACGCCGCTGGAACTCCGTCCAGCGTTCCGGGTCATGGCCGAACCATAGGCGCAGTTCCGTCGATGGCGCGATGTCCTTCAGCCACAGCGTCAGGGCCGCCCGCGCCTTGCTCATCCCGCGCGGCCACAGCCGGTCCACCAGGACGCGCGCGCCTTCCGCTGGCTCCGGCGGATCATAGATCCGCCGGACACGTATGGCTGGGCGTGTCACATCACCAATGCCCCGTCATGCGCCGAACCGAAGAATTCATGGCGCACCCGTCCGGCCGGCACGCCGGCCGCCTTCAGGGTGGAAACGGCATCGCGCATGAAACCGTCGGGGCCGCAGACGTAATAGGTGGCATCCGCCGCCAGGTTCGCACGCAGCCAGTCCATCGTCATACGCCCGGTATGGTGCGCGGTTCCGGCGTCCTCCCCGTCCGCCGGCGCCCGGCGGCTGTAGAACACGTCGCCGCGAATCCGCCCCTCCGCCGCCAGCCGCCGGACGTGCCGTCCGAATGCCTCGGTGTCCGGTGTGCGCGTGGCATGGATATAATGGATGGACGGGGCGTCCGCCCGGGCTGCCAGCGCGTCCAGCATCGAGATCATGGGCGTCAGCCCCACCCCGGCGCTCAGCAGCACGATGGCGGGCGGCAGGGGATCGGCCAGCGTGAAATCGCCGGCGGGGGCGGACACCTGCAGGACCGTGCCCTCGCGCACGTCGTCATGCAGCCAGCCGGACACCGCGCCGCCCGGAATCCGCCGGACGCTGATCCGGTAGGACCCGTCATCCGGTTTCGACGAAATGCTATAGTTGCGCCGTTGCGACCCCAGGCCCGGCACGTCCAGCCGGAAGCTGAGATATTGTCCGGGGCGGTGGCGCATCACCGGCGCCCCATCGACCGGCACCAGTTCGAACGACGTCACGGTCTCGCTCTCGCGCGTGCGTCGGCGCACGGTGAAGGGGCGCCACCCCGTCCAGCCGCCCGGCGCCGCCGCATGGGCGTCATAGATCTGCGCCTCGCGCCCGATCAGGATGTCGGCCAGGAACCAGTAGGCCTTGCCCCATGCGTCCAGGATCTCGGGCGTGGCGGCGTCGCCCAGCACGTGCGCGATCGCACCCAGCAGGGCCTCGGCCACGAACGGGTAATGCTCCGCCCGGATATTCAGTCCGACATGCTTTTCGGCAATCCGTTCGACCATGCCGCCCAGCGCGCCCGGATTGTCGATGTTGCGCGCATAGGCCAGCACCGCCAGGGCCAGCGCCGTGGGCTGCTCGCCATCCTTCTGGTGCGACAGGTTGAACAGGTCGCGGATCTCGGGGTTGGCCAGCAGGCGCCGGTACATTTCGGTCGTGATCGCCAGTCCATGCGCTTCCAGCGCCGGCACGCAGGCGGAAACGATGGCGCGGGTCTTGTCGTCCAGGGGGGAAGCCATCATGCGCTCCAAAGATGTAAAAACGATGCATCTTTTGCGCCGCTGGATAAAGATGTCAATTATGGATATCTTTTAGCGATGCGCCTGACCCTGCATACCGACTATGCCCTCAGAACATTGATCTATCTGGGCACCCGCACGGACCGCCTGGTATCGATCCACGAGATCGCGCAGGCCTACGGCATTTCGGAAAATCACCTGATGAAGATCATCCACCGCCTGGGTCGCGGCGGGTTCATCGAAACCGTGCGCGGGCGCGGCGGCGGGCTGCGGCTGGCCCGCGCCGCGGACGCGATCCGCATCGGCGACGTGGTCCGCTACACCGAAGAGGACATGGCCCTGGTCGGCTGCATGCAGGGCGACGACCCGTCGGCCCCCGATGCACGCCCCTGCGTCCTGGCCGATGCCTGCCGCCTGAAGGGCGTGCTGGGCGAGGCCCTGGGCGCCTTCACCGCGGTGCTGGACCGCTACACGCTGGCCGACATGATCACGGAGCGCACGCGCGGCGTCCTGTCCTGACCGACGCTCCATTCCACGTCGCTTCGCGTCGCGGGCGCGTCGACGCCCAGCAGCGCGTACCATCGCGCCAGAACGATTGGCAGAGCGAACACCTCCGCCCGCTTCCGCGCGCCGACCGAGAGACGTGCGCGCCGAACGGGGTCCGTCATCAGTGCGCGCAATGCTCCGGCCAGTCCGGCGACATCGCCCTGCGGCACGAGCACCCCGCTTTCACCGTCGATGATGATCTCGGACGGCCCGGTCTCGCAGTTGAAAGCGACAGCGGGGACGCCGGCGGCCGCGGCTTCCAGCAGCACCATGGGAAATCCTTCGAACCGCGATGCGCAGCAATAGAGGGCGGCCCTGGCATAATACGTCTCGATCGCCACGGTGGCGGGGGCCAGTTCGATGCGCTCTCCCAATTCCGCGTCCGCGATCTGGCGTTCGAGGACCCCGCGCAGCGGCCCGTCGCCGACGATGGCCAGCCGCCAGGCCGCCAGCGCGGGATCGCGCGCGAGAAGCCGCCATGCCTCGATCAGCCGGTCGTATCCCTTTTGCGGCACAAGACGGCCGACCGCGAGGACCACGCGCGATTCGACCGGATAGGCCGTGCGCCACACAGGCGGCGCCGCATTGGAAATCGCGGTGAGATGCGCGCGCATCCCCGTCCCGATTCCCATACGCCACATGGTTATGTCGCGTTGGGTCAGCGTCACCACGTCATCCGCCCAGCGCCCCGCGACGCGGCGTCCCCAGCGCCGTGGGCGTCGTCCGAGATCGACGCCGAAATTGAAATGCTCCCACACCACGCACCGTACGCCAGTGCCCGCCAGGGCAGGGATCGCATAGAGCGCATGGGTGGATTCCACGACGATCAGCACGTCGATCGCATGCATGCGGACATAGGCGCGCAACCGGTGCACGAGACGCGGCCATGCGCCGAGGACCGAGATCTTGCGCGCGCTCAGCGCCGCGCGTCGAATCGAGGGATCAAACGGGAACGGCGCCGGCCCGACGGGAAAGACTTCCAGTAGATGGATGGCCTCGAAGCCGCCCCGTTCGGCCAGTCCCGTCATGACCTGACAGGCGGCGCGCTCCGTCCCGCCCAGCGCGCCAATATGCTCGATCAGGAAGCAGCACCGTAACGCCTTCACCTTGCCTGGACCGTCTGATCGACGGTCCGGGGCTTCGGCGTCAGTCACTCCCCGATCCGGCTCTGGGCAAGACCGACGGTGCCGGGGCGGCGTCTCCGGGCCGTCCGGAAACCGCCCCCCAATGCGTCGAACGGCTCGTGTAATTCTGCTTTGAGGTCGTCGATGTGCATCCCCACGGGCTTCTGTGCCATAAGCGGGACTCCTTCAAACGCGCCTGGCGGCAACCGGGCGCTATCGTTGGTCCGACCGCGCATGTCTTTGACGGAGGGAATGCCATGAGAATGGCACATCCGATATGTTTCGCAATGGTAGAATCGCAGTTATTAGACCCAGTGCGGAAGTTTTCTGGGGATAAGTTCCGTAGACCTTTAAAATGAATGGCATTTCTGGGGACGTATCTCCGCCGGACAGGGATTATTCCGTTCCGGAAGAGAGGGGAGGCACGGAAGATCGTTCGGAACGGCTACGGCAGGCCATCCGCATGGGGGGCGGCAACCTGAAAGTCGCCGCCGCGTCCGGGGTGCCTCTTGGATCGCTGAACAATTATCTCGCTGGACGCGAGATGAAGGCGTCCACGGCATTCAGGATCGCACGGGCCTGCGGGGTGTCGCTCGAATGGCTTGTCACGGGTGCCGATAGCGGAACGGGCCCAGTCCCGGATGCGGCACAGTTCGACGAGTACCTGGTGGTTCCACGCTATGACGATGAACTGGCCGCCGGATCGGGGTCTGTCGCCACGGATCAGGCTCCTGTGGAGGTGATCGGCGTGGGGCGGTCGCTGCTGCCCCAATCGGTGTGGGCCGCGCGTGACAGGCTCGTGGCACTCACGGTCCGTGGAGACAGCATGGAGCCCACGCTTTCCAATGGCGACCTGGTCTTCGTCGATCGCGCGAGGGAACGCCTGGTTTCGGGCGCGATCTACGTCATCCGTGCCGGAGAGCAACTCCTGGTCAAGCGTCTGGAGCAGAGGATAGACGGTGACCTGGTCGTGACAAGCGACAATAAAAGATATTCGGAACAGGTCGTCAGTGCCGAACAGGCACGTCAGTTGTGGAACGGGGGCAACGCTCCGGCCACGATCGTCGGTCGCATCGTCTGGCGCTCGGGTGCGACAGCATGACCGGGTCCGGACCTCCGATCATGCGCCGTTTTCCTCGTCGTCCGGCAGGGCGGTGACAAAGGCGCAGACCAGCGCGCTGTAGAGTTGGTGGCGACGGTGGTCGCGCACATAGCGCGGCGTGATCTGCGCCACGCGCGATTTGGTCCGTACCGACGCGTACCAGTGTACGACGCAGGTTCGCGGGCGCAGCACCTCCCGCGCCCGGACCTGCCGGCTGAAGCGGAAAAGATGCTCTGAAATCTCGGGCGGCACCGGGTAGAACACGGCCGGATCGTGGACGGTCAGGTCGCCGGTCCAGTCAGGTCCGGCCTGCCGCTGCAGCAGATGCGGTCCCAGGGCATAGGGCCGCACCCGCTGTTCCGTGGACAGGGCCAGCATGGCATGCAGGCAGGCGTCGATCCACGGAGCGCCCGGCTCCGCACCCAGCACGGCATTGTTCATGCCGCGCGGATAGAAATGCTCGATATGGCGAAAACCCTTCCAGCCATGCGGGATGATGCGGAACGCCTTGCGCGCCAGGGACAGCCCGACATGCCGCGCCCGGACGGCGGGCGAACGCGACGTGCGCACGGCATGCGGCCATACGATGCGCTCGGTGCCGACGAATTGCCGGGCGCCCAGCAAGGGACGGAACGATGCCGTCGTGATCGTGTCCATGTCCAGATACACGCCGCCTTCCCGATACAGGATCGCGACCCGCAGAATATCCGCCCGCTGCACCGGCGTAGCCACCGAATCATAGAACGCGACCAGTCGGCCCGCGTCGAGGCCCGCCGCCCGTTCCACCTCCGTCAGGTACCGGACCGGGTCGATGTGCGAAAGCCGGACCTTCGGCGCGCGTTCCAGCGCCCGCCGCTCCGGTCCCTCCGCCAGCGCGTCGGTGTGATGCAGGACGATATCGGCCATCCCGCTGTTCTCGGCGGCCGAAAGGACGGCGAAGACATAGGCCCAGGGAAGGGTCGGACCGATCCAGCAGAAATGTACACAGGCGGGTATTGTCATGACGTCCGGCTTGCAGGGGAAAGATACAGGAGGCAAGGGCCTTCCCGCCTTCTATCGTAACGGGGCCCCGGTGCCATCAGGCCGGCTCAGGATGACGATCCGGGCGAAGCGCGTGTCGCGGATGGTATAGGTCCGGTGGATGAAATCGGTAATGGGCGTCGGACCGTTCATGGCGGCCCGTGACGCGGGTGCCGCGGCATCCAGCACGAAGGCGGCATAGGCCCCGCGCGTGACCGCGTCGCGGAACGGGGTCATGGACGCACCCGTCGCGATTGCCAGGTTGGCGTTGAACAGGTCGATGACGAAGGGCTTGCCCGCCCAGTAGCACAGCAGCGGGGCCTCGCATCCGACCGGGCCGGGGATGGCGGCGATGCGATCTATAGCTTGCTGCCATGCGTCGCGTTCATGCTGCAAGGCGGACAAGTCACGCATGGCGTGGGGCAGGGTGACCGGCAACTCGATCAGAGCGGGCAGCATCGCCACCAGCGCCAGCCTCCGGCGTTGGCGGTCCGTGCGGACCAGCGGGCTGGACAGGGCCACGCCGGTCGCGAGCGACAGCGCGATCAGAAGCTCGAACTGCGCATTGTATGCTACCCCGACGCCGGTCCGCTGCACGACGCCCAGCCCCAGCGCGAGCATGGTGAACAGGCAGACGAAGCCATAGGGGCTGCCCATCGACCCGCGTTGCCGCCAGGTCAGCCACAGCGGCGGAACCATACCAACCATGCCGACCGCGTTGGTCAGTCCCAGGATCGCGCGCCGGGCAAGGTACAGCCGCTTGTATCCAAGGATGTCGGCAAACATCTGTTCGCCTTCCAGCCCGCCCAGGATCGACACGGTGGCGGCTATCCCAACGATGCCGCAGGCACACCAGGCCAGGGCGGCGCGCCGGTCGCGCAGCGCCAGCCAGATCGTCAACGACAGTGGCAGGGCCAGGATATTGTGCTTGATCAGCCCACCCACCACCATCAACCCTGCGGCGAGGCAGATTCCGCCCGGACGCGTGACGGGCAGCGTGCTGCGCAGGACAATCGCGCAGGCCGCCAGCATCAGCGCGTGGGCCAGCCATTGCGGATCGTCCGTCCCGATATAGATGGGATAGAACGATGCCCCGCACAGCACGAACAGCAGCGCCCCGAACAGCGCGCCCTGCCACGACGCGCCCAACTGCCGCGCGATGTGCGCGATCAGGGCCGCGCAGGCCAGGAAGGATGCCATCGCCACCAGCCGCCCGGCCAGCAGGACATCGCCGCATATCCACCCCAGCGCGCCGACAACGTAGAATGACAGCGGGGGATAATTGTCGAAGACCATGCTGTCCGCGCCGGGATAGAGCGGACCCAGGGCGGGATGGATCGCCCGCATCGCGAAATAGGCGTTCCACCCTTCGTTATGATTCAGCGGGACATGCGCGCCCATCGCAAGGATGGGGTAGGCGAGCAGGATGCCACCGAGCAGCATCATCGCCGTCAGGACCGGCGTCAGCGACTGTCTCATCACAGGGCGGATCGCGGTGTCCGCGCTGGTGGCCGGGGCGGGAAGGGAAAACGGAAATCCATGGAATCGTCTCTCGGATGACGCAGTACGGCAGGTGCCCTGGCTGATGGCACGTGGGGCCACACGATGAAATGTCTTTGTGGCAACATATTGTAATATATCCGCGCGCGCCGCCCCGCCCGGACCGCCGCTTCGCTTTGCCCGGCGCAGCCTGTAGGGTGCGCGCGGGCCATCATCCGCCCCATCCACAGGGACGCTGTATTGCGCGAGATCGTTCTCTTCCGTCAGAATCTGTTCCGGGTTTCCGAGGTCTTCATCACCCAGCAGGCGCAGGCCCTGCGCCGGCACGTACCGCTCTATACGGGGCGCCTGCGCTACGGCGCCGGTCCATCCGGCGCACGGGCCCTGCTGTTGCGCGACCTGTGGCGCCACATGGCGTGGCCGCGAATCGCCGCCCAGATGCTGACGCGCGATTCCGCACCCTACCTGCGGCTGCTCGCCGGCCATGCGCCGGCCCTGGTGCATGCGCATTTCGGGGTGGACGGGGTCTATGCCCTGCCGCTGGCGCGGCGCCTGGGCGTGCCGCTGGTCACGACGTTCCATGGATTCGATGTCACCCTGTCCACGGCGCGCTATCTGGCCTCGCCCGCCTGGATGAACTATCCGCTTCATCGCCGCGCCCTGGCCCGGCAGGGGCAGCTTTTCCTGTGCAATTCCGGTTTCCTGCGCGACCGCGCGCTGGCGCTGGGCTTTCCCGCCGACCGGACCCGCGTGCATTATATCGGCGTGGATTGCACGTTGGTGCGCCCCCGCGACCCGGGCGAGGAAACGCCGACCATCCTGCATGTCGCCCGCCTGGTGGAATTCAAGGGGACCGAATACCTGCTGCGCGCCTTCGCGCGCCTGGCACCGCGCCATGGCACAGCGCGCCTGGTCATCATCGGCGACGGGCCGCTGCGATCGCGGCTGGAAGCTCTGGCCCGTGCCCTGGACATCGGCACGCGGGTCTCGTTCCTCGGCGCGCAGCCGCATCCGGTCGTGATGGACTGGATGCGGCGGGCGGCGATGCTGGTGCTGCCCAGCATCCTGACCGCCAGCGGCCGGGTCGAAGGGCTGGGCATGGTCCTGCTGGAAGCCGCGGCGACCGGCGTACCCGTGATCGGCTCCCGCGTGGGCGGCATTCCCGAAGGCATTGCCGAGGGGCGAAGCGGCCTGATCACGCCGCCTCGCGACGTGGACGCCCTGGCGGCGGCCATCGGAACATTGCTGGCCGACCCGGCGCTGCGGGCCACGATGGGCGGGCAGGCACGCGCCTTCGTCACCCGGCAATTCGACCTGCGGCGGCAGACCGAAATCCTCGAAGGCTATTACGACGACCTGGTCCGCGCGAACCGTTCCCGGCAAGACGCGGCGAAGGTGGCTATCGCGGGCGCCGCCTCCTCCCTATGATGCGGCCCCTTTTCCCGGTTCCGCCCGGTTCCTCGGACGACATGGTAACGATGAACGATATTTCCCTGGCCAATCGCTTCAAGAACCTGCGCGCGGGCGTGCGCTTCGCGGCCAAGGCCATCGGCACGCGCTACACGCCCCTGCTCGCCCAGGTTGTGGTGACGCGAAAATGCAACCTTGCATGCGGCTATTGCAACGAATTCGATGATTTCTCGGCCCCGGTGCCGCTGGAGGTGCTGAAGGCGCGGGTCGATCATCTGGCGACGCTGGGGACGGCCTCGATCACCTTCACCGGGGGCGAGCCGCTGCTGCATCCCGACCTGGACAAGATCGTGCGCATCGCGCGCGACCACGGCATGATCGTCACCACCATCACCAACGGCTTCCGCCTCTCGCGCGCCTGGATCGACCGACTGAATGCCGCCGGGCTGCAGGGCATGCAGGTCAGCATCGACAACATCACGCCCGACGACATCTCGATGAAGAGCCTGTCCTCGGTCGAGGGCCGGCTGGCGCTGCTGTCCGAACATGCGCGCTTCAAGGTGAACGTGAATTCGGTGCTGGGCGTGACGGGCGAGCGTACCCAGGATGTGGTCACGATCGCCGAAACCGCCGCGCGCTACGGGTTGCAGCATTCCGTCGGCGTGCTGCACGACCATTCCGGCGCGTTGAAGGCGCTCAGCGACGAACAGATGAAGGCCTATCGGCGGGTCACGGAAATTTCCCCGTCGCTGGTCCACACGCTGAATTACCGCCTGTTCCAGAAGAACCTGATGCACGGCCAGCCGAACGACTGGAAGTGCCGGGCCGGCGCGCGGTATCTGTACGTGACCGAGGACGGGGTCGTGCATTGGTGCTCGCAGCAGCGCGGCTATCCCGGCATTCCGCTGCTGGAATACGGCCCCGATGACCTGAAGCGCGAATACGACACGAAGAAGAACTGCGCGCCCACATGCACCCTCAGTTGCGTGCACCAGATGAGCATGTTCGACCGCTATCGCGGCGCCCAGCACCGAAGCGACCCCGTCCCAATACCCGGATAACAACCGGGTTTCCAAAGGGCTACGCCCTTTGGCGGGTCAAGGGCTGAACCCTTGCCTTTTCATGCGCAAGAACGGAAAGCAGCGCGTGGACAGGATCAGCGCCTCGGCAAACAGGGTGGCGACACCTGCCCCGTCCACGCCCCAGAGATGCGCCAGCCCATACAGGATCGGCAGCGACAGCACGGTGGCGGCAATCCGGCTGGCGAACAGTTGCTGGGCCCAGCCCAGCGAGAACAGCACCGGTTCCAGCGGCACGTCCCACAGATCCAGGATCGCCGCCGTGGTCAGCAGCATCAGCAGCGGCAGGTTGTCCGGCCGATGGATGGCCAGCAGGCTGTGGAACACCCAGGGGCCGACGCTGGCCGCGACCAGCAGCGCCACGATGGAAAAGATGCCCAGGGCCAGGAAGATGCGGCGCATGACGCGCCACATGCCGGCCCAGTCCTTGCGGTCGCGCAGGCGGATCAGTTCGGGATACAGGGCGGGAGTCAGCAACTGGGCCGGCTGGGCCAGCGCGTCGCAGACATGCCAGGTGACGCTGTAGATCGCGGTGGCGGCGGGATCGGTCGCGGCACCCACCAGCAGCACCGCCATGCGCGCGGTCAGTGACGACACGGCCTGGTCGCCGCTGGTCGACAGCGTCAGCCGCCAGATGCCGTCGATCCGGCTCAGCCAGCGCGCGCCCAGGATACGGAACCCCGTGAAGCTCGGGGTATCGCGGATCGCCCGCCACGCCGCCAGCGAATTGGTGCTGAAGGCCATGATCGTGCCGGCATACCAGACCGCCAGGAACGCGGGCAGGCTCCAATGCAGGCACAGCCCCGCCACGGTGCCCAGCAGCCGGGTCAGCATCATCGCCACGTCGGCCATGGCCGACTGCCGGAACCGGTTCGTCAGGCGCAGCACGCCCAGCGCGCAGCACGTGTTCATGACCAGGATCGAGGTCATGTAGAGCATCGCGGCACCCTGGTCGGCGACCGGCCAGCCCAGCACGGGGCCGAACCACGCCACCCCCGCCAGGGCCAGGCCGCACCCGGCGGCGGCGCCCGCGATGTCCAGCAGGAAGCAGTGGCGCAGCAGCGTCTGGAACCGGTCCCGCTCGCCCTCGTCCTCGCCGTGGGCGAACAGGGTGCTGCCGAAATGCAGCAGCGGCTGCCAGGACTGGAAGCGCGTGGCCACCGAAAACGATCCCGCGCAGGCATGGATCAGCAGCAGCACACCATAATCGCGCAGCCCCAGGGCCCGAACCGCCAGCGCCGTGTTGGCAAAGCCCAGGACCCCGGCCATGCCCTTGCCGCCCAGCAGGTATCCGGTATTGCGGAAAATCCGGGCGGTCAGTCCCGTGTCGTGGCTGCTCACCCGCCGCTCTGTCCTATCGGTCCGTCAGGCGGAATTCGATCCGCCGGTTGCGGGCGAAGGCGGCGGGGGTTTCATGGGTGTCCAGCGGCTGGAAGTCGGCGAAGCCGGTGGCGGCCAGGTGATGCGGGCTGATGCCCTCGGCGATCAGCAGCTTGACGACCGTGATCGCGCGGGCCGACGACAGTTCCCAGTTGCTGGCGAAGGCACTGTGGATCGGCTGGCGGTCCGCATGGCCGTCCACCCGCAGGATCCAGGGGATCGAGGCCGGGATCTGGGCCGAGACCTGATGGAAGGTCCGGGCCAGGGCGCGGATGTCGGCGATGCCCTTGGGCGACAGTTCGGCGCCGCCGGGCGGGAACAGGACTTCGCTCTGGAACACGAAGCGGTCGCCGACGACCTGCACGCCGTCCTGGTTCTGCAGGATGTCGCGCAGCCGGCCGAAGAACTCCGACCGATAGCGCTGCAACTGCTCGACCTTGTCGGCCAGCGCCACATTCAGCTTCAGCCCCAGATCGTCGATCTTGCGGTCACGGTCGCGGATCTCGTTCTGCGAAATGTCCAGCACCGCCATCGCGGCCGACAATTGCTGGCGCAACTGCTCCAGTTGCGAACCCAGATCCGTGACCTGCTGCTGGCTGGCCTGGGCCAGATGCGCCTGGTTGTCGCGTTCGGGCGTGGTCTGCGCGACCTGGGCGGTCAGCGACGTTTCCATCGCCGCGTCCTTCTCGTGGGCCGCGCGCAGCGATGCGACCGAAAGCTGCAGGGAATGGTTCTGCCCGCGTTCCAGCGACAGCATGTCGTTCAACTGCGCGACCTGGTGCGCAAGCTGGTCCATGGCCTGCTGCCGCTTGTTCAGCACCACGGACAGGAATGCCTGCCCCAGCACGAAGACCAGCAGGACGAAGATGATGACCATCAGCAGGGTGGACAGCGCGTCCACATATCCCGGCCAGGCGTCCAGCCCGGCATGGGTCTGGCGGCGACGGCGTGCCATGGCGTCCCCCCGCGATCAGGGCGTGCCGCGCGCGCCGGCGGGCGCGGACGCCGCGACGGTGCGCGCCAGCAGGCGCAGGTCGCTGCGAATGTCGGTCGCCACCTGGGCGCGGCCCTGTTCCATGTCCGTCAGGATACGCGTCAGCAGCGTCTCGATCCCGCGCAGATGGGCGTGGCCGGATTCGTCGGCCATGCGCTGCATCAGGGTGTGGTTGGCGCGCATCGTCTCGGTCATCGCGCCGATCCGCTCGTTCAGGCTGCCCAGCAGGGCCTGCTGCTGCATGCGCCCTTCCTCGCCGCGCGCGATCAGGGTCTGCAGCTTTTCCAGGTTTTCGGCCGTCTGCTCCAGCAGCGCCTGGACATAGGCCGGGACCCCGGCCTCGCTTCCGTCTCCGGCGCCCAGGCCGGAACCGATACGGGTCAGGCCGGCCAGCCATTCTTCCAGGTCGTTGAAGAAGCGGTTCTGCGCCTGCCCGGCCGTCAGGTCCAGGAAGCCCAGCACCAGCGCGCCGGCCAGGCCGAACATCGATCCCGAAAACGCGGTGCCCATGCCGTGCAGCGGCTGGGCCAGCCCGGTCTTGAGCTGGTCGAACATCACGTTCAGGTCGGCCGAACCGACCGACAGGCCGCCAATCACGTCGGCGATCGACCCCACGGTCAGCAGCAGGCCGTAGAACGTGCCCAGCAGGCCCAGGAAAATCAGCAGCCCCGTCATGTAGCGCGACAGTTCCCGCCCCTCGTCCAGGCGCGAGGACAGGCTGTCCAGCATCGACTGCATCGCCGGGGTGGACAGCACCAGCCGGTCGGTGCGGCTGCGCGTGGCCAGCATCGAGGCCATCGGCGCCAGCAGCCGGGGCGGGGTGGGCGGGGCCAGCCCGGCCCGGGCGCTGGCGCAGCGTGTCACCCAGCGGACCTCGGGAATCAGGCGCAGCACCATCCGGATATTCCACGCGATGCCGAACGCCAGGATTCCCAGGATCAGCCCATCCAGGACCGGATTGTTGAAGAAGGCGGCGAACAGCGTGCGCCACAGAAGGGCGGCCACCAGCACGACGGCCGCCAGGAACAGGGTGATGCGCAGAAGATAGGTCGTGGGCTGGGTCACGGTGCGGGGCGCGGCTCCGAAGGGGCGGGGGGGGAAGAAGCGGCAGAGGACGGAGAGGCGACCATATCGGACCGGGTCACGTCAACATGATCCGGGTTCGTGCCGTCCGGCGTGCCGGCGGGCGGCAGGCCGATGGCGCGGACATAGATGCGGGTCGAGGCGATGCCGGCATGGATCAGGATCGACCGGATGGCCAGCCCCCGCGACAGCGACACGCGCCGGGGCGTCGAGACGTCGTCGGGCAGCCCTGACGCCGTGGCGTCGATTTCGGCGCGGGCGTACGGGACCTGCAGCAGGGTGGCGGCAAAGCCCTTCACCCGGTCGATCATGGCGGCATTCATGTCCGCGTTGTCCCGGGCAAAGGTCAGGCGCAGCCCGGCCGGCAGGCCCTGCACCGTGCCGGTGGCGCCCGCGACCGCGACGGTTTCGGGCGGCGGGGCCGGCGGGTGCAGCGGCACGTCGACCACGGGCGGGCGGATGATGGGCGGCGGCGGCGGCGCGGCCGGAATGGGCGGCGGGGCGGCAGGTGCGGCCGGCCGGGCACTGGCGGCCTGCGGCGCGTGGGCCGTGGCTGTGGCTTGCGGCTGGGTCCTGGCCGCGGGGCGCGGATGCCGCGCCGTCGTGGCCCCCGGGGCGGTGTGCTTCGGCGCCGGCGCCAGCGTGGACAGGGCGCTGTCGTCGGTCGTGACCTGCGCCCGCGCGGCACCCGCCAGCGGCCCCGCCGCCAGCGCGGCGGTCAGGACGGTCAGGACGGCGCGGGGGCGGAGGACGAGGGACCGGGGGAAGAGAGGATGGGACATGATCGGCGAAGCCTAAAGCAGATCGCCCCTCGGTCGAAGGGCGGAAAGCGTGACGGGCCCCCCGATCAGGGCCGGGCGACCAGGCTTTCGGCCACCAGTTCGCGCAATGGCCCATGCAGGTGCGGATTGCCGGCCACGACATTGACCGTGTCGGCCAGGTCGTTCAGTTCCACCCCGTCGGGATCGGTGGCATAGCCCCCGGCCTCGCGCACCAGCAGCAGGCCGGCGGCGCAATCCCAGGGCTTCAGCCCCAGTTCCCAGAACCCTTCGTAGCGGCCGGCGGCCACCCAGGCCAGGTCCAGCGCCGCGGCGCCGAAGCGGCGGATGCCCGCGACCTGCGGCATCAGCGCGCCCAGCGTCCGCGCGAAGGGCAGGCGGCGTTGCGCGGGGATCTTGGCAAAGGGAATGCCGGTAGCAAACAGCGCTTCCAGCATGTCGCGCCGGGCGGACACCCGGATGCGCCGTTCGTTGAGGAACGCGCCGACACCCTTTTCCGCCCAGAACATCTCGTTGGCGGCGGGGTTGTAGACCAGGCCCGCCGCCATCTCCAGGCTGCCGTCCGGCAGGCGGCGCTGCAGGCCGATCGAAATGGCCCATTGCGGAATGCCGTGCAGGAAGTTGGTGGTGCCGTCCAGCGGGTCCACGATCCAGCGCCACGTCCAGTTGTCGCCGCCCGACGCCCCGCTCTCCTCCATCAGGAAGGCATAGCCCGGGCGGGCGCGCAGCAGTTCCTCGCGGATCGTCGCCTCGGCGCGCATGTCGGCCTGCGACACGAAGTCGCCCGGCCCCTTGATGCTGACCTGCAGCTGCTCGACCTCGTTGAAGTCGCGCAACAGGCGTCGCGCGGCCTTCTGGGCCGCGTTCTGCATCACCGTCATGTGGGGAGAGAGTCGCATGGCCACGATGGTCGGTCCTGTCTGTTCGGCGGAGGAAGGGGGCTGGAACGCGATAAGGGCCTCAGCCCTTCGCGCGTTCCACGTAGCTGGCGTCCTCGGTGCGGACGACGATGCGCTCGCCGGCCTCGATGAACGGCGGCACCATGGTCTTTACGCCGTTCGACAGCTTGGCCGGCTTGTAGGACGAGCTGGCGGTCTGGCCCTTCACCACGGGGTCGGCCTCGATGATCTCCAGCGTGACCTGCGCCGGCAGCGTCACGCCCACCGGGTCGCCTTCGACCAGGTTGACCACCAGCACCATGTTGTCCTGCAGGAACGGCGCCTGGTCGCCCAGCAGGTCCAGCGGCAGCAGCGTCTGCTCGAACGTCTCGGGGTCCATCAGGACGATGTTGTCGCCGTCCATGTAGGAATAGGTATATTCCTTTTCCTCGGTCAGCAGACGCTCGACGGTGTCGGCGGTGCGCCAGCGCTCGTTCGTCTTGTTGCCGGTCTTCAGGTCGCGCATTTCCACCTGGATGAACGCGCCGCCCTTGCCGGGGGTGATGATCTGCTGCTTCAGGACAGTCCAGCGACGGCCGTCGTGCTCGATGACCTGTCCGGCACGGATCAGGTTCGCCTGCTGTTTCATGGGGGGGCCTGTCTGGTTGTGTTGGTATGAACGATTGATGGGTATGGAAGGCGGGCTTCTAACCCTCTCGGGCGCCGAGGGCAAGGTTGGCCGCCGATTCAGCCTCCAGTTTGTGTCGTCCCCCCGCCGGATCGCGCACCGACAGGCCCGTCCCGTCCGGCGCCGGCCCCTCCGGTTCCAGGTAATCCGGACCCAGCGGCACCTTGCCGTATCCGCCCGGAATATCCAGCGTATAGGTCGGCCATGCCAGGCCCGTCACCCGGCCGCGCAGCCCGGCCAGCAGGCGCCGTCCCTCGGCGATCGGCACATGGAAACGCGCGGTGCCGGGGGCGGCGTCCAGCTGATGCAGGTAGTACGGCTTCATCCGGGCCTCGACCATGGCGCGGAACAGGGCCTCCAGCGCCGCGACGCTGTCATTGACCCCCCGCAGCAGGACCGACTGGCCCAGTACCGGAATGGCCCGCGCCTGGATGCGCCGCAGGGCCGCGCGGGCGGCCGGGGTGAATTCGCGGGCATGGTTGGCATGCACCACCACCCACATCGCGCGGTCGGTTTCCATCGCGTCGGCCAGCGCGTCGGTGATGCGGCCGGGGTCGGCCACCGGCACGCGGCTGTGGATACGGATGGTGGTGACATGGGGCATGTCCCCCAGCGCCCGGACGATCGCGCCCAGGCGGCGGGGCGACAGCATCAGCGGGTCGCCCCCGGTCAGGATCACCTCGCGGATGGCGGGGTGGGTGCGCAGCCAGTCCAGCGCGCGCTCCAGCGCCGCATCGTCCAGCACGCCGCCATCGGGGCCCACATGTTCCCGCCGGAAGCAGAACCGGCAATAAAGCGGACAGACCAGCAGCGGCTTCAGCAGCGCGCGGTCGGCATAGCGGTGGACGATGCCCGGCACGGGCGACAGCGCGTCGTCGCCGATCGGGTCCATCCGTTCATGGGGGGCAATCGTCAGTTCGGACGCGTCCGGGACGACCTGCAACCCGATCGGATCGTCGGGACGGGTGATCAGCCCGGCGAAGGCGGGCGGGATGGCGGTGGCGTACTGCCGGGCGACCTCTTCCAGCGCCGGCACCGCGCCGGGGGAAACCAGGCCGGCCGCCACCAGGCCGGCCACATCGCGCACTGTCCGGCCCGGCTCGGCGCCGGGCGGTGCGGCGCCGGGCGGGGCGGGCGTATCCTCGGGAAGGTTGACCGATCGTGTCATCGGCTGGCTCTACTCGACCGGATTTCGTCCTGCAACAGGAGTCGCGCATGACCGACAGCCCCCATCACGACCCCGATCGCATCGCGGGGCGGCTGGCGCTGCTGCGGCGGCGCGCCCTGGTCGGGCGCGGAATACGGGCCTTCTTCGACGCGCGCGGCTATCTGGAGGTCGAAACCCCCTGCGCCGTCCCCACCCCGGGCGAGGAGGTGCATCTGCGCGTCTTCAGGACCGAACGCGAACATCATGACGGCACGCGGCAGGCGCTGTTCCTGCATACCAGTCCGGAATTCGCGATGAAGCGCATCGTCGCGGCGACCGGCCTGCCGGTCTTCCAACTGGCCCGCGTCTGGCGCAATGCCGAGGGCAGCCATCTGCATGCCCCGGAATTCACCATGCTGGAATGGTACCGTCCCGGCGCCACCCTGTCCGGCCTGATGGACGAGACCGAGGCATTGCTGCGCGCCGTCCTGCCGCCGGTGGTCCATCGTCCCGGCGGGCTGGCGGCGGGGGCGGAAATCCGCATCGACGCGCCGTTCGAACGCCTGACGATGGAACAGGCCTTCGCCCGCCATGCCGGGCTGGACCTGCTGCCGACCGAAGGCGACGCCGGGGCGCTGGCGGCGGCGGCGGGGTGCGCCCTGCGTGACGGCGAGGACTGGGAGGACCTGTTCTTCCGCCTGCTGATGGAACGCGTGGAACCCGCGATCGGCCGCGACCGGCCGACCTTCCTGACCCATTGGCCGGCCAGCCAGGCGGCGCTGGCCCGGCGCGACCCGGCGGACCCGCGCACCGCACTGCGTTTCGAACTCTATGCCGGCGGGATCGAGCTTGCGAACGCGTTCGAAGAATTGACCGATCCCGTGGAACAACGGCGGCGTTTCATGGCCGACCGGGAGCGCCGTGCCGCGTTGTACGGGGCGGCGCCCGCAACGGCGTGGCCGATGGACGAAGCCCTGCTGGCCGCGCTGGACCACCTGCCGCCCTGCGCCGGGATCGCGCTGGGGTTCGACCGCCTGGTCATGCTGGCCGCCGGTGCGTTACGGATAGGAGATATCCAGTGGATGGGTTGAAATATTTGTAACCTTTACAGACAGGCCGCCTCAACGTCGGCCGTGTTATCTTAACGTGGCTGTAATTATTTTCCTTCACGTTCGGTTATCGGTGTCATGAAATACATCTCGCTTCTACCGCTGGCTGCCCTGCTTGCCCTGACGGCATGCGAGGTCCCCTCTCCCGAGCAGAGGAGACTGCTCAACTCGATGGTCGGGCGGGGCGAAGTGGACGTGATCCGCACGTTCGGGGTGCCCACCCGGTCGTACGAGGCCCAGGGCCATACCTTCCTGGCCTATATCGACAACCAGACCAATTATGCGCCCGGCGGCGCGGGCTGGGGCTGGGGTTGGGGCGGCGGCCCGGGTTGGGGCGGCGGCTGGGGCGGTCCTGGCTGGGGCGGCTGGGGCGGCTGGGGTGGCGGCTGGGGCGGCGGTGGCTGGGGTGGAGGCGGCTGGGGCGGCACCTACTACACCAACTCGTGCCAGACGACGTTCGAAATCGTTGCCGGGCGTGTGTCCGCCTGGACGATGCGCGGCGACGGGTGCTGATCGCCGCCCGAAAACGGGAGGAGAACAGCATGGTCTCGGCGCGCATCGTAGGGTCCTGTCTTCTTCTTGCCGGGCTGCCGGCGGCATGCGCCGCGCCGGCCCGGCAGGACCCGCTGCTGGTGCGTGGCGGCAGCGTGGCCGACGCCATCCCGACCTTGTCCGTGCAACGGACCTACGCGCCGGCCCGGAACGAGGGGCGCCCGGACAGCCAGGTGGCCTATGGCGCCCCGGACGCGCCCAGCTACCGCGACCGGCCGCTGGACGAAAATCTGCGCGGCAGCATCGAACTGGCCGATTATGTCCGGGCCATGGAACGCGCGGGGCTGATGGCGCTGCTGGACCAGGCGGGCCCCTTCACCGTCTTCGCCATTCCCAATATCCCGATGGAGGCGTTCGCCCAATCCGCCAATGCGCCGTCGGCCCCGTCGGGGGACGTGCTGCGCCAGGCCCTGGGCTACAGCGTCGTGCGGGGGGCCTATCCCGCGCCGCTGCTGCGGCGGATGATTGCTACGGCACCGCACGGCTGGGCCACGCTGCGGACGGTGGGGGGTGGCACGGTCCTGGTCGGGGCCGAACCGGGGACCGGCCGTCTGGTCCTGTCCAACGGCGCGGGCCAGGTGGCGCGCGTGTGGATCGAGGGCCTGCCGCAATCCAACGGCGTGCTCTACCTGACCCAGTCCCTGCTGCCGCCGGCGCCCCGGCCCGGCTGACCGTCGATCAGGCCTTCGGGGTCAGGCCGCGTCGATGGCGGCATTCATGGCGCGCACGCCGGCCGCCGGGCCGTCGGGATGCGACCAGACGGCGCCGATCACCGCCAGGAAATCCGCCCCCGCCTGCACCAGCGGCGCGCAGTTCGCGGGCGTGATGCCGCCGATCGCCACCACCGGCAATTCCATCATCGTCGTCCACCAGGCCAGCAGCGCGGGGTCCGCCAGGACCGGGGTTTCCACCGATGCCGAGGGAAAGAACGCGCCGAAGGACACGTAATCCGCCCCGGCCTCTCCCGCCCGCATGGCCAGGTCGCGGCTGTCGCGGCAGGAAACGCCCAGTTGCAGGTCCTCGCCCAGGATGGCGCGGATACGGGCCAACTCCGTGCCGTCCTGCAGGTCCGGGGCGTCGATATGCACGCCGTCGCATCCGGTGCGGCGGGCCAGGTCCGGCCGGCCGTTCAGGATGAAGGCGACATCCCGCTCCTGCGCCACGGGGCGCAGCACGTCGACGGCGCGCAGGACGGCGTCGTCGGTGGCGTCCGTCAGGCGCAGCTGGACGGCGGCGACCGCACCGGCATCCAGGGCACGGGCCAGATCGGGCGCGAACGCGGCCGGATCAAGGGCAGGGGGGGTGACAAGATAGAGCTGGCAGTCATTCATCGCACATCGATCATACGGCGTGACGGCCGAATGCGACAGGGGGGCACGGGGTGCCGGGGCGGCGGTCCAGGCATGTGGCCCCCAGCGACGCGGCCAGCAGCCGCACGGTATCCCCCTGCGGACAGGACGCATGCAGCACGATATGGCGCAGCCCCAGGCCCAGCGCCTCGACCGCGCGCCCGGCCGAGGCGCCGCAATCCAGGTAGGCGGGCAGCCCGGCCCCGGTTTCCGCCAGCAGCGCCCGCCACCAGGCCGGGCCCATGAAACATCCGGCATCGGGCGGCGACAGCAGGGCCCAGGACGCGGCGTCTTCCCCGCCGCCCGCGCGCAGGGCGGCCAGCACGGCGCGGATCTGCGCTGCCGACGCGACGGTGAAGACGCGCAAGGGGGGGGCGGGATGGATCATTCGCTTGACGTTGAACCCCGCGCGCGCGATCTGTTCAAGAAGCATCGTCGAGGGGGCGGGAAGCACGACCGTGGGGCAGGCTGAAGGATCGGACAAGCCGGGCGGGGCAGGGGCGATGGAGCCCGCCGACCGGCTGGAACAGGCGCTGAACCGAATCGCGTTCGCGCTGGACCGTCGGCGCGAGGCCGCGCCGGCGGCCGCTCCGTATGCGCCCGCTCCGCAGGCCCCCGATCCCCACGCTATTGACCTGCATGCCCTGGCCGCCAACATCGATATCCTGATCGCCCGCGTCCGCGACGCGATCGGTCCCGATGCCGACCATGATGACGAGGATCGCTGACCCATGGCGCAGGTGACGGTCCGTATCAACGGCTATTCCTATGTCATCGGCTGCAAGGACGGGCAGGAACGCCACCTGCAGGCCATGGCGCAGGAGGTCGAGCGCCGTATCGACCGCATCCGCGCCATGGGCGGCCAGAGCGGCGAGGCCCGCATCCTGGCCCTGGCCGCGCTGCTGATGGCTGACGAAATCCACGATCTGTCGGCCGAGAAGATGCCCGAGGACACATCGCGTCAACTGGCCGAAGCCAGGCAGGCCCGCGTCGAGAACGACCGCCGGCGCGAGCAACTCGCCCTGCTGGTCGAACGGGCGGAAAACATTGCGGCGGCGCTGGAACAGGACTAGATTGCAGGGGCGGGGCTACCCGGCTTGTCAGGCAACTCAACCCCTGGGCCGATAAGCACTTCCTTAGGGAGCTGGCTCTGGCGTGATCCTGGTCATGTTATCTGGCGCCCACCTGCGTGAGCAGGTCCGGGAGGGCTGAAAGACCAACGGCCATGGTGGCTCCGCACATTCTTCCCCAACACGATTCCGCATCCGACGCGCCCGCGCTGGCCGAGGCCAAGGCGGCGTTGCGCCGGCGGCTGCGCGCCCTTCGCGCCGCCCCGCTGCCGGCGGACACGCCTGCCGCGCTGTGCCGGCGCATGGCCGATTGCGTCCGTGCCGGCTTGCGCCCGGGCGCCACGGTTGCCGCCGTATGGCCCCTTCCGGGTGAAATCGACCTGCGCGGCCTGTGCGCCGAACTGCATCACGGCGGCTATGGCGTGCTGCTGCCCGAAACGCCCCCGCGCGGCCATCCCCTGCGCTTTCGCCTGTGGCGCCCGGGCGTGCCGATGCAGGCGGGCCGGTTCGGCACGCTTCATCCCGACGGCCCGGTCGCGCGCCCCGATTTCGTGTTCGTGCCGCTGCTGGGCTTTGACAGGCGGGGCTTCCGGCTGGGATACGGGGGCGGCTATTACGACCGCACGCTGGCCGGACTGGATTCGGTGCCGGCGGCGGGCTACGGGCTGTCGGCACAGGAAGTGCCGGCGGTGCCGGTGGGGCGTCATGACGTCCCCCTGCCGGTCATCGTGACCGAACGCGAAACCATCCGCTGCGGCGCCTGACGTCCGGGGCGGACGACGGGAAAAGGAAGGCCGGGTGCGGATCTTGTTTCTGGGTGATATCGTCGGGCGCACGGGGCGCGACGCCGTCATCGCCGCGCTGCCGGGCCTGCGGCGGGATTTGCGGCTGGACCTCGTGGTGGTGAATGGCGAGAACGCCAGCCATGGCTTCGGCCTGTCGCTGTCCATCGCCCAGAACCTGTTCGCCGCCGGGACCGATGTCATCACCCTGGGCAACCATGCCTGGGACCGCAAGGACCTGGTGGGCCAGATCGGCACCGAGCCCCGCATCATCCGCCCCGCCAACTATCCCCCCGGCACGCCCGGACAGGGCAGCGTCGTGGTCGGGCTGGTCGATGGGCGCAAGGCGCTGGTGGTCAATGTCATGGGCCGCCAGTTCATGGACGCGCTGGACGACCCGTTCCGCGCCGTGACCGATATTCTGGGCCGGCACCGGCTGGGCGTGACGGTGCATGCGGTGGTGGTGGATATCCACGCCGAGGCGTCGAGCGAGAAATGGGCGATGGGCCATGTGCTGGACGGCCGCGCCTCGCTGGTGGTGGGCACCCACACCCACACGCCCACGGCCGATCACCGCATCCTGCCGGGCGGCACGGCCTACCAGACCGACGCCGGCATGTGCGGGGACTATGACAGCGTGATCGGCATGGGCAAGGACGCGGCCATCGCCCGCTTCCTGCGCCGCATGCCCGGCGAGCGCCTGCAACCCGCCGAGGGCGAGGCAAGCCTGGCCGGAATGATGGTGGAAACCGACGACGCGACCGGCCTGGCCCGACGCATGGCGCCGCTGCGCATGGGCGGGCACCTGGCCCCGACGATGCCGGATTTCTAGGCGATCGCCTCACTCCCCTTCCGGCGGCAGCGGCCGGGGCCGGCGTTCGTCGTCGATCGCGACGAAGGTGAAGACGCCTTCGGTCACCTTGATGCTCTCGTGTGAATGCCGGGCGCGGCGCCAGGTCTCGACGTGGATCGACATCGACGTGCGTCCGGCCCGGGTGATGGTGGCGTACAGGCTGACCTCGTCACCGATCAGCACGGGCTGGTGCAGCACCACCTTGTCGATCGCAACCGTCACGCAGCGCCCCCGGGCGCGCAGGGCCGCCGCCGTGCCGGCGGCAAGGTCCATCTGCGACATCAGCCAGCCCCCGAAGATATCGCCCGAGGCATTGGCGTCGGCCGGCATCGCCACCACGCGGATCGTGGGCGCGACTGTCGGGCGGCCGGCGGATTGCGGGGCGGTAGGTTCCGGTGCGGTGCGGGTGGCGGTCACGCGAGGCTCCTGGGATGGAAGGGCGGAAGGGTCAGCGGAAGGGCGGTTCGTCGAAGCCGCGTAGCTTGCGGGAATGCAGGCGGTCCACCCCCTGCGCGCGCAGCAGGCGCATCGTCTCGATCCCCACGGTCAGGTGCTGCGACACGCGCTCGCGATAGAACGCGTTCGCCATGCCGCGCAGTTTCAGTTCGCCATGCAGCGGCTTGTCCGACACGCACAGCAACGTTCCGTACGGCACGCGGAAGCGGAAGCCGTTGGCCGCGATGGTCGCGGACTCCATGTCCACCGCGATGGATCGCGACATGTTGATCTGGGTGAACAGGGCATTCAGCCGCAATTCCCAGTTCCGGTTGTCGGTCGTCATCACCGTGCCGGTGCGCAGCCGGGTCTTCAGTTCCGAATCGCGCAGCCCGGTCACGCGGGCCGTGACCTCCTGCAAGGCGACCTGCACCTCCGCGATCGGGGGCACGGGCACCCAGGGCGGCAGGTCGTCGTCCAGCACGTGGTCGTCGCGGACATAGCCGTGGGCCAGCACATAATCGCCCAGCCGCTGCGTCCGGCGCAGCCCGGCGCAATGCCCCACCATCAGCCAGCAATGCGGCCGCAACACTGCCAGGTGGTCGGTAATGGTCTTCGCGTTCGCCGGCCCCACGCCGATATTGACCAGCGTGATGCCGTCCCCGTCCGGGCGGCACAAATGATAGGCCGGCATCTGCGGCAGGCCGGCATGCTGGGGCGCCGTGGCCGCGTCATGCCGGCGATGGATCAGGTCGCCGGGTTCGACGAACCGGTCGTACTCGCCCCCCTGGTCCACCTGCGCACGGCCATAGTCGCGGAACGCGTCGACATAGCGCTGGTAGTTGGTCAGCAGAATGAAGCGCTGCACATGGCGGGGCGACGTGCCGGTGTAATGATGCAGCCGCGCCAGCGAATAATCGGTCCGCTCGGCGGTGAACAGCGCCAGCGGACGCGGCTCGCCCGGCTGGGGGATCAGCGCGCAATTGGCGATCATGTCGTCCGTCGCATGCAGGTCGGGCAGCGCGAAATGGCGCTGCAGCAGGCGCAGATCGTCCTCGGTGATCGCGGTGACGGCCTCTTCCATCACATAGGGCAGCGGGATCGGCCGCCGCGACCGGCCGACCAGCACCGGCTGGCGGTAATGGCGCAGCAGGATGTCGATCTGCTCGTGCCAATACTCGCGGAACAGTTCCGGACGGGTCAGGGTGGTGCCGTAGAATCCCGGCTCCAGCACCACGTCGAAGGGCGGGCGCATTTCCTCGGGCGGCGGCGAGCGATCGACCGGGAAGGCCAGATAGGGATAGGTCGGCGCCGGTCCGTCCCCGGCCTTGCGGCCGGCGAAGGCCGCGCGCAGTGCCCGCACGCCGGAGTCATAGATCTTGGCGATCCGCTCCACGGCTTCGCCGGCATCGGTGAAGGCCTCGAAATCCGTGCCCATCCGGTCGCGGATCGTCGCCATGTCGTCGGTCATGTGCCGCCCTTCTCGCACGCCGGGGCGGGGTCAGCGCCGCAGCAGGATATAGTTGATCGTCAGGTCGATATCGAAATGGTCCCCGACCATGTCCGGGGGCACGGGCGGCAGTTCGGCGCCATGGAACATGCCCGTCGTGGCGGCATCCAGGTAGTACGACCCCGACTGGCCGGTCAGGCGCACCGCCTTCACCCGTCCGCTGCGGTCCAGCACCACATGGACCGAGGACTCGCCGTCCTCGCCCGCGCGGGCGGCTTCCTCGGGGTAGAACATGTGGCTGCGAATCCAGCGATCGATCTCCTCGCCGTAATCTTCGCTGACGCCGTGGATCTGGGTCTGGGTCGAATAGGGGGTGTTGAGCTGCCCGTTGCGGACCAGCGGGCCGACCGACAGGTCGATCGGGCTGCCGGACCCGCCGGCCCGCCCGCGCCGCTGGCGCGTCGGACCGGGTGAGGGGGCAAAGGACAGGTCCATCGGCGTATCGAAGGGGGACGGCGCATGGGTGGGCGCGCGCGGGCGCGCGGGCCGGGTGTGATGCGGCGTCGGGTGCGGCGCGGGCTGGGCAGCCTGGCCGGGACTCTGCTGCGCCGGATTGGGGGGCGAGGTCGATGGCTGGTCGGGCAGCGTCTGGTCCGACGGCGTGCGCGGCAGCGGCGGCGCGGCGGGCGTCTGCGGCGACGGCACGGTCGGCGACGGCGACGAATCGCTGGTCTGCGGCTGCTCGGGCTGCGGGGTATCGGGCGTGGGCTTGTTGGGCTGCGCCCCGGACCCGCCGGCCTGGTCGGGTGAATTGCGCCCCTGCAGCCCGCTGGACGCGGGGGGGGCGAACATCATTTCGACCGACGGATTTTCGGGCGCCGACTGGGTGCCGGCATGATGCCGCGCCGCCTGCAGGATGATGGCCAGCAGGATCAGGTGCAGCGCCGCCGACAGGCCCAGGACGGTGGTGACGCCCGGTTCTTCCAACGTGTCGGGGCGAATCATCGGCGCGCCGGCACGGCGCAGGGGGCGATAGTCGTGGGGGCGGGCTACCGGAACGGGGCGCAGGCCCTCGCGCCCGTCAGGGCGGCCCGCGGACGCCTCGGGGGCGGCCGGACGCCCCGGGCCACGCCCTGCTCCCTTGCCGCGCGGGATCAGGACGGGCTCCTCGGCCTGGCGGTGGCGGGAGGAAGGACTGAGTGTCACCGTCATGAAAAGCCGGGATTCTCCGCGTGGTCGCCTGCGGCGCGTTCCATTGCGATCGGGACCCTACCCTGTGGCGATCCCGTTGTCATGTTGCCACCCTGTCATGTTGCCACCGACAGGATTGTGTTGCCACAAGAACTCTGTTGCCATGGGGCATGTCATCCGTCGTTCCGGTCTCCGAACCGATCTCCGCCGTGTCCCCCGAACTGGACCGCGCCATTCGTGCCCACCTGTCCGCCGCCGATCCCGATCTGGCGGCCCTGGTGGCCCGGATCGGGCCGTGCGGCCTGCGCATGCATGCGGCGCGCGAGCCGTACGAGGCGCTGGTGGACGCCATCGCGCATCAGCAGCTTCATGGGCGGGCGGCGCAGGCCATTCTGGGGCGGATGGTGGCGCTGGCCGGCGGCGTGTTCCCCGATCCGGCGGCGTTGCTGGCGTTGCCGGTCGAAGCCCTGCGCGGCTGCGGGTTCTCGGGGTCCAAGATCGTGGCGATGCATGGCGTCGCCAAGGCGCGGCTGGACGGGCTGGTGCCCTCGCGCCGCCAGGCGGAATCGCTGTCAGACGCCGAACTGATCGCCCGCCTGGTCAGCCTGCGCGGCATCGGGCGCTGGACGGTCGAAATGCTGTTGATCTTCTCGCTGGGCCGGCTGGACATCATGCCGGTGGACGATTTCGGCGTGCGCGAGGGGTGGCGATTGCTGAAGGGGCTGGACGCCCAGCCCCGACCGAAGCAACTGGCTGCTATTGCGGCGGACTGGAGCCCCTATCGGTCGGCGGCGGCGTGGTATCTGTGGCGCGCGGCGGATGCGGTGAAGCCGCCGGACCGCGCCAACCCCATGACCGCGTAGCGTCAATATTGTTCGGTGAAGGCTTCCAGCAGCGCGGCGAAGCGGGTCGGGTTTTCGACATGCAGCCAGTGGCCGGCCTCTTCGATCCGTTCCAGCCAGTAATTGGGAAACAGCCGGCGCATCACCCCGAAATGTTCCCGACGGATATAGGGTGAATTGCCGCCGGCCAGGAACAGGGTCGGTCCGGGATAGGTATAGCCCTCGGGGATGTAGGGCCAGCTTTCGATGTTGGTCATCGACGACACGATGTCGCGCAGCCCGATGATCCAGCCCGGATTCTCGCCCAGCCGGATATTCTGCAGCATCAGCGCCCGCACGTCGGCATTGGGGATTTCGGGGCGCAGCAGGGCGTCGGCCTCGGCCAGGTTCAGGTAGGGCGGGAACTTCACCCGCAGCATCTGCTCGCCCAGCGAGAACTGGCCGTGCCCGGTACGGGCCGGCGGAATATCGGCCACCAGCAGGCTGTGGACCATGCCCGGCCGGGTCAGGGCCAGCGTCATCGCGACCTTGCCCCCCATCGAATGGCCCACCAGGGTCGCGGGCAGCGCCGCGTGGTGGGCCAGCGTATCCAGCAGGTCGTCGGCCATGGTGTTGTAGTCCATCGGGCCGTGCGGGCTGTCGCCGTGGTTGCGCAGGTCGATGGCCAGCGTCCGCCGCGTCCGGGCCAGCCGCCGCTGGAAGAAGCCCAGGTTGCGCGCGCGCCCGAACAGGCCGTGCAGCAGGACGATGGGCGGCCGCGCGGACTCGCCCCCCGACTGGTCCTCGGGCCCGCGCGCGATGACGTTCAGCAGCACGATGGCATGGTCCTTCCCTTTTATGCCGGCACCAGGCTCAGGACGATCTTGCCCGAATGGGCACCCGATTCCATGAGCTTATGGGCTTCGGCGACGCGCGCAAAGGGGAAGGTGGCGTGAATCACCGGCGCGATCGTCCCGTCCGCCAGCCCGGGCCAGATCGTCCGGCGCAGCCCGTCCGCGACCTGCGCCTTGTATGCCGTGTCACGGGGGCGCAGCGTCGTGCCCGTCACCGTCAGGCGGCGGGTCATGATGCGGGCCACGCCCACATCCTGCGCCTTCGCCCCACCCTGCAGCGCGATGATGACCAGGCGCCCGTCCGGGGCCAGGCAGCGCAGGTTGCGGTCCAGATACGGGCCGCCGATCACGTCCAGTACCACGTCCACGCCCCGCCCGCCGGTCAGGGTGCCGATTCGCGCGACGAAATTCTCGCTGCGGTAGTCGATCGCGGCCTCGGCGCCCAGCCGCACGCACAGCGCGGCCTTTTCGGCCGACCCCACCGTGACGTACGGAATCGCCCGCAGCGCCCGGGCGGTCTGGATCGCGGCGGTGCCGATGCCGCCGCTGCCGCCATGGATCAGCACGGACTCGCCGGCGGCCAGGTGCGCGGTCATGGCCAGGTTCGACCAAGCGGTAAAGAACGTCTCCGGCAGGGCGGCGGCGCGAATGGCGTCATACCCTTCGGGCCAGGGCAGGCATTGTCCGGCCGGCACTGCGCAATATTCGGCATACCCGCCGCCATTGGTCAGGGCGCAGACGCGCGTGCCGGTCGCGGGCCAGGACCCGTCGGGACGGCCCGCGACGACCTCGCCCGCGATTTCCAGCCCCAGGATCGGGCTGGCGCCGGGCGGCGGTGGATACAGGCCCTGGCGCTGCATGATGTCGGGCCGGTTCACGCCGGCGGCCATGACCCGGACCAGGACTTCGCCCGGGCCGGGCCGGGGCAGGGGCAGGTCCGCCAGTTCCATGGCATCGGGCGGTCCGGGATCACGGACGACGACCGCGCGCATGTGGTGGGGCAGGCCAGGGGATAGCGAGGGAGCGGACACGGGGCGACTCTCCGGCAACAGGAATGGTCAGCAGGAATGGTGCTGCGACGGTTATGGCGTAATTTGAGTTGATCGGACCGGTGCATGACTTCAAATAGTCGGCACGGGTGTCCCGCCGCCGCATGGGCGCCGCGCGAAAGTGGCTTGTCGTGTCGTCTTCCACCCTCGGCCTGTTGACTCATCTGTTCCGTCATCGCGGGGCATCCCTGTCGGAAGGGGGGCCGGCGAAGGGGCTTGCGCGGGACGACCGGGTCTCGCAGGTGCCGCGCGTCCTGCGTGCGCTGGTGCGGGCGGACGAGATCTGGCTGGTCGTGCTGGCGGCCTGCGTGGGCACCGGGGCCGGCCTGCTGGTCAGCGCCATGACCCATGCCACGCTGCTGGCGCATCGGGTGCTGTTCGCCGTCGGCGGGGATGGCCGCATTTCGGGCCTGCCGTCCATCGCGCCCCTCCGCGCCATCCTGGTGCCCAGCCTGGGCGGGCTGGTGCTGGGGCTGCTGGGTGTGCTGATCGCGCGCTATGCCCCCGGCCGTCCGGTCGACCCGATCGAGGCGAACGCGCTGCATGGCGGCCGCATGTCCACGCTGGACAGCGCCATCGTCGCCCTTCAGACGGTCCTGTCGAATTCGGTCGGCGCCTCGGTAGGGCTGGAGGCCGGGTTTACGCAGATCGGTGCCGCTACCGGCTCGCGACTGGGGCGCATGTTCCGGGTACGGCGCGAGGATCTGCGCCTGCTGGTCGGATGTGGTGCCGCCGGCGCCATCGGCGCGGCGTTCGACGCGCCGCTGGCCGGGGCGTTCTATGCCTTCGAACTGGTGATCGGCACCTATTCGCTGGCCAACCTGGCGCCGGTCGCGGCGGCGTCGATCTGCGCCATCGGGGTGACGCACCTGCTGCACAGCGCGGCCCCCGGCGTGACCGTGGACCTGCCGGCGGGGCTGCGGATGGACGATTACCTGCCGATCGCGACCCTGGGAATCGTGGCCGCCCTGCTGGGGGTGGCCCTGATGTATTGCGTGACCCTGGCCGAAACCCTGTTTCGCCGCTCCGGCCTGCCGGCCTGGATGTGTCCGGCCGTGGGCGGGACGATCGTCGGCACGATGGCGCTGGTTTCGCCCTCGGTGCTGTCGTCGGGCCACTGGGCGATGCGCGTCGCGCTGGAACAGGGCCACCCGACCGGATGGATCCTGGTCCTGCTGGCGCTGAAGGCGGTGGCCTCGTCGGTCTCGATCGGGTCGGGGTTCCGGGGCGGCCTGTTCTTCGCATCGCTGTATCTGGGCGTCCTGACCGGGGCGGCGTTCGGTGGTGGTCTGGCGCTGGTCTCGGCCAATCCGCTTTCAGCGGAACTCTGCGCCCTGGTGGGCATGAGCGCCATGGCCGTGGCGGTGGTCGGCGGGCCCATGACGATGGTGTTCCTGGCGCTGGAAATGACGGGCAGCCTGCCGCTGACCGTCGCGGTGCTGGTGGCGTCGGTGATTTCCGGCCTGACCGTGCGCCGGACCTTCGGCTACTCCTTCGCCACCTGGCGGTTCCACCTGCGCGGGGAATCCATCCGTTCGGCGGTCGATGTCGGCTGGATTCGCACGCTGACGGTCGGGCGGATGATGCGCCGTGACGTGAAGGCGATGTGCCAGACGACGACGGTCCAGGAGGCCCGGCATGCCTATCCGCTGGGCGCGGCGCAACGCTTCGTCCTGGTCGACGGCGCGGGCCGCTATGTCGGATTGGTGCAGGTGCCCGACCTGTATGCCGAAACGGCGCGTGCGACCGAGGACCTGACCCGCTTCGCCCAGTATCGCGACGTGATGCTGATGCCGCAGATGAACCTGCGCGACGCGATCGCCCGTTTCGAACAGGCGGAAAGCGACGCGCTGGTGGTGGTCGATGGCATGGAATCCCGCATGGTGCTGGGACTGCTGACCGAACAGCACGCCCTGCGCCGCTATAGCGAGGAACTGGACCGTACTCGCCGCGAACTGGCGGGTGAGGGTCGTCTCCACGCCCGCGTCTGAGGGCGTGCCGAACGAAAAAGGGGCGCCGGACCCAATCGGTCCGGCGCCCCCTTTTTTCGTCAATCCCGCCGGGATCAGACGGAGTAGTACATCTCGAACTCGGCCGGGTGCGGGGTGTGTTCGAACTTGAACACTTCCTGCCACTTGATGTCGATATAGCTCTCGATCTGGTCCTTGGTGAACACGCCGCCGGCCAGCAGGAACTCATGATCGGCCGTCAGGGCCTCCAGCGCCTCGCGCAGCGATCCGCAGACGGTCGGGATCTGCTTCAGCTCGTCGGGCGGCAGGTCGTACAGATCCTTGTCCATGGCGTCGCCCGGATGGATCTTGTTCTTGATGCCGTCCAGGCCGGCCATCAGCATGGCCGCGAACGCCAGGTAGGGGTTGGCGGTCGGGTCGGGGAAGCGGACCTCGACGCGCTTGGCCTTCGGGCTGGTCGCATACGGGATGCGGCAGGACGCCGAGCGGTTGCGCGCCGAATAGGCCAGCAGCACCGGCGCCTCGAAGCCCGGGATCAGGCGCTTGTAGGAATTGGTCGACGGGTTGGTGAAGGCGTTCAGCGCCTTGGCGTGCTTGATGATGCCGCCGATGTAATACAGCGCCTGGTCCGACAGGTCGGCATAGCCGTTGCCGGCGAAGACCGGCTTGCCGCTCTTCCAGATCGACTGGTGGACGTGCATGCCCGATCCGTTGTCGCCATAGATCGGCTTCGGCATGAACGTCGCGGACTTGCCGTAGGAATGGGCGACGTTGTGCACGCAGTATTTGTAGATCTGCATGAAGTCGGCGGACTTCACCAGCGTCGCGAACTTGGTGCCCAACTCGTGCTGCGACTGCGCGACCTCGTGGTGATGCTTTTCGATCGGCAGGCCCATCTCGCCCATCGTGGACAGCATCTCGGCGCGCAGGTCGTTTTCGCTGTCGACCGGCGGGACGGGGAAATAGCCGCCCTTCACCGTCGGGCGATGGCCCATGTTGCCCTCGGGATAGTCCTTCAGCGAGGCGCCGGGCCCCTCGATGCTGTCAAGCTGGTAGATGCCGAAATTCGGGCCCGTGCCGAACTTGACGCTGTCGAAGACGAAGAATTCGGCTTCCGGACCGAAAAACGCCGTGTCGCCCAGGCCGGTGGACTTCAGGTAGGCCTCGGCCAGCTTGGCGGTGGCGCGGGGGTCGCGGTTGTAGAACTGCCCGGTCGAGGGCTCGATGATGTCGCAGATCAGGATCAGCTGCGGCTTCGCCGAGAACGGGTCCATGACCGCCGTCGTCGGGTCGGGCAGCAGCACCATGTCGCTCTCGTTGATGGCCTTCCAGCCGACGATGGACGATCCGTCGAACATGAAGCCGTCGCGGAACGTGTCCTGCTCGATCGTCGAGATATGCTGCGTGGTGTGGTGCCACTTGCCGCGCGGGTCCGTGAAGCGCAGGTCCACCAGTTCCACGGAATGTTCCTGGATCAGGCTGAATACCTTGGCAACAGCCTCCGCCGATGGGGACGGAGTCGTGGTCGGAGCTGAACTCGGGGCTTTTTTCGCCATTGCTGATTACCTGCCTTAACTTGGGATGCCGAACGACACGGCGGTGAAACGGTTACGAGACTGGGGCGCCGTTGTCGATAGGACATACGGACCCCGGCACCGGCTATCGGAAGCATGCCGGTGTCCACGGGGGCACCGGTCTCCGTCGGCCGGGAAGGGGATGGTGGCGCGGCGGGTCAGATGGCCTCCTCGCCGTGCTCTCCGGTGCGGATGCGGATGACGTCTTCCACCGGCAGGATGAAGATCTTGCCGTCACCGATGCGCCCGGTGCGCGCGGCGGCCATGATCGTCTCGACGGCGCGGTCCACCAAGTTGTCGGCGCAGACGATCTCCAGCTTCACCTTCGGCAGGAAATCGACGATGTATTCGGCGCCGCGATACAGTTCGGTGTGGCCTTTCTGGCGGCCGAATCCCTTGGCCTCGGTCACCGTGATGCCCATCAGGCCGATCTCGTGAAGGGCGTCCTTCACCTCGTCCAGCTTGAAGGGCTTGATGATGGCCTCGATCTTTTTCATGCCGCGTCGTCATGTCCCCGGGCAGCCCCGAAATCCCGGGGCAGCGATGTGCACACGCCCGGGCCGCCCGCCCGATCCCGTGGGCGCCGCGGGCCGCCCGTACCTGACACCGTTGCACGGGTTGCGCTTTCGGGCAATCGGATCGGATTGCAAAAGGCCGGCATTTTACGCACATCTGCGCATGGCCGGCGGATTGCAGCACGGATCGCAGCAGGGAAGGGCCCACAGGACGGGTCCGAAGGAAGGATGTTCATGAAATCGCTGAACAGCATGCTGTCCGGCCTGCCGACGACGATCTTCACCGTCATGTCGGCGCTGGCGGCGCGGCATGACGCCATCAATCTGGGCCAGGGCTTCCCGGACACCGAAGGACCGGCCGATCTGATCGAAGCCGCGGCGGCGGCCCTGCGCGACGGCCGCAACCAGTATCCGCCCCTGACCGGGGTCCCGGAACTGCGGACGGCGGTCGCGCGGTCGAACGCGCGATTCTATGGCCTGTCGGTCGATCCGGCGACCGAGGTGATCGTGACCTCCGGCGCGACCGAGGCCCTGGCGGCCTCGCTGATGGCGATGGTCGATCCGGGGGATGAGGTCGTGGTGCTGGAACCGCTCTATGACACCTACCTGCCGGTGATCCGCGCGCTGGGTGCCGTGGCGCGGCCGGTGCGCCTGACACCGCCGGACTGGTCCCTGCCGCGTGCCGAACTGGCGGCGGCTTTCGGGCCCAGGACCAAGGCAATCATGCTCAATTCCCCGATGAACCCGACGGGCAAGGTCTTCGGCCCGGACGAACTGGCCTTCATCGCCGACCTGGTGGCGCGCCACCAGGTCTATGCGATCTGTGACGAGGTGTACGAGCACCTGACATTCGGCGGTGCGCGCCATATCCCGCTGATGACCCTGCCGGGCATGCGCCCGCGTTGCGTGCGCATCGGCAGCGCGGGCAAGAGCTTCTCGCTGACCGGATGGAAGGTCGGCTATGTCACCGCGCCGGCCGCCATCGCCGCGACCGTCGCCAAGGCGCACCAGCTTCTGACCTTCACCACGCCGCCGAACCTGCAGCGCGCGGTCGCGGTGGGGCTGGACAAGGATACGGATTATTTCACCACCCTTGCCGCCGACATGCAGGCCAAGCGCGACTTGTTGTCCGACGGGCTGCGCGCCGCCGGCTTCGACGTGCTGCCGTGCGACGGCAGCTATTTCATCGTGGCGGATATCCGCTCGACCGGTTTCGCGGGGGACGACGTGGCGTTCTGCCGTGCCCTGACCGAACGGTGCCGGGTCACGGCGATTCCGGTCTCGGCCTTCTATGGTACCGACAACGCACCGGACCATCTGGTGCGATTCGCCTTCTGCAAGAAGGACCCGATCCTGGCCGAAGCCGTGGCCCGGATTCGGGCCGGCGTGCGCGATTTGTAGGAACGCCGGGCAAGGCCGGGCTCTTTTTCACCCTGTGGGTGATTGACGTGCCGGACGAGCTTCTCTAAATCACAGCCCGCTGTGGCGGACGTAGCTCAGCTGGTAGAGCGCCGGTTTGTGGTACCGGTGGTCGCGGGTTCGAGCCCCGTCGTTCGCCCCAGCGGATTTCCCGACAAGGTGGAAATTCACTTCGGGAAGAGGCGCGACAGGCCCTCTTCCAGAGGGATCGGCACGATCCCCAGTTCCCGTTCCATATCCCCGATATCGAAGGCCTTGTCTTCCAGCAGGCGCCGGATTTCGGCCGGCCCGACCGACGGCAGGCCGGGAATCCATCGTGCGATCGCGGCCGCCGCCATCATTGCCCCCGCCGGCACCGCCAGCACCGGGCGCGGGCGCAGTCCTGCGTGCCGCGCGACGGTCGCCGCGAAATCCCGATAGGTCAGCCGCGTCGCGCCCGCGATCACCAGGGCATGGGGGCCGTGCCACGGGCGGCGAAGCGCCGCGACCAGGCTGCTGGTGACGTCGTCCTGATGGACCGGCTGTACCAGCGTCCGTCCGCCGCCCGGCAAGGGCGTGACCGGCAGGCGGCGCAGCAGCGCCGCCAGGCGCTGGACGTTGTTTTCGCCCTGCGCGCCATAGATCATGGTGGGATGCAGGATCACCCCATCGCGGCCTGACCGCAGCAGCGCGGCCTCGCCCGCCAGCACCCCGTTGCCGTGATCGTCGGGCCAGCGGGTGAATTTGCGCGTGCTGCCCAGGCAGACCAGCGTGGCACCTGGGGGCATGGCCGCCAGCAGGGCCGGCACATGCCGCGCATGGGCGGTGCTGACCACCCGCGTGGCATCGGCCAGCGCCGCGCGCAACGTACCGGCCGGGCCGGTCAGGTCCGCGACCCGGGATGATCCGTCCAGCCCGGTGGCCTGCCAGCGCGCCGCGTCGCGCACCACCGGCACGACCGGAATATCCAACCGCGACAGGGCGCGGCACAACGCCGCCCCCGACCGCCCGGATGCCCCCACGACATGCACGGCATCCGTGGGGCGGGACGTCATGGCGTGCTGATGGACAGGCCCAGCAGGCCGGCGGTGGACGGGTCGCCGGCCATCGACAGGGCCACGCCCAGCATCAACAGGTTCAGCGGTTGCGGCGGCCGCAGCGTCAGCCGCAGCGGACGGTCCGGCGCGTCCAGGAACCGCCCCAGCGCCTGCATCGATATATCGGGCGACGCCGCCAGGGCGGAAATGACCTGCTGGCGATAGGCATCGGGCGGGACCTGCCGCGCGTGGGCCAGGCCATCCAGCACATGGCCGGCCAGGGACCGGTCGTGCCAGTCGATCGTGGCCGACACGATGCGCGCCGTCTCCGCCAGGCTCATGGGATCGTCGACCGGGATCTGGTCCAGGTCGGCCAGGACGGTCATGCGGCCCATCGCAGGGGCGTCGATGTCCAGCGGATGCAGGCTCATCAATCCGTTCTGCCGCTGGACGGTGGCGACGGCATGGATCGTGCCGCTGAAATGGTCATAGCCGATCAGGCGCAGCGGCGACTGGTCCTGCGGCGGGGGTGGCCAGGCCTCCAGGTCCGTCAGCGTGGTGTCCAGATCGTCCTGCGCCGTGCGGGATTCGTGCTCGACGACCAGGTGCCCGATCCGCATCAGCGGGGTCGACGCGTCGATCTGGATGGCCGAGACGTCGAAATGACGGTGGCCGGATTCATGGATCATGTGCCCGGACTGCAGCAGGCTGGCGATCTGCCCGGCAAAATCCGGCCCGTCGATGCGCAGGTGGCCGATGGTGATATGCCGCCCCGGTGTCAGGTTGATTTGCATGGCCAGGGAGTCGAGGTCGAGATGCGATGTCCGGCCCAGGCCGTACTGGCGCACCGCCGCCCGCGCCACCGTCAGGTCGGTCTGGCTGCCCGGCACCGCGACATGCAGGCCTTCCAGCCGCCCGGAATCCAGCACCAGGGAATCCAGCCGCGGCGGCGCCGGCGCCGCGGATTCAGGATCGGCCAGGGTGGGCCCGGTATTGGGCAGCACCAGCCCTTCCAGCACCAGCAGCCCGATCGACGCCGTGGCGCCCGGTTCCATGACCTGCACGTCATGCAGGGTGACGCGCCCGATGCGTTGGCCGCCGACCGCGTTGCCGGTGACGCCCCCCACCAGCGCGTCGGACGCGGTGACGGTCAGGAACGCGTTGCGATAGCTGACGGCGGTCAGGCGCGCCCCCCGCGCCAGGACCCGCGGCGTGGCGGTGGCATAGGTGAAGCTGGCCCCCGGGCCGATCGCGGCGCGCAGGTCGGCGATGGCCGATTCCATCCGGCTCTGGGCGAAATGCCGCAGGCCCAGTCCCCCCACGATCACGATGATCAGCAGCAGCAGAAGGGCGGAGAGAAGTTTTTTCACGTGCGGGTCATCCGTCAATGGCCTGTGCGACAGCTACATCATTCGGGTCCCGTCCGGCAACGTCCCGCCCCGGACGCTGTGGTATCAGGATACCGTCTCCTAGTTTCCCGAAAAATCGGCGCAAAAACCCGATTTGATCTTGACGGGCGGGCCGGGGACGATGATAACGCGCCACCCGTTACCGCTCCTATTACAGACGGAACACAGACAGATGAAGACCACCCTTTCGCTGAAGCCCGCGGAGGTGACACGGGACTGGATCCTGATCGATGCCGAAGGGCTCGTTCTCGGCCGTCTCGCCGCCATCGTCGCCCAGCGCCTGCGCGGCAAGCACAAGCCGCAATTCACCCCGCATGTCGATTGCGGCGACAACATCGTCGTGATCAATGCCGAGAAGGTGCGCCTGACCGGCAACAAGGTCGGGCAGAAGCTGTTCCATTATCATACCGGCTATCCGGGCGGTATCAAGGAACGCACGATCACCCAGCGGCTGGAGGGCAAGAACCCCGGCCACGTGGTGACCAAGGCGGTCGAGAGGATGATCACCCGCGGCCCGCTGCAGCGCGCGCAGATGAAGCACCTGTATGTCTATGCCGGCGCCGAGCATCCGCATGCCGGCCAGCAGCCCAAGACGCTGGACGTCGCGGCGCTGAACCGCAAGAACACCGTCAACTCCCAGAAGATCGGGGCCTGAGCATCATGTCGGAAACCCAAGAGCGCACAGGCACGCTGGCCGATCTGAAGGACGTGGTCGCGTCCGGCCAGATCGCCGCTGGACAGGAAGCTCCGGTCTACGAGCCCAAGCGCGACGCGCAGGGCCGTTCCTACGCCACCGGCCGCCGCAAGGACGCCGTGGCCCGCGTCTGGATCAAGCCGGGCAAGGGCGACATCACCGTGAACGGCCGTTCGGTCGGGACCTATTTCGC
Organism: Gluconacetobacter diazotrophicus PA1 5; assembly: GCF_000067045.1. Lineage (NCBI taxonomy): Bacteria > Pseudomonadati > Pseudomonadota > Alphaproteobacteria > Acetobacterales > Acetobacteraceae > Gluconacetobacter > Gluconacetobacter diazotrophicus. The sequence continues at coordinate 526,419 of NC_010125.1, forward strand.
GCGTCCCGTCCTGCGCATGCTGATCACCCAGCCCTTCCTGGTGGCTGACCGCTACAACCAGTTCGACGTGTATTGCACGGTGACGGGTGGTGGTCTGTCGGGCCAGGCCGGTGCGGTCCGTCACGGCATCAGCCGTGCCCTGACGCATTACGAGCCCACGCTGCGCGGCATCCTGAAGGCCGCCGGCTTCCTGACCCGCGATCCCCGCGTTGTCGAACGCAAGAAGTACGGCCGCGCCAAGGCCCGCCGTTCCTTCCAGTTCAGCAAGCGCTGATCGCACCACGCGGCCGGAAAAACGGGCCGGGACGATCGTCCCCCGCATTGCGGGGGGATGGTCGCCCGGCCCTTTTTCTTGGGCGGTCCGGTCCTGCCCGCGGGGCGGCACCTCGCCGGAAAATGAAAATCCCACAGGGATTTATGGGCGGATAGCCCCTGTGTTATCCGCGATGATCGTCCTACCATGGCCCGGCCCGCAGATGGCCGGGGCCGGGGAATGATGATCAAGACTTCGCCTTTTGCGATGACGGCCGTCCTTGCCATCCTGACGGCGGTCGGCCCGATTTCGACCGATATGTATCTTCCCGCCTTCGGGGCCATGACTCACGCCCTGGGCGGCGCGCATGGCGATGCCGAAATGACGCTGGCGGCCTGGTTCCTCGGCCTGTCGGTGGGGCAGGTCACCCATGGCGCGATCGCCGACCATTACGGGCGGCGCGGGCCGCTGCTGGGCGGCACCCTGCTTTATACCATCGCCTCGGTCGGCTGCGCGGTGGCGGGTTCGATGTGGGCATTTTCGCTCTGGCGGTTCGTCGCGGCGTTCGGGGCGGCCGCCAGCCTCGTGATCCCGCGCGCCGTCATCCGCGATGTGGTGGGGGGCGACGGCGACGCGGCGCGGATGCTGGGCCGGATGGTGCTGGTGATGAGCATCGTGCCGATGCTGGCACCGACCCTGGGCGGCGTGATTGCCGAGGACTGGCAGTGGCGCGGTATCTTCTGGATAGCGGCGGCATACGGCGCCTGCTGCGTGGCCATGGTCTACTGGCTGCTGCCCGATACGCTGACCACCGAACTGCATATGCGCTTTCGGCTGGAACAAGCGGTCACGGGCTATGTCCTGATCCTGCATGACCGCGTGTTCCGCCTGCACGCGCTGGAGGGCGGGTGCGCCACCTTCACCCTGTTCGCATTCCTGGGCGGTGCGCCACGGGTTTTCGTGGCGGGGTACGGGCTTTCGCCCGTGCAGTTCGGCGGCATCTTCATCCTGAACGCGGCGGGCTATGCCGTCGGCACCAACATCAACGGGCGGCTGGTGCCGCGGCTGGGCGCCCCCCGCGTGCTCAGCGGCGCGGCCGTGGCGCTGGCGGTGGCGTGCGGCGGCATGTTCGCGGCGGCCCTGCTGCATGTCGGGGGCGGGATCCTGCAGGTCGGCGGGATCACCCTGTGCATGGCCATCCTGGGCTTCCTGCTGCCGGGCGCGGCCCTGGGGTCGGTCCTGCCGAACGGGGCCAGGGCGGCGACGGCCTCGGCGCTGTATGGAACCGTGGTGTTCTTCATCGGCTCGTTCAGCACGATGCTGGTGGGCTGGCTGGGCACGCGCGGGCCCGCGTCGATGACGGGGCTGATGCTGCTGGGCGCCCTGATGGCCCTGGCCTGCGACTGGCGGCGGCGATAGGCGAGCGGCGATAGGGGACCCGGTGCCCTATCCCGCCATGCCGGCCGCCGCCATCAGCAGGTGCATCAGCATGGCGAACACGCCCAGGGCCAGCACGCTGGCGGTCCAGATAACGGCCATCCAGCCCAGGCGGCGCGTCCAGGGCGGCATCAATGGTACCCTTCGCTGGATGTGACCTTGCCGCGAAACACGTGATAGGCCCACGCGGTATAGGTCAGGATGACCGGGATGATGAACAGCGTGCCGACCAGGGCGAAGCCCATGCTTTCCGGCGGACTGGCGACGGCGCGGAAGGAAATGCCGGGCGGGATGATGTTCGGCCACAGGCTGATCGCCAGCCCGCTATACCCCAGGAACAGCATGATCAGCGTCAGGAAGAACGGCGCGGCATGCGGTGCGCCGCGCAACTGGTGCAGCAGCAGCGCGCTCGCCCCCAGGATCAGGACCGGCACCGGGGCGAAATAATACAGGTTGGGCCGCGAAAACCAGCGGGTGGCGATCGCGGGGTGCGTCAGCGGCGTCCACAGGCTGACGATGGCGATCGCCACCAGCAGCAGCGGCGTCACCCACCGGGCGCAGACGATCATCCGCGCCTGCAGGCTCCCCGCCGTCTTCATCGTCAGCCAGGTCGCGCCCAGCAGGGCATAGGCCACAACCAACCCCAGCCCGGTGAACACGCTGAACGGCGACAGCCAGTCCAGCGCCCCGCCCAGATAGGACGGTCCGCTGACCTGGAACCCGTCGATGAACGCCCCCAGCGACACCCCCTGGAAAAAGGTCGCGACGTACGACCCGCCGGCGAAGACGTAGTCCCAGAACGGCCGGTGCGCCTCGTCCGCCTTGAAGCGGAACTCGAACGCCACGCCCCGGCAGATCAGCCCCGCCAGCATCAGGACCAGCGGCAGGTACAGCGCGCTCAGCAGCAGCGAATAGGCCAGCGGGAAGGCCCCGTACATCGCGGCGGCGCCCAGGACCAGCCAGGTCTCGTTCCCGTCCCAGACCGGGGCCACGGTATTGACCATCAGGTCGCGCTCGGCCCGGTCCGGCACGAAGGGAGAGAGGATGCCGATCCCCAGGTCGAACCCGTCCATGATGACGTACATCATCAGCCCGAACCCGATGATGACGACCCAGATCAGCGGAAGATCGATACCCATGTCTGGTATTCCTTCAGGACAGCATGTCTGGGGCGGCGGAGAGCGGGCGGGCCGGCCGCTTGTCGGGCCGGTCGCCATCGGCGGGGGATACGCCTTGCGTGTCGGGGCCGTGGGCCGCCAGCTTCAGCAGGTAGCCGATGCCGGTACCGAATACCCCGCAATACAGGACGACGAAGATCAGCAGGCTGACGCTCAACGTCGCCGCCGAATGGTTCGACACCGCGTCGCGCGTGCGCATCACGCCATAGACCACCCAGGGCTGGCGCCCGATCTCGGTCGTCATCCACCCCGCCAGGATCGCGGCCAGCCCGGTCGGCCCCATCGCGACCGTGGCCGTCAGGAACGGCCGGTTGGCGAACAGGCGCCCGCGCGCGCGCAGGGCCAGCCCGACCAGCGCCAGCAGCAGCATCAGCGTGCCCAGCCCCACCATGACCCGGAAGGTCCAGAAGATGATGGTGGAATTCGGACGGTCCTCGGCCGGGAATTCCTTCAGGCCCGGAATCTGCCCGTTCCAGCTATGGGTCAGGATCAGGCTGCCCGCATGCGGGATTTCGACGGCGTAGCGCGTGGTCTCGGCGGCCATGTCCGGCACCCCGAACAGGATCAGCGGCACGTCCGCCCCCGGCGCGTTCTGCCAGTGGCCCTCGATCGCCGCGATCTTGGCCGGCTGGTGTTCCAGCGTGTTGCGGCCGTGCAGGTCGCCGACCAGGATCTGGATCGGGGTGACGACCAGCAGCATCCACATCGCCATCGACATCATGGTGCGGATGGCGGGCGTGTCGCGCCCCTTCAGCAGGTGCCACGCCGCCACCGCGCCGACGAACAGCGCCGTCGCCAGGAAGGCCGCGATGCCCATATGGACCAGCCGGTAGGGAAAGGACGGGTTGAAGATGATCTGCAGCCAGTCGACGGGCACGACGCGCCCGTCCGCGATCCGGTAGCCCTGCGGCGTCTGCATCCAGCTGTTCGACGCCAGGATCCATGTCGCGGACACCAGCGTGCCGAGCGCCACCATCACCGTGGCGAAGAAATGCAGCCCGCGTCCGACCTTGTCCCAGCCGAACAGCATGACCCCCAGGAATCCGGCTTCCAGGAAGAAGGCGGTCAGGACCTCGTAGGTCAGAAGCGGCCCGGTCACGCCCCCGGCGAAGGTGGAGAAATAGCTCCAGTTCGTGCCGAATTCGTAGGACATCACCAGGCCCGAGACGACGCCCATGGCGAAATTCACGGCAAACAGCTTGGACCAGAAATGATACAGGTCCTTGAACACCGGCGCCCCGCGCGCCAGCCACAGTCCCTCCAGCACCGCCAGGTAGCTGGCCAGCCCGATGGTGATGGCCGGGAAGAGGATGTGGAAGGATACGGTAAAGCCGAACTGGAGACGCGCAAGCAGCAGGGGGTCGGGGGCGTGCATGAATCCGCTCCTGTGATGGGGGGCCATCAGCAGCCCTGGCGGGGGCGGGCCTGCAACCAGAACAGCCGGACCCTTTCATGGGTTCCATCGCCCCTGCCATGCGCGCACGGGACCCACCGATTCCCTTGCCCGTGGGGTCACACCAGATGCATCCAGGACGAAGGCGGCCGGCCTCGCCGCATCCGCGCGAACCCCGTGCATAACCGGTGGAGCGGCCAGAGGCCGGCAAGCCAGACCAGCACCCCGACGGCGTAATGCGTGCCCATCGGAAAAAACACCGAACCGATCACGGCGAACAGCCACAGGTGGGCCAGGTAGAAGACCAGCGGCGCGCGGCCGAACCCGACGCACAGCCGCCCGAACCATCCGTCCGCGTGGCGCCACAGGGCCCGGAACAGGCACAGGTTTCCCCCCAGCATCGCCAGGATGAACACGGGAGACGGCGGATATTTCACAAGGTTGAAGAATTCCCGCCATGATCCGTCGCGCGGCGGGCGCAGATTGCCGGCCGTCCCGTGCCAGCGCAGCACCAGCGCCGCGACGAGGCATCCGATCCCGATCCACAGCGCCGCGCGTAGCGTCCCGGCCCGCCACTGCGTCAGGCATTGTGCGAAGACATGCCCGAACAGCGCCACGCCCAGCCAGGGCAGCAGCGGATATTCGACGTACAGGCCGCCCGTCTGCCCCGCGACCAGCCCCAGCCGCGCCAGCCTTCCCACCGACTGCATGCCATCGTCCGGCAGGAACAGGGACGGCGACAGCACGCACAGCGCCGCGACCCCCAGCGTCGCCACCCGCCATCGCAGCAGCGGCTGCACTGCCGCCAGCACCATCATCGACAATCCCAGCGTGGTCAGCACCGTGACCGGCAGGTGGATCGCCGGTCCCGCCCCGGGCCAGCCGCCGAGATGCTTGCCGGTATGGTCGCCATGGATGCCGACCAGCCAGGCCGGAACCTCCACAAGCGTGCTCAGCAGCATCAGGATCGCGCCGCGCAGCGCGACCTGCGCGCCCAGCCGCGTCCGGGACCATTCGGTCCTGCGGCTGGCCAGCAGGGCCACCCCGCCGCCCATCCAGAAGAAGAAGCCCGGCGCGCACAGATCCGACAGGACGCGGAATCCCAACTGGACCAGGTCGGCCGGGCCGGTGCCGTACCGTGTCCACAACCCGGCCCAGAACTCGGTCGAATGACGACGAACGACCAGCGCATTCACATGGTCGGACGCCATGATCATCATGATCGCGCCCCGCGCCGCGTCGATCCCGGCAATGCGTCCCGACCGGGTCATGGCGCATCCCCCGCCAGCGGCAGGAGATCGAGAAACGCATCGACCACGCCCGTCAGGCGCTCGACGTCGTCCGTCGCGGCCAGTTCCAGCGTCGCGCCGCGAAACATGGCGACCGTCATGCCGGCCAGCAGCCGCGCCCGCTCGGGCGCTTCGCCCGCGTTGCGGAAGCGTGCCTGTATCGTATCCAGCCAGAATTGCGCCGTGCGCCGCGTATAATCGCCGAACCGTTCGGGATCGCGCGTCGCGATCGCATACATTTCGTAGAACAGCCGCAATGTCGCGCGCCGCTGCGGCGCGGCGAGGTGCCGCCAGAGCGCCCGGAAGATCAGGCGCGGGTCCCCCTGCGCCGGCAGCCGTGCCGTGATTTCGGCGGCGGCGGCCTCGCGCATCGTGTCGAAGACGGTGCAGAGCACCTGCTCGCGCGATCCGAAATGATACAGGATCGTCCGATGGCTGGTCCCGATGGCCGCCGCCAGCGGGCGCAGCGAGAACGCCGTCACGCCGTGGTCCTGGACATAGGTGATGATGTTTTCAAGCAGGCGCGGACGCAGGTCCGGGTCGACAGGGCGGGCCATCGCGATTCCTGGATTATTAATGATCCGATCGGTTCATTAATGCGGCGGGTCCGGCGTCGCTGTCCAGACGTTTCGTCCGGGTACCAATCGGCCGCCACCTGTCTCATTTCCGAGACAGGTGGCTCGTCCCGAAACACAGCTTTGTGAGGTCGTTTCGATGGCGTATGGCGCGCGGCGCGGGGGTCATGCTGATCACGCATGCTGGCCGCAGGAAGCCGTGAAGTGCCGAGACTCACACGCTGCGCGGTCCATGGAACATGTGGAGAAACACGCGGCATGCGAGACAGTCTGACGAGGGCGGGGTCGATCATAACCTCCGTCCTGCTGGCCTTGACCGGGCTCTTTCTATTCTTTGGCGGAGCGGAACTTCTGTTCCTGGGCGGCTCCTGGTTCTATGCCCTGGCGGGTGCCGTCATGCTGGGCATCGCGGCCGGCGCCATCCGGGCCCCGAAACTGGCTATCCGCCTCTATGCGGGGCTGCTGCTGGTCGCGACGGCCTGGTCGCTGTTCGAGGTCGGGTTCAATATCTGGGGGCTGGAAGTGCGCCTGATGACCCTGGTCGGCATCGGGGCATGGATGCTGCTGCCGTGGGTGTGGCGCACCAGCCCAAGCTGGCTGGCCGACAAGCGCGACATGCTCGGCGCGCTCGCCGTCGCCTGCCTGGCGCTGGTGATCAGTTGCTTCACCTCCTATTCCATCGACGGCACGCTTCCCGCCGACCGCATGGCCGCCCAGGGCCAGCCGGACCCGGCGTCGGACGGCGTGGCCGACGCGGACTGGACGGCCTATGGCCGCACCGTCGGCGGTGACCGCTATTCACCCCTGGGGCAGATCACCCGGACCAATATCAGCCACCTGCAGCGCGCCTGGATGACGCGCACGGGCGACGTCCAGCAGGACGGCGAGGGCACGGTCGCGGGCCCGGACCAGGGGCACGAATTCAACCTGGAACTGACGCCGATCAAGGTTGGAAACACGCTGTACCTGTGCACCCCGCATAGCTGGGTGATGGCGCTGGACGCCGCGACCGGCAAGGTCAAGTGGAAGTTCGACCCGCACCCGGCCACCGCCGACCTGGCGAAGAACGTCTATCTGGCCTGCCGTGGCGTCAGCTATTATCGGATTCCCGATGACATCCAGACCAGTTGCCGCACGCGCATCTATTCGCCGGTCGCCGACGTGCGCATGGTCGCGCTGGATGCCGAAACGGGCAAGCCGTGCGAGGATTTCGGCGATCATGGCTTCATTTCCATGCGCGATTACCTGGGCCATGTGCCGCATGGCTTCCATTTCATCACCTCGCCCCCGATGGTCGCCAAGAACCGCCTGATCACCGGCGGCTGGATCTTCGACAACCAGGCCAATTTCGAGCCCTCGGGCGCCATCCGCGCCTTTGACGCCACCACCGGTGCCATCGCCTGGGCCTGGGACGCCGGCCACACGCCGGAAACCTGGACGCCCGGCCCGAACGACGTGCTGACGCGCGACACCCCGAATGCCTGGGGCGTCTATACGGCCGACCTCAACCTGGGGCTGGTCTACATCCCCACGGGCAACTCGCCGCCCGACAACTGGGGCGGTTCGCGCCGTCCGTTCGACGACGCCACGTCGTCGGCGACCATCGCGCTGGACATCGTGACGGGTGAACGCCGCTGGACCTACCAGACCGTGCATCACGACCTGTGGGACATGGACATTCCCTCCGGCCCGTCCATGGTCGACCTGCCCGGGCAGAACGGCGAGAGCGTCCCGGCACTGGTGCAGAGCACGAAGCGCGGCGAATTCTTCGTCCTCGACCGCCGCACCGGCCAGCCGGTTCCGGGCTATCCGGTGGAAGAGCGCCCCGTTCCCACGGCCGGCCACGCGCCGGACGACCGTGTCTCTCCGACACAGCCGTACCCCGCCGCCATGCCCAGCCTGACGCCCGCCAACCTGAAGGAGAGCGACATGTGGGGCGCGACGCTGCTGGACCAGATGCTCTGCCGGATCGAGTATCGCCAGTCGGCCTATGAAGGCCAGTTCACGCCGCCCCATGTGGGCAAGACGACCATCGTCTATCCGGCGTTCTACGGCGTCGTCGACTGGCAGGGCATCACGATCGACCCCCAGCGGAAGATCCTGCTGGCCAATGCCAGCTACCTGCCGTTCCGCATCAGGCTGGAAAAGCGCCAGACGCTGGAAGCCCCGGGGACCCTGCCGAAATGGAATGGCCAGGGCGAGGAACCCGCGGCCAAGGGCGACGCCCTGTCCGTGTCGCCGGATTACGGCACGCCCTATATCGCCTATACCAACCCGTGGCTGAACCCGCTGCAGATTCCCTGCAAGGGCCCGGTCTGGGGCACGCTGACCGCGATCGACCTGGTGACGAAGAAGATCGTCTGGCAGCACCCGGTCGGCACGACGCGCGATACGGGCCCGTTCCGGACCCACAACAACCTGCCCCTGCCGACCGGCATGTATAATATCGGCGGCAATATCGTGACCAAGGGCGGCGTGGTGTTCATGGGCGCCACGGCGGACGACTACCTGCGTGCCTTCGACCTGGCGACCGGCCAGGTCATCTGGCGCGACCGCCTGCCGGCGGGGGGCCAGGCCACCCCCATGTCCTACGAGGTCGGCGGCAAGCAGTACGTCCTGATGGCCGCCGGCGGCCATGGCGGGCTGGGAACGCGCAGCGGCGACTACATCATCGCCTACACGCTCGACGGCACGCAGGGCGCGACGGTCCAGTAAACGCAAGACCATCCTTGCGCGGGCATCCGGTCCAGGCCGGATGCCCATTTCCTTCACGAAAGCGCCCCCCTATGTATCTGACAGAAAGGTCGGGATGGCCGCGCACCATGCGTCGCCTCGCGACGGCCGGCATCATGTTGCTCGGCACGACGAAGGCCCATGCCTCGGACATCACCCTTGGCATCATCGGACCGCACGAATACGACCTGCCCGTCGATTTCCAGCCGTTCAACGTGCTGGTGCAGTACGGTGACGGCAACGCCGCGGGAAGCACCTATAACAGCCTCGGCCAGCGCCGGGCCGAGGGGGGCAGCCATACCTGGTCCGGCCTGACGAAATACGTCCATTTCCGCAGTTTCGAGGCGATCCCGCATGTCGGCTTCGCGTTCGAACTGATCCAGGGCGAAAGCTACACGCTGGCGAACGGCACCAGTTCCGGCGGGCTCGGCCCCACCATCGTCGGCCCCGCCGCCTGGTTCAAGCCGAACGCCCACAGCACGTTCGGCTTCCAGACCTTCATGCAGACGCCCCTGGGCACCAGGACCGCGACATCGCCCGAATACTGGTCGAATATCTCAAGCTTCATATTCGATTATGAATGGAAGCATTTCAGCTTCGACGGCGACGCCGGGACGGTCACCGGATCGACCAGGCATGTAAAGGGCCAGCACAGCTACGACCCCGGTGTCGTCTTCTACACCAACCTGCGCTTCAGTTGGAAAGCCACGAAGCTGATCGAACCGTTCTTCGCGTTCGACTGGCAGAACGTGACGGGGACCTACGACCACACCGCCGGCAGGGACCTCGATGATTCGAACAGCCGCGAAGTGGCCATGGGCCCGGGGCTGATGTTCAACATCTCGCAGCACCTGTCCTTCACGACGCGCTACCAGCACTCGGTCGAGGGCCGCAATACCCCGGAAAGCAACGCCTATTACGTCAAGTTCGTTTATCTCTGGTAAGCGCGTTAGAAAATATGACAAAAGACGGACCCCGCGCACGGCGGCAGGATTGATGCTGTATGGGTGACAGGCCTCTCCGGGCCGGCAGGGGGGCGGGGAAGCGGAACGCCGGTGAAACGACGCGCGAACGGTGATGGGACATGAGGTCGGCTTGCGGCAAGGATTCCGGTGCCCATCTGTCGTGCCGTCCCCCCGCGGGGGCCGGCACCGGCGAGGTCGCGAAATCCTGGCAACGGTGCGCGGGATCGTATCAGCTTGACCCGGCCCAGGGATGGCGGGCGGAAATCCTCTCCGGCGCGGAGTTCCGCCATATCAGCGGCCGTTCCGCGACCCTGCTGAAGATGGCGGTCCCCGAGATGCGCCGGCTGTTCACCCTGGTGCAGGGGCTGAACCTGATGGTGCTCCTGGCCGATTCCGATGCCACGATCCTGGCGCGCAGCGTCGATGAAACGCACCTGCTCACCTGCCGGCGGCTGCAGTTGCGCGAGGGCGCGATGTGGGACGAGCGCGTGGCGGGAACCAACGGCATCGGCACGTCCGTCCGGGACGGCTGCCCCATCTTCCTGGGCGAGGGCGAGCACTGGCGTTTCTGCTTCTCGCTCCTGGCCAGCTATGCCGCGCCGATTTTCGATTCACAGGGGCGCGTCGCGGGGGCGATCAACCTCGCGGCCCTCAGCGGAGATTCGACACGCCCCGTGGCGTCCCTGGTGCTGGAAACGCTGCTGCAATCGGCACGCCGGATCGAGGAACGGCTGTTCCGGGAACGCTATGTGGGCCAGCGGGTGCTGACCCTCGGTCCTGACGAAGGGTGTTCGGCGCCGCTGGTCTCCATCAATGATGACGGGCAGATCACCGGTGCGACCCATGCCGCGCGCAGTCTTGCGGGCTGGACCGACGACATGATCCAGAAACATCCCAACCTTCTGACCAAGCTGGAATCCAGCAGCGAGATCAGCTTCCAGAAGGCCGAGGAGCATGTCCTCCGCTCCGCCCTGGCAATGTCGCTGGGCAATGCCAGCGCGGCGGCGCGCAGCCTGGGAATCAGCCGCGCCACGCTGTATCGCAAATTGAAATCCCTCGGCCTGACATAGGGGCCGCCCCGTTGAACCGGGCACCGTCCGGACCATATGCATTGCCATGTATGCAGGACCTTTCCTCGGAGATATCCTTCCGCCCGTGACCGACGAGGTCATGCGTCGCCTGCGGCGCATCCGGCGTCTGGCGTGGCTGCTCGATGCCGCCGTGCGCGTGCCGGGCACGCGCTTTCGCCTTGGCGCGGCCTCGCTGGTCGGACTGTTCCCCGCTGCGGGCAGCCTGGTGCTGGGGATGGTTTCGCTGTCCATCGTCTGGCAGGCGTGGCGGATGGGCGTGCCGCGGGTGCTGCTGATGCGCATGATTGTGAACGTGGCGCTGGAAACCCTGGTGGATACCGTGCCGCTGGCCGGGGATGCGTTCGATACGGTGTTCAAGGCCAACATGCGCAACGTGGCGCTGGTCGAACGCTATCTGAACGTCGGTCCCGGACCGTGGCGGGAATAAGCCGCACGATCTGCGTCCTGGCGCGATAGCCCGCATGCCGCACTGGCGCATCGGGGCGGGCGCGGTGCGGAATTCTTGTTCCGAAGTGGAAACCAATGGCGCTGCCGCGCAACACGGCGCCAAAGGCGGGAATTCGAAATATTGATGGAACGAACGGGGTTGTTTCGTTGCCATCACTTTCATGTGAGTCCTGTGCCGCCGGCCGGTCCGCGTCGTTAGAGCCCTACAGTGGCTGAATCCGGCAAAGGTTCGCGCCCCGTTGCTCTCCCCGATCATGAAGGCCAGGAAGAATGGATCGTCACCATCAGGCGCCTCCCGGTTTGATCCGGGTGCTTTCCGTCGCTTCGGAAATGTTTCCGTTCGTCAAGACGGGGGGGCTTGGTGATGTGGTCGGATCGTTGCCTGTCGCGCTGCGCGCCGAGGGCATCGCCGTGACGACGCTGCTGCCCGGCTACCCTGCGGTGCTGGACGCGCTGGAAGGCCCGGTCCGGGTGGCGGAACTCACGCCCCTGCCGGGGGTCACGGTGTCGGTGCTGGAGGGCCATGCCGCCGGGCATCATCTGCTGGTCATCGACTGTCCGACCCTGTTCCGGCGCAAGGGCAATCCATACCTTGCCCCCGAGGGGGTGGACTGGCCCGACAACGGCGTGCGGTTTGCAACCTTGTCGCGCGTGGCGGCCACGATCGCGCAGGGCCAGGTCGCGGCCTTCTGTCCGGACCTGGTGCTGGCCCATGACTGGCAGTCGGGGCTGACGGCGGCCTATCTGCATTATGACGGCCTGCCCGCCGCGCCGGTGGTGCATACCATCCACAACCTCGCCTTCCAGGGACGCTTTCCCGCCAGGGACCTGGAACAGTTCGGCCTGCCGCCGCATGCGTTTGCGATGGAGGGCGTGGAATATCATGGCGATATCGGCTTCCTGAAGGCCGGCCTGTATTTCGCGACCTGGATCACCACCGTCTCGCCGACCTATGCCCGGGAAATCCAGAGCCCCGAATGGGGCATGGGGCTGGAGGGACTGCTGCGGACGCGGTCGGACCGGCTGATCGGAATCCTGAACGGGATCGACACGACCGACTGGAACCCGGCGACCGATCCCGCCGTGCTGTTTCCCTACCAGGTGGGCGACATACGCGGCCGCCACCCCAACAAGCGCGCCTTCCAGGCCGAATTCGGCCTGCGCCAGGACCCGGACGTGTTCCTGCTGGGCCTGGTCAGCCGCATGACGGGGCAGAAGGGGGTGGATATCCTGGCCGAGGTGGTGCCGCGCGTCCTTGACGACCGGACGCAGATCGTCGTCGTCGGCAGCGGCGACGCGGCCATGGAACAGGCTTTCGCCCGGCTGTCGCGCCGTTTCCCGGACCGTATGGCGTGCCATATCGGGTATAGCGAGCCGCTGGGCCACCGCATCCAGGCCTCGGCCGACAGCCTGCTGATCCCGTCGCGCTTCGAACCGTGCGGCCTGACGCAGCTCTGCGCGGTCCGCTATGGCTGCGTCCCCATCGCGGCGCGGGTCGGCGGCCTGGCCGACACCATCATCGACGCCAACACGGCGGCCATGACCAGCGACGTCGCGACCGGCCTGCTGTTCGGGCCGACCGATGCCGACACCCTGGTGGGTGCGATCCGGCGCGGCGCCATGCTGTTCCGCCATCCGCCCTACTGGGCCAGCCTGCAGCGCAACGGTGCGCGGTACGATGTCTCCTGGGGGCACAAGGCGCATGAATACGCGCAATTGTTCCGCCGCGTGCTGGGCCGCAATGACGCCACGCTGGCCGATCCGGACCAGGATTTCGTCAGTCCGCGGCGGCGCACGCTGGGTCACCGACCCCGCATGCAGGGTCCCACGGGCGCGCCCGGACGGGCAGGGCGGCTGCCCGCCCCCATCGCCCGCCGCGCGCGCGTCCGTGCCAACGATCTGCTTGCCCGCCCGCACTGACGGCGCGGGGCGGCGGGTCCTGTCCGTCCCGCCCGCCTGACTGACGCCGTGTCGTTCCCGCCTGCCGTCTCCCTGTGCCGTCCCATGCCTGCCCGCCGGAATCCCGTCATATGAATGCTGCCCGGAACGACTGTACCTACACCCTTCCATCGGGGACCGAAGACCTGCTTGCCGGAACCTGTCCCGATCCGTTCTCCATCCTGGGGCGGCACCCGCATGGCCGCGTGGACATCGTCCGCGCCTTCTGCCCCGACGCGCGGGGGGTGCGGCTGGTGGTGCAGCGCCCGCGCTCGGGCCCGGCCGAACGCCCCATGCGCCTGGTCGACGACCGGGGCCTGTATGTCGGCACCGTCCCCGCCGGGGCGCGCTACCGGCTGAAGATCGGCTGGGCCGACGGGTGGGAGGAGATCGACGATCCGTATTCCTTCGGGCTGCTGCTGGGCGATCTGGACCTGCATCTGTTCACCCAGGGCCTGCATCGCGACCTGGATCGCGTGATGGGCGCGCAGGCCATGACCGTGGACGGCGTGGCCGGGGTGCGTTTCGCGGTCTGGGCGCCCAATGCCTTCCGCGTCTCGGTGATCGGCGACTTCAATGTGTGGGACGGCCGCCGCCATCCGATGCGCCTGCGCCATGCCGCCGGGATCTGGGAACTGTTCATTCCCGGCATCGGCCCCGGCGAGCGCTACAAGTATGAAATCCTGGATGCCGAACGCCGCCTGCTGCCGCCCAAGGCCGACCCGATGGCGCTGGCGGCGGAACAGCCGCCCGCCACGGCCTCGGTCGTGGCCGATCCCACGCCGTTCGAATGGACCGACGCCGCCTGGATGGAAAACCGCCAGGACCGGCAAGGCATCACCGCCCCGCTGTCGATCTACGAAGTCCATGCCGCGTCATGGCGCCGTCCGGAGGGCGACCCGCAGGGCATCATGCACTGGGACCGGCTGGAGCGGGAACTGATCCCCTACGTGGTGGAAATGGGGTTCAGCCATATCGAGCTGATGCCCATCATGGAACATCCCTTCGACGGGTCCTGGGGGTACCAGACGCTGGGGCTGTACGCGCCCTCGGCGCGCTTCGGCTCGCCCCGGCAGTTCGCCTCGTTCGTGAATGCCTGCCACAATGCGGGGCTGGGGGTGATCCTGGACTGGGTGCCGGCGCATTTTCCCTCCGACGCGCATGGCCTGGCCCTGTTCGATGGGTCTTTCCTGTACGAGCACCAGGATCGGCGTGAAGGATTCCATCCCGACTGGAACACGCTGATCTACAATTTCGGCCGGCACGAAATCCGCGGTTTCCTGATCGGCAGCGCCCTGATGTGGCTGCGGCGCTATCATATCGACGGGCTGCGGGTCGATGCCGTGGCCTCGATGCTCTATCGCGACTACAGCCGGCGCGAGGGGGAATGGATCTCGAACATCCATGGCGGGCGCGAAAACCTGGAAGCGATCGCGTTCCTTCGCGGCCTGAACACCACGATCGCGGAACTCTGCCCCTCGGCGGTCATGATGGCGGAGGAATCGACGGCCTGGCCCGGCGTCAGCCAGCCGGTCGTCGATGGCGGGCTGGGCTTTTCCTACAAATGGAACATGGGCTGGATGCACGACACGCTGGCCTACATGTCGCGCGACCCGATCTGGCGGCGCTATCACCATTCCGAAATCATGTTCGGCCTGCACTACGCTTTTTCGGAACGATTCGTGCTGCCCCTGTCGCATGACGAGGTCGTGCACGGCAAGGGCTCGCTGATCGCGCGCATGCCCGGTGACGAATGGCGCAAGCATGCCGGTCTGCGCGCCTATTTCGCCTTCATGTGGGCCCATCCGGGCAAGAAGCTGCTGTTCATGGGCGGCGAACTGGCCCAGCCGCACGAATGGCATGCCGATGGCGAACTGGCCTGGTACGGTCTGGCGCAGCCGCTGGTCCAGGGGGTGCAGACCCTGGTCCGCGACGTCAACCGGCTGTATGCCGCCTATCCCGCCCTGCATCGTGCCGACTGCACGCCCGACGGCTTCGCCTGGGTGATCGGCGACGACAGCGACAACGCCGTCTTCGCCTGGCTGCGCATGGCACCGGGCGTCGCCCCGGTGCTGGTGGTGTGCAACATGACGCCGATACCCCGCCCGCTATATCGCGTCGGCGTGCCGTGCGGCGGATACTGGCGCGAACTGCTGAATACCGATGCCGGAGAGTACGCGGGTTCGGGCATGGGCAACGGCGGCGGCGCGCAGGCCCTGCCCGAGCCGTCGCATGGCTACGACCAGTCCTGCGTGCTGGTCCTGCCGCCCCTGGCGGTGCTGTACCTCTCGCCCGAATCCTTTGGCGGGGGCTGGGCATGATGCGCTTCCCCACCCGGCTGATGCCGGGGGCGGACACGCCGCTGGGTGCGAGCTGGGACGGGCTGGGCGTCAATTTCGCGGTCTTCTCCGCCAACGCGCTGCGGATCGACCTGTGCATCTTCGATCCCTCGGGCCGGCGGGAAATCGCGCGGTTCGAACTGCCCGAACGCACCGATGAAGTCTGGCACGGCTACCTGCCCGACGCGCGGCCCGGACTGTTGTACGGCTATCGCGCCTATGGTCCGTACGAACCGCTGCGCGGTCATCGCTTCAATCCGCACAAGCTGCTGGTCGATCCCTATGCCCGCGCGCTGCACGGGCAACTGAGCTGGTCGGATTCGCTGTTCGGCTACCGCATCAGCTCGCCGCGCGGCGACCTGTCGATCGACCGGCGCGACAGTGCCCCCGCCATGCCGAAAAGCGTCGTGACCAACGACGCCTTCAACTGGGGCGACGACCGGCTGCCGCGCGTGCCGTGGGACCGCACCGTGATCATGGAAGCCCACCTGCGCGGGCTGTCGATGCGCCGCAGCGAACTGACCCCGGTCGAACGCGGTACCTTCCGCGCCCTGGCCGACCCGCAACTGATCGACCATCTGCTGCGCCTGGGCATCACCACGCTGGAACTGATGCCCGTCCACGCCTTCGTCAAGGACCGGTTCCTGCTGGAGAGGGGCCTGACGAACTACTGGGGCTACAATACGCTGGCCTTCTTCGCGCCCCATGCCGGCTACCTGGCCGAAGGCTCGCCGCACGAGGTCCGCACCGCCATCCGCCGCCTGCACGCGGCGGGGATCGAAGTGGTGCTGGACGTCGTCTACAATCATACGTGCGAAGGCAACGAACTGGGTCCCACCCTGTGCTATCGCGGCCTGGACAACGCCGTCTATTACCGTCTGGTGCCCGAGGACGAGCGGCACCTGATCAACGATACCGGCTGCGGCAACACGCTGAACCTGTCCCATCCCAGGGTCTTGCAGATGGTCATGGATTCGCTGCGGCACTGGGCGGTCGATTTCCATGTCGACGGCTTCCGCTTCGACCTGTGTTCCACCCTGGGGCGCGAAAGCTATGGCTTCGACCAGGCCTGCGGCTTCTTCGACGTGCTGCGCCAGGACCCGGTCCTGTCGAAGCTGAAACTGATCGCCGAACCCTGGGACCCGGGGCCGGGCGGCTATCAGCTGGGCAACCATCCGCCGGGTTTCGCCGAATGGAACGACCGGTTCCGCGACACGGTGCGGCGGTTCTGGCGCGGTGATTCGCTGCAGCGCGGCGACATGGCGGCGCGACTCAGCGGCTCGGGCGATATCTTCGACCGGCGCGGGCGGCGGCCCTGGGCCTCGCTGAATTTCGTGACGTCGCATGACGGCTTCACCCTGACGGACGTCGTCAGCTATGCCGAACGCCATAACGAGGCGAACGGCGAAGGCGGACAGGACGGCCATTCCGATAATTACAGCTCCGGCTGGGGGGTCGAGGGCCCGACCGACGATCCGGCATCCTCGCCGTGCGCGACCGGGTGCGTGGCGCCATGCTGGCCACGCTGTTCCTGTCGCAGGGGACGCCGATGCTGCTGGCCGGCGACGAATTCGTGCCAGACGCAGGACGGCAACAACAATGCCTACTGCCAGGACAACGCGACCGCCTGGCTGGACTGGTCCCTGGCCGACAGCCAGGCCGGACGCTCGCTGGTCGCGTACGTGGCGCGGCTGGCCGCCCTGCGCCGGGCCTATCCCTCGGTGCGCTGGCGCACCTACCTGTATGGCCGTCGCGAAAGCCAGCCCGGCCTGACCGACCTCGCCTGGTACGGCCCCGACGGCGTGCCGATGACGCAGGACGCCTGGAACGACGACCATGGCCGCGTCCTGGGCGTGCTGCGGTCCTGCGCCGATACCTGGAACGGCACCGACACCACCTATCTGCTGATGAACCCGGGGGGCGAGGACGCGGACTGCACCCTGCCGCCGGTCGCGGGCAGCTGGGCCCTGCTGCTGGACAGTGCCAATCCCTCGGCCACGACCGGCCCGGGACAGCCCGGCGGGGGGGCGGAAGCCGCGATGCACTGGACGGTTCCCGCCCATAGCGTCGTCCTGCTGGCCTTCACCCCGCGATCGGACAGATGAAGGGACCCGCCCATGCGCACGACCCACGCCTTTGCCTGCACGTTCGGCGCCACGATGATCACGCCGCACCAGACGCGTTTCCGCCTGTGGGCGCCATCGTGCGACACGGTCGACCTGGAAATCGAGGGTGCGGCGCCGATCGCCATGACTCGCCAGCCCGATGGCGCGTTTGAAATCGTCGCTCCGTGCGGCGCGGGCGCGCGCTACCGCTATCGCGTGCGGCCCGACCTCGCGGTGGCCGATCCCGCCTCGCGCGCGCAGCCGGATGACGTGTTCGGCCCCAGCATGGTAGTCGATCCCCGCGCCTATGCCTGGACGGTCAACGACTGGTGCGGCATGCCGTGGGAACGGACGGTCATCTACGAAATCCATGTCGGCATCGCCGGCGGGTTCCAGGGCGTGCGCGCCCGGCTGTCGCAACTGGCGGCGCTCGGCATCACCGCCGTCCAGTTGATGCCGCTGTCGGAATTTCCCGGCGGGCGGAACTGGGGGTATGACGGCGTGCTGCCCTACGCCCCGGAATCGTCCTACGGCACGCCGGAGGACCTGAAGGCGCTGATCGACCACGCCCATGGGCTGGGGATGATGGTCTTCCTCGATGTGGTCTATAATCATTTCGGACCGGACGGTAATTTCCTGTCGGCCTACGCGGCCCCGTTCTTCCGGTCCGACCGGCCCACGCCCTGGGGCGAGGCCATCGATTTCCGCCAGCCGGCGGTGCGCACCTACTTCACCGAAAATGCCTTGTACTGGCTGATGGAATACCGGTTCGACGGTCTGCGTCTGGACGCGGTGCACGCCATTGCCGACCGTGACTGGCTGGTCGAGCTGGCGGCGCGGGTCCGTGCCCGCACCGAAGCCGGGCGGCACGTCCATCTGATCCTGGAAAACGAAAACAACGATGCCGGCCTGCTGCAGTCGGGCTTCGACGCGCAATGGAACGATGACGGCCATAACGCGCTGCATGTTCTGCTGACCGGTGAGGATGAAGGATATTACAGGAATTTTTCCGACGACCCGACCGCCCATCTGGCACGGGTTCTCGGCCAGGGCTTCGCGTTCCAGGGCGAGGTGTTTCCCACGCTCAAGCGGCCGCGCGGCATGCCGTCGGGCAGCCTGCCGCCCAGCGCCTTCATCCTGTTCCTGCAGAATCACGACCAGATCGGCAATCGCGCGCTGGGCGACCGGCTGACGGTCCTGGCCGATCCGCGTGCCCTGCGCGCGGCCTATGGCCTGCTGCTGCTGTCGCCGCAGATTCCGCTGCTGTTCATGGGCGAGGAATGGGGGTCGCGCCGGCCGTTCCTGTTCTTCACCAGCCATTCGCCCCATCTGGGGCAGATCGTGCGCGATGGCCGCCGCCGCGAATTCGCCGCCTTCGCCCATTTCAGCGATCCCGCGCGGCGGGAACAGATTCCCGATCCCAACCAGCCCGAAACCTTCGCCGCCTCGGTCCCGAACGCGCGCGAGGCCGCCGGACCCGCCGGACGCGGCTGGCAGGACCTGTTCGCGACCCTGCTGCGGCTGCGGCGGCACCATGTCGTACCGCGCCTGCGCGGCGCGCGGGGGCTGGGCGCGCAGCCGATCGGCCCCGCCGCCGTGGCGGCGCGCTGGCGCATGGGCGACGGCGCGGTGCTGGCGATCGCGCTCAATCTGGGCGAGGGCGTGGTGCCCCTGCCGGACTGGGTCGCCGGCACCGTGCTGTTCGACGGTTCGCCCGCCGATGGTTCGCCCGCCACGCCGGCGCCGCCCCAGCGCGATCTCGACCCGTACAGCGTGACCGTCCGCCTTCTTGAGGTCGCCCATGGATGACCGATCGCTTCGTACCCGGGCGCGCCGGGCGGGGCTGGCGACATCGTGGCGGGATACCGGCGGCACGCTGCACCGCGTCGGCGTCGACAGCCTGCGCAGCCTGCTGCGCGTGCTGGAGGGCGGTCCCGCCATCCGGGCCGGCCTGCCGCCGATGGTGGTGGGCCAGGCCGGCATCCGGACGCCCCTGACGCTGGCGTCCCGGGCGGACCATCCGTCCTTCCACCTGGAGTGCGAGGACGGGACGATCGTCACCGGCCGCGCCACCCGCGCGCGGGACGGCCACCTGACGCTGCCGCCTGTCCACCAGGTCGGCTACCATGTGCTGGATATCGGGGGCGTGCGCGCCGTGCTCGCCATCGCGCCGTCCTGCTGCCACACGGTGGCCGAGGCGATGCAGGACGGGCGGGCATGGGGCCTGGCGGCGCAGATCTACGGCCTGCACGCGCCGCATGACGGCGGGATCGGCCATTTCGGCGCATTGGCCGACCTGGCGACGCAGGCGGCCGCGGTCGGTGCCGATGCGCTGGCGATCAGCCCGGTCCACGCCATGTTCGCTGCCCGGCCCACGCAATACAGCCCCTATTCGCCGTCCAGCCGGCTGTTCCTGAACGTGCTGCTGGCGGACATGCGCTGCTGGTTCCGGGCCCACGAAATCGGGCAGGTCCAGCGCCGGCTGCGCATTGCCCCCTCGGCGCTGCTGGCGCTGGAAAACGCGCCGCTGATCGACTGGCCCCATGCGGCGGCGTTGCGGATGCAGATGCTGCGCGGCCTGTATGACGATTGCATCCGTGCCGCGCCGCCGGCGGAAATGATGGCCTTCGTCGCCGCCCAGGGGCGCGCGCTGCACTGCCATGCGGTGTTCGAGGCGCTGCATGCCCATCAGCTTGGCCGTGGGCCGCGCGGCGGCAACTGGCGCATGTGGCCCACCGCGATCCGCAATCCCGACAGTCCCGAGGTCGCCCGCTTCGCCGACGAACGCCAGAACGAGGTCGGATTCCACCTTTTCCTGCAATGGCTGGCGGCGCGCAGCCTGGACCGCGCGGACAAGGCCGCGGGCAAGGCCGGGATGAAGATCGGCCTGATCGCCGACCTGGCGATCGGGACCGACCCCGCCGGCAGCCAGTGCTGGACGAACCAGGACGATTTCCTGATCGGCGCTTCGGTGGGCGCCCCGCCGGACCCGCTGGGCCCGCTGGGGCAGAACTGGGGCCTGACCACCTTTTCCCCCGCCGGGCTGCACGCGCACGGTTATCGCGCCTTCATCGACACGCTGCGCGCCGCCATGGCGCGCCAGGGTGGCGCGGACGCACGCGGCGCGGATGCGCAGCGCGGCGGCGGAGTGCGGATCGACCACGTGATGGGCCTGGAGCGGCTGTGGATCATCCCGGATGGTGCCTCGGCCACGGATGGCGCGTACCTGTCCTTTCCGCGCCAGGACCTGATGCGTCTGGTGGCGCTGGAATCGCGCCGGCACGGTTCGGTGGTGATCGGCGAGGATCTGGGCACCGTCTCGCCGGGGTTTCGCGGCCAGGCGGCGCGGCGCGCGATCATGGGCATGAACGTGCTGTGGTTCGAACGCGGGCCGGACGGCGCGTTCCTGCCGCCGGACAAGTGGGGGCGCAACGCCGTGGCCATGACGACGACCCACGACCTGCCCACCGTGGCCGGCTGGTGGCAGGGCAGGGATATCGGCTGGCGCAAGACCCTGCGGCAATTGCCGAAGGGCACGAAGGCCGAGGACGCGCTGGCGGCGCGCGACCATGACCGTGCCGCCCTGTGGGACGCGCTGCGTGCTCCACAAGGCGCCCCGTCCGACGCGCCGGTGCCCCCGCCGACCCCGGACGGCGCGGCCCTGGTGGCCGACGCGGCGGTGGGCTTCGTCGGCGCCACGGCGTCCCCCCTGGCGATCCTGCCGCTGGAAGACGTGCTGGGCCTGCCCGAGCAGCCCAACCTGCCGGGTACGATCTCGGGCCACCCCAACTGGCAGCGCCGCTATCCCGCCGGGCGGGACCTGCTGGCCCAGCCGGATGCCGCCCGCCGGCTGGCCCTGCTGCGCGACGCCCGGCGTACACCCTCCACCCCATGACGACGGATCCTGCCATGTTGGGCCCGCGCGCGACCGTCCGCCTGCAGTTCCATGCCGGTTTCACCCTGGATGACGCGGCGGCGCGGGTCGATTATTTCGCCGACCTGGGCATCAGCCATATCTACGCCTCGCCGCTTCTGGCTGCCCGGCCGGGGTCCACCCATGGCTATGACACGCTCGATTTCGGCCGGGTGAATCCCGAACTCGGCGGGTACGACGCGCTGGTCCGCCTGGTGGCGCGGCTGCGCGCGCGCGGCATGGGGCTGATCCTGGACATCGTGCCCAACCACATGGCGGTGGGCGGCAGCGGCAATGCGTGGTGGGAGGATGTGCTGGCCTGGGGCCGCGCCAGCCGGCACGCGCACATGTTCGACATCGACTGGACCCCGCCGGACGAGACGCTGCGCGACCGCGTGCTGGTGCCCTTCCTGGCCGCGCCGTACGGTGACTGCCTGGCCAAGGGCGAACTGGTCCTGCGCCATGACGCGCAGGACGGGCGCTTCGCCTGCTGGCATTACGAGCACTGCTTCCCGATCTGTCCCAGCCACTACCCCGACCTGTTCGATGCGGACGACGTGCCGCCCCCGGTCGCCGGCGTGCTGGACATGCTGCGCGGCGCCCCGCCCGATGCCGCGGCGGCCTGGCTGCACGTCCTGGCGGACTGGGCGCGCACGCCCGAAGGCGCCACCGCCATCGACCGCGCGCTGGCGCGCTTCGTCCCCGCTACCGGGGCGGGACGCGCCCGGCTGCACGCCCTGCTGGACCGGCAGCATTATCGACTGGCGTGGTGGCGCACGGCGGGCGACATCATCAACTGGCGCCGGTTCTTCGACATCACCGGCCTGGCGGGCGTATGCGTCGAACATCCCGATGTGTTCGACGCGGTGCATGGCACGGTCATCGCGCTGTATGCGCAGGGGCTGATCGACGGCATGCGTGTCGATCATATCGACGGGCTGGCCCGCCCCGGTGCCTATTGCGCGCGGCTGCGTCACGCCCTGGCGACGGTGGAGGCCCAGCGGCCGGCCGGTCTGCCGCCAGGACCCGCGCTCTACGTGGAAAAGATCCTGGCCGCCGGCGAAACCCTGCCCGCCGGCTGGGGCGTGGACGGCACCACGGGCTATGACTTCCTGGAACAGGTGGACCTGCTGCTGCACGACCAGCGGGGCGAGGGCGCGCTGGACGACCTGTGGGTCTGGGGCGCGGGGGGGGCGACCTCGTTCGATGCCGAACAGCGGGCGGCGCGCGGCATGATCCTGGACCACGCGCTGGGTGCCGACCTGGCGCGGCTGGTCCATGTGCTGGCCGGGCTGGCTCGGCGCGACCCGGCGGCATGCGATTTCACGCCCGCCGCGCTGGCGCGGGTCCTGCGGCGCATCCTGGCGGAATTTCCCGTCTATCGTTCCTATGCCGCCGACGGGCCGCCCCCGGCCGGCACGGGCAATCGCGTCCTGCACGATTCCTGCCGGGCGGCGCGGGCGGGGCTGGCGCCGTCGCAGATGCCGGTGCTGGCGTGGCTGGAACGGCAGTTCGGCGCCGCCGGCCGGCCGGCGGCGGGCGAGGCGATCACGTGTTTCGAACACCTGACCGCCCCCCTGGCCGCCAAGGCGGTCGAGGACACGTCCTTCTATCGCTATGGCCGCCTGCTCTCGCGCAATGATGTCGGCACCCATCCGGGCCACTTCGCGGGAACCGTCGCCGCCTTCCACGCCGCCAACACCGTGCGGCGGCGGGACTGGCCCCGGGCGATGCTGGCGACGGCCACCCACGACCACAAGCGCGGCGAGGATGCCCGCGCCCGCCTGGCCGTCCTGTCGGAATGCGGGCGGGAATGGGCGCGCATCGCGACGGGATGGAGCGCCCATAACGCCCCCCTGCGCGCTTCCATATCGGGGGCCGGCGCGCCCGACCGGGCGGACGAACTGATCCTGTACCAGGCGCTGATCGGCGCCTGGCCGATGACCGATGCGCCGCCGCACGGCAAGGAAGCGGCCGATTTCCGCGACCGCATGGCCGCCTGGCAGCTCAAGGCCCTGCGCGAGGCCAAGCGCCACACAAGCTGGACCGACCCCGACACGGCGTATGAGGATGCGTGCCGTACCTTCCTCGACGCCATCCTGTCCCCCGATCCGTCGAACGCCTTCCTGCCGATGCTGGACGGGTTCATCGGCCGGATCGCGCCCGCAGGGGCGTTGAACGGGCTGGCCCAGACGGCCCTGCGCCTGACCGGCCCCGGCATGCCCGACCTGTATCAGGGGTGCGAGTTCTGGGATCTCAGCCTGGTCGACCCCGACAATCGCCGCCCGGTCGATTTCGATGCCCGCACCCGGGCGCTGGCAGCGGTGACGGCGGGCGAGGCGGATTGCGCGTCGCTTGCCCCGCTCTGGCGCGACGGCCGCGTGAAACAGGCCCTGATCGGCGCGGTGCTGCGTTTCAGGGCCAGCGACCCCGCCCTGTTCATCGAGGGCGCCTATCGGCCCGTCCGGGTGACCGGCGGCCGCCGGCGGAATCTGGTCGCCTTCGCCCGGACGCTGGATCACCGGGCGATGCTGGTCCTCGTCCCCCGGCTGACCCTGGGCCTGACGCCCAGTCCGGCCGACCTGTCCTGTCCGCCGGGTACCTGGCGCGGCACGGCGCTGGACTGGGGCGACGCCCCTTCCGGCCCGTGGCGCTCGCTGCTGCGCCCGGGCCGGACCTTCGACACCGCCGCCGTGCGCGAACTGGCCACGCTGGCCGGCGGGATGCCGCTGGATGTCCTGGTGACCGAATGAGGCGGTTTTCCCTGTTCCGCGTTTTCTGCAGAACAGGGAGAACTCATTTCACCGTCTGGTCGCCGCAGCGGGCCAGCAGGGCGCGCAGATGGTTGACCACCGGAAACACCTCCACGTTCCAGTCGCCGCCCTGGGCGTCCCAGGCCTGCTGCTCCATCTCGACGATCTCGCGGTCTTCCTCGAAGATCCGGTTGGTGAATCCGCCCAGCACCGGCCAGATCACGTCGATCAGGAACGGAATCTTGGGCCGCAGCACGGACAGCAGGCCGAAGGCCCGGCTTTCGCGCTGGTCGGCGCTCTGCGGCACGTAGGCCGCCCACAGCGACATGATCATGTCGCCGTCCTTGTCGACGATGGTCAGCGTCTGGTACGGATATTCCGTCCGGATCGTGACCACTTCCTCGACCGGCTGTTCGCGGCCCTCCAGGTCGCGATGGCGGCCGAAGATCAGCGCCTCGGCCAGCGGCTGGTGGGTCCCCGTGCGGGCGAAGCTGTAGCGCGCCTCGACGAAATCCTCGCCCCGGTCCTGGCCCAGCAGCCGCGAGCGGATCTGCCCCATCTGGCGGCGATGCAGGAACTGATGGTTCATGTCCATCAGGTTCTCATGCATGAACGTGTAATGGCATTTCACGCGCGGACCGAACTGCCGCGTCTTGAAGGCCGGATTGGCCACCTGCGCCAACTTCGGAAACGGCACGGAATCCGCCAGCGCGGGGTCGCCGGGGAAGATGAAGATCAGCCCGCCTTCCTCGCGGCAGGGATAGGTGCGCACGCCGTTCGGCAGCTTGCCCTTGCCCAGATACGGCACGTCGATGCAGCGGCCGGACCGGCCGTACGCCCAGCCATGATAGCAGCACTGGACCGCCTGGCCCTTGACCACGCCCTTGCTCAGCGGCACCTGGCGGTGCGCGCAGCGGTCTTCCAGCGCGAAGACGCCGCCTTCCACCGGGCGGACCAGGGCGATCGGCTGGCCGGCATAGCGCGTGCCGATGGTCTTGCCGACCTTCAGTTCGCGCGACCAGGCCACCGGGTACCAGAAATCGGGATTGCAATCGATGGTCCGCAGATCCCGCGTCCCGGCCGATACCTGTTTCCCATACGCCACGTCCTGGTCCATCGTCCCGCCCTGTTTCTGTTTCTGACTATGCGGCATTGTCTCGCGCCGTCCGCCCGCTGTCCTGCCCGCGTTGCGAAACCGAGCGTTGCAGTATGCGAAAGCATGGCGCCCGTGGCGCAGTGGCCCATTGCATCCCTTGCCAGGGGATTTGACAAGAGCGGATCGCTGTCGCTATCGACCAATGTCTATACAAGTACAGGCAAGCCCCCCCGTGATGACCGACTCCCTGATCCTGACCCCGGGTACGCTCTCCCTCGCGGATCTGCGGCGGCTCGCGTTCTCCGCGCCGTCAGTCACGCTGGCGGCGGGGGTGCGTGACACCCTGGCGCAGGCCGCGCGCTCGGTCGACCGGATCGTGGCCGACGGCAGGCCGGTCTATGGCGTCAATACCGGTTTCGGCAAGCTGGCGCGGACGCGCATCGCCGACGCCAACCTGCGCGACCTGCAACGCAACCTGGTTCTCAGCCACGCCGCCGGGATCGGCGCGCCGATGGACGACCGCACGGTGCGGCTGATCCTGCTGCTGAAGGCCAACGGCCTGGCGCGCGGCCATTCCGGCGTGCGGCCCGAAATCGTGGACCTGCTGCTGGAGATGGGCAATCGCGGCGTGCTGCCCGTCATTCCGCAGAAGGGATCGGTGGGCGCGTCCGGCGACCTGGCGCCGCTGGCGCACATGACGGCGGTACTGATCGGCGCGGGGCAGGCCAGGGTGGACGGGCGCGTCCTGCCGGGCGACCAGGCCCTGCGCGCGGTGGGCCTGGCGCCGGTGGAACTGGGGCCCAAGGAAGGGCTGGCCCTGCTGAACGGTACCCAGGCCTCGACCGCGCTGGCGCTGGTCGCCCTGTTCGACGCCGAACGCGTGTTCCAGGCGGCGCTGGTGACGGGTGCGCTGACCCTGGACGCCGCCCGCGGCACCGACGCGCCGTTCGACCCGCGCCTGCACGCCCTGCGCGGGCAGAAGGGACAGATCGAATGCGCCGCCCTCTATCGCGCGCTGATGGCGGACTCGGCCATTCGCGCCTCGCACCGCGAGGATGACGAACGCGTCCAGGACCCGTACTGCCTGCGCTGCCAGCCGCAGGTCATGGGGGCCTGCCTGGACAGCCTGCGCCATGCGGCCTCGGTCCTGCTGATCGAAGCGAACGCCGTGTCCGACAACCCGATCCATTTCGCGGAAACCGACGAAATGCTGTCGGGCGGCAACTTCCATGCCGAACCGGTGGCCATCGCCGCCGACCTGATGGCCATTGCGGTGTCGGAAGTCGGGGCCATCGCGGAACGGCGCCTGGCGCTGCTGGTCGATGCGCAGATGAGCGGCCTGCCCCCCTTCCTGGTCCGGGACAGCGGCGTCAATTCCGGGTTCATGATCGCGCAGGTCACGGCGGCGGCGCTGGCGTCGGAAAACAAGACCCTGGCCCATCCGGCCAGCATCGACAGCCTGCCGACCTCGGCGAACCAGGAGGACCATGTCAGCATGGCCACCTTCGCCGCGCGGCGCGTGGGCGACATCGTGGCCAATGTCCGCGACATCGTCGCCATCGAATATCTGGCGGCCGTGCAGGGGCTCGATTTCCTGGCCCCGCTGCAGACGTCCCGCCCGCTGGCCGGCGCGGCGGCGGCCCTGCGCGCGCGGGTGCCGTTCTATGACCGCGACCGGATCTTCACCCCGGATATCGAGGCCGCGCGGGACCTGATCGCCGATGGCGTGCCGACATTGCTGCCCGGGATTGCCGACGTGCTGCCCCGGCTCGAAGTGTAAGGGTCGTGTAGACCTTACCTGGCCTGTGCCGCCCGCTTCCGCCCCCGCACCACGGCCGTGTCCAGCGCCGAGAGAAATGTCGAGCGATCCGCGCGGGTAAAGCCGCGCCCGCCTTGCGTGATCGCCCCGGTCGCGCGCAGGTCCTCCATCAGGTTGCGCATGGCCAGCGCCATGCCGATCGCGTCCTCGTCCAGGATGCGCCCGCGCGGGTCCAGCACGCAGGCGCCGCGCGCCACGCAGCGCGCCGCCAGCGGAATATCGGCGGATATGACGATGTCGTGCGCGTTCACCTGTTCGGCGATCCAGTCATCGGCCACATCCATCCCTTGCGTCACCACGATCCGCTCGATCAGGGGGGAAGATGGGATGGCGATCATCCGGTTCGACACCACGAACGTCTGTAATCCGTGACGCTGCGCCACGCGATAGGTCTCGTCGCGAACAGGGCAGGCGTCCGCGTCAATGAAAATCCGGATCATGCCCCAGTCCTATGCCGGGGCGTGCGCTGTTGGCAAGGCGACGCGCCACGCTGCCCGGCAGGGACAGGGGGTCAGAACCGCTGCGAAATCCCGGTCAGGATCGTGCGGCGCAACCCGTATTGCGGCGCGCCCACGCCGATTCCGGTTCCATCGCGCAGTTCGTACGTCCGGTCGAACAGGTTGATGACGTCCAGCCGCAGTTGCGTGCGTTTCAGGAACGGCACGTGGAACAGGTCCTGGAACGACTGGACCAGCGACAGGTTGAACGTCACGTATTGCGGCAGCTTGACCCCGTTGGGCACGTCGCCGTCGGCGCGCAGGCCGCTGCCATAGACCATGGTGGCGGACAGCCTGGTCGGGTGGCCGGTGCGGTGGAAGAAGCTGTACGACGCCCCTGCCGACGCCGTCCAGCGCTGGTCATGGTCCAGGTAGATCCAGCGATGCTGGATATAGGCCAGGTCGTCGGGCGAGAAATTGAACTGCGCGCTGGTGATGTCCTTTCCGATCGCCCGCGACCACGCCATGTTGCCGTACAGCGACAGCGGCCCGCGATCGTATGACGTGGCCAGTTCATAGCCGTTCACCTGTCCGCGCCGGTAATTGAAGCCCGACAGGATGATCGGCGCGCCGAACTGGCCCTCGTCGATCAGGTTGTGCGCCAGCTTGTAATAGGCATCGAACGAGACCTGCCACCCCGGCAGCAGGCGCTGCGTGATGCCGGCATCGAAATAATGGTCGCTTTCGGCCTTGACCGTGCTGCTCTGCGGACTTGCCGCCTGCGCGCTGGTGCCGTTGAAGGCGGCGACCGACGCGCCGCTGACCACTTCGAAGGGCGGCGGCGTGAAATAGCGCGAATATCCGGCATGCAGCGTGGTTCCGCGCCACGGTGTCCAGACCAGGTTCAGTCGCGGGCTCAGTTGCTGCTGGTGGGTGTATTCGTCCACCCCGTCCATCCGCAGCCCGTAATTCACCGTCAGGTTGCGCAGCGGCTTCCATTCGTCCTGGATATACAGGCCCCAGATGGTCCCCGTCAGCCCGCTGCCCTGATGGATCGATTCCGGCGTCGTGCCGAACACGGCATTGCCTGCCGCATCGGTGCCGGTCTGCGGAAAGACCAGAGAATCCGTCTGCGACACGTTCCGTTCGACGAACACCTGGTAGCCGAAGCGCACGGTATGCCGGGGCGCCACCCGCCAGGTCACGTCGCTTTGCGTCCCTGACGAGAACACCGACCGCGACGCCTGCTGCGCGATGCCGTTATAGACCAGGTCCCCCAGCATGTCGGGCGAATAATCCAGGCTGCTGTAGCGCAGGAAAGCCGAACTTTGCAGGCTGAACCGTCCGATTTCCTTCTGCAGCGACAGGATGGCGAAATCCGTGATCTCGCGCTGGCGTTCGTCCAGGCTGGCGCTGTCGACGCTGCCGGCCAGTTGCTGTGCCAGTGCGCTGCCGGCGAAGGACGGCTGCTGAAACTGCGTCTGCTGACCGGGATTGTTCGGAAGCTGGTATTCCGCGTTCGATACCCCGGCAATCAGGCTGATGCGCGTATCGTCGTCGGCGGTATAGCGCAGGTGCCCCAGGAAATGGTACTGGTTCGTCAGGTCGTGCAGCGCGTTGAAGCTGGAGGTGGTGTTCTCGATCCCCACCCGGTCATGCACGAAATCCCCGGTGGCGAAATAATCCCATTTTCCGCTATGTCCGCCATATTGCAGGGACGGAAAGAAATAGTCCCGCGCGCCGCCATAGATCGAGGCCTCGCCCCCCGGATCGGTGGTGCCGTTCTTGGTCGTGATGTCGATCACCGCCGCCTGCAGGAACCCGTATTCGCTGGGCAGCGCGCCGGTCGTCATGGTCATGGAATCGGCGAAGCGCGTCATCAGCGTCTGGCCGAACACGGTCAGCCCTTCGGGCAATTGCACGCCGTCCAGCCGGAACTGGACCTCGTTATGGTCGCCGCGCACATGGATCTGGCCGTAACTGTCCTGCGCCACGCCGGGGGCCTGCAGCAGCACGCTGTTCAGCGGCGCGTTGTCGCCGCCCGGCACGGTCTCGATGGCGTTGCGGCTGAAGCTGTAGACCGTGGCCCCGGTCGAAGGCTGCAATGCGGCCCGTGCCCGGTCCAGCCGTGCGGTGACGGTGATCGATTCGGGCGCCGAGGCGGAGGGCTGGCCCGGTGCCGCACGGGTGGTCACCGTCGTTGCGGCCGGCCGTGCCTGCGTCTGCCCGGGTGCGGTGTGCCGGGCGTCGGCCGGCCCGGTTCCTGCCGGGGCCGGCGCATCCGGCGTTCCGGCCCAGGCCGGCAATGTCACGGATGCCATCCCTGACGACAGCAGGCTCAACAGGGCAAAACGGGTGCTGCGGGGAAGGGGCATGGGGGCAATCGGTCCAGAGCAGGAGGAAACGGCGGGCAGGGGCCAGGCGGCCCCGTCCGTCTCCCTTAAACCGTATGATATAACGTTTCAATATGCTCCGTCGCAGTTTGGGCGGGATTTCCCCCGCTGTTGCGTCATGACAACAGGATGGCACGAAAAAGGGCGCCTTCCCGAGGGAAGGCGCCCCTGACAGGCCCGGGCCCGCTTTCCGTATCGTGCCTGCTCAGAACTCCGTGTTGACGTTGCCGAAGAACTCGCGGACCGCGCCGCGCTCCATCGACTGGTAATCCCCGGTCACGGGGAAGCCGTTTTCGCCCATCATCGCGATATATTTGGAATTGAAGAGGTTGTAGACGTTGAAGTCGAGCGTGACGTTCTTGAAGACGCTGTAGTCGCCGAACCGGTAGCGCGCGCCGCTGTTGGCCAGCCAGTAGGGCGCCACATGCGTGTCGTTCATGACCGAGAACGGACGGCTGGAATAGTAGTTCGCGTCGAAATGCACCGTGAACCGATGCCACGTATAGCTTACGTTCGTCTTGTACATGAAGGACGGATAGGCATCCATCTTCTTGCCGTAGAGGTCGCAATTGCCCTCGGTCGGGCAGGCGTTCACATGCGCGCCGTAGGTGAAGTGGTTGTAGCTGAAGCTGTTATAGATCGACAGGCCCGGATAGGGCGTGATGGTCGCCGTGGCGTCCGCGCCCCACATGCCGGCCTTCTGCGTATCGATGACCGACGATGTGGGATTGTTGAGGTCCCCGACCGAGGCGGAGATCAGGCGGTGGTAATCGTCCGAGCGATAGCCGTCCAGCGAGATCACGGCCAGCCGGGACGAATAGCGATAGCCCAGCAGATAGGTGAAGTCCTTTTCCGGCCGCAGGGTCTTCTGCAATTGCTGGAACACCTGCTGCGAGGTCTGCGCCGGGGTGGAACCGTCCGTGGGCGTCGGAACCGACACGGCCCAGGGCGAGGCGACGCCGCTGGCACCGCCGGTGCCCGCGATGCTGTAGGGACGCATGTTCTCGGCCATGTCGAAATAGATCTCGTTATGGGGCAGGAAGCGCCAGTCGAGATTGACATGCGGCAGGAACGCCGCCGACGACGTCATGCTGCCGTTCGGCAGCGGCCCGTAATTGAACGCCTCGTTGTTGTAGTTCGCCCCGCCCGATGTCGTCTGGAGCATGGACTTGAAGCCGTAATTGATCGCAACGGTACGAAGCGGCCGCCACGTATCCATGAAATGATACTGGAACGTGTTGGTGTTCCACTGGAAGCCGTAATTCTGCATGAAGGCCGGCCCGTAGGTGGTGTAGGGGCCCACGGTCTTCAGCGGCGCGCCCTGGCCCAGCAGCGGCTCGTTATACCAGAACTGCGAGTACGCCTGGTTGTTGTTCTCGAACCAGACGCCGCTATGGATCGTGTGATCGGCGATGTGGTACTCCAGCGCCGTCTGGAAGCCGTAGCGTTCCTGCCTGGGCTGCCACACCTGTTCCGACAGCGGCGCGCCGGTGGCGGACGGCTGGTAGGGATCGCCGTACGTGTCGTATTCGGTGTCGCTGTGGCCATAGATCGTCGATGTCCAGCGCAGGCGGTCGGTCACCGCCACGTCGAAGTTCAGGCCGCCGACATAATTGACCGTATGCTGACCGGCATCATAGAAGGCGACCCCCGCCTGCTCGTTGGTGTTGATCCAGCCCGCCGGCAACTGGGCCTTGCCCCGGACGCCAGGCGGCGTCGCGCAGGACGGCGTGGTGCCGTCGCAATAATTGACCCAGTTCGCGGCGGCATAGGCGGCGGCATAATTGGGGTAGAAGGATTCGGTGCGCCAGCCCAGCGTGTTCAGGATATCGAGCGATTTATCGGCATAGCCCCAGACCTCGGCATCGGACCAGTTGAAGAAGGCGGACATGCGGCTGTTCGGGCCCAGCGGCTGCACCAGCTTGGCATCGACCTGCTGCATGAAGGCCGGGCTGGGCGAATCATATTTTTCTTCATAGTTGCGGGCGTAGGAGACGAAGAATTTCGTGCCGGTCGGATTGAGCTGGCCGCTGTCGATGCGGACATAGGTGTGCTTCATGGCGTAGGAGCCGAAGCCCTGGCTGACCTTGCCGCCGAACTTGTCCTTCGGGTCACCCGTGAAGAACTGCATCGTGCCGCCGAGGTTGGTGTTCGACGGGATATCCACCGCCCCCGCGCCCTGCGAGACGTTGGTGCGTTCGATGTCGTCGGAAATGGCGGTATTGGCGATGTTGACGCCATTGAGGTTGCCGTAGGTCTGGTCGTTCAGTGGAATGCCGTCCAGCGACATGCCGAGCTGATCCATGAAATAGCCGCGCATATAGACATTGGCGCCCCAGGTATCGAGGCCGAGCGCGTCCGTGGAACTGAAGCTGACGCCCGGGACCTGGGTCAGCGACTTCAGAATGTTCGTTCCCGCGACCTGCTGCTCGATCATCGCCCTGGTTACGAGGTTTTCGGCATTGTGCGGAATGTTGCGGCGCGCGGTGACGGCGACGGATTCCTCCTGCGGCGCCGGGGTGGCGGCGGCCTTGCGCGCGCCCGGCTTCGACGCACCGGGTTTCGCCGTGCCGGATTTCGGTGTGCCGGATTGCGGCGTTCCGGAGGCGGCCTTGCGTGCCTGCGTGTCCTGCGGCGCGTCGGCCCGGGCGATATTGGCGAGGGCCGTCGAAGCCAGAATCGCGCACAGGGTCCAGGACATTTTTTGCCGCATAAAGCTATTCCGTTTAATTTCCGATACGTAATAAAGTTACGGAATCGGAACTGGTGCGGCAACCCGATGGCTGTCCGGGTTGCCTGCGGCGTAACAAAATTTATTGCGATGATGCAAGAGTGTCACACAGGCCGCCAGCCTGTGTGACGCGGACATTACGGAAAATAAGGTAAAATCATATTGGCGCGAGCGCGCGGCGGCCCTATGCGTGGGCCTGCCCCCGAACAATCGCCTGTGGTCAATGAACAGATTTTTCCGTGCCTTCCTTCCGCTGCCCTTATTATTCTGCCTGGCGGGATGCTATGAAATCGGGCCGACCCGGCTGGATCGCGACCAGAGCGACTATTCCCGGGCCCTGACCAGTTCAGGCAAGCAGCAGACCCTGCTGAACGTGGTGCGCCTGCGCTATGCCGACACGCCGGGCTTCCTCGACACCACGCAGCTGATCTCGGGCTATCAGCTCCAGCGCAACATATCGGCCGGGATCGGGACCTATTCCCTGGCCAGCCGCCCCTATGGCGGCGTGGGCGCCCAGTTGCAGGAAAGCCCGACCTTCACCTTCCAGCCCGTTACCGGCGACGCGTATGCCCAGAGCGTCCTGCGCCCGCTGCCGCCCGGCAACCTGCTGCCGCTGGCCATGGGCGGCCTGCCGATCGACGTGCTGTTCCGCCTTGCGGTGCAGTCGATCAACCTGATCAGCAATGCGGGCGCGCTCGGCGGCGATGTCGGGCGCGGTTCGCCCGCCTTCTTCGACCTGATCTACGACCTGCGCCAGTTGCAGCTGGCCGGCCTGCTGGGCATCCAGCTTGAACGCGACCCGGCCGCCACGGGCAAGGAGGACCCGGCGGACGATCGCGTCTTCCTGTCGATCGCCTCGACGGACGATCCCGCCCTGTCGCCCGTGGTCCATGACGTGCGCCGCCTGCTGGGCATGGCGCAGAATGACGAGCGCGTGCAGGTCGTCTATGGCGGCGGCCGGCCCCGCAAGGGCCAGATCCGGCTGCTGACGCGGACGATACTCGGCGTCCTGGGCCAGATCGCCTATCAGATCGAGGTGCCCGAGGAAGACGTGGCCTCGGGCCGCACCCGCCCCACGATCCGGCTGATCGGACGGGAAACCCGGCCCATCGTCGTGGTTCACGTCACCCCCGACTGCCCGGAAGCCGTCTTTGCCCGCACCAGCTACAACCACAAATATTACTGGATCGCCGACGACGACTTCGACAGCAAGCTGGCCTTCACCATGCTGCAGATTCTGCTGGAGCTGTCGAAGACCAGCAAGGGCCCCAGCACGATCGTGACGATCCCCGCCAACGGATAGCGGTCAGAACGTTTCGCCGACCATGTCCTCGCTCTTCGCCCACAGCGCCCTGGCATGCTCGGGGTCCAGGGCGTAGGGGCGCACGCCCTCGCTCATGACGCTGATCTTGCGGTCCGCCACGACCTCGCTCACGTGGCAGTTCTCGCAATACCGCCCGCCGACCTCTGCGGCCGGGGCGACGATTCCGGCCCAGACCGAGGTCGCGGCCCCTTGCGGGATCGTCTTCCATGCGAAGGGGGGCCTGCCCTCGGCGGCCAGGTCGGCGTTGATGCCGTCGATCATCGCCTGAAGATGCGCGGGGTCCATGTAGCGGGCGAGTTCCGTCCGGATTCCGCCGGGATGCACCGCCGTGGCCCGCACGCCGCGATCCTTGTGCCGGCGGTCGAATTCCACCGCGAACAGGATATTCGCGGTCTTGGACCGGCCGTAGGCGACGAAGGGATCGTACGGCGTATGGTCGAAATTCGGATCGTCGAGGTCGACATCCGCGAAGCGATGGCCCGAGGACGCCAGGCTGACCAGCCGCGATCCCGGCCGCATCAGCGCGGCAATCCGGTTGACCAGCACGAAATGGCCCAGATGGTTGGTCCCGAACTGGGTTTCGAACCCATCCGCCGTGTGGCCGAAGGGGGAGGCCATCACGCCCGCATTGGCGACGACCAGGTCGAAGGGCTTGCCGGTCGCGTGCAGGGCGTTGGCGCAGGCGCGCACGCTGGCCAGCGCGGCCAGGTCCAGTTCGATCAGGTCCAGCCCGCCGCCATGGGCGGCGGCGGCGCGGACATGCGCCGTCGCGCGCTCGGCCTTGGCCAGGTCGCGCGCCGCGCCGACGACGTGCGCGCCATGGGCGGCAAGGGCGCGGGCGGTTTCCACACCCAGTCCGGCGGACACGCCGGTCACAAGCACGCGCTTGCCGCGCAGATCGACACCCGCCAGCACATCGTCGGTGGTCGACGTGGCATTGAAGGATTCAGCCATGATTCTGTCCTTTGTGAAACGCCCGGCCTGCATTGCCGAGGGAAAGGCGGTGCGGCATATAAAAGGAGAATGCCTCCGTTTAAATACGGAGGGTCCCTCCGTTTATCAAGGGGCGCTCAGAGGGGAATATGCGACGTGCCGGATTCCATAGCAGCGAAGCCGCGCAAGCCCCGTGCGGATGCGCAACGCAATCGCGACCGGCTGCTTCAGGTGGCGAAGGCGGCGTTTGCCGAAATCGGGCCCGCCGTCAGTCTCGATGAAATTGCGCGCCGGGCCGGCGTCGGGATCGGTACCCTCTACCGTCATTTTCCCACCCGCGACGCCCTGGTCGAGGGGGTCTATCGCAACGAAACCCGGCGTCTGGTCGAAGCGGCGGCGAATCTGGACAAAACCCACGCGCCGGTCGATGCGTTGCGGGCCTGGATGCTGATGTTCGTCGATTACATCGCCACCAAGCAGGTGATGGCTTCGGCGCTCAATGCGCTGATCGCCGGCCCGTCGGACCTGTATGCCGCGTCGGGCCCGCAGATGATCGCGACCATGACGCGGCTGGCGGACCGGGCCGTCGCCAGTGGGGAAATCCGCCTGGATTTCGACCCCGTCGACCTGCTGCGCGCGCTGGCCGGCGTGGCCAATGTCGCGCCCACGGCCAATTGGCAGGACAGCGCCCGGATTCTGGTCGATGTCCTGATCGCCGGGTTGCGCGCGCCACGGGCGGCGGACGAAGGTCTGTAGGACGGGGCGTCGGTCGGATCGTCGATCCGGCCCGATTCTACTTAACGGAATAGTAAATTACATGTTGCAATTGTGCAACTTGTTGGTGGAATATGTCATCCACGTGACAGTGCGAGATTTCCGGCCCCAAACTCACTTGACCATATTGTTAATTAAAGCAAACACTCACGACCAATGGTTATTTCTCCATAAAACAACCATGCGGATTGGTTATTTTTCGGCAAGCGCCGGGGGTCGGAGACGTCGGGAATTATGAGCGCTTACTCCAGGATTCGGTTTCTCCTCATGTTCGGCACGGCCCTGTCGGCGGGCGTGCCGTCATGGGCCATGGCCGCGTCGCAGGACGACGAGGTCGCGGCCATGCGCCGCGAGATGCGGCAGATGCTGGGGGAAATCCGCCAGTTGCAGGCGCGCGTGGCGCGGGACGAAAGCGGGGCGAAGGCCGCCAGGCATGGCGCCCCGGCAGGGCGCGTCCGGGTGGCGCGCGCCGCCCCCCCGCCCTGGACCGGGCCGGAGCCCGTGATCGGCACGCCCCCGGCCGTGCCGGACCGCACCCTGCTGACGTTCGGATCCTCCAGCGGGCCGCGGTCCGACGCCGGCAGCCGCCTGATCACGCCGGAAGGTCCTCCGTCCTCGTGGTCGGATTTCAGGGCGGCGACGGCCAGGGACGAAACCATGCATATCGGCGGCATGGCCATCGGCTTTCCGGAGGGGCGGCCGACCATCGCGTCGGATGACGGGGCCTATGCCTTCTCGCTGGGCCTGACGGCGCAGGAGGATATCGGCGGCTTCGTCGGCACGGCCCCCAAGCGGGGCGAGGGCAAGGGCAATTTCAACCCGCTGACCGAGAATGCACGCCGCATCCGCCTGTATTTCTCCTGGCGCTACAAGGACTGGGTCGCCAACGTCACCCCCGAATTCGGCAATGCGACGGCCGACGGATCGGTCAGCCTGTTCGAAGCGAACCTGAACTATACCGGGCTGCGCCATACGATCCTGACCGTCGGCTATTTCCAGCCGCGCATGGAAGAGGAAAGCGCGGAACGCGCCTCGTCGTTCGAATTCATGGAACGTCCCACGATCGTGGACCTGGTCCGCAATCTGGCGGGCGGTGTCGCCCGCTTCAGCGTCGGGGGCGAGCACGCCGAAAAGCGCTGGCTGGCGGCGGCCTATTTCACCGGACAGAAATACGGCGACCGTTCCAAGGACACCACGATCACCGACAGCCAGACCGGCGCGGTGGCGCGCATCGCCGGCCGTCCCTATGTCAGCAAGGATATCGACGTCCATGTCGGTGCCGGCGCGACCAGCGCCTTCAAGGTCAACCAGAGCTCGACCGGCCGCAACTATACCTTCAGCGACAATGTGGAAATGCCGCTGGGCGAGACATCGCTGCTGACATCGGGCGCGCTGACCAACGTCGCCCAGATCTGGGCCGCGGGCCCGCAGGTCGGGTTCCGGTGGCGGAACTTCCTGCTGAAGAGCGAATATTACCATATTGGCGTCGAGCGCGGCGCGCCGCCCGCGGCGCGGCGCCCCTGCCGTCGCTGGGCTTCGACGGTGGTACGTCGCGGCAACTACACGCTGTTCGGCAAGGGGCGCGCCTATAACGCCAAGACCGCCGCCTTCACCACGCCCGGGGTGATCTACGATTTCGATCCGCTGCACGACCAGTGGGGCGCGATGGAAGTCAGCGGCCGCTGGAGCGTGACGGACCTGGGCGATGTCCCCGACCAGGGCGGCAAGGGCATCAACGGCAACCAGCAGACGGTCTGGGAAGGGGGGGTGAACTGGTACCCGACCCGGCACGTGAAACTTATGCTGGACTATGATCATTTCATCGTCAGCCGGTCGAAAGGCGTCTCCGGCGGCGTCAACCTCCTGGGCCGCAGCGGCAATGCCGTGATGGGCCGGGTCCAGGCCTCGTTCTGATCCTTCCGGTTCCCCGGATACGGCTTTCAAGGACAGTCATGACGAACGTTTTCCCCTCTTCCTCGCGCCGGGCGTTTCTTGCCGGCGCGGCCGCCGGTGCGGCGTCCCTCGCGGTGGGGCCGTGCCCGGCCCGGGCCGCCACTCCCCGGCTGCTCAACGTGTCCTACGATCCGACGCGCGAACTCTATGCCGATGTCAGCCGCGCCTTCGCCGCGTCCTGGGCGGGCGCGCATGGCGGCGAGCGCGTCGTGGTGACCAGTTCGCATGGCGGTTCGGGCGCCCAGGCGCGTTCGGTGCTGGAGGGCGCGCCCGCCGACGTCGTGACGCTGGGCCTGGCCTACGACATCGACATCCTGGCGCAGAACGGGCTGCTGGCCGCCGACTGGCAGCAGCGCCTGCCGCACAATTCCACACCTTATACCAGCACCATCGTCTTCCTGGTGCGCAAGGGGAACCCCAAGGGCATCCATGACTGGCCCGACCTGATCCGCGACGGCGTGCAGGTCATCACCCCCAATCCCAAGACCTCCGGCGGCGCGCGCTGGAACTACCTGGCCGCCTGGGGCTGGGCCCTGCGGCAGCCCGGCGGGTCCGAGGCGTCGGCACGGGCGTACCTCAAGGCCCTGTTCGGCCATGTGCCGGTGCTGGATACCGGCGCGCGCGGGGCGACCAACAGCTTCGTGCAGCGCGGGCTGGGCGACGTGCTGATCGCGTGGGAGGACGAGGCCCTGCTGGCCTCGCGCGACCTGGGGCCGGACAAGTTCGACATCGTCGTTCCCCCCCTTACCATCCTGGCCGAACCGCCCGTCGCGGTGGTGGACCGCAACGTGCAGGCGCACGGCACGGCAGCGGTGGCCGAGGCCTATCTGCGGTTCCTGTTCACGCCGGAAGGCCAGCGGATCGGGGTGAAGCATTATTTCCGGCCCGTCGATCCCGCGATCATCGCCGAAAGCGCGTCGGTCTTCCCGAAGACCACGGTTTTCGACGTCGCCAGCCTGGGCGGATGGACCCGCGTGCAGAAGACGCATTTCGCCGACGGCGGCGTGTTCGACCAGATCTACAGCCGGTAACGGGTTCCGTCATGGCGTTTCGCCTGCGGCGGCGCGACGCGCTGCCGGGTTTTTCGGTCTCGATCGGCTTCACGCTGGTCTGGATCGGGCTGATCGTGGCGCTGCCCCTGGTGGCGCTGGTGCTTCGTCCCTGGCAGGACGGCACGGGGGCCGTGCTGCGGGCGCTGCATGATCCGCGCATATACGCCGCCCTGCGCGTCAGCTTCGGCTGCGCGGCGCTGGCCGCGTTGCTCGACGTGCCGATGGGACTGCTTCTGGCATGGGCGCTGGTCCGGGGGCGGGTGCCCGGGCGGCGGGCGATCGACGCGCTGATCGACCTGCCCTTCGCCCTGCCCACCGCCGTGACGGGCATCACGCTGGCCACGCTGTACGGACCCAACGGCTGGCTGGGCGCACCCCTGGCCAGGGCGGGCATCCATATCGCCTTTACGCCGGCCGGCATCGTCACCGCCCTGGTCTTCGTCGGCCTGCCCTTCGTCGTCCGCGCGGTCGAGCCCGTCCTGCGGGCCCTGCCGCCCGAGATGGAGGAAGCCTCGATGCTGCTGGGCGCCAGTCCGTTCCAGACGGTCCGGCACGTGCTGCTGCCGCCCCTGCTGCCGCCGGTCATCGGCGGCTTCAGCCTGGCCTTCGCCCGCTGCATCGGGGAATACGGCTCGGTCATCTTCATCGCCGGCAACCAGCCCTTCCGCAGCGAGATCGCGCCGCTGCTGATCGTGGTACGCCTGCAGGAATTCGACTACAGCGGCGCCACCGCCATCGCGCTGATCCTGCTGGTCAGCGCGCTGCTGTGCCAGACCGGCGTGTCCCGGCTGCGGCGGCGGGCGTCGCGCGGGCTCGTCGCCCCGGATGCCGCCTGATGCCCGGCCGGTCCTCCCGCACGGGCGGCGTCCTGCTGGCGGCTGCGGTGTACGCCGTGGTCCTGCTGGTGCTGGTCCTTCCGCTGGTGCTGGTCGTCGCCCAGGCGCTGGCCACCGGCTTTGCCCCGGCGTGGCAGAGCCTGCTGGACCCGGACGCCGTCGCCGCCATTCGTCTGACGCTGGTGGTGACGCTGGCCTCCACCGCCATCAACAGCGTGGGCGGCGTGATGGCGGCATGGGCGCTGACGAAATACCGCTTTCCCGGCCGTGGGGTCCTGCTGGTCCTGATCGAACTGCCGATCAGCGTGTCGCCGGTGATCGCGGGCCTGGTCTGGCTGCTGCTGTTCGGCCGGGGCGGGTGGTGGGGCGCGCTGCTGGCCCGGCATAACATCCAGGTCGCCTTCGCCACGCCGGGCATTATCCTGGCCACGCTGTTCGTCACCTTTCCCTACGTCGCCCGGACCCTGATGCCGCTGATGGAACAGCAGGGCCGCGATGCCGAGGAAGCGGCCTTCCTGCTGGGCGCCGGGTTCTGGCAGACGCTGTGGCGCGTCACGATCCCGGGCGCGCGCTGGGCCCTGCTGTCGGGCATCCTGCTGACCACCGCGCGCGGCATCGGCGAATTCGGGGCGGTCTCGGTCGTATCGGGCCACATTCCCGGCCTGACCGAAACCATGCCCCTGCATATCGAGACGCTCTATAACGGCTATCAGACGGTCGCCGCCTTCGCCATGGCGGCGCTGCTGGCCCTGATTGCGATGACGACCGTCCTGCTGCGGTCGTTCTTCGAGCATGATTTCAAGAAAGCGTCTTCATGAGCGTGCGGCTCGACTCATTGACCCAATACGCCCCCGGCACCTCGCGCAAGCTTCTGGACGACATCTCGCTGACAGTGGAAGACGGCGCCTTCATTGCCCTGGTCGGCCCGTCCGGCGCGGGCAAGACCACCCTGCTGCGCGCGATCGCCGGCCTGGGCGGCCGGCAGGAGGGGGCATTGCATGTCGATGGCCTGCCGCTGGCGGGGCGGCCCATGCGCGACCGCCGGATCGGGTTCGTGTTCCAGAACTACGCGCTGTTCCGTCACATGACCGTGGCGCGCAACATCGCCTTCGGCCTGGACGTCCTGCCACGGCGGGACCGGCCGGACCGTGCGTCGATCGCGGCGCGGGTGACGGAACTGCTGGACCTGATCCAGTTGCCGACGCTGGGCGGCGCCTATCCGGACCAGTTGTCCGGCGGCCAGCGCCAGCGCGTGGCCCTGGCGCGGGCGCTGGCGACCAGGCCGGGCCTGCTGCTGCTGGACGAACCCTTCGGCGCGCTCGACCCCATCGTGCGCCGCCAGATCCGGCGCTGGCTGCGCGACCTGCACGACCAGTTGGGCCTGACCACCATCCTGGTCACCCATGATCACGAGGAAGCATTGGACGTGGCGGACCGCCTGGTCGTGATGCAGGACGGCCGGATCGTGCAGGACGCGGATGCCGAAACGCTGGACGCCGCGCCCGCGACCCCCTTCGTGATGGAGTTCCTGGGCGAAGCCCTGGCATTTCCCGGCCGGATCGCGCAGGGGTGGTTCCACCCGGACGATGCGAACGTCCTGCCCCTGTCCACCACGGCGGCGGACGGCCCGGCGTCGGCCCTGGTCCGCCCGCACGAGGTGCGCCTGGTCGAGGGCAGGGGGACCGCCGCCGCCACCCCGCTGAAGGGCCGCCAGCACGGTCTGCGCCGGTTTCATGTCGCGCTGGGACAGCGCGACGTCGAAATCCTGGCACCCGCGGAGCAGGCGGATGCCCCCGGGCCCGTCGCCCTCGATATCGCGCGGGCCCGCATCTTTCGCGACGGGACGCGGCTGGCGTTCGGGTGAAGGACCCCCGCCCGCCGGAACTCTCGGCGGCTACGAACCCTTATGGTCTCTCGAACCACGGACCGACATGCCCCTGGCGATATCGGGAAGACCAACAAGATGTGGATCGTCAGGATCGCGCTGAGCCGGCCCTACACGTTCATCGTCCTGGCTTTGCTGCTGGCCATTCTCGGGCCGCTGACGATCGCCACCATGGCGACCGATATCTTCCCCGCCATCCGCATTCCCGTCATCGGCGTCATCTGGACCTATAACGGCCTGCCGCCCCAGGAAATGAGCGGCCGGATCACCGCGGGGTTCGAACGCGCGTCGCTGGTCGCGGTCAACGATATCGACCATATCGAATCCCAGTCGATCACCGGCATGGCCGTCGTGAAGCTGTTCTTCCACGAGGGCGCCAATGTCGATCTGTCCATGAGCCAGGTGACGGCGGTGGCGCAGGCCTGGCTGCGGCAATTGCCGCCCGGCACCACGCCGCCCTTCATCCTGTCCTACAACGCGTCCAGCGTGCCGATCATCCAGTTGGCGCTGTCCAGCCAGACGATTACCGAACAGGGACTGTTCGACCTGGCCAACAATTTCGTCCGGACGCAGCTTGCGGGCGTGGCGGGCGCGTCCATTCCCTTTCCCTATGGCGGGCGGCAGCGGCAGATCCAGATCGACCTCGACCAGTCCCGCATGCGCGAACGGCATATTTCGGCGCAGGACATCGTCGCGACCATCAACGCCCAGAACCTGATCATCCCCGCCGGGACCGAGAAGGTCGGCGAATTCGAGTACAACGTGCGGCTGAACGGCAGCCCCGTCCTGGCGCAGGACATGAACGACCTGCCGATCCGCATTGTCAACGGCACCATCATCTATCTGCATGATGTCGCCCATGCGCGCGACGGGTCGGCGCCGCAGACCAACATCGTCCGCGTCGACGGCCGCCGGGCCACCCTGATGACGATCCAGAAGACCGGCGACGCCTCGACGCTGGATATCATCAGCCAGATCAAGGGACGGCTGCCGCTGATCCGTGCCAGTTCGCCGCCGGCGCTGCGCGTCGCGCCGATCGGCGACCAGTCGGTCTTCGTCAAGGCCGCGATCAGCGGCGTGGTGCGCGAGGGCGCGATCGCGGCGGCGCTGACGGGATTGATGATCCTGCTGTTCCTGGGAAGCTGGCGCAGCACGATCATCATCACGATCTCGATCCCGCTGTCGATCCTGTGTTCGATCATCGCGCTGTTCTTCCTGGGGCAGACGATCAACATCATGACCCTGGGCGGCCTGGCGCTGGCGGTCGGCATCCTGGTCGACGACGCCACCGTGGCCATCGAGAACATCAACGCCCACCTGGAAGCCGGCGAGGAGGTGGAACCCGCGATCCTGGCCGGCGCGCAGGAAATCGCCGTGCCCGCCTTCGTCGCGACGCTGTGCATCTGCATCGTCTTCACGCCGATGTTCTTCCTGGGCGGCGTCGCGCGCTATCTGTTCGTGCCCCTGGCCGAGGCCATCTGCTTCGCCATGTTCGCGTCCTACCTGCTGTCGCGCACCCTGGTGCCGACCCTGGCCAAATACTGGCTCAAGCCGCATCAGACGCACGCGGAAGACGCGCCGACGCGCAATCCGCTGCGGCGGTGGCAGCAGGGATTCGAACGCGGCTTCCAGGGCGTGCGGGACCGCTATCGCCGGACCCTGGAGGGCACCATCGCCCGCCGGTCGGTGTTCGTTCCTCTTTTTCTCGGCTTCATGCTGGTCTCGCTGCTGCTGTTCCTGTGGCTGGGCAGCAATTTCTTCCCCTCGGTCGACAGCGGACAGATCAAGCTTCATGTCCGCGCCCACGCCGGATTGCGGGTCGAGGAAACGGCGCGCCTGTGCGACCAGGTGGAAGATGCCGTCCGTACCGTCATTCCCCCCGCCGAGATCGGCAGCGTGGTGGA
The DNA here is from genome assembly GCF_000067045.1 of Gluconacetobacter diazotrophicus PA1 5. Lineage (NCBI taxonomy): Bacteria > Pseudomonadati > Pseudomonadota > Alphaproteobacteria > Acetobacterales > Acetobacteraceae > Gluconacetobacter > Gluconacetobacter diazotrophicus. Next base: position 569,965 of record NC_010125.1, read on the forward strand.
CAATATCGGCCTGCCGGTCAGCGGCATCAATCTGACCTACAGCACTTCGGCCCCCACCACCGCCGCCGATGCCGATATCCTGATCACCCTGTCCGCCACCCACCGCCCGACGGCGGAGTATGTGCGGCGGCTGCGGGGCAGCCTGGCCGCCGCGTTTCCCGGCGTCACGTTTGCGTTCCTGCCGACGGATATCGTGACCCAGATCCTGAATTTCGGCGCGCCGGCGCCGATCGACGTTCAGGTCGCGGGCTTCGACCTGACGGCCAACAACCGGTACGCGCAGCGCCTGCTGGCGCGCATCCGCCACGTGCCGGGCATTGCCGACCCTCATATCCAGCAGGCGTACGACTATCCCGAATTCGATGTCCGCGTCGATCGCAGCCGGGCGGCGGAACTGGGCCTGACGCAACGCGACGTGGCCAACGACCTGCTGGTGTCGCTGACCGGAACGTTCCAGACCAACCCGACATTCTGGCTCGATACCAAAAACGGCGTATCCTACCCGCTGGTTGCCCAGACGCCGCAGCCCCAGCTCGATTCCCTCGACACCCTGCGCGACATCCCGATCGGGGGCACCGGCGGCGCGGGCAACCAGATCCTCGGCGCCGTCGCGACGGTCCTGCGCGGGGTGGGGCCGTCGGTCGAAACCCATTACAACGTGGCGCCCACGGTCGATCTCTACGCCACGACCCAGGATCGCGACCTGGGCGCGGTGGCGACGGATATCCGCCGGATCGTCGCCGACATGCACAAGGACCTGCCGCGCGGATCGCGGATCACGGTGCGGGGACAGGCGGAAACGATGAATACGGCCTTCACCGCGCTGTATGCCGGCCTGGGTTTCGCGACGCTGCTGGTCTATCTGCTGATCGTCGTCAATTTCCAGTCCTGGACCGACGCGTTCATCATCGTGACCGGCACGCCGGTCAGCGTGCCGGCCCTGACCGGCGCGATCATGAGCATCGGGGTGGCGACGGCCAACAGCATCCTGGTGGTCAGCTTCGCCCGCGACCACATGGACCGCGAGGGCTCGGACGCGCACACCGCCGCGGTCGAGGCCGGATATACGCGGTTTCGTCCCGTCCTGATGACTGCCCTGGCCATGATGATCGGCATGGTCCCGATGGCGCTCGGCCTGGGCGAGGGGGGCGAGCAGAACGCGCCGCTGGGGCGGGCCGTGATCGGCGGATTGTGCTTCGCGACGACCGCGACGCTCGTGTTCGTGCCGGCGGTGTTCTCGATGATCCATGGCCGGGGTGCGCGCCCGCCCGCGCCGGAAAACGGGGCCGCGTCGTGACCGAGGGGCCAAAGGCGGGGCGTGGCCGCGCCGGGCTGCTGCTGGCCGGTCTTCTTCTGGTCGCGATCGGCGTTGCCGGCTGGGGGATCTGGTCGCGGGTCCATGCCGGACGCAGGCTGGCGCGGGCGACCGATGACGCCGCCGTCGCGACGGTGGCCGTGGTCCCGGCCCAGGCCGGCCCGGATGTCGAGGAGATCGTGCTGCCCGGCAGCGTCAGCGCCGCGTACGACACGCCGATCTATGCGCGGACCAGCGGATATATCCAGCGCTGGTATACCGATATCGGAACGCGGGTGAAAGCGGGCGATCTGCTGGCGACGATCGAATCCCCGGAAATCGACCAGCAGCTTCGCCAGGCGCGCGCCGACCTGATGACCGCGCGCGCCAACAACATGGTGGCGCAGGCGACGGCCCGGCGGGTGCATGCCCTGCTGCCGACACGTTCGGTCTCCGCGCAGCAGAACGATCAGGCCGCCAGCGACGCCGCCGCCCGCGCCGCCACCGTGGCCTCGAACGAGGCCAACGTGCAGCGGCTGGAACAATTGGTGGGGTTCGAAAAAGTCGTGGCACCCTACGACGGTATCGTCACGGCGCGCGAGACCGACAATGGCAGCCTGATCACCGCCGGCAGCGGCAGCGGCGCGGAACTGTTCCGCGTTACCGATACGAGCTGGCTGCGGGTCTATGTCCAGGTTCCGCAGACCTATGCGCCGGATATCCGGATCGGCCTTCCGGTCGAACTCCGCTTTCCGGAATATCCGGGGCGCGCCTTCCCGGCCACGCTGACCCGCACGGCGGGCGCGTTGCAGCCGGACGCCCGGACCCTGCTGGTGCAGCTTCGCGCCGACAACGCCCAGGGCGCGCTGCTGCCCGGCGGCTATACCGAGGTCCATTTCAAGCTGCGCCGCGCGGATCGGGGCGTGCGGATTCCCGCCAACGCCCTGCTGTTCCGGGCCGAAGGGCTGCGGGTCGCCACCCTGTCGCCGGACGGACGGGCCAGCCTGCACGCGATCACGCAGGGACGCGATTTCGGGACGACGGTCGAAATCCTGACCGGCATCGCCCCCGGGGACCGGGTCATCCTCAACCCGCCATCCTCGCTGGCGGATGGCGAGCGCGTGCATGTCGCATCCCCGGCCCCTGCCCAGGCGGCAGCCAGGCCGGACCGGCATCCGTGATGTCATGCCACAGCCGCGCGTGGCGTGTCCTGATGCTGCTGGCGGCCATGGTACCGGCTGCCTGCGACCTGGCGCCGCGCTATGCGCCGCCCGTGGCGCCGGTCCCGGCATCGTTCAAGGAACGGGACGGATGGGCCCTGGCGGTGCCGGGGGACGATGTGCCGAAGGGGCCATGGTGGCGGATCTTCCACGATCCTGTTCTCGATGCGCTGGAAGACCGGGTCACGATCGCGAACCAGGACCTGCGGGTCGCCGTCGCGCAATATGACGAAGCCCGCGCCGACGCCCGCACGGCCCAGGCCGGCTATTACCCCACGCTGGATTTCACCGGTTCCGCGTCGCGATCGGGCCTGTCGCGCGAAACCGCGAACGTGTTCAACAAGTCGACCTTCAACAGCTACAGCCTGGGCCTGGACCTGCAATACGAGGTCGACGTCTGGGGCCGCGTCCGCAATACCGCGAAGGCCGGCCGGGCACGGGCGCAGGCCAGCGCCGGGGACCTCGCCACGGTCGATCTCAGCCTTCATGCCGAACTCGCGACCGATTACTTCACGCTGCGCGGCTACGACGCCATGCAGGCGGTCCTGGACCAGACGGTCGGCAATTACCGGCATGCGCTGGCCCTGACCCAGGCGCAGTTCGATGTCGGCTACGCGGCGCAGCCCGATGTATCCGCCGCCACCGCGCAGCTCGACGGGCTGCTGACCCAGGCCGCCGACAACCGGTTGCGGCGGGCCATGCTGGAACATGCTATCGCCATCCTGACCGGCCAGCCGCCGGCGACATTCGCCGTCGCGGCGCGTTCGCTCGATTCCGCCCCGCCCCCGATCGCCCCCGGCCTGCCGGTGGCGCTGCTGCAGCGCCGGCCGGACATCGCGGCGGCGGAACGGCGCGTCGCGGCGGCCAACGCCGATATCGGCGTGGCGCGGGCGGCGTATTTTCCCGCTTTCAACATCAACGCCATGATGGGCGTGCAGGCCGCCATGCCCAACCACCTTCTGGTAGCGCCGGCCCAGGCCTGGTCCTTCGGCCCGGAAGCGCTGCTGAACGTGTTCGACGGCGGCCGGCGCGCCGCCCTGAACGCGCATGCCCGCGCGGTTTATGACGAGGAGGTCGCGCGCTATCGGCAGACGGTCCTCGATGCCTGCCGCGATGTCGAGGACAGCCTCGTCTCCCTGCGTCGTCTGGCCGAGGAATCCGCCACGCAGCAGCAGGCCGTCATCGCGGCGCAGGACGCGACGCATCGCGCGGGCGAACTCAATACCGGCGGGCTCGCCAGCTACTACAACGTCATCCTCGCACGGAATATCGAACTGTCCGACCGGCTGTCTGAGGTCGATATCCGCGTGCGCCGGATGACGGCGTCGGTGGCGCTGATCAAGGCACTGGGCGGGGGATGGGGCGGATAAAGCAGATCGTGATGAGGTGGGATCACCTCATCACGCGCTCTAAGGTTTGGGGGCCACCATCGCGAAGATCGCCCCTTGCGGGTCCCGGCACTGGGCGATCCAGCGCTCGCCGGGCACGTGGTGCGGGCCGTTGATCAGCGTGCCGCCGGCCTCGTGGACGCGTGCGATGGCGGGCCCGATTTCTTCCGTATTGAAATAATACAGCCAGAACGGGGCCGGAACCGAATCGGCCTTCTTCATCATGCCGCCGACCGGCGGTCCGCCGGTCGCGAAAAGCTGATAGATCCCCATCGGGCCCATATCCATCGTTTCGGCCTTCGTCCATCCGAACAATCCGGCATAGAAGCCGAAGGCGGCCTCGCGGTCGATGGCATGCAGTTCGTGCCAGCCCACATGGCCCGGCGTGCCCTCCTGCACGGGGGGCATCGGGTCTTCGCCCGTTGCCTGGAACAGCGCAAAGATCGCCCCCTGCGGATCGGCGACGACGGCAAACCGGCCCACGCCCGGAATGTCCTGGGGGGCGCGGTGGATGGCGCCGCCGGCCTGCGTGACGCGTGCCGCGACGGCATCGACATCGCCAACCGCGACGTAGCCGATCCAGCCTGTCCGCACCGCGTCGTCCCGTGCGGCCCGCGCCACCTCCAGCAGGCCGCCGACCGGCCTGCACCGGCACTGAGCATCGTATAGTGCCAGTCCGGGCAAACCGGAATCCCTGGCGCTCCATCCGATGACGGAGCGATAGAACGCCGTGGCGGCGTCGGCGTCGGTGGTGACCAGTTCATACCAGACGAACCGGTCCACGGAAGGCAACATGGTGGAGGTGGACATGGTGGTTCCCCCTGCTGGGAATGATCGTGGTGTCGCTCCCGCCTTTCATCAAGCACCCAGGGCGGGAACACCGATCAGGATGCGGTGCAGCCACGCCGCCATGCCGATCCAGGCGATGGCGCCGATGGCCACCGCCGCCACGTCGCCCCGCGCCGTTCCGGCCGGATAGAGTGTTCCGGCCGCCCGGTCGCGACGGCGGGACATCGCGAAATCCAGCGCGGCCCACAGCAGGAACGGCCCGAACAGCACCAGGTCATGCACCATGCCGGTCGCCAGCAGATGGCCGAACGCCCAGGCCTTGACCCCCGCCAGCATCGGATGGCCCAGACGGGCCTTGAGGTGATTGCCCGGCACATAGGCCGCCGCGACCAGCACGAAGGCCACCAGCATGAACAGCGCGTTGGCATGGCGCAGCCACGCCGGGGGGCTGTACAGCAGGTACGGCTGCATTCGCGCCCCGCCGAATCCCGTCACGATCAGCACCAGGCCGATGGCCGAGACCAGCGAGAACACGCCCTTCCAGCCCCCTTCGCCCAGCGCGGCGATCTGCCGCGCCCGCCAGGCCGGCGCGACCATATGCACCGAATGCATGCCCAGAAAGACGACCAGACCGCAGATCAGCAGCAGCATGACGCGACGCCCCTTCGATGCCGTGGCCGCAACGGGTGGGACAGGGACCGGTTTCCGCAGGACGATCCACCATCGCGGCTTCACGATCCGGTGGGCGTGTTGCGGCAGGGGGGCGGTGTCTCTATCCGGTAGGGGGCATCCGGGTGCCCGGCAGGAAGCGTTCTTTTGCGAGTAAACAATGTTTCGATCGAATTGCCCCCGTCCCATCCGCCGCGGCGGCCTGACGGGGGCAGGGCTTCTGGCGGTGACGGCCCTGGTGTGCGGGCCCTGCCTCCCCTCCGTCGCCCGGGCGGCCGGCGGCACGGGCTGGGTCGACGGGATCACGGTCGACGGGCAGATCGAAGGCGGGATCAACGCCAATCCCGCCCGGCCGGCGAACGGCAATAATTTCGGGGAGTTCTTCGGCGACCATGCCAACCAGGCGCAACTGGACCAGGTGACGATCACGGTCAGCCGCCCGGTGGACCAGGCGTCCAGCGATTATCAGGTCGGCTTCGTCGTGCGCGGAATGTATGGCGCCGATACGCGGTATTACAACATCGCCGGAATATCGGACCGCACGATCGCCGGGCGGTACCAGATCATGCCGGCGCAGGCGCATGTCGATCTGCACCTGCCCTGGGTGACGCGGCATGGGCTGGACATGCAGGCCGGCATCCTGGCATCGCCCATGGGGGTGGAATCCCTCGATCCGGCCACCCGGCCGTTCTATACCCTGGCTTATACGACGCAATATTCGACACCGTTCGAACATGTCGGCGCGATGTTCCAGTGGCATGCGACCGACAGGCTGGATGCGCTGTTCGGCGTCGATACCGGCAACCAGACCAGCTTTGGCGGGGGCGACGACAACAACGCGGCGGCCGGCTATTTCGGCGTGGCGGGCAACGGCTTCCTGGGCGGAAACCTGTCCTTCGTCTATCTGGGCCGCGTCGGGCCCGAAAACGCGGTGCGCGCGCTGGGCCCGCGCGCCAACAGCGCGCAACGGTTCTGGAACGATCTGAATGCCACCTACAAGATCGACGATCGCCTGTCGCTGACGGGGGAATTCAACGTCCTGCATGACGAGGGGCTGCGCGCCGATACGGTCAGCTTCGTCAGTTTCCTCAGCTATCAGGTCACCCCCGGCCTGACCTTCAACTACCGTGGCGAGATCTATCGCGACAATACCGGCCTGCTCGTCACCAGTTTCCTGGGAAACAACGCCTATATGCAGGCCCTGCTGGGAGAGCCCGCGGCCACGCAATCGGCGCCGCCCACCACGTATGGCGCGCTGACGCTGGGTGTCACGTGGCATCCTGCCCTGGGTCATCATGTCAAGCTGTTCGAGATCCGGCCCGAAATCCGGTTCGACCGGTCGCTGAACGGAACAAGACCTTTCAACGATCTGCGCAATGTCGGGATGTTCACGTTCGGGGCGGATGCCGTGCTTGGATTCTAGAGTCCTGTCCGGTTCCAAGACGAATCAGGTCTTTTTGCTTCTTCTTCCGAAGAAAAGGAAGATATCTTTCCGTCCAGACCCCCATCGGACGAGAGGAAATTTATGATCAAGACCATACCAGGGTTCATGAGGATCGCGAAAATATTCGATCTGTTCGAAGAAATTGCGATGCTCGTCCTGACCCTGTCGATCATCATCGTGGCCTCCGTCGGATTGTTCCATGTCGTGGTCGCCGTCGGCGCCATGGTCCTTACGACCGGACTGGCGCCGACCGATCCGGCGATGCTGCAGGCGATATTCGGCCTGTTCTTCACGGTGCTGATCGCGCTGGAATTCAAGCATTCCATTCTTGTCATGCCGGATGTGCAGCCGCACAGCATGGTCCGCATGCGCTCCGTCCTGCTGATCGGCATGATGGCGACCGTGCGGAAATTCATCGTCCTCGACCTCAGCGGGGTGAACGTCATGGAAATGCTCGCCCTGTCCGCGTCGGTACTGGCCCTGGGCCTCGTCTACTGGTTCGTGCGGACGCCCGCGTCGGTGGCCGGTTCGGCGGAAACCGGCGTTTCCTGATCGGCCCGCGTGGCCGGCGCCTGCGGGCCGTCATGGTTTCACGTGCAACACCGGACCGCGTGGCCAGAAGATCCTTTCCCGCATGCGCCGGTCGATGATATGGCCAATCGGCCGGCGCGCGCCGGTTTCAGCGCCCCGGTTGCAGCTCAAGGAAACGCATCATGCCCTCGGAATTGATCGCGGTGCTGATCGCGGTCAGCGAGGACCGGCCCATGGTCCTGACGCTGGATTCCGGCCGTCTGCTGCCCTCGGGCCCGCTGGAGGCCGGCCATCGTTCCCTGCAGACGGGCCTGCGGCTGTGGGTCGAACGGCAGACCGGGCACGCGCTGGGCCATGTGGAACAGCTTTATACCTTCGCCGACGCTCCGGACGGCACGTCGGCCGGCGATGCGCCGGATGACCGGACGGTCCTGATTTCCTACCTGGCGCTGACCCGCATCCATCGTGGCGAACATGGCTGGCGCAACTGGTACGCCTATTTTCCCTGGGAAGACCAGACCGCGCCCAGCGGCCGCGACCTGGTGGTGCGCATCGCCGAACGGCTGAACGACTGGGCGCGGCAGGCGCCCCCCCTGCAACGCGAGGTCCGGCGGCAGCGCATCGCCCTGACCTTCGGGCTGGACGGCCTGGGCTGGGACGACGAACTGGTACTGCAACGCTACGAATTGCTGTGGGAAGCGGGCCTGGTGCCGGAATCCGGCCGCGCTGGCGCCGGCGCCGCGATGCTGCCCGGCGTGCCCATGGCGCGGGGCAACCGCCGCATCCTGGCCACCGCCATGGCGCGGCTGCGGGCCAAGATCCGCTATCGGCCGGTCATCTTCGAGCTGATGCCCGACAGCTTCACCCTGTTGCACCTGCAGCGCACGGTCGAGGCCGTCGCCGGACAGTCGATGCACAAGCAGAATTTCCGTCGCCTGATCACCCAGCAGGACCTGGTCGAGGAGACCGCCGATTTCGCCCCCGAGACGCGGGGCCGCCCCGCGCGCCTGTTCCGTTTCCGGCGCGAGGTCATCGGCGCCCGGCGCATTGCCGGGTCGAAGCTGCCGCTGACGCGGCCATTCTAACGATTCCGCCCTCGGTCACGATTTGTTTGTTCCTGACCAACCTAATGGAATGCCCGATTTTTCTTCGTGATGCCGTAGTGCATGGCACGCAATTCGCTTGACGGCGCGCGCGCATTGGCGGAACAAGACCGGCGAGTTCATGTACCCAATTTATACTCACAGTGAGTATAAATTGGGCCGAAGGAGCCGAACATGTCCGAGACTCTCGTCGCCCCGTCCAAGCTCGACGCGCTTTATGACCGCGTCGCCCGCGTCGTCCCGCGCATGGAATGGGATCTGTTCGCCGACGACATCGCGGCCATCCTGGACCTGAAGCGCCGGCGCGGGGCGGTGATCCTGGCCCATAACTACCAGACGCCGGAAATCTTCCATTGCATCGCCGACATTCGGGGCGACAGCCTGGCCCTGGCGCGTGACGCCCAGGGGCTGGATGCTGAGGTCATCGTCATGGCCGGCGTGCATTTCATGGCCGAAACCGCGAAGCTGATGAATCCGGAAAAGACGGTGCTGATCCCGTCGCTGCACGCCGGGTGCTCGCTGGCGGATTCGATCACGGCCGAGGACGTGCGCGCGCTGCGCCGCGCCCATCCGGGCGTGCCGGTCGTCACCTACGTGAACAGCTCGGCCGAAGTGAAGGCCGAAAGCGATATCTGCTGCACCTCGGCCAATGCGCGCCGCATCGTCGAAAGCCTGGGCGTGCCGCGCGTCATCATGATCCCCGACGAATTCCTGGCCCAGAACATCCAGCGGGAAACCGGGGTCGAGATGATCACCTGGGCCGGCCATTGCGAGGTCCATGAACGCTTCACGCCGGAGGAAATCCGCACCTGGCGCGCCGACAATCCCGATGTCGCGGTGCTGGCGCATCCGGAATGCCCGCCTTCGGTCGTCGCCGAGGCCGATTTTTCCGGCTCCACGGCGGCGATGTCCGATTTCGTGGCGCGCGGCACGCACCGCAAGGTGATGCTGGTGACCGAATGTTCCATGAGCGACAACCTGGCGGCGTCCCATCCCACCGTCGAATTCGTGCGCCCGTGCAATCTTTGCCCGCACATGAAGCGCATCACCCTGCCGGCGATCCGCCGGGCCCTGGAAACCATGACGCACGAGGTGACGATTCCCCCGCATCTGGTGGCGGGCGGGCGTCGCGCCGTGGAACGGATGCTCGCCGCGTCATGACCGGTCCGGGCCTCACCGACGCCGGTTCCTGGGCCGGCCAGCCGGTCATCGCCGGGGCGGGGCTGGCCGGGCTGGCGACGGCGCTGCTGATGGACCGTCCCTGCGTGGTGCTGTCGCCCGCGCCGCTGGCGACGGACGCCGCCAGCGCGCTGGCCCAGGGCGGAATCGCCGCCGCGATCGGCCCGGACGACACGCCCGCCCTGCATGCGCGCGACACGCTGGAGGCCGGCGTCGGCCTGTGCGACCCCGTAGTGGTGGACGCCATCACCCGCGCCGGCCCTGGCGCCATCGCCGCGTTGCGCGACCTGGGCGTGGCGTTCGATACCGGCCCTGACGGCAGGCTGGACCTGCACCTGGAAGCGGCCCATTCCCGCCCGCGCATCGCCCACGCCCATGGTGACGGCACGGGGGCGGAAATCATGCGCGCCCTGGTCGCGCGCACCCGTGCCACCCCGCGCATCACGGTGCTGGACGGCGCGGCCCTGCGCCGCGTGATCGTGCGCGACGGACGGGTCGCGGGGGTGCGGATCGCGCGGGCCGGGCAGGAGCTGATCCTGCCGACATCGGCCTGCGTCATCGCCACCGGTGGCGTCGGCGCGCTGTTTCCCACCACCACCAGCCCGCCCGGCGGGCTGGGGTCCGGCCTGGCCTGCGCCGCCCGCGCGGGCGCGGTGCTGCGCGACCTGGAATTCGTGCAGTTCCATCCCACCGCGCTGGCGGTCGGGTCGGACGCGGCCCCCCGCGTACTGATCAGTGAGGCCGTGCGGGGGGCGGGCGCGATCCTGGTCGATGAAAGCGGCGCGCGTTTCACCGACGAACTGGCGCCGCGCGACATTGTGGCCCGCGCGATCCAGGCGCATCTGTCGGCCGGCCACCGCGTCCTGCTGGATGCCCGGGCCGCCACGCAGGGCCACTTCGCCCGGCATTTCCCCGCCATCGCGCGGGCCTGTGTCCAACACGGCATCGACCCCGACCGGCAGCCGATTCCGGTGCGTCCGGCGGTGCACTACCATATGGGCGGGATCGAGACCGACCTGCGCGGCCGCAGCACCGTCCCCGGCCTGTGGGCGTGCGGCGAGGCCGCGTCGACCGGCCTACATGGGGCCAACCGGCTGGCCAGTAACTCGCTGCTGGAAGCCTTCGTCTGCGGCGGCTTCGTCGCCCGCGACCTGGACGCCACATCCCTGCCGGTGCCGGACGGGCTGCCGGACGACACGCCCGTCCCCGGCGGCGGGGCCGACGACCTGGCGGATATCCGCGCCTGCATCGGCCGCGCCGCCGGCATCCTGCGTGACGCGGACGGCCTGACCCGCGCCATCCGCGCGCTGGCCCCGCATGTCATGGATGACGACCACGCCCTGGTCGGCGCGCTGCTGTGCGTGTCCGCGCTCGGCCGGCGGGAAAGCCGGGGCGGCCATTACCGGTCCGACTATCCGGACACGGCGCCCCAGGCGGTGCATACCCGCCTGACGATGCGCCAGGGCCTGGCCGCGCTCGCATCGCTCGCGCCTGCCGCGGCCTCTCTTTCTGACAATGGAATCCTCGTGCCATGACCCCCTTGCCCGATCTCATGCTCGAACCGCTGGTGCGTGCCGGATTGCTGGAGGACCTGGGGTGCGGCGGGGATATCACGACCGATGCGCTGGCGGCGCCGGGGCAGGTGCTGCACACCGCCCTGGTCGCGCGCCAGCCCGGCGTGGTGGCGGGCCTGTCGCTGGCCCGGCTGGCCTTTACCCTGCTGGATTCGTCGGTCCGTTTCACGGTGGACCGGCCGGACGGCAGCCCTGTCGCCCCGGGTGACCGCATCGCGCGCGTCAGCGGTCCGGCGGCGGCGATCCTGGGGGGCGAACGGGTGGCGCTGAACTTCCTGTCGCATCTCTGCGGCATCGCCACCGCCACGGCCGGGATCGTGCAGGCCATATCCGGCACGCGCGCGCGCGTCTGCTGCACGCGCAAGACCCTGCCGGGCCTGCGCGCGATCCAGAAATATGCGGTGCGGGCCGGCGGCGGCGCCAATCACCGCTTCCGCCTGGATGACGCGATCCTGATCAAGGACAACCATATCGCCCTGGCCGGCGGCGACGTCGCGCGCGCCCTGGCCGCCGCCCGCGCCCGCGCCGGCCACCTGGTCAGCATCGAACTGGAGGTCGATACGCTGGACCAGTTGGCCCAGGCCCTGGGGGCCGGCGGGGCGGATGTGTTCCTGCTGGACAACATGACCCTTCCCCAGCTTCGCGAGGCGGTGGCGATGGTGGACGGCCGCGCCCTGACCGATGCATCGGGCGGCATCACCCCCGACACCGCCGCCGATATCGCCCGGACCGGTGTCGATATCCTGTCGGTCGGCTGGCTGACGCATACGGTGCGCGCGCTGGATATCGGGCTGGATTACGAGGAAGGGTAACCGGATCAAAGTTTTTTGGTTCTTTTTTTCAAAAAGGAACCGCTAGAGTCGTGCCATGTCCCGCCGTCCCGCCATCCTGTTCGTCTGCACCGGGAATATCTGCCGCTCCCCCCTGGCCGAGGCCGCGTTTCGCGCCGCCGCCACCCGATGCGGGCTGGATGCCGTCGTCGATTCGGCGGGGACCGGCGACTGGCATACCGGCGAGCCGCCGGATCGCCGCGCGCAGGAGGTGGCCCGCCGCAACGGGATCGATATCGCGGGCTATCGCGCGCGCATGGTCACGGCGGAGGATTTCCGAGTCTTCACCCATATCGTCGCCCTGGACCACACCCACCTGAAGGTCCTGCGCGCGCGCCGGCCGAGCGATGGAATCGCGGAGCTTTCGCTGCTGCTGGATCATGTGGCAGGGCGTGTCGGCCAGTCGGTGGCCGATCCCTATTACGGACAGGCGCGGGATTTCCACACCACCTGGGCGGACGTCCAGGCGGGGACCGAGGCCCTGGTGGCGAGGCTCATCCGCTCCCGTTAGGAGGATACGCCGCACATGCCGTTCCGCCGGACCATGTCGATGCTTGTCCTTCTCGGGGCGATGCTGGCCGCCGCCGGGACACGGGCCGCGCCGCCGGTCGCGCGGCTGCGCCTGCCGCCGGGATTCCATGTCTCGGTCTATACCGACCAGGTTCCTTCGGCGCGGGAGATGGCGATCGGCGCCCGGGGCACGCTGTTCGTGGGCTCGATGACGGCGGGCGCGGTCTATGCCGTGACCGATGACGGGCCGGGACGGGGCCGCCGGGTGCAGGTCGTGGCGCGCGGGCTGACCATGCCGGTGGGCGTGGCCTTCCGGGATGGCGACCTGTACATCTCCGACGTGCGCGACATCGTGGTCCTGCGCGGGATCGAGGACCGGCTGGACCACCCGCCCGCGCCGCAGGTCGCCGTGCCGGACCTGCCCTGGCGGGTGGGCGACCATGGCTGGAAATTCATCGCTTTCGGCCCGGACAGCAAGCTGTATGTGCCGATCGGCGCGCCGTGCAATATCTGCGACGTCGGGCACCGGTTCGGCCGGCTGATGCGCATGAATCCCGACGGCACGGGGCGCGAGGACGTGGCCTACGGCCTGCGCAACAGCGTGGGCTTCACGTGGCAGCCGGGCCAACCGGGGCAGCCGGGGGCCGGCACGCTGTGGTTCACCGATAACGGACGCGACCTGATGGGCGACGACGTGCCCAGCGACGAGCTGAACCGGGTGGACCATGCCGGCCAGTCCTTCGGCTATCCCTATTGTCATCAGGGCGACGTGCCGGACCCCGTCTTCGGGCGGGGCCATCCGTGTTCCGACTTCACGCCGCCGGTGCTCAAGCTGGGCGCGCATGTCGCGGCCCTGGGCCTGCGCTTCTATACCGGCAGCCAGTTTCCCGCGGCGTGGCGCGGCGCCCTGCTGATCGCCGAACACGGGTCGTGGAATCGCAGCCGGCTGGCGGGTTATCGCGTCATGGCGGTGCGCTTCGGCCCGGATGGGGGTATCGCGTCCTATGTGCCGCTGATCGACGGGTTCCAGCAGGATGAAACCCCGTGGGGCCGCCCCGCCGACGTGCAGCCCCTGCCGGACGGCAGCGTGCTGGTCAGCGACGACCTGGCCGGCGCGATCTATCGCGTGACCTATGGCAGGGACTGAAGCGACCGGACCGAAATATCGGGGAGGGGAAGGGATGGCGCGAGTGACGGGGCTCGAACCCGCGACCTCCGGCGTGACAGGCCGGCGCTCTAACCAACTGAGCTACACCCGCATCGGCTCGGGGTCTGGGACCCCGCATCCGTTCGTGGAGGGCGAATTAACAAAGGCTGGCGATTCTGGCAACCGCATTCCGCACGAAAAATGACGGTGCGATGAAATAGGTCCCGGAAAAGGCCCCTGGGAACGTCCCCGGCAGGCGGGTTCCGCCCGCCGGGGCACGGGTCAGCCTGCCGCCGGGTGATCGCCCAGCGCAGCGGCCCCGTCCAGGGTCGCCGCCACCGCATGGACCGTCGCCGCGACGCGCACCGCGGTCTGGACCTGTTCGGCCGACAGGCCGCCCTCGCGCACCACTTTTTCGTGGCTCTCGACGCACATGCCGCAGCCGTTGATGGCCGACACCGCCAGGGACCACAGCTCGAAATCCAGCTTCTCGACGCCCGGGCGGCCGATGACGTTCATGCGCAGCCGCGCCGGCATGTGGGCGTAGTCGCCCTCGACCATGTGGACGAAGCGGTAATAGATATTATTCAGCCCCATGATCGCGGCGGCGGCCTTGGCGGCAGTCAGCGCCTGCGGCGACAGGACGGATTCGTATTCGGCCACGATGGCGCGCGTGACGTCGGCATTGCGTGACGCGATGGCCGAGGCGACGAACGTCCCGGCCAGCTGCTGCGGCGACAGGGTGATGTCGTTGGCCAGCGAACTGAGGTTGAGCTTCAGATCCTTCGCGTAGTCCGGAAGGCGCTCCTTGAGCGTTTCGATCGACATGGTGGATACCTGCTGGGACGGAGCGGATCGCGACCGGCCAGCGGGCGCGCCGCGCGTCGGCTCCATGAAGGGAATGGGGAAATATGCGGGCCGCATCGGCCGGTTCCCCCCCGGCGTCATCGGGGCGTCATCGGGGCGTCCTCGGCCGGCGGGGAAGGAGTGGTCCGGCCGCCGGGGCCGGACCGTGATGACCGGGGACCGATCAGACCTTCAGGAAGTCGTCGCCCTGCTTCCAGTTGCACGGGCACAGCTCGTCGCTCTGCAGCGCGTCCAGGATGCGCAGGATTTCCTGCGGGTTGCGGCCGACCGACAGGTCGTTGACGCTGACATGGCGGATGATGCCCTCGGGGTCGACCAGGAAGGTGGCGCGATAGGCCACGCCGGCTTCCGGCGACAGCACGCCGCAGGCCTCGGACAGCTCGCGCTTGATGTCGGCCAGCATCGGAATCTGCAGACCCTTCAGGTCGTCATGATGCAGGCGCCAGTTCAGGTGCACGAACTCGCTGTCGATGGACACGCCATAGACGACGGTGTCGCGGTCCTTGAACTCGCCGGCCATCTTGCCGAAGGCCACGATCTCGGTCGGGCAGACGAAGGTGAAGTCCTTCGGCCAGAAGAAGACGAGCTTCCACTTGCCGGCATCGCTCTTGTCCGAGATCTGGACGAAATTGCCCTTCAGCCCTTCCGGGCCACCGGGGACGGAGGTCAGATTGAATTCCGGAAACTTGTTGCCGACTGTCAGCATCGGTTTACTCCCTCATAGTGACGACGTGTCGTGGTCCCTGGCGCGGCGCCCTGAACAGGCGGTCCGGCCTCGGACTGTATTTTATGGCGTTGAAGCCTATATCATGCCAATGAATAATTTATATCCGGACAATCGAAAGAATCGATGACACCTCTGCCTTCGGCACAACAATTGCGGTACCTGATCACGCTGGCGGAACTGCGTCATTTCGGCCGTGCGGCGCTGGCCTGTTCGGTCACGCAATCGACGCTGTCGGCCGGAATCCTGGCCCTGGAGCGGCAGTTGGACGTCCAGTTGCTGGACCGCAACGTCGGCAAGCGCGTGGTCTTCACCCCCATCGGCGACGAAGTCGCCGCCCGGGCGCGATTCGCCCTGGAGACGCTGCAGGCGGTGCAGGACGTGGCCGATGCCTCGCGCGCGCCCATGACCGGGCTGCTGCGGATCGGGGTCATTCCCACCATCGGCCCCTTCATCATGCCCGGGCTGGTGTCGCGCCTGCGCCGGCAATTCCCCCAGATCCGCCTGTCGGTGAACGAGGACCTGACCGGCAACGTGATGGACAAGCTGGCGCTGGGCCGGCTGGACCTGGTGCTGCTGGCCATGCCCTGCCCGTGCGAAGGCACGGAAACCCTGCCCCTGTGGCGGGACGAATTCATGCTGCTGCTGCCGGCCGACCATGCGCTGGCCGCCCTCGACTCGATTCCCGTCGAACGGATCGCGGGCGAACGCATGGTGCTGCTGGAAGACGGCCACTGCCTGCGCGAACAGACGCTGTCGCTATGCCGGCAGGAACGGGGCTGGAGCACCCCGGACGGGGACGAGGAATTCGTCGTGACCTCGCTCTATACCCTGGTGGACATGGTGGCGGAGGGGCTGGGAATCGCCCTTCTGCCGCGTCTGGCGGTGGAATCGGGAATCCTGCGCGACCTGCCGCTCGTCGTCCGGCCGGTGACGGGCTGCCAGGCCTGGCGCACGATCGGGCTGGCCTGGCGCCCGCGCTCGCCCCGCGCGGCCGACTTCCGCCAGCTTGGCCTGCATATCCGCCCGCCTGCCGTTACCGCCCCCGCCATGGTGTGAAAAAACACATCCATGGGCGGAAAGTCAGGCATGGGGCGGGGGTGTGCGGTTGACTCCGTGCCGTGGGACCGGTATTCGGCCCGTCTTTGCGGTTTCCTGCCGCCAGTGAGGGTCGGGTCATGAAGATCAGAAACAGCCTGAAGTCGGCCAAGGTTCGTGACAAGGACTGCCGTGTGGTCCGTCGTCATGGCAAGGTCTATGTCATCAACAAGAAGAACCCGCGCATGAAGGCCCGCCAGGGCTGATTGTCCGGGCGGCCTTGGCCGTACGGTTCATCTTGTGTGATTCGCGCACCCGCGTTCGGGTCCGGCTGTCCGGTCCCGGATGCGGGTGTTTGCGCATGGGTGCCCTGATCGCGGCGCTATGGCTGGCTGTCGCGGCACCCGCGCGGGCGGCCCCTCCACCCACCGTGCCGTCCCCTCCGGCCGCGCCGCCTTCCTCCGCTCTCTCCGCCCGGCATGGTTCCAGCGCGGACGAACTGGCGCTGCTGACGGCGGAACTGGCGCGGGCCACGTCCCGCGGTACGGCCGCCGCGCTGGAAGTCGGTTTGGAACAGGCCCGGCTGCGCCCCCTGTCGCCCACCACCCGCCTGCTGCTGCGCCGTGCCCAGGGGCACCTGGCCGCCGGCAAGCCGGTCGATGCGGTCGAGGACCTGGACGATGCGCTGGTGCTTCAGCCGGATGCGGCCATCCTGTGGCGGGACCGCGCCCAGGCCCGGCTTGCGGCGCGCGACCTGGACGGCGCGGTGACCGACCTGGGCGTGGCGCTGCAGCATGACGACCATGACGCGGTCGCATGGCAGGTCCTCTCGACGGTCGAGGAACAGCGCGGCGACTGGCAGGCCGCCTACCGCGCCTGGCAGCACGTGATGGTCCTGGACCCGATGACCGAGGGCGGCCGCGCCCACGGCGAAAAGCTGCACCTGCGCGCCTACGGCCAGCCCACGTAAGGCGCGCGGACGCTTCAGGTCACCGTGAAGCTGGTGGTGTCCAGCAGGAAGCTGCCGTCATCCTCGAGTGCGAATCGCGCGGCGACGATTTCGGGTGCCGCGCGCTGAAGGGACCGGATCGCGTCGATTCGTTCGGTCGGCGTCCGGGCCCGGGCGACCCAGCTTGCGAATTCCATCCGCAGCCGGCGCGGCGTTACGCCCTGCAATGCGAATCCGGCGCGGCCGAAGGCGGCGGTCCATTCGGCGACGCTGTAATCGCGTGCGTGCGACACGTCGCGCAGCAGTTCCAGCGTCTGCAGCCAACTGTCGCACAGCGGGTCGGCCGGGGCCGTGACATCCACGACAATCGCAAGGCCATCGGGTTTCAGCACCCGGCGTGCCTCCCGCAGGCCGGCGTCGATGTCCCGCCAGTGATGGGCGGTGAAGCGGCACAGCACCGCGTCGAACGCGGCGTCGGTGAAGGGCAGGCTTTCGGCCGCTGCCCGCTGCGTGACGATATTGTCCAGGCCGCGTTCGATCGCGGTCCGGGCGACCGCGTCCAGCATGTCCGGCGTCACGTCGCAGGCCACGACCTGCCCGACATGGGGCGCCGCCCGATAGCTGACATGCCCGCCACCGCAGCCCAGGTCCAGCACGCGCGCCAGCCCCCTGCCTGCCACGGCGCGTTCGATCTCATCCAGGTCCGCGCCGCCGGCATGAACCGTGCTCGACACGTAATCCGCCGCGCGCATGCCGTACTGCCGCGCGGTGAATGCCCGGTATGCGGCGTCGTGTTCTTCAGTCATCGTTTGCTCTCCTTGCAGGAGCAGATTGCAATCGAAACCCGGCCCGAAGATATCCCGAAGATACAGGGCTGTCCGTTGAAGCAGAGAGACGCTTGAACGGGACATCAAGCCGATCTTGCGCGCTCTGTACCGCGCAGGGGCTTCGCGATTTCGGATCGCGTGTGCCATGATCCTGTCATGACGAAACGTGTCGCCCGGGACATGACCACCCGCAGGCGCCGGGCGGATGCGCCGGTGCCCGATCGCGCCGCCCTGCGCGCGGTGGCGCTGGCGCATCTGGCGCGCTTCGGCACCACACGGGCCGGGCTGGCGCAGGTCCTGGATCGCTTCCTGCAACGCTGGGCCCGCCGTGCGGCCCAGGCCGGCACCCTGCCCGAGGAGATCGAGACCCAGATCACCCCCGTCCGCGCCCAGATCGACCAGGTGGTGCGCGACATGGCCGATCTGGGCGCGGTGGACGATGCCGCCTTCGCCGGCGCCCGCGCCCGGTCGCTGACCCGCGCGGGCCGGTCGCGCCGCGCGGTGCAGGCGCATCTGGCCGTAAGGGGGGTGGAAGAGGACACGCTCGGCTCCGTCCTGGACGAAACCCTGGGCGCGCGCGGCGGGCAGGGGCAGGATACCGAACTGGCGGCGGCGCTGGTGTTCGCGCGGCGCCGCCGCGCCGGCCCGTTCGCCCCCCCGTCCGATGCGGCGGAGGGGGAAGCGAACGGGGGGGCGGAGGACGACCGGGCCACCCGCCGCCGCCGGGTGCTGGAGGCCATGGCCCGCGCGGGCTTCGGCCGCGCCGTGGCCGAAGCGGCCCTGGACATGGACCCCGAGGAGGCCGAGGAACGGGTCATCCGGATGAAATCGGCATGACGGGGCGTCCGGCGAGGCTTCCGACAAGGCTTCCCTGGGGCGCCCGCTGGCTGGCGCTGTGCTGCATGCTGCCGCTGGCGGATTGCGGCGGCGGCGCGGGATGGAACGGCAGGGTGCAGTGCGCGCCCTATGCGCGGTCGGTCACCGGGCTGCGGCTCAGCGGGCCGGCGGCGGGGTGGTGGCGGCAATCGGCGGGCTATTATGCCCATTCCCGGGTGCCCGAACCCGGCGAGGTCCTGGTCTTCCGCTCGACCGGCCGGCTGCCGGACGGCCATGTCTCGGTGGTCCGGCAGGTGCGCGGCACGCGGGCGATCCTGGTCGACCAGGCGAACTGGGTGCCCGGACGGATCGAACACGATATTCCGATCGTCGATGTGTCCCGCGCCAACGACTGGTCGGCGGTCAGGGTCTGGTGGCAACCGGTCCACAGCATGGGCAGGACAATCTATCCGACCTATGGTTTCATTTCCCGCGACCTGCCGTTACGCCCGTCCCCCGATGCCTGACGATGGGGGCGAAGCGAGAAAACGGCGCTTGCATGACGAACGCCGTGGTTCCATGTGATGGGGACGGATCGGGCCGACCGGCACCGGCCCCGGGTGAAAGCAGCTTCGCGTCGCGGCGCGGAATCGAGGATGTGTTATGGGTAGCTTGAGCATCTGGCACTGGCTGATCGTCCTGGCGGTCGTGCTGGTCCTGTTTGTCGGCGGCGGAAAGATCAGCACGCTGATGGGCGACGTCGCGCGCGGGGTCAAATCGTTCAAGAAGAACATGGCCGATGACGAAACCATGGAAGGCAGCACGGGCTCCGGCGGCCACATCGCCCCGCCCGGCCCCGCCGCCGGCACCGTGCAGCGTGATGCCAGCTTCTCGGGCACGGGGCGCCCGTCCGGCTCCTCCACGCCGTGAGGGCGGGCCCTGACGGGCCAGCGACCCCGGATCGACCCAGGATCGACATGGACACGATGATTTCGACCGACCCGTGGGCCGGCGCGGTGCAGGATATTATCGCGGCCGGCCGGCGGATGGACCGGTTCGGCTGGGTGCCGGCCACGGCCGGCAATATCAGCCGCCGCCTGCCGGACGGGCGGATCGCCATCACCCGATCGGGCGGCCACAAGGGCCACCTGACCGCGGACGGGGTGATCGAGGTCACGGCGGACGGGCGCGCGGTGCGCGCCGGCGACCGGCCCAGCGCCGAAACCCTGCTGCATTGCCATGTCTATGAGGCGTCACCCGATGTGGGGGCCGTGCTGCACGGCCATTCCGTCGCCTCGACCGTGCTGTCGATGATGGAACAGGGCGATGCCATCCTGCTGTCGGGCTACGAGGTGCTGAAGGTGTTCGAGGGCCAGCAGACCCACGACACGACCGTGCGCCTGCCCGTCTTCGACAACGACCAGGACATCGCCCGCCTGTCCGGCGTCGTGGCGCCGTATCTGGGCCGGATGCCGGCGGGCTACGTCATTCGCGGCCACGGCGTGTATGTCTGGGGCGGGACGATGGACGTTGCCCTCGCCCGGCTCGAGGGCCTGGAATTCCTGCTGGCCTGCGAACTGGAAAGAAGGAAGGTCGCACGATGAGCCACCTGACCGTCTATCGCGACGACGACCCGGACGACATCGTCCTGCGGACCGACGACGCGGCCGTCATCGCCGACGCGTTGCGCGGCATCGGTGCGCGCTTCGAACGCTGGGACAGCCCCGTGGTGCCCCCGCTCGACGCCACGCCCGACGCGGTGCTGAACACCTACCGCCCCTATCTGGACGAGCTGATGGGTGAGACCGGGGCAGGGTCCGCCGACGTGGTGCGCATCAACGCCGCCACCCCCAACCTGACGGCCCTGCGCGACAAGTTCCTCTCCGAACATACGCATAGCGAGGACGAGGTCCGGTTCTTCGTCCATGGCAGCGGCAATTTCGTGCTGCATGTCGACGGCCGGGTCTATGACGTGTGCTGCACGGCCGGCGACCTGATCTCGGTCCCCCGGGGGACGCCCCACTGGTTCGATGCCGGGCTGTCTCCCGACGTGGTGGCGCTGCGCGTGTTCACCGACACGACCGGCTGGATCGCGGATTATACGGGCGACGACATCGCCCGGCGCTTTCCCGTTAGCTGAGGGGCTGGCGGATATGGTGGTGACGGCGTCCACGGACGCTATCGACTCGGTCCTGCTGGATATCGAAGGTACGACGATTCCCGTCGCCTTCGTGCACCAGGTGCTGTTTCCCTACGCCCGCGCGGCGATGCCCGGCCTGCTGGCCCAACGGGCGGACGATCCGGCGGTGCGCGCGGCCGTGGCCGATATCGCGGCGCTGGCCCCCGGCGTGCCCCCGCTGGACCAGTTGAACGCCTGGATGGACCGGGACGAGAAGATCGGACCGCTCAAGGCCCTGCAGGGCCTGGCTTGGGAAGAGGGGTATCGCACCGGCGCCCTGCGCGCGACGCTCTACCCGGACGTGGTGCCGGCACTGCGGCGCTGGCGGGCAGCGGGGCTGCGGCTCGCGGTCTATTCCTCGGGCTCCGAGGCCGCGCAGCGCCTGATCTACGGCCACACCACCGACGGCGACGTCGCCGGACTGTTTAGTGGTTTTTATGACCTGCGCATCGGTGGCAAGCGCGCGGCCGGCAGCTATCGCGCCATCCTGGCTGAAACCGGCTGGGCCGCCGGGCGCACGCTGTTCCTGTCCGACATCACGGCCGAACTGGATGCGGCGGAGGAAGCCGGCCTGCGCACCTGCCAGCTCGTCCGGCCGGAAGACGGCACCGTGGCTGGCGACCGCCATCCCGTCGCCACGACGCTGGACGACGTGGCACGCCGCTTCGCCCTGCCGGTTGCCGCATGAGGGCGCACCTGCATACCGGCTGGCGCCATATCCCGGCCGAGGCGCGGGGCATGGCGGCGGCGCTGGGCAATTTCGACGGCGTGCATCTGGGCCATGCCCATCTGGTCCATCTGCTGCATGCGGCCCGGCCCGACCTGGGTCTGGCGGTGGTGACGTTCGAACCCCACCCGCGCGAACTGTTCCGCCCGCAGGACCCGCCCTTTCGCCTGACCCTGCCTGAGGAACGGCTGGCGGCGCTGTCCGCCCTGGGCGTGCGCCATGTGTTCCAGATCCCGTTCGACGCCGCCTTCAGCGCCATGAGCGCGGAACGCTTCGTGACCGACGTGCTGCACGAGGGGCTGGGCCTGCGCCATCTGGGCTGCGGCGCCGATTTCGTCTTCGGCCACCGGCGCGGCGGCAACGTCACCTTCCTGGCCGACCGGGCGGAGGAACTGGGCATCGGGCTGACCGCCGTTCCGCCTCTGACCGATGCCAGCGGTCCCTATTCCTCGACCCGCATCCGCCGTCTGCTGCAGGACGGCTATCCCGAACGCGCGGCCGAGGAACTGGGCCGCGCGTGGTCGATCCGCGGCGTGGTGCAGCATGGCGACAAGCGGGGGCGCCTGCTGGGCTTCCCCACCGCCAACGTGCCGCTGGGCCGGCACCTGGAACCGGCGCGGGGCGTGTATGCCGTGACCGTGCGCCTGGCCGACGGCCGCGCCTGGCCCGGCGTCGCCAATATCGGCCGCCGTCCGACCATCGATGACGGGCAGGAAAGCCGGCTGGAGGTCCATCTGCTGGATTTCGACGGCGACCTGTACGGCCAGACCCTGTCGGTCGGGCTGCACACCCTGCTGCGCGAGGAACGGCGCTTCGCCGGGCTGGACGCCCTGAAGGCCCAGATCGCCGAGGACGCCGCGACCGCGCGCGCGTACCTGGACACGCTTTCCCGTACCGGGACCTGAGGCTCCGAGGGCTGGCGGCTTGACCGGGGGGTGTCGGCCTCCGCATAAGGTTGGGCTTTCGCGGCTTCGCCGCTTCACGCTGTCAGCAGTCAGAAATTCAGGGTCATGACCGAGTCGAAGCCACAGGATCTCTATCGGGACACGGTATTCCTGCCGAAAACCAGCTTCCCCATGCGGGGCAGCCTGCCGAAGCGGGAGCCGGAGATTCTGGCGCACTGGGCCCGGACCGGCCTGGACGAGCGGCTGCACGCCCAGGCCGAAGGCCGCCCGTCCTTCATGCTGCATGACGGGCCGCCCTATGCGAACGGCAACCTGCATATCGGCCACGCGCTGAACAAGATCCTGAAGGACGTGATCAACCGCGCCCACCGCATGGCGGGCTTCGCGGTGCATTACCGCCCGGGCTGGGACTGCCACGGCCTGCCGATCGAATGGAAGATCGAGGAAGAATACCGCAAGACCGGGCGCGACAAGGATTCCGTGCCCGTCCTGCAGTTCCGCGCCGAATGCCGGGCCTATGCCCAGAAATGGCTGGACGTGCAGGCCGCCGAATTCCGCCGCCTGGGCGTCCAGGCGGAATGGGACCATCGCTACGCCACGATGGATTTTTCCTCGGAAGCCACGATCGTCGAGGAAATCGGCCGTTTCCTGCTGAACGGGCTGCTGTATCGCGGCCTGCGCCCGGTAATGTGGAGCCCGGTCGAGAAGACCGCCCTGGCCGAGGCCGAAATCGAATATCGCGACCATGAATCGACGACGATCCATGTCGCCTTTCCCTTTATCCACGATCCGACCCCGGGCCGCGCGCTGCAGGATGTCTCGGCCGTCATCTGGACGACCACGCCCTGGACCATCCCGGGCAACCGCGCCATCGCCTTCGGGCCGGAGATCACCTACGCGGTGCTGCGCGTCGACGGCGTGACCGACGAGGCCCCGCTGGAACCCGGCGCCCGCCTGCTGGTGGCCGAATCCCTGATCGCGCCGTTCTGCGCCGCCGCCGGGATCACCGAGCATTACGTGCTCTACACCCTGCCGGGCGAGGCCCTGGCCGACGCGGTCTGCGCCCATCCGCTGCGGGGCGAGGGCTATGATTTCGAGGTCCCGCTGCTGGGCGGCGACTTCGTCACCACCGATGCCGGCACCGGCCTGGTCCACATGGCCCCCGCCCATGGCGAGGACGATTTCGCCCTGACCGTCGCCAACGGGATCGAGGTCCCGGAAATCGTGCTGGATGACGGGCGCTATGCCGACTGGGTGCCGCTGTTCGCCGGCACGCATGTCTTCAAGGCCGCCGACCCGGTCTGTGCCGCGCTGTCGGCCGCGATGGAGCGCGCCAACCAGGACGGCACGGCGCCCGCCGGGCTGGTCGCGCGGTCCACGCTGGTCCATTCCTACCCGCATTCCTGGCGCTCGCGCGCCCCGGGATCTATCATTTTACGCCGGAGTGGCTCATACCAATGGATGGAGACGGGCACCTGCGCACCCTCGCGCTGTTTGGCGCTGGAGGGTGGAGGCCTTACACCCCGCGCAGGCCCAAAACCGACGACCTCGATGGGAGCGGGCCGGGCGGAGAACATCAGCCGCCAGCGCGCCTGGGGCGTGCCGATCGCGGTCTTCGTGGAAAAGCGTACCGGCGAGGTCCTGCGCGACCCGGCGGTGATGCAGCGCATCGTGGACGCCTTCCGCACCGAGGGCGCGGATGTCTGGTACAGCGCCCCCGCCGCCCGCTTCCTGGGCGAGGACCGCAACCCGGACGATTACGAACAGGTCTTCGACATCGTCGATGTCTGGTTCGAAAGCGGTTCGACCCACGCCTTCGTGCTGGGCCGCGACGGGCTGCCTTTCCCGGCGGACCTGTACCTGGAAGGATCGGACCAGCATCGCGGCTGGTTCCAGTCCTCGCTGCTGGAAAGCGTCGGCACGCGTGGGGTGGCGCCTTATCGCGCCCTGGTGACGAACGGCTTCGTGCTGGACGAGCAGGGGCGCAAGATGTCCAAGTCGCTGGGCAATGTCGTCGCCCCGCAGGACGTCAACGATTCACTGGGCGCCGACATCCTGCGCCTGTGGGTGATGAATTCCGACACCAACGACGATCTGCGGATCGGCGGCGAGATCCTGAAGCAGCAGGGCGAACTCTATCGCCGCCTGCGCAACACGCTGCGCTGGCTGCTGGGCGGGCTGGACGGCTTCACCGAGGCCGAACGCGTCCCCTACGAGCAGATGCCCGAACTGGAACAGTGGGTGCTGCACCGCCTGACCGAACTGGGCGGGCAGGTCGCCCACGCGGTGCGCAGCCACGAATGGGTCGGGCTTTATGGCGCGATCCACGGCTTCTGCGCGTCCGACCTGTCGGCGTTCTATTTCGACGTGCGCAAGGACGCGATCTATTGCGACGGTGCCGGCAGCCTGCGCCGCCGCGCCGCGCGCACGGTGCTGGACCATCTGCATCGCTGCCTGTGCGCCTGGATGGCCCCGGTGCTGGTCTTCACGGCGGAAGAAGCCTGGACCGCCCGCTTCGGCGAGGCCGACAGCGTGCATCTGCAGGCCTTCCCGACCCTGCCCGAGGAATGGATCCGCCCCGACCTGGCCGACCGCTGGACCACGCTGCGCGCGGTGCGCCGCGTGGTGACGACGGAAATCGAGGCCGCGCGCCGCGACGGTGTCGTCGGATCGTCCCTCCAGGCCGCGCTGGACCTGCCCCTGTCGGCGGAAGAGGCCGCGCGCTTCGCCGATATCGACTGGTGCGAACTGGCCATCGTGTCCCAGGCCTCGGTGACGGTGGAACCGGGCGCCGCGTCGATCTACCTGGCCGGCACCGACGGCGCGGACAACGAGGCGGGCGGGGGCGTGGGCATCCATGGCGCGCCGGTCATCTCGGCCGCCGGCGGCCATAAATGCGCCCGCTGCTGGAAGGTGCTGGACGAGGTCGGGACCCATGCGGCCCACCCCGAACTGTGCCTGCGCTGCGTCGAGGTCGTCGAATCCCGGCCCGACCGCGGGCCGGTCGCATGAGCGAGGCCGTCCTGCCCGCCATCCCGCGCCCGGTCCGGCTGTGCCGTACCTTGGGCGCCGCCCTGTTCATCGCGGTGCTGCTGCTGGATCAGGTCAGCAAATACTGGATCCTGCACGGGTTCGACCTGCCGGACCGGGGTTCGGTGCCGCTGCTGCCGGGCCTGAACTTCACCATGGTCTGGAACCGCGCCATCACCTTTGGAATGCTGGGCGGCATGGCCGGAATCGGCCGCGTGGTGTTTTCGGTCGTCTCGCTGCTGATCGTGCTGCTGCTGGGGGTGTGGGTGACGCGCACCACCCGCCCCTGGGTGGCCGGCGCGCTGGGCGCGATCATGGGCGGCGCGGTGGGCAACGTCATCGACCGGATGCACTATGGCGCGGTCGTCGATTTCATCCATGCCCATGCCTATGGCTGGTCCTGGCCGGTCTTCAACCTGGCCGACGCGGCCATCGATTGCGGCGTCGCGGTCCTGCTGTTCGACAGCCTGACCGACCGGCGTTCCCGCGCGCCCGGGGCCTGAGCGAACTCTTGCCCGAAACGTGCAGGAGCGGTATGAGGCGAAGCATGGCGCCCATGCTCTCCCGTCTCGTTCCGTTCACGCTCCTGCTGTCGGGCGGACTCCTCCTTTCCGGCTGCACGGGGGCGGACGTCAACCGGGCCTTCGGCCTGGAACGCGACCTGCCGGACGAATATACGGTGACGACGCGCGCGCCGCTGTCCATGCCGCCGACCCAGGAACTGGCGCCCCCGCACAGCGACGCCGCGCGCCCGCAGGACGAAAGCCCGCGGCTGCAGGCGCTGGAAACCCTGTCGCCCAACGTCGCGCTGCAAAGCGCCGACGGCGCCCCCAGCTCGGGCCAGGCCGCCCTGGTGGACGAGGCCGACGACGCCTCCACCGCATCCGACAAGGGCGAACTGGGCAAGGCCGGGCAGGGCTTCATCGACCAGCTGATGTTCTGGAACGGCGGCGGGGCGGGCAACGTGGTGGACGGCCAGGCCGAAAACCGTCGCCTGCGCCGGAATGCTGCTCTGGGCAACAGCCCGACGCAGGGCGCGACCCCCACGGTCCAGGGCAAGTCCTGATCCCTCTCCCGCGATCGGTTCTTCGGCGCGGTCGCGTTCTGCTCTAGCCTGACATGATGCGCGACTCGTCCAGCCCGCCCGCCCGTCCGGTCATCCGGCGCCTGTCGGAACAGGTCGTCAACCGCATCGCCGCCGGCGAGGTCATCGAACGGCCGGCCGCGGCACTGAAGGAACTGGTCGAAAACGCCATCGATTCCGGGGCCCGGCGCATCGCCGTCCTGCTGGAGCGCGGCGGCATCGAGCGGATCGAGGTCGTCGATGATGGCTGCGGCATGACGCCGGACGACCTGCTGCTGGCGGTCGAGCGGCATTGCACCTCCAAATTGCGCGACGAGACGCTGGTGCGGATCGAAACGCTGGGCTTCCGGGGCGAGGCCCTGCCATCGATCGGCGCCGCCGCGCGGCTGACCGTCACGTCCCGCCCCCATGGGGCCGACAGCGCGTGGCGCGTGTCGGTGGAAGGCGGGCTGGTGGGCGCGCCCGCCCCCTGCGCCGGCCCCCCGGGCACCCGCGTGACGGTCGAGGACCTGTTCTTCGCCACCCCGGCCCGGCGCAAATTCCTCAAGAGCCCCCGGGTCGAGGCCGGCCATGCCGACATTACGGTGCGCCGCCTGGCCCTGTCGGTGCCGGACGTGGCGTTCCGCCTGCAACTGGACGACCGGGTGGTGTTCGACCTGCCGGCCCAGGACCTGGAATCCCGCGTCGCCGCAATTCTCGAATCCGAGGGCGCGGACGGCATGCTGCCGGTCGAAGGCCGGCGCGGCGACCTGGTGCTGGACGGCTTCGCCTGCGGCCCCTCGGTACACCGGGCCACGGCGTCGGGGCAGATCCTGCTGGTCAACGGCCGGCCGGTGGTCGACCCGGTGCTGCGCACGGCGGTGCGCGTGGCCTACCGGCATGTGATCGAACACGGCCGGCACGCGGTGGTCGCCCTGTCGCTGACCATCCCGCCCGACCTGGTTGACGTGAACGTCCATCCGGCGAAGACCGAACTGCGCTTCGCCGACCCCGCCGCCGTGCGTGGGCTGGTCATCGGCGCGCTGGGCCGTGCGCTGGGCAGCGGGGCCGGTGTCGCGGGGGTGCGGCCCGGCCTGCTGCAATCGCGGCCCGCCACGGCGTCGCGGATCTGGTATCCGTCCGCCGACGCGCCATCGGCCGGCCTGGCGCCGGCCGCGGCGCCCGCGCCCGCGATCTTCTCGGCCCCGGGCCGCGACTCGCTGGCCGGCACACGCCTGGATTTGGGCGCCCCGGCCGCGCGGGTGCTGGACGACCCGCCCGCCGCCCCGCCGCCCGATGCCGGTGCGGCGGGCGGGGCAGGGGCCGGCGGCCCGGACGCCGCGCCCCCGGACGCTGCCATTCTGGCCGATGCGGCCGATTATCCGCTGGGGGCGTCGGTGGCGCAGGTCATGGGGACCTATATCGTCGCGGTGTCCGGCGACGGATCGCTGGTGCTGGTGGACCAGCACGCGGCGCACGAACGGCTGACCCATGAACGGCTGCGGGCGCGCTATCTGGACGGCACCCTGCGCGCCAAGCGCCTGCTGCTGCCGAAGTCGTACCCTGCCGCGCGGTACAGGCCGACCTGCTGCTGTCCTTCGCCGGCACGCTGGCGGCGCTGGGGGTGGAAACTCGAACCGTTCGGCGGCGGCGCGGTACTGGTGCGCGCCCTGCCGGCCCTGCTGGGCACGGACGACCCCGCCGGCCTGCTGCGCGACATGGCCGACGAACTGGCCGAGGACGACCTGGCCGACCCGGGCGACACCGGCGCCCTGGACGGCAGGCTGGATGCCGTCATCGCCCGCATGGCCTGCCACGGCAGCGTCCGCGCCGGCCGCAGCCTGACCCGCGCGGAAATGACGCGCTGCTGCGCGACATGGAACGGACCCCCCGCGCCGGCACCTGCTCGCACGGGCGGCCCACCTGGCTGAAGCTGAGCCGCACGGACCTGGAAAAACTCTTCGGCCGCAAATAGTCCCATGCAGCCAATGCAAGGGAAATCGTACGTCCTCGGCAGAACGTGAGCGGCGTGTGGGCTGGTCTCGCCGTCCGAACGGGGATAGGCTTCCGCCATCTTTCACGGACGATGAGACCGACGTGCATCCGATCCTGCTCCCCCTCGTCACGTACCTGCCCCTCGGCGGTGCGCTTGCCATCCTCCTGATGCGCGGCACGTCCGAGGCTGTCGAGGGCGCGTCGCGCTGGGTGGCGCTGTGGACCAGCCTGATCGTCTTCGGCCTGTCGGTGGTGATGTGGGGCGAATTCGATCCGTCCCTGCCGGGCTTCCAGTTCGTCCAGCAGGTCGGCTGGGCCTCGTCCTTCGGCATTTCGTACCATGCGGGCGTGGACGGGATCAGCCTGCTGTTCGTCCTGCTGTCCACCTTCCTGACCCCGCTGGCGGTCATTGGCGGGTGGAAGCTGGTGACGACCCGGGTGCGCGACTACATGCTGGCGGTGCTGCTGCTGGAAACCACGCTGGTCGGCCTGTTCTCGGCGCTGGACCTGGTGCTGTTCTACGTCTTCTACGAGGCGACGCTGATTCCGGGCAGCCTGATGATCGGCGTATGGGGCGGCCCGAAGCGCGTCTGGGCGTCGATCCAGTTCTTCCTGTTCACCTTCGGCGGCTCGCTGTTCATGCTGCTGGCGCTGCTGACGATGTGGAACATGACCGGCACGACCGATATTCCCACGCTGATGCAGGCAACGTTCCCGCGCGCCATGCAGTGCTGGCTGCTGCTGGGCTTCGTCCTGGCCTTCGGGGTGAAGCTGCCGCTGTTCCCGCTGCATGCCTGGCTGCCCGATGCCTATACCGAGGCCCCGACCCCGACCTCGGCCCTGCTGTCGGGCGTGCTGTCCAAGGCCGGCGCCTACGGGCTGCTGCGGTTCGGCGTCCTGATGTTCCCCGAGGCGGCTCGGCTGTTCGCCCCCTATATCCTGACGCTGGGCGTCATCGCGGTGATCTATGCCGCGATCATCGCCCTGGCCCAGACCGACATGAAGCGGGTGATCGCCTATTCCTCGTTCTCGCACATGGGGGTGATCGCGGTCGGCCTGTTCACCCTGACACCCGAAGGGATCGACGGCGCGATCTTCACCATGCTGTCCCACGGCGTGATCATCACCGCGCTGTTCTTCTGCGTCGCCGCTGTCTCGTGGCGGGCGGAAACGCGGTCGATCGACGCGTTTTCCGGCGTGGCGCACAAGATGCCGGTGCTGGCGACGCTGGCGATGCTGTTCGTCATGGCCAATATCGGCCTGCCGGGCACCGGGTCCTTCGTCGGCGAACTGCTGGTGATGGTCGGCGCGATCCACGTCTCGTTCTGGGTGGCCTTCCTGGCCGGCAGCACCATGATCCTGGGCGCGGTCTACATGCTGGTGCTGTATCGCCGGGTCATGTTCGGCGCCGCCGGGCACGGGGTGGTGGCCATGCTGCGCGACCTGACCGGGCCGGAACTGGCGGTGCTGGTGCCCTGTGCCCTGGTCACGCTGTGGATGGGCATCCACCCGACCAGCTTCCTGCGGGTCTTCGACCCGGCGGTGGTCCATGCCGTCGCGGCGCCGGCCCAGGCCTCTGCCGCCGCGCCGATCCACCTCGCCGCACGCTGAACCGTCCCAATCCTGATCGCTCCGAAACGGGCAGGCACGCCGTGCCTGCCCGTTTTGCTGTGGCGAAGCCTATTGTCCGGCCGCCGCCCGTGCGGCATGACGGGGCCGACCAGAAATCAACCCATGTTTGTCAGCAGGCCCGATGATGTCCGAGCATACCCCCATTGGTCTCGATAACGGGACCGCACCCATTCGGGCGCTGACCCATTCGGGGAATTTCCACGCCGACGAGACGCTGGGATATGTCATCCTCCACTACGCGCTTGCGCCGCAGGGGGACCTGCGCGCCCGCGTGCTGGAGGCACAGCCCGGCGATCGGCTGATCTTCGCGCGCACGCGCGCGCCCGAGCGCATTCAGGCGTCCGACATCGTGTTCGATGTCGGCGGCCTGTACGCACCCGCCAAGGGGCGATACGACCATCACATGAAGGACAAGCCGCTGCGCGAGGACGGCACGCCTTACAGCGCGGCCGGATTGCTGTGGAAGGATTACGGCGTCGCGGCGATTCGCAACATTCTCGAAACGCCCCTGGACGATTCCACCGTTGCCGCCATCTGGCAGGCCATCGACAAGTCGCTGATCCTGCCGATCGACCAGGACGACAATGGGGTCGCGAAGATGGGAAAGCTGTCCCTGGCGGATATCGTGTCGGCCTGCGGACCGGCCTGGGATACCGCCGAACTGTACGGGCCGGAGGAAGCCAGGGCGCGAGAGGCCAGGGGCTTTGCAAACGCCGCGGTCGCCGTGGCGTCGCATCTGGTCAATGTGGTCGATCGTGCGCGGGCCAGCCTGAAGGCCACGGACCGGGTGCTGACGGCCTATGACACGGCGGAGGACAAGCGCATCCTGGTCATGGAAACCGGAATGCCGACCGAAAAGGTGATTTTCGAGCACGATCTTCCGGTCGTCTACGTGGTCTCCCCGACCGGTACCGGCCAGTGGAACGTGAAGGCCGTCCCCCCGGTCCGGGGTGATTTCGGGCAGCGGGTGCCGCTGCCCGAAGCGTGGCGCGGCCTGGAGCGGGAGGCGCTGGCCGGCATCTCCGGCGTTCCCGATGCCGTGTTCGCCCACCCGGCGCGCTTCATCTGTGGTGCGGGAAGCCGGGACGGCGCGATCAGGATGGCGCGCCTGGCGCTGGAGATCGGCGCCGCCCCGCCTCCCGCGTGACCGGATCGTCCGGTTACGCCCCAAACGTGTTTTCGAAAATAATCTCGTCGGCCGGCAGGATGCCGCCCGTGGGATAGGGCTCGGACGCGGGCTTTCCCACGGCCACGAACATGACGATCTCGTGGTCCGCCGGCAGCTTGATCAGCTTGCCGACGGCCGCGAAATCGAAACCGTCCATCGGGCAGGTGGCGTAGCCCATGCTTTCGGCCAGCAGCATGATCGCACCTGCCGCCATGCCGCAGGACCGCATGCCCTCGTCACGCTGGACGTCTTCGCGTCCGCGATAATACTGGTCGATCGCCCCCACCATGAAATCGCGTACGGATGAATCCGCATTTTCCCAGTAGCGCGCGGGGTATTTTTCCCAGGCCTTGATATCGGCGCACAGGACCAGCAGGACCGACGCATCCGTCACCTGCGGCTGGTCCCACGCGACCTTGCGGATATCCTGGCGCAGTTTCGGATCGCTGACGGCCACGAAACGCCAGTTCTGGATGTTGAAGGCCGTCGGCATCCGGCGGGCGAGGCCGAGAATGGCATCAAGATCGCCGGCGGGCATGCGGTGGCCGGCATCGAAATTCTTGGTGGCCCGGCGTTTGAGAATGGCGCTGGCAACATCAAGGGTCATTACGGGGTTCTCCTTTGTTCCGTCAGTCATCATGGGCGGGGGGCAGGTGGGCGTCGAGCGTGAAGATGCTCACCGGCAGCCTGACACGCGACACGCCGTCGCGCTGGAACGTGGCGGTGCGATCAAGCTGGACCGCCGGTATCCATAGCGTCCCCTTGCGGTCGATCCACATCGCGTCCGCCCAGACCAGGCGCGGATCGGCGATGAAAACCGACCCCTGGCCCTGCGGCGTGATCTTCAGGATGCGCAGCCGGTCCACATCGGACACATACAGGTTGCCGTCCCCGTCGATGGCCGTGCCGCCGGTCGTCGGCGTATTATAAAATGGCGTGACGCGGGCATTGAGCTGCGCATCCGTCAGGCCGGGATTCTCCAGGTCCGCCATAGGGATTTTCGACATCGGACCGGAACTGGGCTGAAAATACAGGGTGCCGCCATCGGGCGAAACCTCCAGCTGGTCCGCGTGGACGCGGGCTTCCCGGTTGCCGGTCATCATCACGCGGCCTTCGGCCCGCATCGGGCGTTCGTCCGTCGTGCTGGCCTGGTGCGACAGGACGCGGCGCTGGCGGCCGGTACGCAGGTCGACCAGGATCAGCGCCGGGTCCCCGGCATCGGTCAGGATCAGCGTGTCGCCATGGAACCGCAGATCGTCCACATAGCTGTGTGGCGTCGTGCCCTGCCGCAGGGTGATCACATGGACCGGCCGGCCCGTCGCGATGTCGAACGCGACAAGCTTGGCCGGCGCGCCGTCGGGCGGATTGGGCTTCCCCCCGACATTCGCTTCGCCGGAATCCACGATCCACAGCAACCCGTCCGGCCCCATGCGCAGCGCGTTGACGCGCACGAAGCTGTGCGCCGCGTCATGGGAATGGGTCCAGTCGTTCCACGCGGTATCGGGGAACGGACGCACGGACCCGCCCGGCATCTTCTCGGCCACCGTCGGGCCGTCGCCGCCGCCGCCCCAATAGGGAAAGGACAGGAACACGCGCCCGGTGTCGGAAAGCGTGACCGCATTCATGATCCGCCCGGACGCATAGGCCGTCCGCAGGGCCGAACCCGGATAGGACGCGGCCCGCGCACCCGGTGCCATCAGGGCCAGGGCGGCCCCCGCCAGGGCAGGGAGGAAAACGCGAGATGAGACAGGCATGTCTGGCTCCTCTTCTAGCGCGTCATGGCCTTGAATGTCCGGGTCTGTTCGACCAGTGCCGTTTCGACGGGCAGGCGTTCCATGCTGGATGCACCGTAGAAGCCGTGGCAGTCCGGGCAGGCGTCCAGCACCTTCTGCGCATCGGCCGGCATCGCGATCGGGCCGCCGTGACACAGCACGATCACGTCGTCGCGCACGGTTTTCGCGGCGTCCGTGATCTCGTTGATCAGCTTTATGGAATCCTCGAGCGTGAAGGCCGTCTCGGCCCCGATGCTGCCGCCCGTCGTCAGTCCCATATGGGCCACCAGGATATCGGCCCCGGCCCCGGCCATGTCCTTCGCCTGCGCCACGTCGAAGACATAGGGCGTCGTCAGCATGTCCTTCCTGCGCGCGCGGGCGACGACATCGACCTCCAGGCTGTAGCTCATGCCGGTTTCTTCCAGGTTCTTGCGGAAGTTTCCGTCGATCAGGCCGACCGTGGGGAAATTCTGGATGCCCGAAAACCCGACGCGGCTTATGTCGTCCAGGAACACGTCGAAATCCACGAACGGATCGGTGCCGTTCACCCCGGCCAGGACCGGCGTGTTCGGGACGACGGGCAGGACCTCGCGTGCCATGTCCATGACGATCTGGTTGGCGTTGCCATAGGCCAGGACGCCGGCCAGCGATCCGCGCCCGGCCATGCGGTAACGGCCGGAATTGTAGATGACGATCAGGTCGATGCCGCCGGCCGCCTCGCACTTGGCGGACAGGCCGGTCCCCGCGCCGCCGCCGATGATCGGCTTGCGGTCGTCGATCATCCTGTGCAGGCGGGCAAGGATGGTGCTGCGTTCAATGCGGGGCATGGGGGTGACTCTCCTTGAAAAGGGTGCGGAATTCCGTGACCATGGCCTGGGCGAAGGCCGGGTCGTTCAGGGCAAGCGGCAGGCTGATGAAACGCCGCCGATCGGTCTGTTCCAGCGTGGACGCCAGCGCGTCGCGGAAGGCCGCGTTCGCCGCCGGGTCGTGAAAGGGCTGACCGGGACGATCGAGCTGGGAAAATCCCTTTTCCGGATAATAGAAGCGCACGGGCCCGTGGCAGCGGTTGAGGCGCGCGCCGATCAGGCGTCCCATCTGTCCGCATTCCTCGGCCGTCGTGCGCATCAGCGTGATGAACGGATTATGCTGCACGAAAACCCGGTCGCGATACCGCTGCGGCACCGTCTCCCGGGCGCCGAAATTGACCATGTCCAGCCCGCCGCAGCTTCCGACATAGGGCACACCGGTCGCGGCGACGGCATCCAGGCGCCCGGCCTCGCAGGGGAAGATGCCGCCCGCGACGAAATCGCAGAACTCGGTGGTGGTGATGTCGAGCACGCCGCCGATCATGCCCTGGCGCACAAGCCGTTCCATCGACCGCCCGCCGGTTCCGGTGGCGTGGAAGACAAGACATTCGAAATCCCCTGTCAGGATATGCATCGCCTCCGTAACGCAGGGTGTGGTGACGCCGAACATGGTGATGCCCACCGCCGGACGCGTGCCGGCATCATGCGGCGCGGGGTGCAGCACCATGCCCGCCATGGCGTTGGCGGCGTTGGCCAGGATGGTGCGCGAAATACGGTTCAGCCCCTGAAGGTCGACGACCGAATAGACCATGGACAGATCGGATTCGCCCACATAGGGCGCCACGTTTCCCGATGCGACGGTGGAAACCAGGATCTTGGGCAGGCCGATCGGCAGGTCCTGCAGGGCCGGCGCGACAAGGGCCGTGCCGCCGGAGCCGCCGATCGCGATCACGCCGGCCAGGTCGGCGCGGCCCGGCAGGAAACGCCGCAGCGCCTCGGACATCGCCGCGATGGCGCGCCCGCGCTCGCCGCAGAAGACCGCGGCAGCGCCATCGGGGTGGCAGGCCGCCACCTGTCGCGCGGTGATGTCGGCGGCGCACGGGTCCTCGCGGGTGCCGACATCCACGATATGGCTGCCGACGCCCCGTCCGGTCAGGACCGATCGCAGATAGTCCAGTTCCGCGAACTTGGTATCCGCCGTTCCCAGAAGATAGACGGACGGGATCATGATCTCCCCCATTCTCAGGCCAGGGCCGGCACGTCCTGCAGCAGGGTGACGCTCAGCGGGCCGGCCTTGCCCTGGTCGAACATCGCCTTCATCGCCAGGAAATGGGGCTGCCTTTCATGGTCCTCGATCGCGGCAAGGCTTTTCCATTGTTCCACGAAGACCAGATGCAGCGGATCATGGATGTCCCGGCGGCAGGTATAGGACAGATTGGCGGCTTCCTGCCGTGACGCCCTGATGCAGGCGGCGATCGCAGCCAGGACCTCCTCCGCGTGCTCGTCCTGGATATGGAACGTCGCGACGATCGTCACGGGGCCTTGCGGATCATCGGGCATGGCGGGTCTCCGACCGTGTGTGCGAACGGCGCAACCCTAACCGCGGGGGACACTTTCAGGATATCGCTATAGTGTCACGTGACACTTTTGCCTGTGACAGGTCACAGGCCTGCCGGACGCGCCGCAGGGCTTCGGGAAGGGTACGAAACGTGACGCTTCCCAGGGCAAGCCGGACGCCCGTCCCGCCGCCTGCCGTGCGTGCGGCCGCATCG
This sequence comes from Gluconacetobacter diazotrophicus PA1 5, assembly GCF_000067045.1. Lineage (NCBI taxonomy): Bacteria > Pseudomonadati > Pseudomonadota > Alphaproteobacteria > Acetobacterales > Acetobacteraceae > Gluconacetobacter > Gluconacetobacter diazotrophicus. The sequence goes on from NC_010125.1 coordinate 605,913, forward strand.
CCGCTGCTGAACGTATGCGGGCCGGGCAGGGAAACGCCCAGCATCCGCGCGCGCCCGACCATCTCTTCCGCCTGGGCGGCCGGCATCGGCAGCCAGGCATGAAAGGCGTGATAGGTGGGGGCGGCCATCCACTCCCCCAGGATGGAAACCGCCAGGTCCTGACGGCGAATCGCCTCGGCGTGCAGGGATGTGCGGACGCTCTCGGCCGTGCCGTCCTGCATCCATTGCGCCATCATCGCGTAGGACAGGGGGGCGATCATCAGCGAGGACGCCAGAAGCGCGGGCAGGCACGCCCCGGCGTGGCGGGGCGGGGGAATCAGCACGCCGATACGCAGTCCCGGACTGAGGATCTTCGACAGGCTGCTGACGTGAAAGGTCCGCTCCGGCGCCAGGTCAAGCAGCGACGGCCGCGCGGGATCGCGCTCGCGGACATACACGCCGTCCTCGATCACCAGCGCATCCGCCCGCCGGCAGAGGCGCGCGATGTCCTGCCGCCGCGCCGTCTCCATGGTCGCGGATGTCGGATTCTGCATGGTGGGCGTCAGGTAGACGACGGCGCGCTGGTGCCGCCGGCGGGTCAGCACGGCCTCGAGCGACGCGGGAAGCATGCCCTGGGCGTCCATGGCCACGGATTCGATCTCCAGGCCGGCCTGGCGCATCACGCCCAGCATGCCGGGATAGGTCTGCGCCTCGGTCACGGCATAGCCGACATGGGGCCGCGCGACGGTCAGGGCCACGTTCAGTGCCTGCTGCGCCCCGCTGGTCAGCAGCAGCCGTTCGGGCTCGGCCTCGGTTCCCAGCGCCGCCAGCCAGCGCGCCATGATGCGGCGGTGTTCCAGATGCCCGGCGACGGGCGGATAGATGTTGAACAATCTGGGGTCGATGGTGCGGGCCAGCCGGTTGAGCGTGCGGGCCAGCGCCCTGTCGCTGAACATGGGCGGCGGCATGTTGGTCGCCAGGTCGATCTGGTCGCTGGCCTGGTCCGGGCGCGCGGCGACGAAGGTGCCCCGGCCATGGACGCTCCGGACCAGTCCGCGCCGTTCCAGGATGGCATAGGCCCGCGTGACCGACCCGACGCCGATTCCCAGCCGCCAGGCCAGGTCGCGATGCGCCGGCAGCCGGTCATCGACCTTCAGGCTGCCCGACAGGATATCGCCGCCAAGCGCCTCGGCCAGTCGTTCGGCCGGTGATTGCGCGCCCTCGGCCAGGTGGGGCGTCCAGGGCGAATGGTGGCGCATCGTCTACCCGTCCAGCAGGCCGCGCGCCGCCGCCGCGACCACGTCGCGGGTCAGCGCGTCCAGCAGCCGCGTGCCGATGCGCGCATGCTGCCAGTAGAGCGGCACGTCCAGGTATCGTCCCGCCGCCAGGCCGACCAGGCGGCCGGCGGCCAGGTGCTCCGCCACCATCGGAAGCGGGTTCACGCACCAGCCCAGGCCGGCCAGCGCCGCATCGACGAACCCGTGGGCCGAGGGAATCCAGTGGGTCGGCGCGTCCGGGGCGGTTCCCAGCGCCGCGCGGGCCCATCGTTCGTGCAGGTGGTCCCGGCGATCGAACCGCAGGACCGGGGCGCGGGCCAGCGCCGCCGCATCCACGCCGCCCGCGAACCACGCCGCCATGAAGGACGGGGACGCCGCCGCCGCGTAGCGCAGGGCACCCAGCGGCACCGTCCGGCATCCCTGGACGGGGGTGCGGTCGGTAGTGACGGCGGCCAGGACATCGCCCGATCGCAGCCGTTCGGCGGTATGGTCCTCGCCCGCGATGACCAGGTCGACCAGCCGGTCGCCCCGGCCGGCGAAGGACGCGACGGCGGGGATGAACCAGGTGGCCAGGCTGTCGGCATTGACCGCGACGCGGATGGTCGGCGGCCCGGCCTCGGCCCCCTGGCCCGCCAGGGCCGGCAGCGCGGATGCCATCTCGCCTTCCAGCAGGCGCACCCGGTCCACATGCGCGCACAGGCGCGCGCCGATCGCGGTCGGGGTGCAGGGCTGGCCCCGTACGATCAGGATCGCGCCCAGCCGGTCCTCCAGCGCCCGCACGCGCTGCGACACGGCGGACGGCGTCACCCCCAGCGCGCTGGCCGCGCGCTCGAAACTGCCCTCGCGCGCGACCGAGGCCACGGCCGACAGCGCGGCATAGTCCAGCATGGATCTAGCAGGCTGTCGGGTTGGGGTACCTGGCTCTGGCGATCTGCGGTAAGCTTTCAGGATGAGCAGCTTCATTCCGTTTGATCGATCGCAGCCGTATCTTCTGCCGCCGGATCTGAAGTCATGGCTGCCGTCGGACGATGTGGCGCATTTCATCGTGGCGGCGGTAGAGCGGGTGCCGTTGAGGGCATTTTCCGTTCCTGTGCGGACTGGCGGCAAGGCGCAGTATCATCCGCGCCTGATGCTGGCGCTGCTGATTTACGCCTATGCGAACGGCGTGTTCTCATCGCGTCGGATCGAACGGGCGACATATCGTGATATCGGTATGCGCTTTGTGGCGGCGAACCTGCATCCTGACCATGACACGATCGCGACGTTCCGGCGCGGCAACCGCACGGCGATCGAGGCAGCGTTCATGCATGTACTCCTGCTGGCACGCGAGACGGGACTGGTGCGGCTTGGCACGGTGTCGATCGACGGCACGAAGATCGATGCCAATGCCTCGAAATACCGTTCCATTCGTTATGATCGCGCGAAAGAGCTGCGCGAGAAACTGGCCACCGATATCTCCACCCTGATGGAACGGGCAGAGGCGGCGGATACAACCGATGTGGATCATCAGGCGTTGCCGGAGGAACTGGCCCGGCGGGAGGCTCTGAAGGCAAAGCTGGATGAAGCCTGTGCGCGACTGGAGGCGGAAGCCCGCGAGCAGGCCAAGACCGCCCGACCAGAATATGAGCGCAAGAAGGCAGCTTTTGATGCGAAGCGGGGACGGCGCGGTCGGCCGCCGAAAGAACCGGACGATGAACCGCCACCAGACCGGCAGATCAACCTGACCGATCCGGACAGCAAGCTGATGCGCCGCTCCGACGCGCATGAATACCGGCAAGCCTACAATGCCCAGGCCGTGGTTTGTGCCGAGGGCAGCCAGTTGATCTTGGAAAATGGCGTCGTTGCGACGACGGCGGACGCGCCCAGCTTCGCCGCCACCATCCTGGGTATGGAGGAGAGGATCGGCCTGCCACGAACCGTCCTCGCCGACACGGGTTTCGCCAGCGGCAAAGCCGTCGAAACGTTGCAGGCCAGCGGCGTGGACCCGCTGGTCGCCATCGGACGCCCTGTGAATCGGCGCCCTTATGACTTCCGGCCAGAACCGCCACCCAGGGAGCCGCGCCGGATCACCGAGCCCTGGCGCCTGGAAATGAAGGCCAGGCTGCAACAGAACCCGGCAAAAGCCCTTTACGCCTTACGCAAGCAGACCGTCGAACCGGTCTTCGGTATCATCAAGAGCGCCATGGGCTTCACCCGTTTCCATCTCCGTGGCCTCCCCAACGTCGCAACAGAATGGACGCTCGTCGCCCTCGCATATAATTGCCGTAGGATCACGCGACTGACGGCCGCATAAACGCCGTCGTCGCCATCACTCATCACTACGGCAGCGCCCAATCCGACAGCCTGCTAGATCCTCCCGATCGCGGACGGGGCGGCATGACGCGCCTCGGCCAGCGCATGCAGCGCGGCGGTGATGTCCCGCACCGGCCCGGACCAGTCGCCGGGCTGGCTCTGGCGGAAGACGTGCAGGCTGTCGTACCAGGGGGAATCCGTCCGGCCGGACAGCCAGCGCCAGCACTGGTCGAAGCGGGACAGCATCCAGGCGGGCTTGCCCAATCCGGCGGCGAGATGGACCGTGGACGTATCGACGGCGATCACCAGGTCCAGGTTGGCGACCAGGGCGGCCGTGTCGCTGAACTCATGAAGCAGGCCGGTATGGTCGATCAGGACCATGCCGGGCGGCGGCGTGCGCGCCTGGTCGGCCCGGTTCCCGATCTGCAGGCTGTAGAACACGAAATCGGCCGATACGGCGGCAAACGGTGCGAAGGTCGCAAGGTCCGTCGAACGGCGTTTGTCGATCTGCTCGTATTCCCGCACCCCGCGATGCGGGGCACCCGCCCAGACCAGCCCGATCCGCACCGGGCGGGTCGGTCCGGCCGGGGCGGGACCCTCCGCGCCAAGCCGTGCCGCCCAGTGCCGCACCTTGCGCGGGTCGGCGCGCAGGAAGCCCGACGCGGCGGGAATGTCGGCCATTGCGATACCCAGCGCATGGGGCAGGCTCAGCACCGAACAGTGCAGGTCGTGACGCGGCGCGGGTTCGTCGTGGGGGACGAAGGTCAGGCCGGGAAATGAATCCCGCAGCAGCGACAGCAGTTCCCTGCGCACGCCGGTCACGACCCGGCCGCCCCGGCGGGCGGCGAGCGGGATGAAACGGGAAAACTGGATCATGTCCCCGAAGCCGCCTTCGGTATGGATCAGCAGGGTTTTTCCGTCGAACGGCTCGCCCTGCCATTGCGGCGTGGCCGGGCGGTGCGCGCGCATGTCCAGCGTGGTCCAGCGCCATTCATATTCCCTGAAGCCTTCGGGGTATTTCCCCTGTGCCAGAAGGGATATGGCATAGTTGCTGTGGCGCCTCGCATCGTCCGGCAGCAGCCGGATCGCTTCGCGGTGAAAGATCTGGGCCATGTCGTGGCGGCCCAGCCTGTCCAGTGCGACGCCCAAATTGCTGAAGGCGACCGGCAGGACCGGCTTGCGCTCCAGGCCGCTTTGCAGGACGGCGACCGCGTTCTGATATTGCTGCATGTAGATCAGGGCACAGCCGAGATTTCCCCACCCTTCGGGCAGGTCCGGTGCCAGCCGGATCGCATGGATGAGAATGTCGTGGGCCCTCTGGTACTGGCCCAGCGAGCAGAGCAGGCTGCCGTAATTGATCAGCAGGCGCGCATCGTCGGGACGTTTCGCCAGGTCGCGCAGATAGGCCTGTTCCGATTCCTCCAATCGTCCCGCCTGCTGCAGGACGTCGCCTTCTTCCCCGGACGCGCACAATGACAGGGGCAGGATGGACGGCCTGTTCCGATGCATGACGTCGCCCCCGCCGGTGATGAACCCAGGGGCGGGAGCCTACGCGGCGGCCGTCGTGTTTTGAAGGGTCCTCCGGTTTTTAATTTAGATCTCCTTAATCGGGGATAGAAACTTAAGCTGGTCTGTGCTCCCTCCGCCCGGCATGGAAGCGCCATGTTTTTCGCTTCCAGCTTTGCCAGCGGCTTCGGCCTGGCCGCCGCCCTGATCGTCGCCGTCGGTGCCCAGAATATCTTCGTCCTGCGCCAGGGGCTGCGCCAACGGCACGTCGCGCCCGTGGTGGCGTTCTGCGCCCTGTCCGACCTGCTGCTGGTCTCGGCCGGGGTGGCGGGCATCGGCATGCTGCTGCACACGCTGCCGGGGCTGGTCCGGCAACTGACCTGGGGGATGTCCCTGGGCGGCGCGGTGTTCCTGTCCTGGTACGGGATCAGCGCGGCGCGTCGCGCGCTGGCACCCGGCGCGCTGGTGACCGGCGGCGCGGAAGGGCCGGATACGCTGGCCGGGACGATGGGCCGGGCGGCGGCGTTCACCTACCTCAACCCGCATGTCTATCTGGATACGGTGCTGCTGATGGGGGCGGTCGGCGGGGCCCTGCCCGGCGGGGCGCGGCCGCTGTTCGTCGCCGGGGCCGCCACGGCCAGCGCGCTGTGGTTCGTGGTGCTGGGCTACGGCGCGCGGCTGCTGGGGCCGGTCTTCGCCCGTCCCGCCGCCTGGCGGGTGCTGGACAGCATGGTGGCGGCGGTGATGATGGTCATGGCCGTCATGCTCGCCGCCCGCAGCGTCGGTCCGTAAACGCGCGCTGGTGGCGATCCGGCGCGCGTTTCCGGACCTACACCGGTGCTGATGGCGGAAGGCATCTGGGCCATTCGGCGGGGCGTGCTATCGTCATCGTGACGTCCCATCTTTCGCCGCCGGAAGGAACAGCCTCTTGACGACCCCGTCCGTGACCAGTCCGGCCGGCGCCCATGGCTGGCGCCCGATCGTCATCATGGCGATCCTGTTCTTCAGCATCGGCTTCGTCACCTGGCTCAATGGGCCGCTGATCACCTTCGTGCAGCTTGCCTTCAACCTCAGCGATGTCGCGGCGTTCCTGGTTCCGGCCTGTTTCTACCTGGCCTATTTCGTGTTTCCCATTCCCGCCACCCTGCTGGCGCGCCGCACCGGGCTGAAAGCCGGCATGGCGGTCTCGCTGATGGTGATGGCGGGCGGGACGGCGCTGTTCGGCGAATGCGTGACCGCGCGCTGGTATCCCGGCGCGCTGGCCGGGCTGGGGGTCATCGGCGCCGGCCTGTCGCTGCTGCAGGTGACGATCAACCCCTATGTCAGCCTGCTGGGCCCGCATGCCCGCGCGGCGCAGCGCATCGCCATCATGGGCACGGCGAACAAGTGCGCGGGCATTGTCGCCCCGCTGGTGTTCGCCGGGCTGGTCATGCGCGATATCGGCGGCATCGCGGCGCAGGTCCGCGCCGCGCCGTCGGCGGCGGCGCGTGACGCCGTCCTCGCCCGTTTCACCCATGCGGTGCATGCGCCCTATCTGGCCATGGCGGTGCTGCTGCTGGGGTTGGCGGTATGGATCCTGCGCGCGCGCCTGCCATCCATCGCCATCGGCCGGGAGGACACGGCCGACGCGGCCGGCCATGCGGAGGGGCCGGCGCGGGGCGGCGTTCCCCTGCTGTGCCTGGGCGTGTTCAGCACGTTCCTCTATGTCGGGGTAGAGGTCATGGCCGGCGACGCGATCGGGATGTACGGGCGCGGATTCGGCCTGTCGCTGGACGTCACCAAATATTTCACCGCCCTGACCCTGGCGGCGATGATGGCGGGCTACCTGGCGGGCATGGCCGTGGTGCCGCGCCTGGTCTCGCAACTGCAGTACATGGGTCTGTCCTGCGGGCTGGGGCTGGTGCTGTGCGGGGCGGCGTGGGTCAGCAGCGGGCTGGTCTCGGTCCTGTGCGTGGCGCTGCTCGGCTTTGCCAACGCCATGATCATGCCGGCGCTGTTTCCGGTGGTCATGCGCATGATGGACCGGCATGCCGACCGCGCGGCGGCGCTTCTGGTGATGGCGTTCTCGGGCGGGGCGGTGCTGCCGCAGGTCTTCGTGCATCTGGCGCAGACCCGCGGGGCGCACGCCGCCTTCGTGCTGGTCGCGGCCCCGTCCTATCTGGTGATCCTGGCCTATGTCGGCCTGATGCGGCGGCGGACGGCGATTGCCGGTCCGGGGGCCGGTGGCGGCATGGCGGGCGGCGTGGCGGCCGCGGCGCTGGGCGCGGTGCTGGCCGTGGCGCTGCCGGCGGGGCACGCGCGGGCGGCACCGGCGTGATGCCGCTGCCCGCCTCGGCGCATTATTCCGGCCAGACCCTGTCCCTGGCCAACGGCCTGGCCGTGCAGTGGGACCACGCGCCGACACCCCTGCTGCGCCGCGCGGCCGATCGGCTGAGGGCACGCCTGGACCGGCTGGCCGGCCGGGTGCTGCCGGCCGACGACCACGCGTCGGGGGCCGCGATGCTGCGGGTCCGCTACGGGGCCGACCCGTCCTTCCTCGCCCTGGGCGAGAAGGAGCAGTACCGCCTGGCCGTCCGTCCGGACGGCATCACGCTGGACGCCGCCGGTCCCGCCGGGGTGCTGGACGGGTTCGCCACCCTGGCGCAACTGGCGGCGCAGGGGCCGCAGGGCCCGGTGCTGATGCAGGCCGATATCGACGACCGGCCGCGCTTTCCCTGGCGCGGCATCATGATCGACGTCTCGCGCCACTTCATGCGCATCGAGACCCTGCATCGGCAGATCGACGCGATGGAGCAGGTGAAGCTGAACGTGCTGCACCTGCATCTGGGCGATTCCCAGGGATTTCGGGTCGAAAGCCGGCTGTTCCCGGGCCTGCAGCGGCAGGGGTCGCATGGCCAGTTCTATACCCAGGCCCAGATCCGCGACCTGGTCGCCTACGCCGCCGATCGCGGCGTGCGCATCGTGCCGGAATTCGACACGCCCGGCCACGCGCTGGCCATCCTGCTGGCCTATCCCGCGCTGGCGGCCCAGCCGGTCGATCCGGCCATGCCGGACCCCGACGACGCGGCGCTGAACCCGACGCTGGATGCCACGCTGCACTTCGTCACGCAGCTATACGGCGAAATGGGGCGCCTGTTCTCGGATCGCTATTTCCATGCCGGCGGCGATGAGGTGCAGGCCGAACAATGGACCCGCAATCCGAAGATTACGGCGTTCATGAAGGCCCACGGCTTCGCGGACACCGCGTCGCTGCAGGCGGCCTTTACCGCGCGGGTGCAATCCGTGCTGGCCCGCCAGGGCAAGATCATGGTGGGCTGGGACGAGGTCAGCGCGGCCCCGATTCCCAAAAGCGTGGTGGTCGAGGCCTGGCGGTCGTCCAAATTCATCGGCACCGCCACCCGGGCGGGCCACCCGGTCGTGGTCTCGGCCGGCTATTATCTCGACCTGCTGAACCCGGCGGAGCAGCATTACCGGGTCGATCCGCTGGACGTGCAGGCCAGCGGCCTGACCCGCGCGCAGGCCGATATCAAGCGCGTGACGATGGGCCCCCTGGTGGACGCCTTCACGCTCGACCCCACCCTGCCGCCGCTGGATGCCGCGCAGCAGAAGCTGGTGCTGGGCGGCGAGGCCCCGCTGTGGAGCGAACTGGTCACGGACGAAACGCTGATGCGCGCCTGTGTGCCGCGCGCCGCCGCCATAGCCGAGCGGTTCTGGTCGCAGCCGGAGATCCGCGATGTCGATGGCATGGATCGCCGCCTGACGGAGGTGGCGAGCCGCCTGGAGGTGACCGGCCTGCAGGCGCGGGCGAACGCCTATCGGATGCAGGCCCGCCTGGCGCCCGCCGATCCCGGGGCGGTCGCCTGCCTGATGGGTGCCGTGATGCCGGTGCGCAATTACGCCCTGAACAGCTTCGTCCGGCGCAGCGGCCAGGTGCGGTTCGACGAACTGGCGGAAATCGCATCCCCCGACCCCATCGCCGCGATGCGGTTCAACGCGCTGGCCGCGCGCTTCGCCGCCGGGGATCGCGGCGTGGCGGAGGCGTTGCGGGCGCAACTCGGCGCGTGGGCCGCGTGCGGGGATCGCTTCGCCACGGTCGCGCAGGGCGTGGGCGCGCTGGAACAGGGCCTGCCGGTGGCGCGGGACATCGCGGCCCTGGCCCGCATCGGGCTGGCCGCCCTGTCCGGCCCCCTGGACGACGCGCAGCGCCGCGATGCCGTGGCACGGATCGCAGCCGACCAGGCGGTGGTCGAGTCGTTTGCCGGCGTGGTGCGGACCCACGGCGTGAAACCGCCGCCCGCCGGGCTGCTGGTGGCGATCCTGCCCGGGATCAGGTCCCTGATGGGGTAGCAGCGGCCCCTGGTCTGCCCTATCGCGCGGCGTCGCGCGCGCGGGCGAACCAGGGCGTCATGCGTCGCAATGCCTCCTCCAGCCGGTCGGTCGAGACCGCGAAGCTGAAGCGCATGAAACGGTGGCCCTCCATCGGGTCGAAATCCAGCCCCGGTGCGGTCGCCACCCCGGTTTCGGCCAGCAGCCGGGCGCAGAAGGCCAGGCTGTCGTCGGTCAGGTGCCCGATATCGGCGTAGATATAGAACGCCCCGTCCGGCGGCGCGATCCGCGACAGCCCCAGCGCGGGCAGATGCTCCAGCATCAGGTCGCGATTGTGGCGGTACATGCGGACATGGCCCTCCAGCTCCTCGCGGCAGTCGAAGGCGACCAGCCCGGCATGCTGGCTGAGCGAGGGCGGGGTCAGGAACATGTTGCCCACCCGCGTCTGCGCAGCCTCGACCAGCGCGGGGGGCACCACCAGCCAGCCCAGCCGCCAGCCCGCCATGCTGAAATATTTCGAGAAGCTGTTGACCACCAGCGCGTCGGGGTCGTCCTGCAGGACCGAGCGCACCGGTCCGATATAGCTCAGCCCGTGATAGATCTCGTCCGAGATGATCCGGATGCCGCGCGCGCGGCACAGCGCGACGATGGCCTGCATTTCCTCGGTGGAAAGGATCGTGCCGGTCGGGTTGGCGGGGCTGGCCAGGATCACGCCGTCGGGCGGCGGGTCCAGCGCCGCGATGGCGGCGGCCGAGAGCTGGAACCGTTCGGCCGGGCCGCAGGCGATTTCCACCGGTTCCAGATACAGCGCGCGCAGCGTGTTGCGATAGGCGACATAGCCCGGGCGGGCCAGCGCGATCCGCGCGCCGGGCGCGAAGCAGCAATTCAGTGCCAGGACGAAGGCCGGCGACGCCCCGCAGGTCAGCCAGATCTGTTCCGGCTCGACGCTGACGTCGTAGCTGTCCCGATAATGCCGGGCGATGCGCGCCTTCAGCGGCGTGCTCTCCCAATATCCCATGCCGTCGCTGTCCAGGATGCGATGGGCCTCGGCGATCGCGGCCTTCGGCGCGCCGGTCGAGGGCTGGCCGAATTCCATGTGCACGATGCTGCGCCCCTCGGCCGCCATGCGATGCGCAAGCGTGCTCAGGCCGACGGCATGGAACGGGTCGATCCGGGGTACGGTCATGTCGGGACAGTCCAGATGATGGCGAAGGGGCGTGCATCCGGGATAATCGCGGCCGGCCCCGCCGACAAGGTTTGCCCCCGGAACCCTATCGGACGAACGTGCCGTCGCGCAGGCTGGCCTCGATTTCCTCCAGGGACCGTCCGCGTGTTTCGGGGACGTAGCGCAGGACGAACAGGAAGGCCAGGGCGTTGACCACCCCGAACAGCATGAAGGTCCCCCCGGCGCCGAAGGCCTGGACCATCGACAGGGTGGTCAGAGAAATCAGCAGGTCCGCCCCCCAGTGCGACGCGGCGACCAGGCTCATGCCCTTGCCCCGGACCGACAGCGGATAGATCTCGGCCCCCACGATCCAGATCGTGACCGACAGGCTGCCGACATTCAGGATGGCATAGGCCAGCAGGGACGCGACCATCGCCCAGGCCTGCAGCCCGGTGGGCTGCCCGGCATGGAACAGGCTCGCCAGGATGAACAGCGCCACGCTGGCCCCGGGCAGCATCCACAGCATCAGGGTGCGCCGGCCGATCGCCTCGACGGCCCAACTGCCGAACAGGGTCGCCACGATCATCGCGACCCCCACGGCGACCGAGGTCAGCAGGGCCGATCCCTCGCCGAACCCCGCGCCCGAGAAGATGGTGGGCGCATAATAGAGCACGGCGTTGATGCCGCTCAACTGGCACAGCAGGCCGATGCCGATCGACGCCACCAGCGCCGGCCGCACCCATGGCTTGGCCAGTTCGGACCACGGGGCCTGCCTGTCATGGGCGTCGATGATATCCTGCAATTCGCGCTCGGCCACATGATGGTTGCCGCGCACCCGGCGCAGCACGACCCGGGCCCCCTCGAAATCGCCGCGCATCGCCAGCCAGCGCGGGCTGTTGGGCAGGAACGCCATGCCCAGCAGCAGGATGACGGCCGGAATGGCGCCCAGGCCGAACATGACCCGCCAACTGTCGTGGCGCAGCAGGTAGCCCACGATGAACGAGACGAGGACCCCCGACACCACCGCAAGCTGGAACATCCCCACCAGGCGGCCGCGCCGCCGCGCCGGCGCCAGTTCCGAGATATAGAGCGGCACGATCTGCGATGCCGCCCCCACCGCCAGGCCCAACACGAAGCGCGCCAGCGTCAGCATCCACACGCTGCCGGCCAGCGAGGCCATGGCGGTGCCGATGATGAACACCGTCGCGGCCAGCATCACCGTGCGCCGCCGTCCGCCCCGGTCGGACAGCGGCGCCGCCCCCAGGCACCCCAGCAGCGCCCCCGCGATGATGGCGGACGTGACGATCTGCTGCCCGCCGATACCCAGATGGAACTGCGGCGCGATCTGTAACAACGCGGCGGAAATAATGCCGGTGTCGTATCCGAACAATAACCCGCCGGCAGCCGAGATTCCGGCAATGACGTCGATGATGAGGTTGGCTTCCGGCCGTTCTTTTTCATTCATTAGCTTATCGTATAAAAGATATGGATGAAAATCAAACGCTAAAGGACTGTGTCAGGATCGCATCGCAGGTGATGAACAATTTTGTGATGACGTCATGAATGTTTCGGGTGGAACCTTTTGCACGGCCCGTCGGGCGCTTAACGCCATGCAAACGATACGGAAAATCGACGCCACTGGCCGATATAGGCATGTCGGAAACCGTTAGAATACATAAGGAATTTGCGACAATAGCCGTGGGGTGACGGACAGGGCGCTGCTATGCTGCGGGTCACGCCATATTCAGGAAGCGGAAAGAATGAAGAACAAGAACGGTTTCCGGCCTGCGGGTTCCGACAGCGTCCTGGCGGGAACCGGCCTGCGTCATGCCGGCCCGGTCCATGCCAACCTCCATGCCCCCGAACTGACCGAATGCGCGATCCGCCGGGGCGAGGGCAGCCTGTCCGCCGGCGGGGCGCTGATGGTACGGACGGGGGTGCATACCGGCCGGTCGGCGCAGGACAAATTCATCGTCGACGAACCGGCGACGCGCGCCGGCATCTGGTGGGGCGACATCAACATGCCCCTGCCGGTCGCCGCGTTCCAGCGCGTCTGCGACCATGCGCGCGGATACCTGGAAGGGCAGGAACTGTTCACCCAGGACCTGTATGCCGGCGCCGACCCGGCCCATCGCATCCGCATCCGGCTGGTCACGACCTCGGCATGGCACGCCCTGTTCGCGCGCAATATGTTCATCCGCCCCCCGGCGGCCGACCTGCCGGGATTCCAGCCGGATTACGTGATCCTGCACGCGCCCGAACTGGACCTGGACCCGGCGGTGCACGGGGTGCGCAGCAGCACGGGCGTCATCCTGTCGCTGGAACAGCGCCTGATCGTGATCGCCGGGACCGGGTACGCGGGCGAGATCAAGAAATCGATCTTCACGGCCATGAACTGGCTGCTGCCGGACCAGGACGTGATGCCGATGCATTGTTCGGCCAATATCGGGCCGGATGGTGACGTGGCGCTGTTCTTCGGCCTGTCGGGCACCGGCAAGACCACGCTGTCGTCCGATGCGTCGCGGCATCTGATCGGCGATGACGAACATGGCTGGTCGGGCCGGGGCGTCTTCAATATCGAAGGGGGCTGCTACGCCAAGGTGATCGGGTTGCGGCAGGCGGCCGAACCGGAAATCTGGGACGCATCGCGGCACTTCGGCGCGGTGCTGGAAAACGTGGTGGCCGACGCGCACGGCGTGCCGGATTTCGCGGACGGCAGCCTGACGGAAAACACGCGGGCCTGCTACCCGATCGATTTCGTCGCCAATGCCAGCGCGGACGGGCAGGGCGGGCTGCCGCGCCATGTGGTGATGCTGACGGCCGACGCGTTCGGCGTGCTGCCGCCGATCGCGCGGCTGACGCCGGCGCAGGCGGTCTATCATTTCCTGTCGGGCTACACAGCACGGATCGCCGGCACCGAAAAGGGGCTGGGGAAGGAGCCGCAGGCGACGTTCAGCGCCTGCTTCGGCGCGCCGTTCCTACCCCGCCCGCCGGAACTGTACGGCGACCGGCTGGCGGCCTGCCTGGCGCGCGTGCCGGTCACGTGCTGGCTGGTCAATACCGGCTGGACCGGCGGCCCGTACGGCGTGGGGGACCGGATCTCGCTCGCGCATACACGGGCCCTGGTCAACGCGGCGCTGGACGGGCGGCTGGACGACGCCCCCTTCCAGGTCGAGCCGCATTTCGGCCTGTCCATTCCCGCCCGGGTGCCCGGCATCCCCGCCGCGCTGCTGGACCCGGCGGCGGCCTGGGCCGATCCGGACGCCTACCGCCATGCCGCGTCGGACCTCGCGGCGCGGTTCGAACGGAATTTCGCGGCGTTCCACGCGCGCTGCACGCCCGACATCCAGGCCGCGGCGATCCGTCCCGTCCGGCCATAGCAAAAAACAACCAGCACCCGGCGGCGGCGTTCGGTGTCAGTGCAGGCTGCCCCGGTGCCGCCCCCGGCAGTCCTCTGAGTACCGCAGGAGGCTGCATGACCCACGACCTGATTCTGGCGCATCTGACGACCCTGTCGCTGGCGCCCCCCGACATGATCCGTGTCGCGTCCCGGACCGGCTATCGCGGCGTGGGCCTGCGCCTGGCCTCCGTGACGGAGGGCGGAACGGCCTATCCGCTGATGGACGATCCGGCGATGCTGCAGGCGACGCGCCGGGCGGCGGCGGAGACGGGCATCGCGGTCCACGACATCGAATGCGTATGCCTGACGCCGGACCTGGACGTCGCGGACGTGGAACCGCTGCTGGCGGCCGGGGCGGAACTGGGCGCGCGCTACGTGATCGCCATGCCCTGCGACCGCGATCGCGGCCGGATGGCCGACCGCTTCGCCGCCCTGTGCGCCCTGGCCCGCCCGCGCGGGCTGGGCGTGGTGCTGGGATTCGCCCCGGGGGCGGCGGTGTCCACGCTGGAGGCGGCGCTGGACCTGGTGGTCATGGCGGGGGCGCCCAATGGCGGCGTGCTGGTCGATACGCTGCATGTCGCGCACAGTGGCGGCACGCTGGCCGCCCTGTCGGCGCTGCCGCGCCGGCTGGTGCCGTTCGTGCATCTGTCCGACGGCCTGCAGGCGGGAAACGGGTCCGAACGCCTGCCCCCCGGGGAGGGGGCGCTGGACCTGGCCGGCATCCTGACCCGTCTTCCGCCCGGCACCCCCGTCGCGATCGCGGTCCCGATGGAGCGCATGACCCGCGAACAGGGGCCCGAGGCCGTGGCCCTGCATGTCCGCCGTGCCACCACGCACCTGCTGGACCAGTTGGCGGGGAGCACGGTCCATGCGTAGCGCGAAGGACCACGCCCCGGACGAACCGGAACCCTTGGCGCCGGGGCCGAAACTGCGCGCCGTGCCCGTGCGGGGCGTGACGCTGGGCGTCGGCCGCGCGGCGGTGATCGTGCCGATCGTCGCCGCCGGGGCGGACGAGGTCCGGGCCGCCGCCCGCCGCCTGGCCGGCCACGACGCGGTGGACCTGGTCGAGGCCCGGGCCGATCACTGGCATGACGCGCGCCCGGGGCATGACGGTCACGGCGCGCGCGTCACCGCCCTGTGCCGCGACCTGCGGGCGATCCTGGACCGTCGCGGGCTGATCGTGACCTTTCGCACCGGGGCGGAGGGCGGCGCGACCCCGATCGATGACGAGGCCTATGTCGCCTTCTACGACCACGTGCTGGAGGCCGACCTGCTGCCGGACCTGATCGACGTCGAATTCAATCGCGGCCGGGACGTCGTGCGGCGCATCGTCGCGGCGGCGCGGGCCGCGGGCGTGCGCGTCATCCTGTCGTCCCATGACTTCGCCGGTACCGGTCCGTCCCATCGCCTGGTGGAGCGCATGCGCAGGATGCAGGAGTGCGACGTGGATGTCCTGAAGCTCGCGGTCATGCCGCATGACGCGGGGGACGTGCTCAGCCTGCTGGCCGCCACGTATGAAATGCGCACACGCTGGGCCGACCGGCCGCTGATCACCATGGCGATGGGCGGAAGCGGCGTCGTCTCGCGCCTGGCGGGTGAAATCTTCGGCTCGGCCGCGACCTTCGGCATGCTGGACCATCCCTCGGCACCGGGGCAGATCGATGCCCGCGACCTGCGGCATTGTGTCGAAATCGTCCATCACGCCGTCGCCCCCAGCCTGCGGACAGCCGGGACGGGCCGCTGACGGTGCGCGACAATGTGACACGCGCCGGTGCCAGGGGTGGGCCGTTTCTCTTGACCCGCCGCGTTCCCCCCGCTCTAAGATCGTCGCGTTCTCCGGGGAGCCGCGTCAGAATGGCTGAGAGAGGGGCTAGCCCCTGACCCGTCGAACCTGATCCGGGTCATGCCGGCGAAGGGATGGGAATTGAGCGCGATGCCGCGATGCGTCGCCAGGATGACATTTCGCGCCGGCGCGGCCCCTCCAAAAGCAACGAGGACGCGCTATGAACATCCAGAGCCCCCCGCCTGCCTCTCCGCGTCAGCCCGCGCATGCGCCCGCCACGGGTGACGTGACCGTCGGCCCCCGTGTGGGTGGCCACAAGGTCTATCAGC
Source organism: Gluconacetobacter diazotrophicus PA1 5 (assembly GCF_000067045.1). NCBI lineage: Bacteria > Pseudomonadati > Pseudomonadota > Alphaproteobacteria > Acetobacterales > Acetobacteraceae > Gluconacetobacter > Gluconacetobacter diazotrophicus. The sequence goes on from NC_010125.1 coordinate 621,970, forward strand.
CCGGTACGCTCTACCCCGACCTGCGCGTGCCGTTCCGCCAGGTGGACCTGCACCCCACGGCCAACGAAGCGCCGGTGACGCTGTACGATCCCTCCGGCCCCTATACCGACCCGCAGGCCGATATCGACATCGCGCGCGGGCTGGACAGTGTGCGTGACGCGTGGATCGTCCGCCGTGGGGACACCGAGACCGTGGCCCAGCCCCGCATTGTCCGGCCCGAGGACAATGGCGGCGCCACCGGATCGATGCTGGCCCCCGCGTTCGACAACGGCCGGCGGGTGGTTCGCCGTGGACGGGCCGGCCGGCCGGTGACGCAGCTGGAATACGCCCGCGCCGGCATCGTGACCGAGGAAATGGAATATGTCGCGATCCGCGAAAACCTGCGCCGCGCGCAGGCCGACAAGCCGCTGCGCGACGGCGAGGATTTCGGTGCCAGCATCCCGGATTTCGTGACGCCGGAATTCGTCCGCGACGAAATCGCCCGGGGGCGCGCCGTCCTGCCGTCCAACATCAACCACCCGGAACTGGAGCCGATGATCATCGGCCGCAACTTCCTGGTGAAGATCAACGCCAACATCGGCAACTCCGCCGTGCTGGGACATGTGGCCGACGAAGTCGACAAGATGGTCTGGGCCACGCGCTGGGGCGCGGATACGGTGATGGACCTGTCCACCGGGCGCAATATCCACAATATCCGCGACTGGATCGTCCGCAACAGCCCCGTGCCCATCGGCACCGTTCCGATCTACCAGGCGCTGGAGAAGGTCGGCGGCGTGGCCGAGGACCTGACATGGGAACTGTTCCGCGACACGCTGATCGAACAGGCCGAACAGGGGGTGGATTACTTCACCATCCATGCCGGCGTGCGCCTGCCCTTCATCCCGCTGACCGCTCAGCGCGTGACCGGCATCGTCTCGCGCGGCGGCTCGATCATGGCCAAATGGTGCCTGGCGCACCATCGCGAGAGCTTCCTGTACGAGAATTTCGCCGAAATCTGCGAAATCATGCGCGCCTATGACGTGTCGTTCAGCCTGGGCGACGGGCTGCGCCCCGGTTCCATCGCCGATGCGAACGACGCGGCGCAGTTCGCCGAACTGCGCACGCTGGGCGAACTGACCCGCATTGCCTGGGACCATGGCTGCCAGGTGATCATCGAAGGCCCGGGCCACGTGCCGATGCACAAGATCAAGGCCAACATGGACGAGCAACTGGCCCATTGCGGCGAGGCGCCGTTCTACACGCTCGGTCCGTTGACCACCGATATCGCGCCCGGATACGACCACATCACCAGCGCGATCGGCGCCGCGATGATCGGCTGGTTCGGAACCGCCATGCTCTGCTACGTCACGCCCAAGGAACATCTGGGCCTGCCGGACCGCAACGACGTCAAGACCGGGGTGATCACCTACAAGCTCGCGGCGCATGCCGCGGACCTGGCCAAGGGCCATCCCGCCGCCCGCCTGCATGACGACGCGGTGTCGCGCGCCCGTTTCGAATTCCGGTGGGAGGACCAATTCAATCTCGGCCTCGATCCGGAAACCGCGCGCTGCTTCCATGACGAAACCCTGCCGAAGGAAGCCCACAAGACGGCGCATTTCTGTTCGATGTGCGGGCCGAAATTCTGCTCCATGAAGATCAGCCAGGATATCCGCGACGCGGCCCGTGCCCAGAATGACGGCCTGTCCACGGCCGACATCAAGGCCGGCCTGGAGGAGATGAGCGAACGGTTCCGTGCCGGTGGCGGGGCCATCGACATCGCGGTGGCCGACTGACCAAAGGCGGGCCAGGGCTCAGCCCTTGGCCCGCCGCAGGGGCTGACCCCTTGGAAAAATCGATTGGGGGGGGCAGGGCATCGGGCCCTGCCTGCCTTCATGCCGCGCGGAATCGGGCGGTGGCCGGATCGACCGTGTAATGGTCGGCGGTCGGATAGGGCGCGCGGGCCAGTTCGTCCACCGCCGCGATGATGCGCCCGGCCTTTTCATCATCCATCAGCACGCTGAAATTCAGCCGCGTCCAGCCGGGCTTGCTGATTTCGTCCCCCTCCAGGATCGCGGCGCGCAGCGCCTGCGAGGCGTCCCGGTCGATGCCCAGCAACCGGTGGGCGTACGGTCCGGCGCAGGCGCATCCCCCACGGGCCTGGATGCCGTAGCGGTCGGACAGCATGCGGGTGAACAATTGCTGGTGGATCATTCCGCCCCGCCGGGCGTCGCGGACCTGGAACGAGAAGATCGGCAGGCAGGATGCCGCGCGTGGATGCTTCCCGGACAGGCCCAGAATCGCGATATTGGGATTACGGTCCCATACCGCCCTGGCCATGCGGTACAGCGCGGCGTGGCGCGCATCCATGCGCGCCTGTCCGATCGCCGCCTTGACCAGGAACGCCAGCCCCGCGCGAATGTCGCCCACCACATTGGGCGTGCCCGCTTCCTCGCGGCTGGCGATGCTTTCGGCGTAATCGTGACCCCAGGGCGAGACGAACCGCACCGTGCCCCCGCCAGTGAAGACCGGGCGGTGGTGCGTCACCGCCGCGTCGCGCACGATCATGACCCCCGACGCGCCCGGACCGCCGATGAATTTGTGCGGCGAGATCACGACGGCATCCTTTTCGCACGCCGTGCCCCCCTTCATGTCGCCCCCCTTCATGTCGATCGGCAGGTACGGGCCGCCGCCGGCATAATCCCATACCGCGCGGGCGCCGTGCGCCTTCAGCAGCGCCGTGACGGCGTCGGTGTCGGTGACGATGCCCGTCACGTTGGACGCCGCCGAGAAGGCCCCCACCTTCAACCGGCCGGGACCGGCGGCCTGCAGCGCCGCCGCCAGATGCGCCAGGTCGGGGCCGCCGCCCTCCGCCTCGTCGATGGCGACGATCTCGGCACCGCTCTCGCGCCAGGGCAGGATGTTGGAATGATGCTCGTACGGGCCGATGAACACCACCGGGGCCTCGCCTGCCCGGGCGGCATCGGCCACGCCCAGCAGGTGAACCAGGCGATTCAGCCCCGCCGTCGCGCCCGACCCGGTAAAGATCGTGGAAAATCCCGCCCCCGCACGGCATGATTGCGCGATCGCCTCGCGCGCCGCCCGCCGCATCCGGCTGACATGCCGGCCGCAGAACGATGCCTCGGTATGGCTGTTGGCGTAATAGGGCAGGACCCGGTTCATCACGAAATCCTCGACCTGCCGCAACGCCCGGCCGGATGCCACATAATCGGCATAGACCAGCGGATGGACGCCGAACGGTCCGGGCACGGGCGCGCCCTCGCCGATCAGCCCGGCGCGCAATCCGGACAGGTCGTCCACTCGCAAGGATGCGATGAAATCCGCAAAAGGGGGCTGGTCGTCCTGCATCGCACTGTTCGCCTCAAGAGGGTTCGCGATGAAAATAGACGGCGCGGCGGGAAAGAACTTCCCCTTTTCCTGCATTGAAATGGGCCGAATCGGGTCATATGATCGGCTATGGTGGAAAATCTGGATCATTTTGATCGTGCCCTGCTGCGGGCCCTGCAACAGGATGCCGCGCTGTCGCAACGCGAACTGGCCGATATCGTGGGCCTGTCGCAGAACGCATGCTGGCGCCGGCTGCATGCCCTGCGCGAACGCGGACTGATCCAGCGCCAGACGGTGCGGCTGGACCCGGTGGCGCTGGGGCTGGGGCTGACCGTCTTCGTCATGGTGCGCACGCGCCATCATTCGCGGGACTGGCTGGACCGGTTCCGCGACGCGGTGACGGCCGTGCCGAACGTGATCGATTTCTACCGGATCGCGGGCGATTACGATTACATGCTCAAGATCGTCACGACGGACATGAACGCCTTCGACGAGATCTATCGCGGCCTGATCGCCCGGGTCGAACTGGACACGGTCACATCCTACATGGCCATGGAGGCGATCTGCGACCGCCGGGACCTGCCCTTGTAAGCGGGCCTGGACAGGGACGCGGGCGGGGTGCGTGATGGGTCGAACCTCACCGCGCACCCCTTCCTGTTCTAGAACCGTGCGTGCAGCGTACCGAAGAACTGGCGTGGCGCGCCGGCAAAGAGTTGCTGCGTGTCACCGGACAGTGAGAACCCGCCGATGCCGCCGATATATTCCTGGTTGAACAGGTTGTAGACGCCGAAATTGAATTCAAGCTGAGAGAGATGGGGAATGGTTTTGAAGATATACGTCGCCGACAGCGATGCCAGCCAATACCCGTTCACGGCGGCGTCGTTCATGTACGAGATGTATCGCTTTCCCATATAGTTGACGTTGAAGTTGACCTTCGCGTTGCCATACCTGTACGAGACGTTGGCCTTGTACATCCATTGCGGATAGCCGGCCTCCTGCTTGCCGCTGATGGGATAATTTACCCCGCCGCTGGATACATCCTGCCCATAGGTGGATTTGTTGTAGCTGGCGCTGTTGAAGATCTCGAGGCCCGGCAGTGGGCGCACCGTCACGCCGGCATCGGCACCCCAGATCGCCATGTTCCCCACGTTGATATAGGTATTGTGGGCGTTCACCAGGCTACCGGTGGTGATGGTGGCCAGTCGGTTCCTGTAATCGATATGATACAGATTGACGAGGCCCGTGACGAAGCGGGAATTATATCGATAACCGACCTCGTAATTGAAGGTGGTCTCGGGCTTCAGGTTCTGGGGCATCTCATTGACCCCCCATGCATTTCCGCTCTGCCATGTATTATACCAAAGGCCGTAGCCACTGACTCGTGTGTGAAGTGACGAACGGCGCCGGCTCTGATTCTCTTGATTTTGGGAGGATCTGGCAGATGACGAGAGCGGTGAAGCTACGGGATGACTATTCGGCCTCTGATCTGAGGCGACTTGCGGCGCGCAGCCGGCAGGCGAACGCTGCGCGCCGGCTTCTGGCCCTGGCGGCGATCCGTGACGGGGCCAGCCGCACCGATGCGGCCCGCGTAGGCGGCATGGACCGCCAGACGCTGCGGGACTGGGTTCACCGCTTCAATGCTGAAGGGCCGGATGGCCTGCGCGATCATCTGCACGCAGGGCCGGCCTGCCGCCTGAGCGGGGCACAGCAGGCCGAATTGAAGGCCCTGGTCGAGGCGGGGCCGGATCGGCAGCGTGATGGCGTGGTGCGCTGGCGCCGGGTCGATCTGCAACGCGTGATCGAAGAGCGCTTCGGCGTCGTCTATCATGAGCGTCATGTGTCCACTCTACTGAAACGGCTTGGTTTTTCCTATGTCAGCGCCCGGCCACGTCACCCGGGTCAGGACGCTGGCGTCATGGAGGCATTCAAAAAAACTTCCCCCGCATCCTGAATGCCCATACCGGCCATCTGCCCAAGGGCAAGCCGATCGAGATCTGGTTCCAGGACGAGGCCCGGATCGGCCAGAAGAACGGCATCGTCCGACAATGGGCCCGGCGTGGCACGCGGCCACGCCAGCCGGCTGATCAGCGCTACGAGAATGCCTGGCTGTTCGGCGCGATCTGTCCGGCGCGTGGCAAAGCCGCCGGCCTGGCGCTCCCGTTCATCGGCACCGCCAGCATGCAACTGCACATCGAGGAAATCTCGCGCTGCGTCGTCCGCGGTGCCCACGCCGTCGTGCTGCTCGATCGCGCAGGATGGCATACCACCGACAAGCTGAAGCTGCCCCGCAATATCAGCCTGATCTTCCTGCCGTCCCGCGCGCCCGAACTGAACCCGGTCGAAAATGTCTGGCAGTTCCTGCGCGCCAACTGGCTGTCCAACACCGTCTTCGACGGCATCGATCATATCATCGACGCCGCCTGTTCCGCCTGGAACAAGCTTGCCGCCCTGCCTGACACCATCCGATCCATCGGGCTCAGAAAGTGGGCTCACACAGGTCTGTGTCTATAACCGTTGGTATTATAGGTGAATGCGCGCATGTTCTCCGCGAAGTCGAAAAACAGTTCGTTCCGGGGCAGGAAATTCCAGTTGATGCTGACATGCGGCAGGAAGGCGCTGGCGGTGGTCAGGCTGCCACTGGGCAGGGTGTCCTGGCCCGTATAGACGGGATTGTTATAGGATGCGCCGCCCGACGTCGTCGTCAGCATGGATTTGAAGCCCGCGTGCACCCGCAGCGTCTTCAAGATACGGTAGGAATCTTCCAGGTAATATTGAAAACTGTTGGTATTGAAGGTCATGGCGTATGCGGTGGCGAACGGATCGTTGTACGGTCCGGTGGCGCTTCGGGGCGTACCCTCCCCCAGGAGCGGCTGGTTGTAGTACCGTTGCGCCCAGCTATATCCGTTGTTTTCGTACCAGACGCCGGTTTCAAGCGAATGATTGGCGATCTGGTACTGCACCGCGCCAATCCCGCCCACGCGCGTCATCGACGTGTGCCCGACCTGCTGGATCATGGGCGCGCCCGAGGGCGACGACACATAGGGGTTGGTCCATTCGTAGTCCCCCGCCGATTGCTGGTCGTACAGCACCGTCTTCAGATGCAGGCGGGACGTCAGATCGATCGTGGACGTGATGCCGGAAAGATAATTCCGCTGGTCCTGGCCACCATCGTAATAGGAGACGTCCATGGCATCCCCGACCTTGGCATAGCCTGCGGGATAGATCCCCTCGGCAGCCTGATACGCGGCTTTGTAGTTCGGATAGAAATAATCCACGTTCCGGCCGAGCTTCTGGATGATTTCCAGGCTCAAATCGCTGTAATTATACTGGTCGAATTCGGAATAATTGAAGAATCCGGACAGTTTTCCGTAAGAGCCTGTTTGGAAAGTCGCTGAAGTGTGATTCAAGCTCTGGATGTGGACGCCAGAGCAGAGAGGCCGCATGGCCAGGATTACCCGCAAGACGAAGCGTTATCCGTCTGATATGACGGAGGAGGAATGGGCGCGCATCGCGCCACTGATGCCCGAGCCGGGACGCACGGGGCGTCCGCGCGAGATCGAATTCCGCGAGGTGATCAACGCGGTTCGTTACCTGGTTCGATCCGGCTGCGGCTGGCGAATGCTGCCGATCCATTTCGGGCATTGGCGTACGGTCTATGGTTGGTTCAGGGAATTGGCCCGGCGGTTCCTGTTCCAGACCATTCATGATGTGGAACTGATGCTTGACCGGGAGCGCTCGGGCCGTGAAGCCAGCCCTTCGGCCGGAGTGATCGACAGCCAGAGCATCAAGGCGCCGCACGCGAAAACAAGAGGTTACGACGCTGGAAAGAAGATTGTCGGGCGCAAGCGGCATATCGCCGTGGATACGGACGGACGCCTGCTGATGGTCAACCTGACGCCGGCGGACATCTCCGACAGCGCCGGAGCGCAGATGATCCTGGACGCGATCCGCAAGCGCTGGCCGTGGGTCAAGCATCTATTCGCGGACGGTGCCTATGACCGGCTCCAGTTGATGGACAAGGCTGCCTACCTGGACTTCGTCGTCGAGGTGATCCGTCGCAGGGACGGAGCGAAAGGCTTTGAGGTTCTCCCCCGGCGCTGGGTCGTGGAGCGAACCTTCGGATGGATGACCCGATGGCGACGCCTCGTGCGCGATTACGAGCGTCGCATCGATGTCTCACAGGCCATGATCTTCGTCGCCATGGGCGCCAATCTCACCCGAAGAAACGCTCATCCATGACTTTCCAAACAGGCTCTAACGCCCGAGCGGCTGTACGATCTTGAAATTCGCCTGCTGTTCGAACTGGTCCCCGGCCCCTTTCCATTTCCCGGCATCGGTGCGCGCGTACGACGCATAGAACTTCGTCCCGCTGGGATTGAGCTTGCCGCTCTGGGCGCTGACGTACGTGCGATAGGTCTGGTTGCTGCCGAACGTCTGTGAAATGTCTCCACCAGCCTTGTCGCGCGGATCGAGTGAATAATATTGCAGCGCGCCACCCAGGTTGGTGACGGACATGACATCGAGCGCACCGCCACCCTGCGACATGTCGACGCGACCGATATTGTTCTGGATGATCGCCTGATTGATATCGAGGCCGTTGGAATTGATGAACTGGGCATCGCCCAGCGGGATGCCGTCCAGGGTGATGCCCAACTGGCTTTGGGAATAGCCGCGAATATAAAATGTGTTCGCCCATGTATCCAGGCCGAACGGGTCGTCCGAGGCAAAATTGACACCCGGTGTCGTGGCCGACAGAATCTGCAGGGGACTGGTCCCCGCCACGAACTTGTCCATCGTCGCACGGGTAACGCTCTGCTCCATCCCATGCGATGTCTCACGTGTTCCCACGACAGCCACCGCTTCATCCTGGCTGGTGATGGCGCTGCCCGCTTTGCGCGTCCCCTGCGCATGTAACGGCCGCGATTTGGCCTGTTTGTTCGTCCTGGGGGGCGACGGGCTATTGTCCGCCCAAGCATAGGATGCGGAAACCGCCAACATACTTATTGAGGTCGCGACGAGGCAGGGCAAGAGGACGATGCGCATCGATTCCCGATCCATTATCAAAAAATTGTGATGACAGATCATAACGAAATCGGTATGAAAGGTGCGTTCATTTTAAAATCGATTTTATATCGATCTTTGCAGGTGGAACCGAAAAATTGCGCTTTTCCTCACCTTCCGAAAGATAGCATGGCGGTATCAATCACCCCGACCCTGGACGCTATCGACAGGAACATCATCCGGATCCTGGCCGAAGATGGACGGTTGCCCATTTCCGATCTCGCCCAGGCGGTGAATATCAGTGCGGCGACATGCTTCCGCCGAGTCCAGCGCCTGGTGGACCGCGGGGTCATCCTGAAATTCAGCGCGATCCTCAATCAGCCCATGATCAATCGCGGCGCCCTTGTCCTCGTCGGGGTCTGCCTGGACGGCTTGAACAACATCAATCTTGATACGTTCGAAACCGCCGTAAAGAAAATCGGAATGGTGACGGATTGTTATCTCGTGTCCGGAGAATTCGACTATTTTCTAAAAATAAGAGCGGAAGATATTTATCAATTTAATGCAATGCACAGTGAATATCTCATGTCTCTTCCCGGCATACGCCGCACACGAACATTCATCTGCCTCAAGGAGGTGCTGGATAATCATAACCCCCCATTGTAGGGGACGTATCTGGAAATGCGCACCGGCAGCGCTCCGACGCGCGTTTGCTTCGCATCGCTGCGCATGCCAATCGACGAATACACAACCGCGCCGCCAGATAACCGTCGTGCCGCACCGGGGTCGATCCCATAGGCCCCGGTGCGGCTGATCGCGCTGCTCCGAACACGATCCGGCGAAGCGGTGAAGCGTCAGAACTTGTTGATGGTACCCTTGACCGCGCCCTTGGCCCGTTCGGCGTCGCCCTTCATTTTCTGCGCGGTGCCCTTGGCTTCCAGGTCGGTATTCTTCGTGGCCTTGCCGACACTGCGCTTGATCTCGCCGACCATCGCGTCGGCATGTCCTTTGATCTTGTCTTTAAACTCGCCCATATTTCCTACTCCGTCATCATGCCCCACCGGCCGGGGGCCGACATGTCATTCAACGCTGGCCGTGCAGGGGGGTTGCGGTGGCCGGGCCGGGCCAGCCGGGCGGGGACCGTCACGGAATGACGAGGCCGGGTACGCGCGGGGCGTGCTGATCGACCTGCAGGGTGCGAAAAGATAACGGAAATTTCGATAATTATGGGAAATATGGGACCGGGTGTGGGGCAGCGGGCAAGCGGGGCACGCATACCCCGTTCCGTCAGGTATTCGAAAAAATCCTGTTCCCGTCGCGATCAGGACTGCGGGTCGCCGATGGTCGCGTTGCCGGGATTGACGTCGGCGCCCGGGCGGTGGCTGCCATGGGTACCCTGTTGCCCTTGATGGCTGCTGCTGGAACATGGGCTGGAGGATTCGTCGCCGCCCATTCGGCCCATGCCACCCCCACCCATTCCGCGACCCATGCCGCCGCCGCCCATGCCGCCCCCCATTCCTCCACCCATACCGCCGCCCATGCCTCCGCCGAATCCCCCCATGCCGCCGCCCATGCCGCCAAACCGGTGATGGCCGCCCATGCCGTTGCCCGCATGGCAGTTCGAATCGGTGCCGTCATCGCCGCATGCCGCCAGAAGGGGGGCGCTGGCGATCAGCAGGCAGCACAGCAGGGTCCGGGAATGGGTCATGGTCAGGTCCGTAAAGCGATGAACAGATCGGTCGATGATGTGGCCCCGGGGCGGGGAGGGAAAGAAACCGTATGTAACCGAATATGATCTCACGTGACCACGGGGGCGGGATCGGGGTCCGCGGGCCGGTCCGGGACCGCGTCCGGGGTCAGGTGCAGGGCCAGGTACAGCGCGACGATATCCGCGCTGCGCGTCAGGTCGACGCCGCAGAGCCGTTCGATTTGCCGCAGCCGGTAATCCAGGCTGTTGCGATGCAGGCCCAGGGCGGCGGCGGTCGCACGCTGCTGCATGCCATGGTCCAGCCAGGTCCGCAGCGTGCGCAGCAGCGGGGCATGCCGCGCCGCATCGGTCAGGGGGCGCAGCGGGGCGCGCAGTTCCTGCGTCCGCCAGTCCCGCAGCGGGTCGTCCAGCAGCACCGGCAGGCGCATGTCCTCATAGAACAGCGCGCGCCGCGCCGGGTGCAGCCGCCGTCCGGCCGCCAGCGTCGCGCGCGCCACCTGGTAGGAGCGTGCCATGCCTCCCGGCCCTTCGACAGGGCGCCCCAGCGCCAGCCGCAGGTCCAGGCCCGTGGCCGTTTGCGCGCGGGCCAGCAGCCGCTGCGCCCGCTCGCGCAGGCGGTCCGGGTCCCATGTCCCGCGGGCGGTCAGCGCCGGCGTCAGGACCGCGATTTCGGTCAGCGACAGCGGGGCGACCAGGTTGCCCTGGTCCGGCGCGCCCAGCAGGGTGCCGAGCCGGTGCATGTCCCCCACCAGGGCGATGCCGTCCTGTGTCCGAGGCAGGATCTCGACGATCGCGGCCACGCGGGCCGGCCGCAGGTCGATGCCCAGCCGCGCCGCCGACGCCGCCAGCGCGGGGATGGGGGCTTCGTCGCGGATCAGGCTCAGGACCAGTTCTTCCCGCAGGCGGGTCTCGCGGGACAGGGTGCGGCTCTGCTGTGCCTGCTCCAGCATGGTCTCCGCCGCCATGCGGACCAGTTCCGCATAGGGGCGGATGGTCCCCGGCACACCCGTCAGCCCGACGCAGCCGACGACCGCTCCGCCCAGCCGCAGCGGCAGGTTGACGCCGGGCCGCGCGTCGCCGTCCGGCGGCGCGGCCCGGGGTTCGATCTCGACCGCCTCCTGCCGGGCCATGACCCGCAACGCGCCGTCATGCACCTGCCCCAGCCGTGCCGGATCGCCGCTGGCGATGATGACGCCGTGGGAATCCATCACGTTGATGTTGCAGGCAATGACGGTCATCGACCGGTCTACGATCGCCTGTGCCAGGGCCGGATCGATCGCCACGCTCGGCATGGTCTCGTGCGCTCCGTCATCCACCCGGAATTTCGGGCTCCGTCATGGGTATTTTTAGTGCAGATGCACAAAGACGGCCAGATCATTCGGCCGTAGCATCAGCGAAACCCTCCAGACGCAGGTGCGTGTGGAGGAGGAAAAAAAGAACAAGGGGCTGTCTCAAAAGCCTCGGGGATGAACGATGCACGGAAACGCCCCCCTCTCGCCGCCGGCGGATGACCATCGGTTGGATGCGACCTTCCGCAAGGTCACGCTCGGCCTGGTGCCCTATATTTTCGCCTGTTACCTATTCAATTATCTCGACCGGGTGAATGTCGGCTTCGCCAAGCTCGACATGCTCGATTCCCTGCACATGACCGAACGCGCCTATGGTCTGGCGGCGGGGATCTTCTTCCTGGGCTATATCGCCTGCGGCGTACCCAGCAACCTGATGCTGCAGCGCGTCGGCGCCCGGCGCTGGCTGGCGCTGATCATGATCGTCTGGGGCGCCCTGTCCGCCGCGCAGATGTTCGTTCGCGGTCCGGCCAGCTTCTATGCGCTGCGCCTGGCCACCGGGGCCGCGGAGTCCGGCTTCTTTCCCGGTCTCGTCCTGTATCTGACCCGCTGGTTTCCCTCGGCACGGCACGGGCGGGTGCTGACCCTGTTCATGGCCGCGATTCCACTTTCGGGCGTCATCGGCGGCCCGCTCTCGGGCTGGATGCTGGGGCACTTCGCCGCGTCCCCTGGCGGAATCGCCGCCTGGCAGTGGCTGTTCCTGCTGCAGGGGCTGCCGACCGTGCTGCTCGGGATCGGCATGATGTTCCTGCTCAGCGATACGATCGGCCAGGTGCGATGGCTGACGGCGGCGGAACGCGCGGCGGTGCAGGATGCGCTGGATCGCGACCGGCTGGACCAGCCGCCCCGCCTGGCCGACAGTTTCGGCGCCGTGCTGCGCAATCCGGCGATCTGGATGCTGGGGTTGCTGTATTTCTGTACCCAGGCCGGGGTGTACGCGATCAATTTCTGGCTGCCCAGCATCATCCGCACCAGCGGCGTCCACGATCCGGCGGCGATCGGCTGGCTCAGCGCGATTCCCTATCTGGCGGCCACCATCTTCATGATCCTGATGGGCCGGTCGGCCGATCGCCGGCGCGAACGGCGCTGGCACCTTGCCATTCCGCTGCTGATGGCGGCGGCCGGGCTGGCGGTGGCCGCCCGCTTCCCGGACGACACCCCGGTGGCCCTGGCGGCGCTGACCGTCGCCACGGCCGGCGCGCTGACCGGCTTGCCGATGTTCTGGCCGCTTTGCGGCGGTTATCTCAGTCCCGCGGCGGCGGCGGGCGGTCTCGCCCTCATCAACTCGATGGGGCAGATGGCGGGATTCGTCAGCCCCTATCTGGTCGGCTGGGTCAAGGACATGACCCACCGCACTGACGGCGCGCTGTACCTGCTGGCGGGCCTCGCCATCCTCGGCGTGACACTGGTGCTGCGTATGTCGCCAGCCCGCGTAAACCGCTGATATCTCGCGCTGATGTTGGGCCATCCAGAAACAGCCGAGGGGAACCGGCCATGAAGATCGTCATCGTCTGCGACTCGTTCAAGGAAAGCCTGTCGGCCCTGCAGGTGGCCGATGCGATCGAGGATGGTTTTCGCGACATCTATCCGCGCGCGACCTATGTGAAGCTGCCGGCCGCCGACGGGGGTGAAGGCACGGCGGAATCGCTGGTGATCGCGACCGGCGGGCGCATGCAGGCGCGGATCGTGACCGGGCCGCTGGGCACGCCGGTCGAAGCCGCGTTCGGCATCCTGGGCGACGGGCGCACGGCGATCGTGGAAATGGCGGCGGCGGCCGGGCTGATGCTGGTGCCGCGCGACCGGCGCGACCCGCTGGCCGCCACGACCTGCGGGGTGGGCGAACTGATCCTGGCGGCGCTGGACAGCGGCTGCCGGCACATCATCCTGGGCCTGGGCGGCAGCGCCACCAATGACGGGGGGGCGGGCATGGCGCAGGCCCTGGGTGTGTCGCTGCGCGACGATGCGGGGGCGGATCTGCCGTTCGGGGGCGGGGCGCTGGCCCGTCTGGCACGGATCGACCTCTCGGGCCTGGACCCGCGCCTGGCCGGTTGCCGGGTGGAGGTGGCATGTGACGTGGACAATCCGCTGACCGGTCCGCTGGGCGCCTCGGCCATTTTCGGTCCGCAGAAGGGGGCGATGCCCGACATGGTCCGGCGCCTGGACGACAATCTGGCCCTGTATGCCCGGGCCATCGCCGCGGCGACCGGGAACCGTGTCGACACGGTTCCCGGGGCGGGTGCGGCCGGGGGCATGGGGGCGGCGGCGCTGGCCTTCCTGGGGGGCGTGCTGCGGCCCGGGGTGGATATCGTGATGGACGCGCTGGGCCTGGACGCGATCGTCGCCGATGCCGACCTGGTGATCACCGGCGAGGGGCGGATCGACGGTCAGACCGTGCACGGCAAGGCGCCGATCGGTGTCGCACGCATCGCCCGCCGGCACGGACGACCGGTGATCGGCATTGCCGGTGCGCTGGGGGCGGATGCCGCAGCCGTGCACGCGCACGGGATCGACGCGGTCTTCAGTGTCGTCAACCGGCCCTGCACGCTGGAGGAAGCCCTGGCCGAGGCCGCGACCAATGTCCGCGCCACGTCCCGCAATATCGCCGCCGCCACCGCGTTGCTGCGCCCGCGCTGACCCCGCGAACCCGTGACCGGCCCGGAGCGGATTCCGGAAATCGGGCAAATCCGCCGGACGGGCGTTCATTATGTATTACCATCTATTACGCATGGAATCGAAATGAATTGGGTCACCGGGCAGCCGAGTGGCGGGTGCGGCCTCTTTATTGATTATATTTTACTCGATCACGACAGGCTGCCCACCCGGCCGCAGGGTCTTTCAGGTAGGGATCGGTGCCTTACTTTCCTATAAGAGCCAGTTTTTAAGGTGTTTTCTCTATGGCGGGAGGGCCGCCGCCGAGCCGGCCGCATGGCATCCGCCATGGAAAGATGAATCGAAATTAACCCCACGCGCGCCCGGCCGTGGAACATAAAACCACGGTTTCATGGGCATGTGGCGCGCGCTGGCGGCTCCGGCATGTAGCAGCGGGCGGAGGACCTTGATCTTGCCCTGCATTTCCCGGATGCTGCCGCCCAGCATTACAGGAGGCTCCGTTTTCGTTTCGACGGTCCGGCCGGGGATCATGATCCCGGCTTGCCCGGAACGTGTCATTGGGAGTAGTGCTGCGCGACAAACCGGACGATGCGTTTGTCGCCGTGGCACCGGCGCCGGACCTGTTCAGACGACATTGCCATTCTCCTCGTGCGGCGGCCAACGGGTGGCGGGCACGGGCCCTTTTCTGCATGGTACACGGGATAGATTATGAAGACTAAAGGCGGTATCCGCATCGCGATCGCGGGGGTCGGCAATTGTGCCAGCGCCCTGATCCAGGGCATTCATTACTACACTCCCGCGCGCTGCCGCGAGGAAGTGGTCGGTCTGATGCATGAGTCCGTAGGCGGCTACCGCCCCAGCGACATCCAGGTCGTGGCGGCGTTCGACATCGATGCGCGCAAGGTCGGCACCGATGTCAGCCGGGCCATCTTCGCGCTGCCCAACTGCGTGAAGACGTTCGAGCAGGACATTCCCGAAAGCGGCGTGACCGTGAGCATGGGCGCCGTGCTGGACGGCCTGTCCGAACATATGGCTTCGTACGAGCCGCATCGCACCTTCGTGCTGGCCGACGCCGCCCAGCCGACGAAGGCCGAAGTGGTCGAGGAACTGCGCCGCAGCGGCGCGCAGATCCTGCTGAACTACCTGCCGGTGGGCTCCGAGCAGGCCGCGCGCTTCTATGCCGAATGCGCGCTGGAGGCCGGGGTTGGCTTCATCAACAACATTCCCGTCTTCATCGCCAGTGACCCGGACTTCGCCGCACGCTTTGCCGCGCGCGGCCTGCCGATTATCGGTGACGACATCAAGTCGCAGCTGGGCGCCACCATCGTCCATCGCGTGCTGACCGACCTGTTCGCCAAGCGCGGCGTGAAGCTGCTGCGCACCTACCAGCTGAACACGGGCGGCAACACCGACTTCCTGAACATGAAGAACCAGGAACGCCTGGTCTCGAAGAAGACGTCGAAGACCGAGGCCGTCCAGGCCGTCGCCAAGACGCGGATGGAAAACGAGCACATCCATGTCGGCCCCAGCGACTACGTGCCGTGGCAGAACGACAACAAGGTCTGCTTCGTCCGTATGGAAGGCCAGATCTTCGGCAACGTGCCGATGGAGCTGGAACTGCGCCTGTCGGTCCAGGATTCGCCCAATTCGGCCGGTGTCGCCATCGACATGGTCCGCTGCTGCAAGCTGGCGCTCGATCATGGCATCGGCGGCGTGCTGGCCGGCCCCAGCGCCTATTTCTGCAAGCATCCGCCGGTCCAGTACACGGATGACGAAGCGCACGAGATGGTCGAGGCCTTCATCGAAGCCTATGCGCCGGAAGCCGTCATCGCCTGATGAAATGCCTGATCGTCGCCGCGGGGCAGGGCAGTCGTCTTCGTGACAAGGGGCCACTCAAGCCCCTGGTCCCCATCCGGGGGCGCCCCCTGATCGCCGAGGTCATCGACCGCGCCCGCCGCGGCGGGGTCGATGAATTCGTCGTCATCAACGGCTATCGCGGCGACGAATTGCGCCAGGCCCTGGACGGCATGGCGGAATGCGAGGGCGTGCGCGTCACCCACGTCCATAATGCGGCGTGGGACCGCGCCAACGGAATTTCCGTGCTCAGCGCGAAGCCGTTCCTCGACGGCCCGTTCCTGCTGACGATGTGCGACCATGTGCTGGACCCCGGCATCAACCGCCTGATGGTGTCGCTGCCCGCGCGGCCCGACACCGTGACGCTGGGCGTCGATTTCGATGTCGAGCGCATGCTCAACGACCCCGACGACGTGACCCGCGTGCGGTGCCGCGATGGACGGATCGAGCATATCGGGAAATCGATCGCGGATTTCAACGCGTTCGACACCGGCATCTTCCTGTGCACGCCGATCATGTTCGACGCCCTGGAAAGCAGCCAGGCCGAGGGCGAGGACAGCATCTCGGGCGCGATGAACACGCTGGCCCGCTGGCACAAGGCGCATGTCTGCGATATCGGTGAACGCCTGTGGATCGATGTCGACGATCCCGTCGCCTATGACAAGGCAGAACGCCTGATGGCGCAGGGGTTGCTCTGACCCCCGGCCATGCGCAGGGCAAGGGCGTGATGGAACAGGGACCGGCAATCGTGGACCACCCAGATCCCGTCCGGCGGACGTCGGAAATCGAGGAACTGACCAACCTGCACGTCATCCACCCGATCTCGGCGTGGCTGACGCAGCGTTTCGCCCGTCTGGGCGTGGCCCCCAACGCCGTGTCGCTCGGCGGCATGCTGGCAGGTATCATGGCCGGCGTCGCCTATCATCGCGACCATGATCCGCGCTGCGCGGTGGCGGGATTCGTGCTGATGGTCGTCTGGCACGTCATGGACGGCGCGGACGGACAACTGGCGCGCCTGACGGGCAAGCAGTCCCATACCGGCAAGATCCTGGACGGCATCTGCGACTACGTGACGTTCATCGCCGTCTATACCGGCCTGGCGCTGGCCCTGGCCCGCGACCATGGTGGCTGGGTCTGGCCCGTGATCCTGCTGGCGGGCTTCTGTCACGCGGTGCAGTCCGCCGCCTATGAACGGCAGCGGCAGGATTATTTCCGGGGCTGGGGGCGCGGCGGCTCCCCCCTCGCCCGGTCGGTGGCACGATCCGGCCAGCGGGCGGGCGACCTGCTGTTCGGCCTGTACAACCGGATCGAGGCGATGACCGCCGGGGGCGACAGCCGGCTGGACCGGCGCCTGTCCGCCATGATGGCGGCCCACCCCGACCATGTGGATGCGATCCGCCAGCACTATCGTCAGGCCGCCGCCCCCCTGCTGCGCCGCTGGTCGATCCTGTCGGCCAACTATCGCACCATCGGCATCTTCCTGTGCGTCTTCCTCGGCGTGCCCATGGCCTATTTCTATTTTGAAATCATCGGCCTGACGCTGGTCCTGCTGCTGCTTCTGGCGCGGCAGCGCGCGTGCGACCGGGCGATCCTGGCGGAACTGGACAGCATGGCCTGCCCGTCCGACGCTTATCGTGGCGAGCTTTCGCTCGTGGCCGACACCGTTTCGTAGGTCGCCGGCTATTCCCGCGTATGGATGAATACATACGCGGCCGACATCATCAGCAGCACCGACGGCGTCAGCGCCGTCAGCGCCGGGTTCAAATCGAACAGCAGGCCCAGGCGGCTGGTGATTTCCTGCCCCAGGGAAAACACGATGGCGATCGCGACCCCGATCGCCATGCGATAGCCGACATTCTGTGATCGCGGCGGCCCGAACACGAACGGCGCCGCGCAGGCGATCAGCGCGATCATCGCGAACGGCATGCTGATGCGCGCCCACAATTCCTGTTCGTACCGCATCGCGGGCAGATGATGCCGCTTCAGGTCCTGGATATAGCGATACAGCGCAATGGGCGGCACGCTTTCCGGCGGCAGGCTCAGGAACCGGATCTGCCGCGATGACAGGAAGGCATGCCAGGCCATGCTGTCCAGCTGGCTTGTATGGAACTGGTCGGCGACGATGTCCTTGCGCGTCACGTCCCGCAGCGTCCACACGTCGTCGGCGCCGATCTGCGCCCGTGCCGCGTGCAGATAGCTGGTCATGCTGCCGTCGGCGGCGAAGCGGTAGATATCGATGTCGTCGGCCTGGGTCTCGCTGGGGAAGCGGCGGACGCTCAGATATTGCTGGTCGCCATGGGCCCAGAACGCCTGGTCCTGGTCATCCTTCTGGGTGGCCGATGCCAGTGCCGCGGCGCGGCCCTCCTGCGCCATCTGCCGGGTCCCGGGGACGACGAACTGGGCCAGCAGGAACAGCACCATGACGATCGGAACCACCAGGCGCAGCACGGCGCTGATGATCCGGGCCTCGGACAGGCCGATCCCCTGCAGGGCCGTCAGTTCGGAATGCTTCGCCAGTCCCCCCAGCCCCAGCAGGCAGGCCAGCAGCATGGCGATGGGCGTAACCTGCATGAACCGCGCCGGCCCCAGCAGGGCGGTATAGGCGGCGGCATCGGCCAGCCGGTAATGCCCCTGCCCGACGAAGGCCAGCTGATCGACGAATTCCAGCAGGCTGAACAGGGCGGTCAGCCCCAGCGCCACCAGCAGGAAGGCGCGCAGCGTGACCATCTGGATATATCGGTCGAAGCGTTTCATGCCGCGCGGGCCTGCCGCCCCAACAGGGCGGGAATCTGGTCGCGCAGCATGAAGCCGGTCAGCACCGCCAGCAGTGCCGGCGCCCACCAGATCCCGGGCATCGCGGCCACCATGCCGTGCTGCACCCACGTCCGCGCCGAGGTATAGAGCAGGTAGTAGACGAAGAAGATCAGGATGGCGGCGCCCAGCTTGCCATAGCGGTTCTGGCGGGGGCGCCCCCGCGCCAGCGGCACGGCCAGCATGGCCAGCAGCATGGTCGTGATGGGGGTGGACAGGCGCCACTGGAATTCCGCCACGTCCGCCGGCGCGTGCGAGGCCGCCAATTGCAGGCTGGGCGCGGCGATGGAGCTGTATCCCAGCGGTTCGGTGCTGTGGCGGTTCGGGTCCTGGGTGATCTCGCGCACGGTCAGCACCTTGTCGCTGACCCCCGGCTGGCGCCCGATATCGTAGACATGGGCGTTCTTCAGCCGGACATAGACGTCGGATTGCTTGCCCTCGTCCGTCATCGGATAGCCCAGTTCCGCGTGGATGATCTGGGTCGTCTTCGCGCGGCGGACCTGGACGAAGATGTCGCGTGCCGGCGTGCCGGGTCCCTCGCGTTCCGTCAGGAAGATCACGCGGGCGCCGTTCTGCACCACGTAGAACGTGCCGGCCTGCATCGCATCGACATCCAGGCTCAACTGGGCGGATTTGGACAGGTTGTGCAACTGGTGATAGGCCCACGGCCGCACGAACAGCGACAGCAGCCCCACCACGATCGCGACCCCGGCCGCCAGGGTCATGACATGGCGCAGGATCATCCCCGGCGTCACGCGCAGCGCATGCAGCGCCGTGATTTCGGAATTGCCGTACAGCGCGCCCAGCGCCAGGACGATCGACAGGTACAGCGACACCGGCACCAGGACTTCCAGGCCGATCAGCAGCTTCAGCGTCACCAGGGCCAGGATCGTATTGGTGGACAGCAGCCCGTTCACGGCCTCGGACAGGAAGTCGGCGGCGCTGTAGCTGGCGAACAGCGCCATGCAGACCCCGAGCATCGCGGCCAGCGGCTTGCCGATTTCACGAAGCAGATAATTCCGAATGATCAAGCGCGATACTGTCCATCATGGGACGTGCGGTCCGACGAAATGCGCACGGGGGCAGGACGTCCCTTGTGGTCCGAAGGGTGCGGGGATCGCCGCGCATCGACCCGTCCCGGACGTGCCGTCATCATATTCATCGCTACCCCCACCGTCAAACGCCGCGCACGCCCGGCCACCGGCTTCAGGGCGGGGCGGGGTCGCCCTGGATCGTGTCGGGCGGCAGGACGGGCGACCCGGTGCGCAGCAGGTGCACCAGCCACCGCCAGGATTGCCGCCGCCAGGCCCGACGCTGCGCGCCGTCCCAGACACCGGCGGGGGTGGATGGCGCCGTCATGCGTTCCGCGATGGCGGCGATGATACGGTTTGCCCGCGCATCCCATGTCAGGGCCTGGCTTTCGGCCAGCGCGGTCGCGGCCAGGCGCGTGGACAGGGCGGGGTCGTCCATCAGCCGGCGCAGGGCATCGGCCAGGGCCGGCGGAGAATCCGGCTGGCAGAGCCAGGCATTTTGGTCGTGGCGCAGGACCTCGCGCACATCCGGGGTGTTGCCGGCCAGGATCGGACGGCCCGACGCCATGTAGAAGAACAGCTTCAGCGGCAGCACGGTCGATCCATAGCGTGCCAGCGGCTGCAGCGATGGCGGGATCAGCAGCACGTCGGCGGCGAACACGTACTGGCTCAGGACCTCCGGCGGCTGGAACGGCACGATGCGCACGTTGGGCAGGTCGCGGGCCATGTCCTCGATCGGCCCCTCGCCGTAAGAACCGACCAGGATGAACAGCAGGTCGGGCAGCATGCGGGCGGCCTCGATCACCACCGGCAGGCCCTTCTTGTGGTTGACGCGGCCGGTATAGACCACGGTCCTGGCATCGGCCGGAATGTCCAGCGCCCGCCGGGCGGCGTCGGCCGCCATGGGCGTGCGCAGCCGCCCGGGTTCGAAGCCGTTGCGGATGCAGTGCAGTTTTTCGGCGGGAATGCCCAGGTCCAGATATTTCTGCCGCGTATAATCGGAATGGCAGATATTGATGACGAACCGTTCATGGCACATCAGCCGGTGCAGCCAGCGGCGCAGGGGCGGAATCTGGTCGGGCCAGGGGCGGTAATGGTCGAAGACCACGCGCTGGCGGAACAGGATGGACACCCACGCGATCCACAGGTTGCGCGTATAGACGAAACTCGCCTGACGGAACGCGCGGCGCCAGACGATCGTCAGCCCGCAGGCCAGGTGCCGCAACCCGGCCGGCGCCGGCGGCGCCCACGCCCGTATCACCGACAGGTCCGTCGCCTGCCGGCCCGTGGCCTGCTGCCCTGTGGCCTGCTGCCCCATGGCCTGCTGCAATGCGGCGCAGGCCGCGCGGTCGCGCATCGGCACGTGCAGCCATGCCCGCGCGACCAGCGGCGCCAGGTAGCGCGCGGTGGTGACGAAGACTTCGGCGTCGGCCTCGGTGCTGGGCAGCGGATTTTCGAACGCGAACAGGATCTTCATCCCGGCACCGGGCCCGGAACCGGCCGGGCCGGCCTGTGTCATGCTCGAAATCCGCGTGGTGTCTGGGCGGGGGGTCCTCATGCGGGGCATATGACCGGGAACGTCCATCCGTGTCCAGAAGCGGGGTCCGGAAGCGGGGCCATAAACGGTGGATGGCCCGATAAGGCCTCATTCATTCCTGGCGCACTAAAATCCTGCCATAAAATGAAGAGATTGATCGCTTCGAAACATGAAACGAGGATGCCCCATTGCCCGGTGACCGGAAAAGCCAGGACAAACAAGGTTTGACGACCACCACCCTGATGGCGCTGGGGATCGTCTTCGGCGACATCGGCACCAGTCCGCTCTACGCCATGCAGACCGTCCTTCAGGACGAGGGCCAGACGATCACGCCCCCGGAGATCATGGGGGTCCTCTCGCTCGTCCTCTGGACGATCCTGCTTGTCGTCGCCTTCAAATACGCCCTGCTGGTCATGCGGGCCGACAATAATGGCGAGGGCGGCGTCCTGGCGCTCACCGCCGTGGTGACCGGCGCCCGGCAGGCCGACGACGCCCGGCGCATTCCCGCCTATCGGCGCCTGTTTTCCTCATCGCTGCAAAGGGGACTGCTCGCCGCCGGCCTCTTCGGGGGCGCGCTGCTGTTCGGGGACAGCATCCTGACCCCCTCGATTTCGGTACTCAGCGCCATGGAGGGCATGCAGGTCGCCGATCCGGCCCTGCGGCATGTGGTGCTGCCCTGTGCGCTGGGGGTGCTGGTCGCCCTGTTCGTGGCGCAGCGCGCGGGCACCTCGCTGATCGGCAACCTGTTCGGGCCGGTCATGCTCGTCTGGTTCGTCACCATCGGGGTGCTGGGCCTGATCGCCTGCCTGCGGCACCCCGGCGTCCTTGCCGCGATCGACCCGGCCTATGCCATCGATTTCCTGCACCGGAACGGCCGGCACAGCCTGCTGCTGCTGGGCGGCGTCTTCCTGACCGTGACGGGGGCGGAAGCGCTTTACGCCGACATGGGCAGTGTCGGGCGCGGATCGGTCCGGCTGGCCTGGTTCGCCATCGTTCTGCCGGCCCTGGTGCTGTGCTACGCCGGTCAGGCGTCGGCGCTTATGGATGCCCACACGCTTCCGGCCAATCCGTTCTACGCCATCGTGCCGAAAGCGGGCGGCACGGTCGCGATCTGGGCGATCGTCGCGCTGGCCACGTGCGCCACCATCATTGCCAGCCAGGCCGTCATCACCGGGGTATTTTCCATTACCCGGCAGGCCGTGCAGCTCGGGTGGTTTCCCGGCATGCGCATCCTGCAGACATCCGCGAAGGAATACGGCCAGATCTACGTTCCGACGCTGAACTGGATCATTATGGTCCTGACGGTGGCGCTGACGGCCTTTTTCGGAAGTTCAAGCCGGCTGGCCGGCGCGTACGGCATGGCGGTGTCCGCGACCATGCTGCTGACGACCCTGCTGTTCGGCGCTTACCTCAAACGCCGGCGGCACTGGCCGGTCGTCGCGGTCGTGACCCTGGTCGCGTGCTTCCTGGTGGTCGACGTGGCGTTTCTTTCGGCAAACCTGCTGAAGCTGACGCAAGGGGGGTACCTTCCCCTGCTGGCGGGCATCACCGTCTATGGCATCATGAGCATCTGGCGCCGGGGCCAGGAGGCGCTGCATGATGCCGGAAACACGGCGGCGGTGACGCCGGATGCCCTTCGCGCCCAGTTGGCCAAGGCGAATATTCCCCGCACCCCGGGCAACCTCGTCTTCCTGTCGTCCCTCGATAAACCGATTCCGCCCAATATCGCCCTGCATGTACGCCAATTCGGCGCCCTGCCCGAACGCGTCATGACACTCAGCGTGATATTCGACCGCACGACGCCGCGCGTTCCGATCAGTGAGCGCATCGACCACCGGATCTTCGAGGACATGCTGGTGCATGTCACCGTGCGCTACGGCTTCATGGAAGCGCCCGCGCTTCTGCCCGCGCTCCAGCTTGCCGCCGAAGATGGGGCACCGATCTCGCCCGATGAAGCCATCTTTATCGCGGAACATGACGAGGTGGCGCGCAATGCGAACAGCGCGACCTATTCGCTGCTGCGGCGGTGGGAGAGACCGGTCTTCGCCTTCCTGTATCGCAACGCGAATCGCGCCGTGGACAGTTTCGAACTGCCCCCCGAGCGGCTGGTGCAGATCGGTCGCAGGATCGCGCTTTGAGGATTCTTCTTTTCTGAAAAAATCAGGAACGGATTACCGGTATCGCGAGCCTGGATCGCGGTATGATCGGACGTCTACCTGAAGCGGCAGGGACGATCGACGGTGGGCGGTTCGTCCAGCTGGATGACCATCAGCGTGACCGGGTCGTCGCCGACATCGCCGGCATTGTGGCCGACATGCCCGTTTCTGTCGGGGCGGGAACGCCGGTCCTCGTGGTCGGGCCAGGATGGCCCGGCGGCAGTATTGACGCGGAAAAGGGCGTGCTTGTCAGGTCTTTGCGGGCCAGCCGGTGGCGGGGATGTCGAAATGTTCGATCAGCGCATGGTCGGGCAGGTGCGCCAGGTCCCTGGGCACGTCCGCCAGCAGCCGGTCCAGCGCGTCCTTGTCCAGCCGGGCGCGGATGTCGTGCAGAAGGTGCGCCGGCGCGGCCAGCACGTAGCGGCCCGGCACCGTCCCTTCGCCGACCTGGTTCAGTCGGCTTGCGATCGTCGCGGCGAATCGCGCGGCGGCGTCGGCCTCCGTGCCCGCCTCCAGCGTCTCGACCGTGTGCATGCCGTGGCTGTCGTGATGCAGGATACGGGCGGTCCTTGCATCCGCGACGATATAATGGACCGGATCGGTATAGGTCATGATCGCATGCTCCTTGCTCTGGCGACAGGACATGTTAGCGGCTCCGGCGGGCGCCGATATCACGTGTTTGTAACACGACCTTTAAAATCACCCGGGCCGGGCCGACCTCGCGATCCTGGCACATGCCGTGCCAGGACGCCCGACTCCGTCCGCCGGACATGCGCGCGCGGATGGTGTCGGAATCGGAACTGGAGGACACGCCAATGGGTCTCTTCACTCGCGACATCCAGACCATGCAGGATCTGTTCGTCCATCAACTGAAGGATGTGCTGTACGCCGAAAAGCGCATCGTGAAGGCCATGCCGGCCCTGATCGACAAGGCGACTTCGCCCGAACTGAAGAACGGGCTGCAGATGCACCTGGAACAGACCCGCAACCACGTCACGCGCCTGGAGAACGTCTTCAGGATGCAGGACATCGAACCCAGTACCGTCAAATGTCCCGCGATCGACGGGATCATCGACGAGGCCGAGGAAATTTCGGGCGAAGTCGCGGACAAGGGCGTGCTCGACGCCGCCATCGCCGCCTCGAGCCAGGCCGTGGAGCATTACGAGATCACCCGCTACGGCACCCTGATCGCCTGGGCCAAGGAACTGGGCCGGGCCGATTGCGCGTCGATCCTGGGCGAGACGTTGCAGGAGGAACGCCAGGCCGACCAGTCCCTGACCCAACTGGCCGAACAGCGGCTGAACCACGCCGCCGCGGCCTGACGGGTCCGGACCGCCGGTCCGTCGCCCTACGGGGCCGGGCCGGCGGCGGCGCATTCGTCCTCGACTTGGCGCGCGATCGCGAAGAACCGGTCGCGTACCGCGCTGGAATAGGGGTTCAGGTGCGCGATGGCGTGGTACACCTCCGGCGCATCGTGCCGGACCATGCCGGCGGCGGCACGCAGATGCTCGAAACTGCGTGTGGTGATCCGCGCGGGCAGGGGCTCCATCCCGACCAGGACCCGCGCCAGCAGATGCGTCAGGCCCTGCGCCGTCGCGGCGTCGCGGTCATGGGCGTCCGGCGTGGTCAGGATGACGCGCAGCCCCAGCGTACGGCGCAGGAAGGCGACCAGCCGGCCGGCCCGCGTGCCGCGCAGCGGGCAGACCGCGATGCGATGCCCCGCGATGCCGTCCCGTGCGCTCTGCGGGCCGAACAGCGGATGGGTGGCGACGATCCGCACGTGATCGGGCAATTCCTGGCACATGATCCGCGCCGGCACGACCTTGACCGATCCCACATCGACGACCAACGCATGACGGACCAGGTACGGCCGGATCGCGCGGACCGTTTCCTCCAGCGCCGTGACCGGAACGGCCAGGATGACGATCGGGCAGGACGCGGCCTGGGCCAGCGATCCGGCTTCGACCCCGGCCATCGGGATGTCGGTCCCCCGGGGCAGGGCGGGGTCGTATACCCGGATGCGGCAATGGGCGCGCAGGTGGGCCGCGATCAGCCGTCCGAAGGCGCCGAAGCCGACCAGGCCGGTCACGGGTTGGGTAGATAGGAACCATCTGTCTGACATGACTGGGCTTTCGAAAAGCCGCGTCGTCACGAATGGTCCAGACCGTTCAACCGCTGACGACGCAGCGGTTGAACCATGATTCATCCCCCGCCGCTATGAATGCGGCGCGTAATACAGTCCGGACAGGAAGGGCATCGTGGTCATGCGCGGCAGCTAACGCCATTCATCGCGGCCGGTCAATTCCCCCCGGCAGCGCGCCGCCGACCGTGACATACTCCAGGCCGCTCCTGACGAAGGGCGCGCCGTGCGGCTCCAGCCCGAAACGGCGATAGAAGTCCACCGCCGTCAGGCGCGCGTCCAGCGTGACCGTCGCATAGCCCGCCTGCCGCAGCTCCGCGAACGCGACGCGCAGCAGCCTGCTGCCGAGTCCCCGCCTCTGGACGTCCGGCATGATCGCGCATTTGCGCAGCCGCACGGTTTGGGAGGCGAGGGGGAAGAACGACCCGCACCCCGCCAGCCGTCCCGCCAGGAACGCCCCGTAATGCAGGGCGTCGGCATCCCCGGGCACGATGCAGGCCTGCCGTGGCAGGTCCGGCCACAGGACCGCCTGCCGGATGGGCAGGCAATCGGCCAGCGCGATGCGCGCGATGCGGATGTCCGGCATGGTGCGGTCCCGTTCAGGAGCGGACAGGATGGTCCGTCGGACCCGGTAAACCGCCATTCCATGTCGATCAAGAAATATAGCGCCCTCTTCCCGGGTCGAAATCGCAGGCACAGCACTCCAGAACGTGACCGGGATATGTCCTGTTGAAGGCATGGTGCCGGTTCACGGCACACAGGCGAACGGGTACAAAACAATAGAAAATAATGGAGTGTGTCAGATGTCGCCAAGACATTGGGCGCTTGTGGGACTGGCGGCCGTCATGACCGGCGGCGGCGTGACTGTGCTGTGCCCCGCCGACGCCAGGGCTGACGATTACAGCGATCTTCTCGATATCCTGCGCGCCAAGGGGGCGCTGACCCAGGGCGAATATTCGACCTTGCTGGTCAGGCATCTTCACCGCACGGCCGCCCCTGTCCGCCCGGCCCGGCACGCGGCCGCCGCGCATCATGACCGGCCCGTGCCCGTTGCCACGGCCGATGACGCCGGCGATGCCGGCGGCCGGATGGCGCCGATGGTCGCAGCGGCCCGCCAGGCGGCGGACAGCGCCGCCGCCAGTGCCCGTTCCGCGCAGGAGGCCATGCTGGCGGCGCAAAGCGAGATCGACAGCCCCAGTGTCGTGAGGATCGCCAACTACGTTCCCGGCAAGGGGCTGACCTTCCATGCCGGACCGGTCGATATCAATTTCTCGGGCTTCATCAACGGTTTCTACAGCTACAACAGCCCGTCCGGCGGCCGCCCGGTGGCTGGTGGCCTCTCAACCGGCGGCAGCGGGTTCGATTCGTCCTCGGTCCGCAACGGCCTGCTGCCGGCGGGCTTCATCGTCAAGCTGACGACGACGCAGTCGGGGATCGATCTCGGCGCGGTGCTGGGGATGTATCCGGGCATCGACAATGCCAATCCGGGCGCATTCAACGCCAATTCGGGCGGCAGCCCGGTCGGGTTGGGGACGCCGGGCATCGATCTGCGTCAGGTCTATATCACGGCCGGCACGAAGTCCGCCGGCACGGTGAAGATCGGCCGCGACCTGGCGCTGTTCGGGTCCGACGCAATCCTGGACGACGCGACGCTGCTCAGCGTCGGCAGCGTCGGCAGCAATGCCAGCCCGGGCAATACCTCGCTGGGCCGCATCGGCGTGGGCTATGTCTATGCGGACTGGATTCCCCAGATTTCCTATGCCTCGCCCGTCATCCACGGGGTCCAGGGGTCGGTGGGCATCTTCCAGCCGCTGGACGAATACAATTATGCGGGCGACAATCTGTCGGCGTCGTCCATCCAGCACAGTTCGCCGATGGTGCAGGGCAAGGTCACGTACGATTTCAAGTCCGGCGACCTCAGCGGCCGGATCTGGGCCGGTTTCCTGGTCCAGCACCAGCAGGACCTGACCGGGGCCAACATTCCCACTGATGCCAGGCGCGGCGCGATGGCGGAAGCCGGCGAAATCGGGGCCAAGCTGACCTATGGCCGCGCGCAGGGCGTGGCCTATTACTATCGCGGCAGCGGGCTGGGGACGACCGGCCTGTTCTTCGACGGCGTGGCCGCCAACGGCCGCAAGCGTGACTCCGAAGGCTATTACGTCCAGGGGTCCTATGCCTTCACCAAGCATTTCAAGCTGGTCGGCAGCTACGGTGTCAGCAACCTCTATCAGGCGCCGGGCGAGGATTCGTCGCTGCTGGTCCGGCGCAATGAATCGGAAGTCGGGGCCGGCTACTACACCCTGACGGACTGGCTGACGCTGGTGGCCGAATACGCCCACACCCAGGCGGACGCCCACGGTCCGGATTCGGCCCGCGACAATACCGTTTCGGCGGGCGCGATCCTGTTCTTCTGATCCCGGCGGCACCGGCATGCCGGTGCCGCCAGCGGGTGTGGTCAGAAGAAACCCAGCTTCTGCGGCTTGTAGCTGACCAGCAGGTTCTTGGTCTGCTGGTAGTGGTCCAGCATCATGCGGTGGTTTTCCCGCCCGATTCCGGATTGCTTGTATCCGCCGAAGGCCGCGTGCGCCGGATAGGCGTGATAGCAGTTGGTCCAGACGCGCCCGGCCTTGATGGCGCGTCCCATGCGATAGGCCCGGGTGATGTCGCGGGTCCACACCCCGGCCCCCAGGCCGTACAGCGTGTCATTGGCCAGCGCCACGGCCTCGGCGTCGTCGCGGAAGGTGGTGACCGAGACGACGGGGCCGAAGATTTCCTCCTGGAAGATCCGCATCCGGTTGTCGCCCCTGAACACGGTGGGCTGGATATAGCACCCGTTCGACAGGCTGCCGCCCAGTTCGGCCCGCGCGCCGCCGATCAGCAGTTCCGCCCCTTCCTGCCGTCCGATGTCGATATAGTTCAGGATCTTGCTGACCTGCTCGGTCGAGGCCTGCGCGCCGACCATCGTCGCCATGTCCAGCGGATTGCCCTGTTTGATCGCCGCCACCCGGCGCAGCGCGCGTTCCATGAACCGGTCATAGACCGATTCATGGATCAGCGCCCGTGACGGGCAGGTGCAGACCTCGCCCTGGTTGAAGGCGAACAGGACGAAGCCCTCGATCGCCTTGTCCAGGAAATCGTCGTCCTCGGCCGCGACGTCGGAAAAGAAGATGTTGGGCGACTTGCCGCCCAGTTCCAGCGTCGCGGGGATCAGGTTGTCGGCCGCCGCGTGGGCGATCGTCCTGCCGGTCGGCGTGGACCCGGTGAAGGCGATCTTGGCGATCCGGTTGCTGGAGGCCAGCGCCGTGCCGGCTTCCCTGCCGAAACCGTTGACGATGTTCAGCACGCCGGGCGGCAGGATGTCCGCGATCAGGTCGGCCAGCACCATGATCGAGGCCGGGGTCTGCTCGGCCGGTTTCATGACCACGCAGTTTCCCGCCGCAAGCGCCGGGGCCAGTTTCCAGCTTGCCATCAGCAGCGGGAAATTCCACGGAATGATCTGGCCGACCACGCCCAGCGGTTCGTGGAAATGATAGGCGACGGTGTCGTGGTCGATTTCCGACAATGCCCCTTCCTGCGCGCGGATGCAGGCGGCGAAATAGCGGAAATGGTCGACGCACAGCGGAATGTCCGCGTTCAGCGTCTCGCGCAGCGGCTTGCCGTTGTCCCAGCTTTCGGCGCGCGCCAGGGTGTCGAGGTTGGCCTCGATCCGATCCGCGATCCGGTTCAGCAGCAGGGCGCGCTGGGCGGGGCTGGTCTCGCCCCAGGCTTCCCGGGCCGCATGGGCCGCGTCCAGCGCCTGTTCGACATCCGCCGCCCCGGACCGGGCGACCCGGCACAGGATGCGCCCGTCGACCGGCGAAGGGTCGTCGAAATACGTCCCCTCGCGCGGCGGGACCCACCGGCCGCCGATGAAATTGTCATATTGCGCCTTGAACGGTAGCGACTGCTCGATCCGGCGGCTTTCCAGCGGGGGGCTCTCGAGAGAATCCATGGTCGTTTTCCTTCTTGGTCGCCGTGGCGGGGCCGCCGCGGACAACGTGCGAAGGATGGCGTCCGGAACGGGGTTTGTCAGCGGGCCGGGGACGTCGCGGCGTCCGACCTGTCGCATGGGCGCGACAGGTCGCGGGGGGCATTGCGTTTCAGGCGCCGATGCAGCGTCGCCCGGCTGATTCCCAGGTCGCGCGCCGCCGCCGAGACATTGCCGCCGCAGCGTTTCAGCACCCGCTGCAAGGCCGCATGGGCGGCGCGATCGGGCGTTTCGTGCCCGGTATCCGACAGCAGGTCGGGTAGCGTGACCGGCCGGCCGGTGCCCAGGCCGAACAGGGCGCGGGCGGCCTTGTTGGTGCCGATGACGACTTCGTTTTCATCCAGCGCCAGCAGGGCCTGGGCCTCGTCGCCCAGCGACACGATGCGACAGCCGGCGAAGGCCGCGCCGAACAGGCGCGTCTCGATCCGGCGGGCCGCGTCTTCGACCACGAGGGACAGGAAGGGCAGGATCGTCGCGTCGCAATCGGTGCGGACGGACGACACGTCGATGCCTCCCACGGGGCGCCCCAGATGGTCGTGGATCGGCGCCGTGGTGCAGCTCAGCCCCGCATTGCGGGTGTAGAAATGCTGGTCGCGATGAATGGTCAGGACCCGGTCCTCGACCAGGCTGGTGCCGATGCCGTTGGTGCCCTCGTGCGCTTCGTCCCAGACGGCGCCGGGCCCCAGTCCCCAGGCGCTGAAAACGCCTTCATACGCCGGGTCGCACCGCCGTTCCAGCGCGACGCCCCGCGCATCGCACAACAGCACGCAATATCCTCCGCGCCGCACGGCCAGCGCCAGGCGGTCCAGCACCGGCTGCGCCGCCTGGAGCATCAGCCCGTTGCGGTCCCGCACCTGGCGGAACGCGCTGTCGTCCAGGCAATGCGGCGGCGCGCCGTGATCGGGGTCCAGCCCATGGTGGCGCAGGGATCGCGACCAGGACGCCGCCAGCGCGGACCGTCCGGAGGCGGAGCCGTCCCTCAGCACGTCATGGACATGATCCGCATGATGGCGGCTCGCCGGATCGTCGTTATGGCCGAGTGATCCTGATCGCGTCACTCTTGTGCCCTCTCAGGCATGTTTGCGTGCAGGGACGCTAGTCACACGCCACCGCCCGGGCAATCGTCCGCTGTTCACAAAAGCGCGGGACATCGCCGCACGTCCATGCGAACGGGGGCGGGAGGAACCATATTCCATTCCGTCGATTGATTCCCCACTCCCGTGCGGAGGACTGCGATGTCCAAGATCGTGTGGACCTGCCTCGGTCCCCGGCGCCCGATGCCCACGCCCACGCCGGGCCCGTTCAATCCGGACGATCCGATCCCGGGCGACGTGCCGGACGACGATCCGTACGAACCCGACGATGATGACGAGGGACCGGTGCTATGAACCGCATGCCGTTCGGCGTCCCGACGCCCGATCCGGACGAAACGCCCCCGCATGACGGGCAGCCGCCGGTTCCCGACCAGCCGCCGCGGGGTGTCGATCCGCACCGGCCGGCCGGTCCGCCGGGACCGCCCCACCCGCACGAACCGCCTCTGGAGCGCGATCCCTATTCCGATCGCGAGGTCCGGCCCGAACAGGGGGGATGACCGGCCGGCCCCATCCTTGATGCAGCCCGTCCTTGATGCAGATCGTATGCATCCGGCGCGTACCGGGGTAGCCTGCCCGGAGGATGAATCGGTTAGGGGCAGGGCGTGTCACAGGTCGCGACGATTTCAGTACAGCCTCTCGCACCCGCGGGTGTCGCGTTTCTCGCCACCCTTCTCGCCGCCGCCGCCGGACTGCCCGTCGGGCTGGATACCGGCCTGATCGCCGAGGCGCTGGGTGATATCGGGCAGGCGTTCCATGCGTCCTACCGGGTGCAGGAATGGATCGTCTCGGTGCTGATGATCGGTGCCGCCGCCGGGTCGCTGGGGGCGGGCGCGGTTTCCTATCGTTTCGGACGGCGGCGGACGCTGCTGCTGGCGATGCTGCTGGTGGGGGCAGGGGCGTATCTGTGCCTCAGCGCCTCCGGCGTGGGGCAGATCATCGCCGGGCGGCTGCTGATCGGCGTCGCGGTGGGGACCTGCGCCTTTACCGCGCCCCTCTACATTGCCGAACTGGCGACGGGCGACATGCGCGGGCGCATGGTCTCGATCTTCTCGATGCTGCAGTCGATCGGCATCCTGGCCGGCTACCTGGTCGGCGGCCTGTGTTCGGCGGGCGGGCACTGGCGCTGGATGGTGGCCTTTCCCCTGCTGCCGGCGGCGCTGCTGTTCGCCGCCTATTTCCTGCTGCCCGAAAGCCCGGCCTGGCTCGCGGCCCGGGGGCGGGCCGATGCGGCGCGCCGGGTGCTGCTGCGCGTGCGCGACGACCCGGCCCGGGTGGATGCGGAACTGGCGGCCATGGCCGCCGAACGGACGCGGGACAGGGTCGGGGGCTTCGCCCTGCTGCGCCGCCAGCCGAATTTCCGCCGTTCGGTCGCGTTGGGAATCGGGTTGCAGATGTTCCAGCAACTGGGCGGCATCAACGTGGTCATGTACTACGCGCCCCGAATCCTGGAAGGCGCGCATGCCGACCCGGCGATGGCCGTCTGGGCGACCGTTCTGGTCGGCGGGGTCAACGCGCTGGTGGGCCTGCTGGCGGTGTTCGCGGTCTCGCGCTGGGGGCGGCGGCCGCTGCTGGTCGTCAGTTGCGCGCTGATGGCGGGTGCGATGCTGGCCGCCGCCGCGATCGTGGCCACCGACCCGCCCGGTGCGGGCGTGCCGGTCGGGTTGATCGCGGCCCTGCTGATCTTCGTCGCGGGGTTCGGGCTGGGTGCCGGACCGCTGGTCTGGACGTTATGTTCGGAAATCCAGCCGCTGGAGGGGCGGGAATTCGGGGTGGCGACCTCCACGCTGGCCAGTTGGTGCGGCGACTGGGTGGTCAGCAACACCTTCCTCAGCATCGTCGCGGTCGTGGGCCTGCCCCGTGCCTTCATCGGCTATGGGGTGGTGAACGTCCTGTTCATCCTGTTCACCCTTCGCTTCGTCCCCGAGACGAAGGGCGTACCGATGGAAGCGATCGAAGCGCACCTGATGGCCGGCGAACCCCTGCGCCGCATCGGCTGTCCGACATAAGAAGCAGAAGCTGTTTCAAAAGCCCTGATGCTGAGCGAGAGCAGCCCAAAGGGCTGCGCCCGGCGTGTGTTTTCGAGCACCGAAGCGGAGTGGCCTTATGGGCCATGAGCATCGGAGCGCAGGAAACGCGCGTCGGATCGCCAGCAGCAGGGATTTTTTTGTCAGATCAGGCGGGCGCCGACGATGGTCAGAATGGTGGCCAGGACGGCGCGCTGGATGCTTTCGCGGATATAGCCGACGAACAGGCTGCCCAGGACGATGCCCGGGATCGACCCCATCAGCAGCGACACCAGCATGGCCGGATTGACCGATCCCAGCAGCCAGTGCCCCAGTCCCGCCACCAGCGTCAGCGGCACCGCATGCGCGATGTCCGCCGCCACGATCTGCGCGGTGGACAGGCGGGGATAGAGCACCAGCAGCGCCGTCACGCCGATCGCCCCCGCGCCGACCGAGGACAGCGAGACCAGCAACCCCAGGACGGCACCGACCAGCACCGTCAGGATATGGGTCTGCCGGTCGGTCAGGGCTTCGGAAAAGGCGCCCAGCCGCTGCAGGATCCGGGCGCGGAACAGGATGCACGGGGCCGTCAGCAGCAGCGCGACGCCCAGGCTGCGGGTAATGAGCTGCGTGGTGACCGATGACGGGGCGCCCAGCACATGCAGGATCACCAGCGCGATGGCCGAGGCCGGGATGCTGCCGCTGGACAGGCGCCGCACGACCTTCCAGTCCACCCCGCCCGAAAAGCCATGGACGCCGGTGCCGACGGCCTTGGTAATGGCGGCGTAGAGCAGATCGGTCCCGACCGCGGTCTGGGGATGGATTCCGAACAGCAGGATCAGCAGCGGCGTCATCAGCGATCCGCCGCCCACGCCCGTGACGCCGACCAGAAAGCCCACGCCCAGCCCGGACAGGGAATAAAGCGGCTGAAACGTGTCACTTAACATCATCGCGGATTCCCAGACTCTCAAACGCGTTATTATACGATATCATCTCCGGCATATAAATTGAAATCATCAGAATAAGTGGTATTTCTCAATTGCCGATCACCAGGGGTGATATAAATATCGTCCACGGATCGCGACGGGCGTGAAGCACGGCACGCATGATTCGTGCCAGACCGGTACGCATCACCGGCACGCATCGCGTGCCCGGCGGGCAGCGGCGCGGGCCGGCCATCCACATGTGCCGTCGCCCGGTATTTCGTCGAATACGGTTTAAAACAACCTGTTACAGGCGTCGGATCACCATGATGATGCCGACCAGCAGGGCCCACAGAACCAGCGATATCACACCACCGATACACACGCCCCGAATGACGCGCTCGGCTGGAACCGGGCCCGTGAAGGGAAAGAGTCGCGCGCGTATCGCCTGGGGGGGAACGGCGTCGTTCGTCTGTGCGTCCGGCCGGGACACGGTGGCCGGGGGATGATCAGTCACGTCTCAACTCCGTTTCGGATCGGGCCGTTGGACGCTGCCCCGAATAGGTCCCCTGGTATTCTATCGCATACACAATAGATATCAATACAGACCCGTATTGGGATGGCCGGGCGGCATGGTCCCGCGCCATGCCGTCACGCGGCGGGCCATCTGTTCCAGGGTCAGGTAGACGATGGGGGTCGTGAACAGGGTCAGGGCCTGGCAGACCGCCAGCCCCCCGATGATGGCCATCAGCGAGAATTGCTGCCCGAATACCCACAGGGCCACCAGGGCGCCGACCCCCGCCGAGGGCAGGGTGGACAGGATGGTCAGGGGGTGCAGGTAGCTTTCGTACAGGATTCCCAGGACCATGTAGACCGCGGCCAGCGCGGCCATGATCAGCAGGGTCTCGCTGCTGGCGGAATTCTGCAGTTGCGCGGCATTGCCGCTGAAGGCGCCATGGATGCTCGGGGGCATCTTCAGGCGCCGGACCTGGGCGTCGACGACCTGGATGGCCCGTCCCAGCGGCACGCCGGTCGGCAGGTTGAACGAAATCGTGGCCGCGACAGCCTGTCCCTCATGATTGACGGCCAGCGCGATGTTCCCCGGCGTGGTCTGGCTGACCACCTGCAGCGGGACCATGGTTTCGGCGCCCGTCGAGACCGCCGAACCGTTCGATGCCGAATGGTCGCCCGCCAGCGTGTTGGCGATCTGGTTGGTGAAGGACGCGGCACTCTGCGCCGCGGCCGTGGTGGCCGTGGTGGCCGTCGCCAGCGGCACGCGGATGGTGTTCGCCTGGGTGCCCCCCTGCGCCGTGCCGCCCGCGACACTAACCCACACCTGGCGGAGCGAGGCTGGGTCCTGCCAGAAACGGGGCGCGGCCTCCATCACCACGCGATACTGGTGCAAATGATTGTAGATGATCGAGGCCGGGCGCTGGCCGTAGGCATCATACAATGTGTTGGCGATCAATTGCGGCGTCAGTTGCGTGCGGGCCCCCGTGTCGCGGTCGATCGCGACATCCAGCGCCAGGTCGCCCAGCAGCACGTCGGACGACACGTCCGCCAGTTCCGGCTGCGCGGACAGGGCGGTGACCAGCTTCTGCGTCCAGTCGTACAGCGCGGCCGTGTCGTTGCCCTGCAAGGTATATTGATACCCAGCGTTGCTGGGCCGCGCGCCGACGCGGATCGCGCTGCGCAGCAGCGCGTGAGAACCGTGCCCCGGCATGAAATGCGACCGGCGGTTGAGATTCCCGATGGTGGTCGAAGGCGGATGGCCGCGCTTCGACTTGTCGGGCAGGACGATGAACAGGTTCCCCTGGTTCGACGACCCGCGCCGCGCAGCGCGGCCTCGAAGGGGGGGATCGCCCTTCTCCACGTGGCGGGTGACGTTTTCCAGCACCACGATGGCATCATCGACAACGAAGCCGGTGGAAATCGTCAGGGCCATCAGCGACATGTTGTCCAGCGAATAGCCCAGCAGGCTGATCACCCCCAGCGTGCCCAGGAACAGCAGCACCGTCAGCACCACCAGCACCACCGACAGGACCAGCGTCATGCGCGTGTCGGCCAGCGACGCGCGGATGGTCATCGACCGGTCCATGAAGGTCTGCATCCGGATCGCCGCCGGCAGGCCGGCCTCCAGTTGCGGCATCTCGGCATGGATCTGGTCCAGGGCCTGCACGATATTGCCGCCGGCCTGCATGAAGACCTGCACCACGATGGCCGGCTTGCGGTTGTAATATCCCGCATTGCGCACGTCCTCGACCCCGTCCACCACCTGCGCCACGTCGGTCAGGCGTACGGCGCGGCCGTTGCG
This sequence comes from Gluconacetobacter diazotrophicus PA1 5, assembly GCF_000067045.1. NCBI lineage: Bacteria > Pseudomonadati > Pseudomonadota > Alphaproteobacteria > Acetobacterales > Acetobacteraceae > Gluconacetobacter > Gluconacetobacter diazotrophicus. The sequence goes on from NC_010125.1 coordinate 657,849, forward strand.
ATAGGCGATGACCAGGTCGCGATAGGCCTGGGCGTCGCGGGCCTGGTCGTTGGTCTCCAGCGTCAGGCGCTGCCCGTCCTGGTCGATGAAGCCCTTGGGCGTATAGGCGTTGGCCGAGGCGAGGGCGGCGCGGATGTCCTCGAACCCGATCCCGAACTTGTACAGCGCCTGCGGATCGATCTCGACCCGCACGGCGGGCAGCGCGCTGCCGCTGAGCTGCACCAGCCCCACGCCCCGGACCTGCGACAGGCGCGGCAGGATCAGGCTCGACGCCTGGTCGTAGACCTGCGGCAGCGGCATGGTGTCGGATGTCAGCGCCAGCAGCAGGGCAGGCGGGTCGTTCGGGTTCGCCTTGGAATATTGCGGGTTCTGCCGCAGCGTCGTCGGCAGGTCGGCGCGCGCGGCCTGGATCGCGGCCTCGACATCGCGGGCCGCGCCGTTGACGTCGCGCGACAGCGCGAACTGCAGGGTCAGCCGGACCGGGCCTGTGCTGGATTGCGACGTCATTTCCTCCAGGCCCGCGATTTCGCCCAGATGGCGTTCCAGCGGTGCGGCGACCGAACTGGCCATCTGTTCGGGCGAGCCGCCGGGTTCCTGCGCCTGGACCTGGATCACCGGAAAATCGATGTTCGGCAGGTCGGCGACCGGCAGGGTCAGATAGCCGACGACGCCGCACAGGACGCAGGCCAGCGTCAGCAGCGTCGTCGCCACCGGCCGGCGGATAAAGAGGCCCGTCACCGACATGTGCGGTTTCCCTGCCCCGGGAAGGCCATCCGGCGCCGGGGGGCCGGACGCGGGTACTGCACCGTCATGTTGCCCATGGCCGCATGGTCCGCAAGGGCGCCACGTCCGTCCAGGGAAAGCGGCCTAAAATATTCCCAACACGAATGCGCGGCGGGGGATGTCATGCGGGCGCACGCCCGCTTGATCCGGAACCGTCATGACCGTAGGGCGGGGGCGTGATGACCCTTCGGCGATGCTATCTTCTGCCGTGCGTGCTGGGCGCGGCCCTGCCGCTTTACCGCAGGAAGACCTTGGGCACGCCCTCGCTGTTCAGGCACGACAGGACGATCACCCCGGTCCACAGCAGCAGGGACGCCACCGCCACGACCCGCGAGCGCGGCAGCCCGGCCGGCCGCCCCCCCATCGACGGCTGGTAGATCCGGCGATGGACCAGGGCCACCAGCCCCAGCGCCAGCGCGATCAGCAGCAATTTGGGCGACAGGTAGCCGCGGCTGCCGATGCGGACCGGGTCGTAGAAGAACAGCGCCACCCCACTGACCATCGCCACGCCGAACATCCAGTGGACCCATGGCATGATCAGCCGGGATACCGCGCCCAGCGTGGCCTGTCCGTTGCGGCGGAACAGGGCGAAGTCGAAGATCATCTCTATGCCGAAGAAGCCGGACATGCTCAGGATGTGGACGATCCGGACCAGATAATGCACCGGCTGCATCCAGTAATGGTACATCCGGCTGTCGAGTGCCGTCAGCACGGAGTAGGGCAGGCGCATGAAGGCAAAGGGATGATACATCGGTGTCTTCCGAATGGACGAATCTGTTCCGCATAGCATGTTGAGTTGACAATGCGAACCAGTCGCGTTAGCCGCAGATCATATTTTCCCGATGGATCCGCCCATGCGTGCCGTGCCGTCCCTGATCCTGCCGCTGTGCCTGTTCGTATGCCTGGCCCGGCCGGCGGCGGCGCAGGACCCGTACCGCCTGGTCCTGAAGGACCATCATTTCACGCCGGACCATCTGGACGTTCCCGCCGGCCAGCGATTCCTGATCACCCTGTCCAACCAGGACGACACGGTGGACGAATTCGAAAGCTACGACATGAAGTTCGAGAAGATCGTCGTCCAGGGCGGCACGATCACGGTTCATGCCGGCCCGCTGCATCCCGGGACCTACAAGTTCTTCGACGACTACCACCCGGACAGTGCCGTGGGTACCGTCACGGCGCAAGAGGGACACTGACATGCTGGGCAGTCTGCTGATCGTCTTTCGCGAGGTGATGGAAGCCGGGCTGATCGTCGGCATCGTGCTGGCCGCCACGCGCGGGATCGCCGGGCGCGGGCTGTGGGTGGCGGGCGGCATCGGGGCGGGCGTGCTGGGGGCGGCCGTCGTCGCCGCGTTCGCCGGGGCGCTGTCGCAGTCGCTGTCCGGCAACGGGCAGGATGTGTTCTCGGCGTCGATCCTCTGCCTGGCGGTGCTGATGCTGGGCTGGCACATCGTGTGGATGGCGCGGCACGGGCGCGAAATGGCGCGCGACATGCAGGCGGTCGGCGCGGCGGTGGCCCGCGGCACGCGCTCGCTGCCGGCGCTGGCGGTCGTCGTGGCCGTGGCGGTCCTGCGCGAGGGGGTGGAGGTCGTGCTGTTCCTGTACGGGATCGCGGTTTCCACCGGGGCGGGCCTGGTGCCGATGCTGACCGGCGGCCTGCTGGGCGTGGCCGGCGGCTGCGCCCTGTCCTGGGCGCTGTATCGGGGGCTGGTGGTGATTCCGCTGCGGCACCTGTTCAGCGTCACCGGCTGGCTGGTGTCGATTCTGGCCGCCGGCATGGCCAGCCAGGCCGCCGCCCTGCTGGCGAATGACGACCTGATTCCGGCCATGGGCTACGATATCTGGGATTCGTCATGGCTGTTGTCCGACGGCAGCATGGCGGGGCGTGCCGCCAAGGCGCTGATGGGCTACTCGGATCGTCCGACCGGCGTGCAGATCGTGGCATGGCTGGTGACTTTGCTGGTACTGGTCGTGGCGGGGCACAGGATGCGCCGCCAGCCTGCCCGTGCGTGACCGTTCAGGAATGGAAAAGATGACTGCCAGATTTCTTGCCGCTTCCGCCCTTGCCGTCACGTTGCTGGGGGTGGCCGCGCCCGCCCTGGCGCGGGAATATCCGATCGGCGGCCCGGTCTATGCCCATGACATGGAAATCGCCGCCAATTACCTGGTGGGGATCGAGGTCGCGCCGATGATGGCGGGCATGCCCACCGGGCCCGATTCCATTCACCTGGAAACCGACATCCACGCGACGGCCGACAATGTCTGGGGCTTCCCCGACGGGGGCTGGGTGCCGTACCTGACCGTCACCTACACGCTGACGCGGGCCGGCAGCCCTTGGAAGCAAACGGGCACGCTGCACGCCATGACCGCCAAGGACGGCCCGCATTATGCCGACAACGTCCGCATGGACGGCCCCGGCACCTATACGGTCGTCTTCCGCTACGGCTCGCCGGAGGCGAACGGCTTCATGCACCACGTGGACCAGGAAACCGGCACCCCGGGATTCTGGGCCCCGTTCGCCGAATCCTTTACCTTCGCCTACCCCCAGAAATAGGACCCGGCTGCCCTAGCCGGGGGTGGCGCCCCGGGCGGGGCCCGAGAGATGCAGCGTGATGCGCATCGCCTCGGCGGCCAGGCGGGCGCCGCGGGTCGTGGTGGCCAGGTCGATATCGACCAGGTTGTTGTTTTCCAGCAGCTTGCCGCCGCGTCCCAGGCCCATCGTCGCTTCGCCCTGCACGGCCCAGTAGGTGCCCTCGAAATCCCGCAGCCGCGTCAGGTTGCGCACGGTTCCGTGGCCCTCGATGTGCGAGAAGCCCACCCCGACCAAGCCGCCGCCCTTCAGGGTGAAATCATAGGTCTGGCCACCATAGACCAGGCGTCCCGTCCCCCAGGCATAACCCGCGCCGACATCGATCTCCTTCATCGAGAACGTGATCTGCCCGGTGGCGGCTGCCGCGGCCGCCTCGTTCGGGGTCATGCGCGCGGGCGCCGTGGCCATGGCGGGAATCGCGCCCGGAACGGTGGTGGACGGCGGCGCGGCCCGGGCCGGCGCATCAGCCGCGAGAACGCCCCAGATCGCGGCAACGGGGGCCACGGCAAGGGCCCCCAGCGTCAATCTGGCGGACAGGATCTGCTTCACTTCATCCTCCTTGACGCATGCCTGGCTGGCCCGTCGTCCCTACTCAAGCCCGGCGCGACGGATTTTACAACGTGCCAGTTGGCGGCGTGGGGTCCCGTGATGCGGTACGGTGCAGGAATCCGGCCAGTCCGGCATCGATGGCGCGCTGGAAAGCCGCCAGAGTTTCGGCGCCGACATAATGTTCCATGCCCTCGGCATCGATGCGCGCGGTGTCGGCACTGATCCCCAGCGCGCGCAGGAACGCCTCGACCACGCGGTGGCGGGCGCGGCTGTCCTCGGCCATCTTCTGCCCGGACTCGGTCAGGAAGATGCCGCGATAGGGACGGCGCGTCACCAGCCCGTCGCCGGTCAGCCGGCGCAGCATCTTGGCGACGGTCGGCTGCGACACCCCCAGCCGGCAGGCGATATCGACCTGCCTCGTCTCACGCCCCTCGGCCAGCAGGTCGTCGATCAGTTCGACATAATCCTCGACCAGCGCCGTGCGCCGTGCCTCGCGCGCCTGGCGGAAGCCTTCGGACTGGATGTCGGGATCAGGCATGGGCGCGACCGGCCTGCGCGCCGCGCGTGCGTTCTTCACCTGCCGGAACTCCCCATCTGCTCGTCATCGCGCCCGCAGGCGCCGGACCTGCTTCAGCAGGACATCTATACCGCAACCGCACCGGCCTCAATTCCGGTCCGGGGCGACGGGCGGGCATGCAAACCGACGTGAGCATATACCAAATGGCCTGCGCCACATCATATAGCTTATTGCATATTCTCATCCTCCGCCCCTACGCTGGACGGGCTTCCTCCCCCTTGGTGTGCCGCCCGATGCCCGATCCATTCGCCAGCCTGGCCGAAGCCCATGCCTCGGTCCACGTTCCGCCCGGCGCCACCGGCTGGCGGCGGCTGATGGCCTTCGCCGGGCCGGGATACATGGTATCGGTCGGCTATATGGACCCGGGCAACTGGGCCACGGACCTGGCGGGCGGGTCGGCGTTCGGATACCGGCTGCTGTCGGTCATCATGCTGTCGAACCTGATGGCCATCCTGCTGCAGGCCCTGTCGGCCCGGCTGGGGATCGCCACCGGGCGGGACCTGGCGCAGGCGTGCCGCGACCGGTTCCCGATGCCGGTCACCATCGCGCTCTGGCTGGCGTGCGAGGCCGCGATCATCGCCTGCGACCTGGCGGAGGTCATCGGCACCGCGATCGCGCTGCAATTGCTGTTCGGCCTCCCGCTGCTGCCGGGCGCCATCCTCACCGGCCTGGACGCCGCCCTGGTGCTGATGCTGATGAACCGCGGATTCCGCGTGCTGGAGGCCTTCGTGATCGGCCTGCTGGTCATCATCGCCGCGTGCTTCCTGGTCCAGATCCTCGCGGCGGCCCCGCCCGTGGCGGCGGTCCTGCGTGGCCTGGTTCCGACGCCCGCCCTGCTGACCGACCCGGCCATGCTGTATGTCGCCATCGGCATCATCGGGGCGACGGTCATGCCGCATAACCTGTACCTCCATTCCTCGATCGTGCAGACGCGGGCCTATGACCGGTCCGAGGCCGGGCGCCGCGACGCGATCCGCTGGGCCACCTGGGACAGCACGCTGGCGCTGATGATGGCGCTTTTCATCAATGCCGCGATCCTGATCGTCGCCAGTGCCGCCTTCCATGGCAGCGGGCATCGCGACGTGGCCGATATCGGGCAGGCCTATCGCCTGATCTCGCCGCTGCTGGGGCTGGGCGTGGCCTCGACGCTGTTCGCCGTGGCGCTGCTGGCGGCGGGGATGAATTCGACCGTCACCGGCACCCTGGCCGGCCAGATCGTGATGGAGGGATTCCTGCATGTGCGCCTGCCGCACTGGGCGCGGCGGCTGCTGACCCGGGGACTGGCCATCGTGCCGGTGGTGGTGGTCACGGCGCTGTACGGCGCGGCGGGCACGAACCGGCTGCTGGTGTTCAGCCAGGTGGTGCTGTCGATGCAATTGCCCTTCGCCGTCATTCCGCTGGTCTGGTTCGTCGCCGATCGGCGGATGATGGGCTCCTTCGCCATCTCGCGCGGGTTCGCGGCCCTGTCATGGCTGGTCGCCCTGGTCATCCTGGCGCTGAACGGCAAGCTGCTGTGGGACATGGCGACGGGCTGATCCGATGCCGGATGCTTCCTTGTCCGCGACGCTCAGCGTGGCCGCGCTGGCGGCGGTGATCGAATGGCGCGTCGGCTATCCCGCCCCGGTCTTCGCATGGATCGGCCACCCGGTGATGTGGATCGGCGCGCTGATCGGCCGGCTGGACCGCCTGGGCAATCGGCCCGGCTGGTCGTCGCCCGGCTGCCGGGCGGCGGGGTTCGCGGCCCTGGCGATCGTGGTCGCGGTGCCGGTCGGCCTGGCCTGTGGGGCGGTATGGCTGATGGACCGCGTGCTGCCGCGCGGCCTTGCGATCCTGCTGCAGGCGGTGGCCGCCGGCACCCTGGTCGCCCAGCGCTCGCTGCACGACCATGTGGCCGACGTGGGCACGGGGTTGCGCGGGGGCGGGCTGGCGGGTGGCCGGGCGGCGGTGGGACGCATCGTGGGGCGCGACACGGCGGGGCTGGACCGCGCGGGCATCGTGCGGGCCGCGATCGAAAGCCTGGCGGAAAATTTCTCGGACGGCGTGGTGGCGCCGCTGCTCTGGACGGCGCTGCTGGGCCTGCCGGGCGCGGTCTTCTACAAGGCCGTCAATACCGCCGACAGCATGATCGGGCACCTGACGCCCCGCCACGCCGCCTTCGGCTTCGCCGCCGCGCGGCTGGACGACGGGATCAACCTGCCGGCTTCGCGCCTGTCGGCGCTGTGGATTTTCCTGGCGGCGCCGCGCGCGCGGCGGGGGGCCGTCTGGCGGGCCCTTCGGGACGACGCGCGGCACCATCGCTCGCCCAATGCCGGCTGGCCCGAAGCCGCGATGGCCGGCGCGCTGGGGCTGCGCCTGGCCGGTCCGCGCCTCTATGGCGGCGTGCGGGTGCAGGATGCCTGGATGGGCGACGGCACGCCGGATGCGGATATCGGCCATCTGGACCGTGCGCTGGTCCTCTATCGCCGGGCCTGCCTGATCGAACGGATCGTCATCGTGGCCCTGGCGGTGTACATAACGGTCCTGTGATGACCGAACCCGATCCCCGCCCCGCGTTTTCCGACGATTTCCGCGCCCAGCTCGACCGCCTGTTCGTCTGGCGGCGCGACGTGCGGCATTTCCGGACCGACCCGGTGGACCCTGCCGTGCTGGACGGCCTGCTGGCCACCGCCTGCCTGGCGCCCTCGGTGGGGCTGAGCGAACCCTGGCGCTTCATGCGGGTCGATTCCCCCGCGCGCCGGGCGGCGGTCCGGGCGGAATTCGCGCGCTGCAACGCCGACGCGCTGGCGGCGCGCACCGAGGAAGATGCCGCCCGCTACGCCACGCTGAAACTGGCCGGGCTGGATCGCGCCCCGCACCATGTCGCGGTCTTCTGCGACGCCGACCCGGCGCAGGGCAGGGGCCTGGGCCGGCTGACGATGCCCCAGACCACGGTCTGGTCCGCCGTCATGGCCGTCCATACGTTCTGGCTGGCCGCCACGGCGGCGGGCCTGGGGGTGGGGTGGGTGTCGATCCTGGACCCGCAGCAGATCGCCCGCATCGTGGATGCCGATCCGCGCTGGACGTTCCTGGCCTATCTCTGCGTCGGCTACGCGCAGGACCCGTCGGACAGTCCCGAACTGGAGCGGCGGGGCTGGGAACGGCGCGACCCCGCGCGGCGGGCCTGGATCGTCCGGTAAATCAAAGCGGATCGTACCCGGGGCGCTTGTACAGCGTGCCCGGGCCGCCGAGGATATCGGGCTTGTAGACCGCCTCGACCCAGTCCTCCGGCGTGATTTCCTCGATGGAGACCGAAACCGCGCGCTCCGCACAGGGCGCGCTGGCCATGACGGCCTGGGCGACGGCTTCCGCGATCGTTTCCTTCTGATGTTCCGACTTTCCCGGCTGAAGCTTGATGATCACATGCGGCATCGGCCTGTTCCTCTCTCTTTTCGTTTGCATCCAAGGTATCGAGTTCGCGGAAATCGTAATATCCGGTCGCCGGAATCCTTCGCGCGATCCTATTGAAACGTCGACGGTATCATTGATTCTGGAACTTGACTGGTCCCGGGTTGTTATAATCAGGCAGGCAGGGCGACAGAGCAGCGATCACATCTGCGATATGCTCGTTATTTTTTATCCGTCGTCCGCTCTCGGAGACAAATATGGCGGATATCGTTTATCGTAATGGCATTCTTTTCGATGGATCCGGAGGTGCTCCCCTGATTTCCGACGTGGCCGTAACCGGTGACAGGATCACCGCGATCGGGCCAGGCCTGGCGACGGACGAAGGGACGACCGAGATTGACTGTCGGGGTCTATGGCTGATGCCGGGGCTGCTCGACATCCACACGCATCTCGACCTGGAGGTCGAACTGTCCCCCGAACTCCCCGAAGTGGTGCGCCATGGTACCACGACGGTCGTGATGGGCAACTGCTCCATCGGGGTGATATACGGCCATCAGCGGCGCGACGGCGAGGACCCGATCGTGGATTGCTTCGCGCGCGTCGAGAACATGCCGAAAACCGTTCTGGGCCGGGTTGCGGATACCTGCACATGGACAGATTCGGCGGGTTATCTCGATCATCTGGAAAGCCTTCCGCTCGGCCCCAATGTGGTGCCGTTGATCCCGCATTCCATGCTTCGGATCGAAGTCATGGGACTGAACCAGTCCGTGGGCCGTCGGCCCACCCGGCAGGAACTTTCCCGCATGGAGCGGCTGCTGGACCTGGGAATGTCCCAGGGCTATGCGGGATTTTCGACCGACGCGCTGCCGTTCCATTTCCTTGCCAACGCGCCGAACAAGAAGAAAAAGATCCCGACGCAATATGCCGGGTTCAAGGAATTGTCCCGGCTTACGTCGGTCGTGCGCCGCTATGGCCGGGTCTGGCAGGCGACACCGTCCAAGGACAATATCCCGGCTGTCGTGCGCAGTTTCCTGCTGACCAGCGGGCGTCTTTACGGCCGGCCGCTCAAGACGACCGTGCTGGCGGCGCTTGACCTGCGGACCAACCGGTCGGCCGTGTCGCTCTGCCTGCTCCTGTCCGCGATCCTGAATTCCAGGCTGCTGGGCGGGGTATTCCGTTTTCAGGCCCTGTCGTCGTCCTTCCGGATCTGGAGTGACGGCGCCATCAACCCGATCGCGGACGAGATTCCGGAATTGAGGGCCCTCAACGAGCTGGAACTCGCCGACCGCCAGGGCCGTGCCCGTATCCTGAACGATCCCGCCTGGATCGAAGCGTTCCGGAAGATGTGGGTGAAGGGAAAAAAGGGCTGGTCGCTGGCCCGGCTGATGCGGCGGCTCCGTCTGGAGGACGTCGTCCTGACCCGGCGGCTGGAAGACATGGTCGTGGCCGAATGCCCGCTTCCCCACTGGGCCGGCGAAACCTTGGCGGCCCCCTGTCGCAGGCTTCGAACCGCCCAGGCATCCAAGGGTCGACGGGGGGCGGCCAATGACGCCGAGGCGGCATTCTTCGCGGGATTTCCAGATCCGATCCAGGATGACGCGGACTTCCTTCTGCATCTTCTGCGGGAATGGGATACGGATTTGCGGTGGGAAACGACCATCGCCAATCGCGATGAAGCGACGGTCAGGAAACTCCTGTTCCACGACCAGACGCTGCCCGGTTTCAACGACAGCGGCGCGCACCTGGCCAATATCGCGTTCTATGACGGCAACCTGCGGACGCTGAAAATGGCGCAGCGGGAGGGGTTGCAGCGGGTTTCCCTGGCCGTCCATCGGCTGACCGGGCTTCCGGCGGAATTCTTCGGGATCAAGGCGGGGCGGGTGCGTGTGGGCGCACAGGCGGATCTCTGCGTCGTCGATCCCGTGGCGCTCCAAAAATGGAATCCGGAAAGCACCTATCACTTCATCGACCGTCGGCAGTTCGGATGCAGGCAGGTCGTCAATCGCCCGCAGGGTGTGGTGCGGAACGTGATGATCGCCGGCAGGATGGCCTGGGCGGATGACCGATATGCGCCCGAGTTCGGCCAGCATGCGTACGGGCGCGTCGTAAGGGCGAAGGACCATGCGCGGGAGTGCGATCCCGTGTGACTCAACCTACCGGGTTCGGCGTTCCCGGCGGCTCCTGGCCGATAAGCTTCAGCAGGGCCTCGGCGGCCGGGCTGCGATAGCGCTCCTTATGTCGCAACCCGTAGAACGACCGCGCGCCCAGCGCCTGCGGCACGGCGTGCACCGTGCCGGCCTGTAACGCCGGGGCCACGACCAGCGAGGACAGGGCCCCGATCCCGGCCCCCGCTTCGATCGCCGTCCGCACGCTTTCGTTGGAGGGCAGGACAAGACTGATGGTCAGGTCTTCGGGTTCGATCCCGAGGTGACGGAGGTGCTGCTCCAGCGTCGAGCGCGTACCCGATCCGGGCTCCCGCATCACCCAGCGGGCGGCCCGTAGCCATGCCCGGTCGACCGTCCGGGGCAGGCACGGATCGGCCTGGATGATGGTCAGGCGATCTTCCCCCAGCGGCCATTGCGCCAGTGCGGGGTCGTCGACGATCGCCTCGACGATGCCCAGTTCGACCTCTCCGTCCCTGACCCTGGCGGCTGCGTCTTCGGTATTGCTGATCGCCAGGTCGATCGTAATCCCTGGATATTGCTTGCGAAACGATACCAGGATGGGGGGCAGCCAATACGCGGCGATGGTCTGGCTGGCCACGACACGCAATGTGCCGCGCTTCAGGCCGCTGAAATCGTCCAGCACGTTTTCGGCCGCCACGGCCCGGGCCAGGACAGCACGGGCCTCGGGCAGGAACAGCCGGCCGGCGTCCGTCAGGCGAATGCCCCGGCCGACACGGTGGAAGAGCTTCACGCCATGCCGTTCTTCCAGCGTCGCGATGGCGGCCGATACGGCGGACTGGGTCACGTTCAGGGCGCGGCTGGCGGCGGTGACGTGTTCCCGTTCCGCGACGGCGATAAAGAGGCGGAGTTGTTCCAGGGTCATGCCCGCCGGATATCACAACCAATCATGATTTCCGATCGGAATCAGAAAAATTATGAGTTGGAGTGATGAGATGGCTGCCTCCTAGTCTTCGTGGCGAAGGAAAGGGCGGTGACATGATGCTTTATTCCGGCGTGTCCTGGCGGCGGCGAGCCAGCCGTTTTCTGGCGTGCCGCATGCCGGGCGTCCTGCTCTGCCTCGCGATATCGGGCCTTGCCTCCCTGCTCGCATGGGCCGAGGGAAGCCTGTTGGGAAAAGCGTGGCTGGAACCCATGAATCTCGCCCTTCTTGTCGGCGTGTGCATCCGGACCGTTTACGAGCCGGGTCGTTTATGGGTTCCGGGCATTCGTTACTGTTCCAGGACCCTTCTCAATATCGCCATAGCTTGCTTGGGTGCGTCCTTCAGCATTGGTGCCGTGCTTTCCGCCGGTCCATGGCTTCTGGCGGGTGTCGCGGGGATCGTGGCGTTCAGCCTGGCCTTTACCTGCTGCGTCGGGCGGGTAGCGGGGCTGCCGGTTTCCCAGACTCTTCTAGTCGCCTGCGGCAATTCCATCTGCGGCAATTCCGCGATCATGGCGGCGGCCCCCGTGATCCATGCCCGGGACGAAGACGTTGGCGCAACCATCGCATTCACGGCGGCCGGCGGCCTTGTGATTGTCCTGGGGCTGCCGCTTCTGGCGCCGGTCCTGAACGTCAGCGATGCCGCGCGCGGCGCCCTCGCGGGCCTGACGGTGTATGCCGTGCCGCAGGTGATCGCGGCCTCCTCGCCCTTCGGCCTGGCGGCCGTCCATATGGGCACCCTCGTCAAACTGATGCGGGTGCTCATGCTCGGTCCCGTCTGCGTCGTTCTGTCGTGGCTCTCCTCCGGGTTCGACGGCGGGCCCCGGCGAAGAACACGGCTGGTCCCCTGGTACATTACCGGCTTCCTGATCATGATGGCCGGCCGATCCTTCGATATGATTCCGCATGGGATCGTCGCCCCCCTCAATGTCGCCGCCACGGTGCTGACCATTCTCGCCATGGCGGCCCTGGGTCTCAGTATCGATCTTCGTTCGGTCATGCGGGCGGGTCAGCCGTTGATCCTGACCGTGGCGCTGTCCCTGTGCGGTCTGGTCGGCGCCAGCGTGATACTGGTCCGGGTCATGCCCGGGGGATGACCGGAGGGGTCTCTTTGCGACGGTTTCCGGCTTGCCGTGCCCCAGTCGCGGCAGGCATGATCGCCGTCATGCGCCGTCTTCTGCCGATCCTCGCCCTGCTGCTGCCGAATGTGGCGATCGCGGCGCCCAGCCCTTCCGAGATCGTGGCCCATGCGCCGGGCACGGCCTGGGCCGACGTGCCGGCGGACCGGCTTCTGGTGATGACGCTGGGCGATGGCGCGCAAATCGTGATCGAACTCGCGCCGCAGTTCGCGCCGGTCCATACCGGCAATATCGTGCATCTGGCGCGCGCGCATGCGTGGGATGGCGGGGCCGTCATCCGTGTGCAGGACAATTACGTCGTGCAATGGGCCCCCCGCGATGAAAAGGCGAAACCGCCCGTGGACTTTGTCGCGCATCCGCCGGCGGAATACGATCGCAACCGCCAGGGAATTGCCATTCGCCCACTCGGTTTTTCCGATCCGTATGCACCGGCCACCGGGTTCGCCGCAGGATGGCCGGTGGGGACGGACGGGAACCGTGTCTGGCTTGCGCACTGCTATGGCATGATCGGTGTGGCGCGCGACATGCCGCCCGATACCGGCGATGGGCAGGAACTGTATGCGGTCAACGGCGAGGCACCGCGCCAGCTTGATCGCAATCTGGCCGTCGTGGGCCGCGTCCTGACGGGCATGGAACATCTGGGCGCATTGCCGCGCGGGACGGCGGCCTTGGGATTTTATGCCGACAAGGCGCAGGATATTGCAATTCGCAGCATCTCGCTTGCCGTTGACCTGCCCCGCGCGCAGCAGCCGCGTCTTCAGGTGATGCGCACCGACGATGCGGCTTTTTCGGCCTATCTGGATGCCCGCGCCAACCGCACGGACCCATTCTTCGTCCAACCGGCGCATGGCGTCACCCTCTGCAATGTTCCGGTGCCGACGCGCCGGAAACCCTGACAGATGCGGGGGGATTGTATGCCGGACGTCGGGGGGGTAAGTCCCGTGCATGAGCATCCCTACGCCCGCCTGCCCGCAATGCACCCTGGACGAGACGCATGTCGAGGGGGCGAACCATGTCTGCGACACCTGCGGGTATGAATGGCCTGTCGACATCGCCGACGCTGCCCCCGCCGCAGAGGTGATACGCGATGCCAACGGCGTGGTCCTTGCCGATGGCGACACGGTGGTGATGATCAAGGACCTCAAGGTAAAGGGTTCCTCCACGACGCTGAAAGTCGGGACCAAGATCAAGAATATCCGCCTGCGGGACGGCGACCACGCGGTCGAGGCCGGCGGCTACATGCTTAAGGCCGAGTTCCTGCGGAAGGCGTGAACGCGCGCGGGTCCAGGGAAAACAGGCGGGCGCTGCCTTGCGGCGGCGCGGGCGCCAGAAGATGCGGCGTTCGCCCGGCCGCCAGCGCGTAGAGCAGCCGCAGCGGCCCGCCATGGGTCAGGACGCAGGCGGCCTGTCCCGCATCGCGCAGGTCGGTCCAGAATGCCGTGACCCGGCGGCGCAGCGCGCCGCCGCTTTCGCCGCCGGGCGGCGCGAAGCCTTCGGGGTCGGCGGCCCATTCATCCAGTGCCGCGCGGTCGAGGGCCGCCCAGGGCGTGCCCTCCCAGGCGCCGAAATCCAGCTCCGCCAGGCGCGGATCGATCCGCAGCGTCTGCCCGGTCGCCCGGGCCAGCCGCTCGGCGACCAGCCGGCATCGCGTGGCGGGCGCGCTGTGGATCATGCGGATCGCGGCACCCCGGGCCAGCACGGCCAGGCCGTTGGCCCGCGCTTCCCATCCCGGCAGCAACCCGACATCCAGCCGGCCGTAGCACAGGCCGGCCGCGACCTGGACCGGGGGGTGGCGCACCAGCAGGACGGAAGCGGCAGCCGTCACGGTCGCGATGCCTGATTCCGTGGGCATCAGCGGCACAATGCCCACGGGATCACGGCATTTTCGATCCGCTTGACCGTCACGCCATAGACGGACCCCATGATGGTATCCTGCAGGACCTGTTCGGGCAGGCCATGCCGGACGACACGGCCCTGGTGCATCAGCACCAGTTCATCACAGAACCGGGCCGCCAGGGCCAGGTCGTGCAACACGACGACGATCCCCTTGCCCTGGGCCGCCAGAACGCGAAACAACTGCATCATCGACAGGGCATGGGCGGGATCGAGGGCCGCGATGGGTTCGTCCGCCAGGATGACCGGCGTGCTGGTGGCCAGCGCGCGGGCCAGGTTCATCCGCGCCCGTTCGCCGCCCGACAGGTGGCTGGCCGGACGATTCTGCAGTTCCAGCATGTCGGTCGCGGCCAGCGCGTCCTCCACGGCCGGATGGCCGGCCGCCCGTTCGCCCGCCTGTCCGTGCGGCAGGCGCCCCAGGGCCACCAGCGCCCGTACCGGCATGGGGGGCGGTTTCTGCCCGTCCTGCGGGATGAAGGCCACCTGCCGGGCGCGCATCTCCGCCCCGATCCGGCCGATATCGCGATCCTGCAGCCGGACATGACCGTAATCGGGCTTCAGCAGCCCCGCCAGCATGCGCAGGGCGGTACTTTTTCCCGCGCCGTTGGGGCCGATCAGGCCCATGACGCGCCCGGCCTCCAATGTCAGGGATGCCGCATCGACGACCTTGCGACCGCCGCGCGTCAACGAGATATCCTGTGCCTGCATCAGGATCATGACGCCGTCCTCTTCAGCATGATGACCCGGGCGAAGAAAACCGGCGCGCCGACCAGCGCCGTCAGCACGCCCAGTTGCAGTTCCGGTCCCACCGTCACCAGGCGCACCACCATATCCGCCAGCAGAAGCAGGCAGCTTCCCCCCAGCAGGGACGGCAGCAGCAGGCGCGACGGCTGGTAGCCCGTCAGGGACCGCAGGAGATGCGGCACGACCAGGCCGACAAACCCGATTGCCCCCGAAACGGCGACGCAGGACCCGACCGCCAGCGCGCATCCCAGCACGATCCGCGTCTGGACGCCCCGCAGCCCGAACAGCCGGAAGCCGAGGCTTTCCGCCACATCCTCGCCCAGCGTCAGCGCATCCAGCGCGCGTCCGGCCGACAGCATCAGCAGGGTGCCGCAGATCGCGCCCGGCAGGCTGATCCAGACATGCGTGAACGTCCGGTCCGTCAGCGATCCCATGACCCAGTGCATGATTTCGAACGAGGCATAGGGGCTGGGCACCAGATTCAGCGTCAGGGCCGTCAGGGCGGCGGCAAAGCTGCTGAGCGCCGCACCGGCCAGCAGCAGGACCAGCGCGCCGCTGCGCCCGACCAGCCCCATCAATATCGCGGTGGCGCACAGCGCGCCGGCCAGTCCGCCCAGCGGAAGGATGGCCACGGAGACCTGCATCAATCCCGTATAAAAGACGATGACGGCCCCCAGCGCCGCCCCGCCCGACACGCCAAGGATGCCCGGATCGGCCAGCGGGTTGCGCAGGTAGCCCTGCAGCACGGCGCCGGACAATCCCAGGACGCCCCCCACCACGACGGCCAGCAGGGTGCGGGGCAGGCGCAACTGGCCGACGATGATCGCGCCCGCCGTATGCCGGCCCGCCGCCATGTCCCTCAGCGCGGTGAGGAAGGACAGCCGCGTCTCGCCCCACATCAGCGAGGCGCAGGACAGGCCCACCACCGCCACGGCCAGCAGGACGTTGAGCCAGAGGATCTTCCGGGCGGACGTCACGGCGATGGTCCAAGGTCCTGGCGCGCGGCACGCAGCATGGCGATACTGTCCAATGTCTGTGGCAGGCCACACAGCCACAGGCGCGCGGGCAGGTCCAGATGGTGACGTCCCGCGAAAGCCTGCTGCAAGGCCGGATGGTCCAGCAGGGCCTGCGCCAGCGAATGGCCCTGGCCGGAACGATCCAGAATCAGCAGGTCGGGCGGATGGGCGATCAGCACTTCCATGGGCAGGCGGGGCGATGGCGCCAGGCCCATGGTGGTCGCATAGTTCCGAAAACCGGCATGGGCCAGCACGTCGTCCGGCAGCGATCCGCCGTGCATGACAAAGCCGTTCGCGGCATAAATGGCGGCGGTGGGATCATCGGGCCGGCGGTCCGCCGAAAGGGACGCAAGGCGGACGACGAAGGCATCGGCAAGCGCCCGCCCGCGCTCCGGCGCCCCGACCGCATTCGCCACCGTCATGATCTGGGCGGGAATATCCGCCAGCGCCTTGACGGGGGGAAAGGCAATGACCCGGGCCCCTTCCTCCCGCGCCGCCTGCATGGCGACCGCCGCCGTATAGACGCCCCCCAGCACCACGTCGGGGCGGGCCGAGACGATATTTTCCGCCGTCGGCCGCATGACGGGGGCATGGCGGGCCTGTTCGCACAGAACGGAACTCCAGCAGTCCCGCGCAATCGGGCTCAGCCCGACGATCTGCTCCGGTTCGGCCAGCATCAGGACAAGCTGGTCCGTGCAGAGGTTCAGGGACGCCACCCGGGGCAACGGCCGGCCCTGGCCCGCGCTGGTCCATGCCAGCAAACCCGCCACCATGCCCCAGAGCGCCCGTTTCATGTCAGTAATTCAGCGTAAAGCCGCCATAGCCCGCGCGCCCGGGCTGCAGGTAGCCGATCGGGTCCTCATATTGCCTGTTCAGCAGGTTGTCCGCGCGCGCATAGACCGAGACATATCTGTTGATCTTGTAATTGGCGGCGATATCGATCGTAAAATAGCCATGCCCCTTGGCGCATACGCTGCATGATTCGCTGCCGATGACCGGCAGGTCGCGCCAGGCGCTGGTGTACAGGATGTTTCCCGAAAAGGTCAGGTCCTGGATGGGCGTCCATGTCGTGTTGAAGTTGAATTTATGCTGGGGACGGCGCTGCAGTTCCGTATCGTCCGTCTCGTTGCGCGCATGGGTCCAGGTGTAGCTCAGGTTGAACTGCAGGTCGCGGCGTGCCTTCCAGTTCAGGAAGGCCTCCACGCCGTACATGCGCGCCCGGTCCACGTTGGCGTACGAATAGTTGTAGTTATAGGAGGAATCAATGGACAGGGTCGACTGGATCAGGTTCCGGACCCGGTTGTCATACCAGGTCGCGCCGAAATTCAGGCTATCATGCAGCAGCTTCTGCTCGACCCCGGCGTCATAGCCGATCAGTTGTTCGGCCTTCAGGTTCGGATTGCCCTTTTCGGAATACCCGTACCCGCCCTGGTTGGCGAAGAGCTGGTACAGGGACGGTCCATGAAATCCGGAACCGGCGCTGGCCTTGATGATGGTGCCGGTGCCCGGAACATGGATGGCGGGCGCCACGCGCCAGGTCACATGGTTGCCGTATCGTGAATTCGCATCATACCGGATATTGGCGGCGCCATACAGGATGTGGTTCCAGTTTCCCTGGTACTGCCCGTATCCGGCGGTCGTGTCCATGCCGGCGGACGTGTCATATCCGGGACCAGAAATGCCGCCGGCCTGGCTGGTATTGAATGTCTCGTGGAAATGTTCGGCGCCGACCATGAACTGACCGTACTGCCGGAAATTGAACGTGCCGTGCCAGTCGATCTTCAACCGGTCGGAACGGTAGTAATCGGGATCGGGGTTGATCGGGCTGCCATAGCTCGTTCCCGTCTCCGTCCAGCGATTGCGGTTGGTCATGTATCCCAGGCCGATCACCTGGTCGAACAGCCCGTTGAACGAGACATGATGCGCCGTACCCCGCACGATCGCCTCGTTCGTGTTGTTTTGTTCGCGCACGCCGGAATATCCGAAATACTCGTTTTGCAGGTCATAGAGGGAATAGCTGTGGTTGTTTCCCTGTATCAGGCGGGTCGTCAGGCCCAGGTCGAAATTGCGGGCAACATCATACCCCAGGCGGATATTGGCGCTGCGGTTGTCGTTGCGATTGCCTTCGTGGCGCTGCCGCCAGTCGGCGTTGTAGGCGCGCTCGATATAAGACGGGATGTTGTTGAATCCGTCCATTCGGTAATGGGAAAATTCAACGTTGTAATGGAAGCGCCCCTTGCTGCCGCGCGC
This sequence comes from Gluconacetobacter diazotrophicus PA1 5, assembly GCF_000067045.1. Lineage (NCBI taxonomy): Bacteria > Pseudomonadati > Pseudomonadota > Alphaproteobacteria > Acetobacterales > Acetobacteraceae > Gluconacetobacter > Gluconacetobacter diazotrophicus. The sequence continues at coordinate 675,879 of NC_010125.1, forward strand.
GCCGAAGACCTGGTTGAAGGTGCCGTATCCGCCGCCTTCGATCCGGACGAAGGGCTTGAAGCGGCCTTCCCCCTGCGCCGTGGTGATATCGATCACGCCTGCCATGGCATCCGCGCCATACAGGCCGCTTTGCGGGCCGCGCAGGATCTCGATCCGTCCCATGCCGTCCGTCATGAACTGGGCGGCGTCGAACATACCCTGGGCGGAACTGCCGTCATTGACGTCCATGCCGTCCAGACGGACCTTGACCTCGTTCGCGTTGTTGCCGCGCATGAAAATGGATGTCGTCCCCCCGGGGCCACCCGTCTGCACGACGTTCAGGCCCGGCTGGCGCTCCAGGATATCGGCCAGTCCCCGGCGCTGCTGGGTCTGGATCTGCTGTTCGGTCACGATCGTCATGCTGGTGCCGATATCGTCGACCGAGGTCGGCCGGCGCGCGGCACTGACACTGATCAGTTCGGGCAGTTCGGCGGTCTGCGTGGAAACGGCGGGGCTGGATGTCCGGGCCGGGACGTTCGATGACGTGGTCGCGGGCTTCGACTTGCCGGCCTGGTCGCCGCCCTGGACAACATGTGGCTTCGATCGCTTGGCCGGGGCAGCTTGCTTCGCGGGCTCGTCAGCCTGCGCCACGCAGGTTCCCATCGCCACGAACGTGCTCGAAGCGATCAACAGATTACGGAAAACACTCATCAGGTCCAGGTCTCGCGGTCACATCATCGTTGCCACGAGAGCGTACTGTCATAAGGCCGCCCGTCTGTGCGACGGACGATGACACCACACCGTCAGGACACCCCGCCCGACAGTTCCCGGTCGCAACCAATGCAGACGGCAGGTCTCCTGGCTTGCGGCATCACGTCCTGCATAACCTTCCCGGGATGAGTGTTCCCAGTGGTCCGGACCATGATATCCGGCGACGCACAGACATACCGCTTACAGTTGCGGGGACAGCCGAAGCATTGGACCGTAATCCGCACTTCGTTCCCTTTTAATCCTTCTGACAAGAAGGAACCGTCGAAATACTTCTAATCGTACCAGATCTTCTTGTCAAGTCCGACACGATTTTTCAGTGTTCCGCGGGTGGGCATGCTATTGGCGGCAGGTGATGTCCCGCGTCGGGATTTCACGAAAGATACATAAAAGAAACGGGGGGATGCGGCTAGAAGGGGCCCGTCTCTCATCAGGGTGTGCTGTTCGCGATGAACGTGATTCTGAACGACCGACCCGCCTCCGCCAGCTATCGGGCCGTCTTCCTTTCGGACGTTCATCTGGGCACGCGCGACTGCCGCGCGGACCTGCTGGCGGAATTCCTGCGCAACGTGACATGCCAGCGTCTCTATCTGGTCGGTGACATCATCGACGGATGGAAGCTCAAGCGGTCCTGGTTCTGGAACGCCCATCACGACGACGTCGTGAACCTGATCCTGCGCATGGGCCGCACGGGGACCGAGATTTTCTATATCCCGGGCAATCATGACGAAATTTTCCGCCGCCTGCTGCCTCACAGGCTGGAAGTCGCGGGCATCAGGCTGTGCGGGCAGGTCGAGCACGTGACCGCTTCGGGCAAGAGGTTCCTCGTCCTGCATGGGGATGAATTCGACAGCGTGGTCCGCTATGCCCCGTTCCTGGCGATGCTGGGCGACCGGGCCTATACCGTGGCGCTGGTCGTCAATCGCTGGTTCAACCAGGTGCGCCGCCGCCTGGGCCTGCCCTATCGGTCGCTGTCGCAATGGCTGAAGCGGCAGGTGAAGGGCGCCTTGATGGCCATCGACCGGTTCGAGACCGCCGTGGCGGACGAGGCCCGGCGGCGCGGGGTGGACGGCGTGATCTGCGGCCACATCCATCATGCCGTCATCAAGGATCTGGACGGGATACTCTACATGAATGACGGCGACTGGGTCGAAAGCTGCAGCGCCCTGGTGGAACATCATGACGGCAGCATGGAATTGCTGGACATGACCGATGTCCGCCGCCGGACCGGGGCGCCGTCGCGCCTGGCCTCGTTCCTGTTCCCGGCCGGTGCCTGAATGACGGCGCAGCTTGCGGTTCTCGACACGGCACCGCGCGTCACGGTGGCTCCGCGTGCCTTGCGCATCCTGATCGTCAGCGATGCCTGGTATCCCCAGGTCAACGGCGTGGTCCGCACCATCTCGCGCCTCAGCGACGAATTGCGGGCGATGGGCCAGATCGTTCGGGTCGTCGGTCCACACCTGTTCCGCACCGTGCCGTGCCCGACCTATCCGGAAATCCGGCTGAGCATCCTGCCCGGGCGGGAGATGTCCCGGCTGATCGCGGAATTCCGGCCCGACGCGATCCATATCGTGACCGAGGGCCCGCTGGGCCTGGCCGCCCGCCGCTGGGCGATCCGTAACGGGCGATGCTTCACGACCTCGTTCCATACGCGCTTTCCGGAATATATCCGCGCGCGCACCGGTCTTTCGACACGTCTGCCCTACCGCTTCCTGCGCTGGTTCCATGCGGCGGCGGCACTGACACTGGTGCCGACCCCCAGCATGCTGGGGGAATTGAACGATCGCGGCTTCCGGCACCTGGAATGCTGGACGCGCGGTGTCGATGCCGACCGGTTCCGCCCCGGCACGACCGGGCATGACTGGCAGGCGCTCCACGGCGTGCCGGGGCCCTATCTGCTCTCGGTCGGGCGGGTGGCGGTCGAGAAGAATTTGACGGCCTTCCTCGATCTCGACCTGCCGGGGACCAGGATCGTGGTGGGGGACGGGCCGGACCGCGCCGAACTGGCTGCGCGCTACCCCGGCGTCGTGTTCACCGGTTACCTGGACGGTGCCGACCTGGCGGCGGCCTATGCCGCCAGCGACGTGTTCGTGTTTCCCAGCCTGACCGACACGTTCGGGCTGGTGATCCTGGAAGCCCTGTCCTGCGGCCTGCCGGTCGCGGCGTTCGACGTGACGGGCCCGCGCGACATCCTGCCGCCCGGGGTCTCGGCGGTTGGGGCGATCGGCCCGGACCTGCGGACCAATATCCTGGCCGCGCTGAAGGGCGACCGCGCGGCCTGTCGCGCCCATGCGGCACGCTTCAGTTGGGATTCCTGCGCGCGCATGTTCCTGGACGCCATCGTCCGGGCGCAGCGGGTCGATGGTTAGGATCGTCGTCCGCAAGCACCTGATCCGGCCTATCTTAAAAAATCCCAATCTACCGTGGACGCCCTTTACGAGGGGGAGGGCGGCTTTATCCTCGGCGGGGCCCCATGACCCATGTTCCTTCCCCTGTCCGGTTGCTCCTGGTCGAAGACGATCCTCATACGGCCGCCTATGTTCGCGATGGCCTGGCGCGGGACGGGATCGGCGTGACGTGGGTCGCCAACGGTACCGACGGGCTGTCGGCGGCCCTGGGCCGGCACTGGGACGTCATCGTGCTGGACCGGATGCTGCCGGGCCTGGATGGCATGGCGATTCTGAAGCGCGTGCGCGAGGTCGGAATTCGCATCCCCGTCCTGTTCCTGACCACGATGGACGGGGTCAACAGCCGCGTCGGCGGCCTGCGGGGCGGGGCGGACGATTACCTGGTCAAGCCGTTCGCGGTGCGCGAACTGGCGGCCCGGGTTGCGGTCCTGCTGCGCCGGATGGGCCTGGCGCGGGACGCCACCGTCCTGCGGGCGGCGGGCATCACGCTGGACCTGCTGACGCGCGAGGTCACGCGTCATGGGGAAAAGCTGTTCCTGCAGCCGCAGGAGGTCAGGATCCTGGAATATTTCATGCGCAATCCAGGGACGATCCTGTCGCGGCGGATGCTGCTGCACGCCTGGAACGTGGATTTTCCGGTGCACACGAATCTCGTCGAAACCCATCTCATACCAACTCCGGTCCGCCCTGACTCATATGTGATTGCCTGACGGTATCGTTCTGGAACGAGCTGTGATTCACAGGATGCCGAACCGGGCGGGAGGCATCCGAATGGGCGGGGCGTTAGCGTTGCGTGAGGATTATGATGCGGCGGGACTGCGTGCTCTGGCGCGGACAACGAGGCATGCGGGCCAGGCGCGTCGGCTTCTGGCGCTGGCGGCGATCTACGATGGTGCGTCACGCGGAGACGCGGCACGACTGGCTGGGACGGATCGGCAGATTGTGCGGGACTGGGTGGTGCGTTTCAACGCCGAGGGCCCGGATGGCGTGCGGGATCATCATGGGGGCGGTGTCGTTCCCCGCCTGACACCAGCCATGTTGGAAGCGCTGATGCGCCGGATCGAGGACGGCCCGATCGCTGCCGTGCATGGGGTGGTGCGCTGGCGGCAGGCTGATCTGGGGCAATGGCTTTATGAGGAATTCGGCGTCTCTCTTTCGCGCAGCCGGCTGAGCGCCGTTATCCGGGGCCTCGACTTCCGCCTTCTGACGGGACGCCCCCGGCACCATGCCCAGGATCCCGAGGCCCAGGACGTTTTTAAAAAAGCTTCCCCGACGTCATGGCCGGGATCCGGGCCCGGCATCCCGGCAAGGCCATCGAACTCTGGTGGGGCGACGAGGCGAGGGTCGGCCAGAAAACGAAGCTGACGCGCCGCTGGGCCAGACGCGGCACCCGTCCACGCGCGCCTGCCGATCAGCGCACACGTTCGGCCTGGATCTTCGGAGCGATCTGTCCGGCGCTAGGCAAGGGAGCGGCCCTCGTCCTGCCCTGGTGCAACCTCCACGCCATGAACCGGCATCTCGACGAGATCTCGCAGGCCGTAGCGCCGGGCGCTCACGCTATCCTCATCGTCGATCAGGCAGCGTGGCATACCAGCCCGAAACTCGATATCCCCGCCAACATCACCATCCTGCCGCTCCCGCCACGCTCGCCCGAACTCAATCCGGTGGAAAACGTCTGGCAGTTCATGCGCAATACCTGGCTGTCGAACCGGATCTTCCGCACCTACGACGACATCGTCGATATCTGCTGCCACGCCTGGAACCAGCTCGTCGACCAGCCCTGGCGCATCATGTCCCTCGGGCTACGACAATGGGCACATGGGTTTTAACAAACAGGAGTTGGTATCAGCCGCCTGCGCGACAAGCTGGGGCCGGATGGGCGGCAGGTGATCCAGACCATTCGTGGCGCCGGCTACGTCATGGGCGGCGTGGCGGGCGCGGAATCGTGATGATGTCCCCGGCCGGCAGGGGCCGGTTCCGCACCTTGCGGCGGCTCACGTCCAGCCTGTCCTTCCGGATCGTCATCCTGTTCGCGGGGTTCCTGATGCTGTCGGGCATCCTGGTGATCCTGCTGTCGGGATGGCGGAGCCAGCGTTCGCTGGAAGGCCAGATCCGCCGTGCCGCCACGACGGAACAGGCGGAAGCCCTGTCGGCGGCCGGCACGCGGGACCTGGAGCATCTTCTGCCGGTCGTGCGGGACCTGGTGCGCCATGAACCGGATTTCTTCTATCTGCTGCAGGATGGTTCGGGCCACGTCATGGCGGGCAACATGCTGAATCTGCGCCCCGTGCCCGGCAGTCGCTGGCTGTCGCGGGCGCATCGGCGGCCCTTCGGCGAGGCGAACGGCCTGGTGTACGGCCAGGGCCTGGTCCTGGTCGATGGCGGTTATTTCTTCGTGGGGATCGATGCATCGCCCCTGCGCCGGCTGCGGCATGAATTCCGGATCGTCGTGGGCTGGAGTCTCGTGGGGTTCGCCGTGCTGGGCGTGGGGGGCGGCCTGATCCTCAGCGCCATCATCCTGGGCCGGATCGAGACGATCGGCGCGATCGCGCGGCGGATCATGAACGGCGATCTCTCGCAGCGGATTCCCCATCAGGGGGCGAATGACGAATTCGATGACCTGGCCCACGCCCTCAACGCGATGCTGGAGCGCAACGAACGGCTGATCGCCAGCCTGCAGCAGGTCTCGAACGACATCGCGCACGACATGCGCCGCCCGCTCTCGCGCCTGCGACAGCGGCTGGAAGCGGCATCGGTCGCCGACCACACGCCCGATGCGTTCCGCGCCACCATCGAGGACGCGGTCGAGGACCTGGATTCGGCGCTGGAAATCTTCTCGTCGCTGCTGCGGCTGTCGCAGATCGAGGCCGCGATTTCGACCGGCACCGTCATGCCCGTCGCCGTGGGCGGTCTGGTCAGGGAGGTCGTGGACCTTTTTCGTCCGGTGGCCGAGGACCGGGGACAGGCCCTGGCCGTCCGCTCCCTCGATTCCGGTCCGGTTTCCGGGACCGTCATGGGCGATCCGGTCCTGCTGATGCAGATGCTGTCGAACCTGGTGGAAAACGCGATCAACCACACGCCGCATGGCAGCCACATCACCGTCGGGGCCACGCTGTCGGGCGACCGGATCATGCTGGTGGTGGCCGATGACGGGGCCGGCATTCCGCCCGACAGCCGCGAACGGGTCTTCCACCGTTTCGTCCGGCTGGACGACAGCCGGTCGGTGCCCGGCAGCGGGCTGGGCCTCAGCCTGGTGCGGGCGATCGTGCGGCTGCATGGCGGCACGATCGCCCTGTCGGACAACCGGCCCGGTTTGCGTTGCACCGTCATCCTGCCGCATATCGCCTCGATTGACCCAACCGACGGGCCGACTCGCCTGGGGGACAGATAGTGACCGATACTGCCGAGATCCTGGCTTCTCCCGCGCCCGCCGTTGCCGATGGGGGGCGGCCCCTGGCGGTCGTGACCGGCGGGACGGGCGGGATCGGGCGGCGGGTGGTGGAATTGCTGGCCGGGGCCGGTTACCGGGTGACGGTCCTGTCGCGCCAGGGTGCGATGGCCGGCGCGATGGCCGGCGCGGGGTTCGCGGACGACATGCCCGTTACGCTGCGGGCCTGCGATCTGGGACGGGCCGAATCGATCGCGGCGGCATCCTCGGCCATCCTGGCGCAGGATGGGCCGGTCAGCCTGCTGGTCCATTGCGCCGGGGTGATCCATCCCGGGGACAGCGCCGCGCAGGGCGCGGACGAACTGGCCGCGCAGGTCGCGGTCAACCTGACGGGGCCGATCGACCTGACGGCGCGCCTGCTGGGGCGGATGCAGCGCGGCGGGCATGTCGTCTTCGTCAATTCCATGGCCGGCGCGCTGCCGCTGGCGGGCTGCGGGGCCTATACGGCCGCGAAATTCGGCCTGCGTGGCTATGCGATGTGTCTGGCGCGGGAGGTCCGGAAACAGGGAATCCGTGTCTCGTCCGTCTTTCCCGCTGCCGTGGATACGCCGATGCTGCGCCGGGAAATGGCCGAGGGAGGATCGGTCCTGAATTTCGTCAGCGCCCCGGCCGACCCGGACCACGTCGCACGCCGCATCGTGCGGATCTGCCGCCATCCCCGGCGGGAAACCTTCCTGCCGGCCATGGACGGGCTGTTCGCCAATCTCTGCCTGCTGCTGCCCCGGCTGCTGGACCTGGCCCTGCCGGTCCTGACCCTGGCCGGCCGGCTGGGCTACCGGCGTTTCGTCCGGCGCGGCGGCGGCAGGTAGGCGCGGGCGGCGAATTCCGCTTTCCCACGGGCAATTTGTTCACTATATGTTCTTCTCTTGGAGGGGAGAATGACCGGAACGGAGCGCACTGACCTGCTGGCCCGCCTGCGTGCGCAGATCGCGCGGATCGAGCACGGCCGGGGGGAGGGTGCATCCCTGTCGGCGTTCTGGCCCCTGGGGGTGCCGCAGGTCGACCGGCATCTGGGGGGCGGCCTGCCGCGCGGCACGGTGCACGAGGTGACGGGACGTGGCGGCGATACTGCCTTGGCGGCGCTGCCGGCGCGGTTCGTGGCGCATATTCTGGGGCTGGCGCCGGGGCCCGTGGCCTGGATCGGGGGCGGGTTCGACCTGTATGGGCCCGGCCTGGTCCGGGCGGGTGTCGATCCCGGCCGCCTGCTGTGCATCGCGGCCGAGGCCGGGGATCGCCTGGCGGTGTGCGAGGACGCGCTCCACAGCCGGGGCGTCGTCGCGGTGGTGGCGGAACTGGACGGGGCATTGTCGCTGACGGCATCGCGGCGGCTGCAACTGGCGGCGGAAGCCGCCGGCGTGACGGGATTCCTGATCCGGCGATCCAGCCGGCCGGACGATCCCGCCCTGCTGCAGCCGACGGCCTGCGCGACCCGCTGGCGCATCGGCCCCCTGCCGTCGGGCGCCGTGCTGGCGGCGTATCCCACGGTGCCGGGCGTGGGCGTCGCGCACTGGTCGGTGGACCTGCTGCGCCATCGGGGCGGCCGCCCCGCATCATGGATCATGGAGGTCGGGGATGCGCCGCATCGTCTCGCTCTGGCTGCCGTTCCTGCCGGTCGAACGGCTGCGGCGGCAACACGGGGTGCCGCCGGACCAGCCGCTGGTCACGCGGTCGCATGACGGGCGGCGACAGGTGATCGCGGCGGCCGACGCGGCGGCACGCGCCCGGGGCGTAACGCCCGGCCAGCCCCTGGCCCAGGCCCAGGCGCTGGTTCCCGGCCTGCTGGTCATGCCGGCGGCCCCCGAACAGGACGCGGCCGCCCTGGCGGGGCTGGTCCGGTGGTGTCTGTGGATGGCGCCGCTGACCGCGCCGGACGGGGCGGATGGGATCTGGATCGACGCGACGGGCTGTGCCCATCTGCATGGCGGCGAATCCGCGATGCTGGCCCGGCTGCTGGACGGCCTGGGGCGGCGCGGCCTGTCCGGCCGGGCCGCGATCGCCGATACGCCGGGGGCGGCGCACGCGCTGGCCCGGCATGGAAGGGCGCGGCTGGCCGTCGTGCCGCCGGGTGGCCATCAGGCGGCGCTGGACCCCCTGCCGGTCGAGGCCCTGCGGATCGCGCCGCGTACCGCCGACATGCTGCATCGGCTGGGGTTGGGCCGCATCGGTGCGCTGCGCGCGGCCCCGCGCGCGCCGCTGGCCCGCCGTTTCGGCCCCCGGTTGCTGGCGCGGCTGGACCAGGCATCGGGCCAAGTGGCGGAACCGATCCGCCCGGTCCTGGCGCCCGATGCCATGCAGGCCCGGCGCGGCTTCGTGGAGCCGCTCTCCACCCCCGAATCCTTTCGCGTCGTGATCGACGTGCTGCTGGCCGATCTCTGCGCCACCTTGCGGGGGCGGGGGATGGGCGCGCGGCGGCTGGACCTGATCTGCGAACGGGTGGACGGCACGGCCTGCGCGGTGCGCGTCGGCACGGCGCGGGCGGTTCACGATCCGGCGCATCTCGGCCGGCTGCTGGTGGAGCG